>JBGTCD010000087.1:0-87284 GCA_041749015.1 Cyclobacteriaceae bacterium
TCAGAATGCTGACAACTATGTTGTGGTACTTGCCAGACAAGACAAAAGCAATGTGTTGATGAAGATAAATAAAACAACCGGTGCAAGCGAAGGAACCATAGATTTAGGCAAGGATACTACGCCTAACTATACAATGGATGGTGTAACCGGAATGGTTTTCTATTCTGTTGGAGCGGGAGCCATTGCAGCATATAAATTCTAACAACCATTAATAAAAAGGACATCAAGATGGAGTTCCCAAGGGACTCCTTCTTTTTTTTTGAAAGTCACACAATAGCCAAGTAAATTGAATAGACAATTTTTTCCTTTAGGCAAAAGTCATTAAGATCGTTCGCTATCCACGCAATTGGACAGATTTGCAAAGGCTGAGAAATATTTCATTACCTATTCAACAAACTTAAATGTATTTCGTGTATGTGAAAAATTTGTGTTTCGCCGCAAAATATAACGTTGGACTTTGGAAACATTTCTATTTGTCAGATTTTTTTGTTATCGGACATCGGGCTTTTGAATGATGTGCTTCGTGGAGAATGTCGCGGAACTTTTATGCTTGACTTCGGATCTACTTGACAACGGGAAAAGAAATCGCCAGCGCCCAACAAAATGTTTCTGCAATGGTGCCGTGACGAGTTGGTTTAAAGTTTTATCTTCGTTCAACGCTATCGTTTTCGTGGGACAGGACGCGGCTTCGAAAGCGCACCACTGCGCAAACACCAACGTTGGGTGTAATTTGGAGGCTATACCAATTTTTGGTACTTTTGAAAAATAAAGAATAGACAGATGAGTAAAAATACATCCATATCGCTTGGGAATTATTTCGAACAATTTGTTCAGACTCAAGTATCAGCAGGCAGATACCAGAATGTCAGCGAGGTAATCAGAGCGGGACTTCGACTCTTGGAAAATGAAGAAAGTAAGGTAATTGCTCTGAAAAATGCAATACAAGAAGGACTGAATAGTCCGAGAGTTGAAAACTTTGATTTTGATGAAAATCTTGAAAGGTTAAAAGCCCAAAAAAGAAATAATGGCTAAAGTTATATTGAGACAAGAAGCCATTGATGACTTGAATGACATTTGGGATTATACCTTCAAAAAATGGTCGGAAAATCAAGCCGATAAATATTATGCGACAATCAAATTTGCTTGTAAAGGAATTGGAGAAAATCCTGAAATTGGAAAAGAATACTTTGGAATAAGCAGAAACTTGCTCGGTCTGAAAGTTGGGAAGCACATTATATTTTATCATTTGATTTCAGAAATTGAAGTTGAAGTGATTAGAATACTTCACGAAAGAATGGACTTGAAGAACCGAATAAGAGAATAGGAACTACAACCAACATTCTGTATGAAATGATGGCTGTGTATAAGCTTCCCATTATTAGAACAATTCAAAAGTAGACTTTTTTCATTGTTGCTGATTATTGAAATGTGGTCAACTTCATTTGGCTAAGGGCCGAATCTTTAAATGGCGGCAAGGATGGTGGCAAACTTTCCTCCAAAAAATGATTTTAGTTGATTAAATCTGATTTAAATAGCCCCATCCGGTATATATAAGCACTTTAAAGCGAATTTAAGATCATTAAAAAATCTCTACACTCCGGCTTTTCACTATTCAATTTTGCTCCTAAAGCATCGATGACCATTATTTAATTATGTTAAATTTGATATTGATGGTATTATTGATATCAAAATGGAAGTTTTAGGATACATAGCCGCCATACTGATAGGGATCTCTCTGGGGCTTATTGGTGGTGGAGGCTCCATACTAACAGTACCCGTCTTAGTGTATTTATTCGGTGTAGGTACTGTAGAGTCGACAGGATATTCCCTTTTTATTGTGGGCTGTGCTGCCTTAACCGGGGCATGGCGGTACCACCGCCTGAGGTTAATTGATATTAAAACGGGTTTTTTCTTTGGGGCGCCTTCTATTGTGGCGGTTTTCCTGACCAGGAAATTTCTCATACCTGCCCTGCCCGACCCTGTTTATTCGAACTCGGTCAGAACGATTTCATTGGATATGGCCATAATGGTGCTCTTTGCCATATTGATGGTGGCTGCTGCATATTCCATGATTCGCAGAACCAACCTTGCACCATCATCGAAGCCTGTATCAAAAACGATAAAATATCCGCTTATAATAGTGGAGGGTTTAGTAGTAGGAGGCCTGACAGGCTTAGTAGGTGCCGGAGGTGGGTTCTTAATCATACCGGCCCTGGTGCTCCTGACTCAAATGCCAATGAAAGTGGCCATAGGCACCTCTTTGATGATCATTTCAGTAAAATCCTTGATTGGTTTTACAGGAGATTTGGCAAACTACGCCATCAATTGGGATTTATTATTACCATTTACAGCGATTGCCATATCTGGCATATTCATTGGGATTGCCATTTCCAAAAAAATCTCTGGAGAACGCCTGAAGCCTGCCTTTGGATATTTTATTTTTATCATGGGCGTATACATTCTCTTTGCTGAATTGCTGTTCAAATAAATAGGACAAATAATTAGTGGTTTAATATCTTGTGCAATCGATTTCTGAATCTATATCAGAGGCAAAAATTTAAATTACTTCAAAATATTACTCTTTTTAGCATTAAATTTTAGGCAAAAAATTTAGGTTTTACATAATTCACATTATTTTTGGGTTAGATTTTAACCTAAATCTTTTGCTAATGAACTTAATCGATTATCTAATCCCAGGCCCTGCCATGGATTGGGCCATTAGGGTCAAAGATGCTATTGTGGAATCCAATGCTGCCCTTGGATGGACCGATGCAGAGGGTCCGATGTTAACAGTGAATAATCTTTGGATGATGCTCTGCATCGCCCTGGTCTTTATCATGCATCTCGGTTTTGCTTGCGTAGAATCTGGATTTACCCAGGCTAAAAACACCGTAAATATATTATTCAAAAATACCTTGACGCCTGCCATAGGTCTGATCTCATATACGATCGTGGGCTTTAATTTAATGTATCCGGAATTTGCTGATGGACCAGGATGGCTGGATTTCAGCGGATTTTTTCTTTCCTCCGACATGGGCCTGGATTATAATGAAGGCTATACTTACTGGACAGACTTCCTGTTTCAGGGGATGTTTGCAGCTACTGCCGCCACAATAGTATCAGGGGCTGTTGCCGAAAGAATAAAGATTTCCGGATACCTGCTGTTTACCATAATTTTTGTAGGGCTTGTTTACCCGATAATCGGAAGTTGGCAATGGGGTGAGGGCGCCCTTGAAGCATTGGGATTTTATGATTTTGCAGGCTCCACCCTGGTGCACTCCGTAGGAGGATGGGGCGCTTTGGCAGGAATCATCATATTAGGCCCAAGAATTGGAAAGTATGTTAACGGTAAAGTAGTAGATAAGCCTGGATCAAGTGTGCCTCTGGCTACTATTGGGGTATTCCTTCTTTGGTTTGGCTGGTTTGGATTTAATGGGGGGTCGGTGCTTTCTGCTGATCCGGGAGTCACCTCGCTAGTATTGGTTAACACTTCACTAGCAGCAGCCTCTGGTGCAATAGGCGGATATCTCATGGGATTTTTTGTCTTTAAAAGACTTGATTTGGGCATGGTGCTCAACGGTATTTTGGCAGGATTGGTAGGGATTACTGCCGGTGCGGATCTAATGACTCCTGCAATTTCGCTATTGATCGGCTTTATTTCTGGCAATTTGGTAGTCCTTTCAGCTATTTTTCTTGATAAACTCAAGCTGGATGATTGCGTGGGTGCTATTTCCGTTCATCTAACATGTGGCATTTTCGGCACTCTGGCGGTGGGAATGTTTGGAGCAATGGCCGGTTGGGAACAGTTTGTCAATCAATTTATAGGGGTTGTGGTATGTGGGGCTGCAGCATTTGGATCAGCAATGCTTATATTTTTGGTTATTCATAAATCGATTGGTCTCAGAGTTTCAGAGGATCATGAACGTAAAGGACTTGATAGCCATGAGCACGGCATCAGAGGATATACCATCACTTATGATGAGTAAAGGATAAGTTTGTTTGGTGGTTTGGAACGAGGTGGGCCTGATTTTTCAGGCCCGCCTTATTTTTTGGTTTGGGCAAAATGCTTATGGAAAACAGCGATTGTTTCGATTCCTTTGATAAAATTATAAATCCCGTAATGTTCGTTAGGTGAATGGATGGCGTCAGAGTCGAGCCCAAATCCCATCAACAATGAATCCAGACCAAGCTCATCCTTAAACAAGGCTACAATAGGAATGCTGCCGCCATCCCGGGTTGGGATTGGCTTTTTACCCCATACCGTTTCAAATGCTTTTGAGGCTGCGGCATAAGCTGGTGAATCTGTAGGCGTCATAGCGGGCTCCCCGCCATGATGTGGCGTCACTTTTACCTTCACTGAATCAGGAGCCAAAGACTTAAAATGCCTGGTAAACAATTCAGTGATCTCCTTGCTGCTCTGGTCTGGGACCAGGCGCATGGATATTTTGGCATAGGCCTTGGAAGGCAACACCGTTTTGGCACCTTCACCGGTGTACCCGCCCCAAATGCCATTCACGTCAAGGGTGGGCCGGATTCCAGTCCGCTCCAGGGTAGTATAGCCTGATTCTCCCTCTACGGCATCAATTTTAAGATCTTTCTTATAATCATCAAGATTAAAAGGGGCGGCATTCATCGCTTTCCTCTCCTCTGGGCTTAAGGCTCTTACCTTGTCATAAAATCCTGGAATGGTAATTTTTTTGTCTTCGTCCTGAAGAGAGGCAATCATTTTGCAAAGGATGTTGATGGGATTGGCAACCGCACCACCATAAACTCCTGAATGGAGGTCACGGCTCGGTCCGGTAACTTCTACTTCCATATAGCTTAATCCTCTCAGACCCACGGTAATTGATGGCTGGTCAAGACTAATCATGGAGGTATCGGAAATCAGAATGACATCAGCAGCCAATTTTTCCTTATTTGCCGTTACAAAAATTCCTAGGTTATCAGATCCGACCTCTTCCTCTCCCTCGATCATAAATTTTACATTGCAAGCAAGGTTTCCGGTTTCGGCCATGGTCTGAAAGGCTTTAATGTGCATGTACATCTGCCCTTTGTCATCACAAGCACCCCTGGCGTAAATTTTACCATCCTTAATTACCGGCTCAAAAGGCGGGCTGTCCCACAGATCAAGTGGATCAGGTGGCTGTACGTCGTAATGGCCGTAAACCAGAATAGTGGGTAATGCTGGATTAATTATTTTTTCACCATACACTATGGGATATCCTGCGGTAGGGCATATTTCTGCATGGTCTGCTCCGGCCTCGATAATGCGGTCTTTAATAAATTCAGCAGCACGGAATACATGGTCCCGATATTGCTTGTCGGCACTTACAGAAGGGATTTTCAGAAGTTCTATCAGTTCATTGATAAATTCTTCCCGGTGGGATTCAATATAATCTTTCATGATTTAAAGAAAAGAGGGGTTTAATAATAATCAAAATTAACCCCTTCCTGATTAACCTCCAAAAATCTATCAGGCATCTATCTCAAAAGGCCTGACTTGAATCAGGGAGCAATGCCATCTTGATTCTTTCCAGCCCCGGTCAGTATTTTTCCAAATGATGGTGGTAACACAATTAAAAACCAGGTGCTGCCCGTTGGCTATTAGATGCTGGTCAAAATTTACCACAGAGTAGCCCAGATTATTTTCTTTTAAAGCCTTATATTTTAAGATATCCGTATAAGTGCGGGCATTTCCACCTTTAAGCCTGCTGAATAGGGTCTTAAACCAATTTTCCCAGCCTTGCCGGTCTTCAATAATGACATTCTTTCCTTCTTCGTCTAAGTCCACAATACCAAAATCATCATCGCACAGCGCAGCAAGTGTATCAAAATCGTGCTTGCTTACACTTTCAAATAAGATGGTGGTCTCTTTATAAAACGGTTCGTTCTTCATAGAAAAAAAAATGCCGGCACAAGTCCGGCATTTAATTAGTTTATAGATTAAATTTTAACTTTTGCTTTAGCCGTTTCTGTTACAGCGATGTAATAGACTACTAAACCAAAACCTATTTTATTGATGGCATCTCCAAGGTTATAAATCAAATCCATATCCCTAACCTGAAGCAAACCTGCACCGTCTGGACCTAACCAACCTCCAGGCATTGCCATGTAACCGATCGGGTAGATGGCCCATCCTAATAATACAAACCAGGCCAAGGCTCTGATACCGGTTTTCACGGTTTCAGAATTTGAAGCATCTGCTAACTTTTTGGCTTCACCAAACCATGCTGCATAAACGATGTAAGCATATCCTAAGGTGGAAATTGCCCCCCATAATACGGAGTGTGCAGTAGAACCATCGGTAAATGCCTCACCGATATACCCTGCTACCAACATCCAAACGGAGGCCAGGATTAACTTCCACATAAATGAAAGTTTCGCTCCAGCTGGTTTGAGCAAAAGGTAAAACTCTACACACATCAACGGCACAGTCAGAGTCCAGTCAATATAGCGCAGTACAGTTGGGTTTTCCCCAGTAGCCGCATAGTAATCACGCATGTAAAAGTAATGTACCGCGGCAATTCCGGTGATTAGACCGGAAACCAATAAAGAAGTCTTCCATTTACCATCAACGGAAGACCTTTCAACCAGGAAAAATACAGCTGCTGCCAGCATTGCCATATATCCTGTAAAGAATGTAAATGCCACCGGATCATCCTTTGGGATTCTCACGATGTCTGCGAGTATTAAAGTGTCCATAGTTCGTTTAAGTTTTTCAAAAAAACATTAAACAAAACGGGTTGTTCAGAAATTTTAAAATTTTTTATATGAAAGGTAAGAAACCGGAGTAAAACCGGTGAAAGAAGGCCATTAAGGGTGAGGCATCCTTTTTACTTCTTTCGAATTAAATAAGTTTTGCGCTCATTGCCGTCAATGATCCGGCGAATGTTTTTATGATGCGTCCAGACTACCAGAACAACCAGCAAAAATGCAAAAATTAAAAGAATAGGTTCGCCCATACGGAATCGAGGCACGAGCAAAAGAAATAGCGGAAAAGAAAGCACCCCCAGGATGGACCCAAGAGAAACATATTTGGAGAAGATAAGAATCACCAGGAAAACCCCTGCGCTTGCGAGGGCTGCCTCCGGATGTATGCCCAGCATCATGCCCAGCAGAGTGGCTACTCCTTTACCCCCTTTGAAGTTAATAAATATTGAAAAAATATGGCCCATCACCGCGGTGAGCCCAAATACCAGCTGTATCACGACCAGGTTATTTTCAGGAAGTATTCCTTTTCTTACCAGGGCCAGGGCAATTAGTGTTACGATCAGCCCTTTGATAATATCGCTGAGCATTACCAGGGTCCCGGCTCTTTTACCCAATACCCTGAAAGTATTGGTGGCCCCGGGGTTGCCGCTGCCGTGTTCTCTTACATCAATCTGGTACAAGGCTTTGCCAATCCACACTGCAGAGGGAATGGAGCCAATAATAAATGCAATAGCTATACCTACGGCTAGTTCTAATACCATAAACTTTTTTGATTTTTAAAATCCATCATCATCATCTTCATCACCAAATCCATCATCATCCAGGTCTGGGAGCGGATCTTCGCCTATTCTTTCAATTTCAATTATATTGGCCGGGGCATCCAGGAAATATTCATCGTGCACATTATAGTACTTCGCCCTAAATTTAGTAATAAATTCCAAAACCTCAGTTCTGTCACCTGGTGCATACACTAATTCACCAATTTTAGCCTTCCCCATATTGGTACGGTTGGTGACATAACTATTCAAGTCCTCATCTGAGGAATAAATTAACAGGGTATTATCCTGAAGCCCGAAGTAATACCAGCTATTGGGCGAAGCCTTAAAAAACACATTAAAGGTTAAGCCCCCTTCAAGGGTTCTTTTTATTTCCATAAATCCCTCCAAAGCGGCATTTACGTTATGGCGTCCGGTATTTGATAGGCCTAAAGCACCCTGACTATAAAAAGCCTGTTCCTCATTGGACCAATATAGATTAACATTGGAAAAAACCAAAGGACGGGATAGCTCCCGGGTAAATCCCGCCAAAGGCATAAATCCTTGCAAGGACCTTTCGTCGTAGTCCTTGGTAGCGCGCTCCCCGATAATTTCACCCAACTTGTAAAGCAAATCGGTAGGATCACCAAACCCACTTTTTAGTCCCAGATATTCAACTGCTTCCGGTAAAGAGGTGCCAATTAAATCAATGATCGGAGAGGGGATATTCATGTCAATAGCCAGCAGCGCATTCATGTAAAATTCATTCCTCTCGAGGTTGCCATTGCCTAAGACACCGGCCAATATGCTGAAGTCTTTGCTATCAGGAAAAAACTTAACGGGTCCTTCAAACCTTATATCGGAGGTATTTTCATTATAGGTGTATACTTTACCCGAAAAGGTGGTACCAGCAGCCCTGGTTGGGCTTTCTATAACATAATCTCCAGTACGTTGCCTATAATATAAGTTTCCGCCCGGCCTGAAAAAATCATCATCATCAAGCCCTCTTTTTGGCGTGACGAAGGTACTGTACAATTCATTTTCGAGACCGGTAAAATGAAGTCCTGCCTCCAGTCTGCGGCCCTCCTCGGTAAGGCTATTATCAAAATCAAAGACGATCTCTTTTTGCTCGCCCCCACTCTTATAGCGAATCCAGGTATCATAATTTGGAATTTTCTTTAAATCAAGCTTTACTAAGCCATCCAACTCCAGGGCTGGTTTGTGGGCATACATTTTTACATCTCCCCGGTAATACATCCCAGGTGATAAAAGCACCCTATCCTTTTCTGCTATGCGACCATCAGCAACGGTATGCAATTCCTTCGCGCCCTTTTTCCTGGCGGAAGCTTCAAATTCCTCCAAACGGAAATTTTCAAGCTTAATATTGAAAGTATCTTTTACCGCATTGATAAACTCATAAGTGCCATATCCGATAAATTCATTTCTCGAAATAATGGTCACCACCCCATCGAATATCCTGTGATACTCATTGAGTGTATCCAGAACGATGACGGTGTTTTTGAGTTGGCCAATTCTGGAGTTTTCCAAAATAAGCACTTCATTGTTTTCAGGGGTGATTTTAGCATCAGCAACAGTGATATAGGGGATCCCGCTTACTTTTAGCTGCCGGGTTTTTATATCATAAACACCTTCTGATGCATTAAAGTAAAGCGAGTCCAGATCCTCACGGGTGGTGTAGAAGACTGACTTTTCTATGGGTACATAATCCGGCTTGGTCATGGTGATGGTTTGCAGGTCCAGATCCCAACGCGCTTCAGTGATAGAGGTTTTGAATTGAGCATAAGGAAATTCAATAGCGGCTGCACCCTGGATTTCAGGACTCACTAGAGCCTGGTTGCGTCCCAGGTCAAAATTTACCCTCACATCACTACCGGAAAGGATGGGTTTCCCTTCAATATCTGAAGGAACTGAAAACTCCGCATGGCGAGCACTGTACTGATCATGCCGGAATGACAATTGATCAGACTCTGCTATGGAGCCTCTGGTTACCAGTAGGCCTGAACCATACACACCATGGTTGGAAATAGTGGCGGTACCATCGAGAGAAGCCGATCCATTATAAAATTGAAAAGGCTCATCGGTATTGGAGAGGTAAAGGCTATCTTTTTTGGGTAGCCATTTCATGGTGTAATTGGTGAGGGTGGCCTGTGGAAATAAAATACCCTGATGCTCTTCTTGTTTTATTTCGGCGTAGTTTCCAATACCAGTCACCGAGTCCGGATAGAAAATGAAATCATCCGACTCCAGGGAAGTGCTGAGGAAATCAATCCTTCCATTTCCTCTCAGGCCCTTTTTATTTAGAGTTAGTTTGTTGTAAAGCCGGCCATTGCCCTCATAAAGTCGGTAGCCATTTTCAGGTATACTATGTTCAAATCCAAGGGAAAAGTCAGGTTGGATTTTAAGACGCTCCTCGAATATTGGAAACATACCACTTGAAACAAACCGACCCTCATAGCCTATAGTGGCAGGATCGCTATTGTCAAGGCTGTCCATTTCATAAGGCGGTATCAGGAAAAACATAGACCGGTCATAAGCGCCATTTAGGACATTTTCTTTATCAAAATATACCACAGAGCTGGATTGTGAATCAAACCGGGGATAATTAGGCAAAGACTCTTTTCCGGATTTATTATTTTCGCGATCAATATATAGGGTACCCTTGGTATCACCAAGGCCGCTCACCCCCGCCTGAGCCGCCGTGAGAGAATCTACCCCCATAAGGGCATTGTCTACCCGACTGTTTCTGGAACCACGACTATCTTCATCCTTCACATAAAAACGGATGGAATCAATTTGATTGAGATTGATGAGGTAATTATTGTAATCAAAGGTAAAATTGCGGCCGATGTACTCAAAATTGCCGGAATACACGGTACCATCAAAATTAAAATCACGGTTTTGCAGGAGGGTTATTTCCCCATTTTTGGGCACCACTCTAACATCATGTGATTTATTCAGCACAAATCCTTCTATGCCCCGCACTTTCATGTACCGCTCCTTAAAATTAACCGTTGCATTAGGCTGATTTTCTATGATGGATTTAAAGATGATATTGTCAAAATCCTTTTCCTCACGGGCAGCATCCACCATATGAAATCCCTTTGGCAACACCCTTATGGTAGCGGAGAGGGGATCATACTCAATTAGATTATTCTGGTGAAGAAATCCCATGGAGGCTGAAAGCGTTTGGCGGTCAAACCGATTGTTGTAGTAGGAAACCAGATCAGACAACCCAAAAATATCGGTATAACTTTTTCGGGCAAAATGCACCACCATGGTTAGGGGATTGAAATTATTAATTCCGGAAAGCCGCTTGTAGTCGCGCTCATCAAACAGGTCTCTGGAAGCAAAAATTGCCGGAAGCCGGTGCCGCGCCGTCATGATGGAAATATCCAGACTGTCTGAATCTAAATCCCAGCGAATCATATCCGCTGTAAAATCCATATTAAAAAATGTTGAAAAATACGGGGTGTTCCGGTATATTCCATCATGCTGGATCAACGTTAGATGCTTATTATTCATATCATACCGGAATCTTACCGTATGGTGGGCAATGGAGTCATTGCCTTGCAATATGACGATGGATGCCCGATCAGATCGCACCGTAGAATCAGCGAAATAAAACCGGGGTGCTCTTACGATAAATTTTTTGGTGGAGCGGTCAAATACCTCAATGGTGGAGGTCTCCTCCATTGTAGACCTGCCCTGAAATTGCGCCCCTTTTAACGAAAAGCCGCCACGATAGATCATTCCCTCATGTCCGATATTCCTCACCCGAATATTGCCTTGATAAGAGGTAAATCTTGGATACACCGGAGACTTAAGGCTATCATGGTACACACTGCTAAACTCAAAATACCCCAAAGTCGGATGGTCCAGCATGTCTGCATGATGGATATTGGCCTGTTCGGCTTGTATTCTTGGTACCCGGGTATCAAAATCATAAGTGCCTAAAAGTGCATACACCTTACTGGGGTCAAGGCCGGCAAGGCCCCAATTGAACTGCCCACCCTCACCTGCAAAAACGCGCTCCAGAATGCTGAATCTTCCAGCGGTATTGGTAAGTGATACGGAATCATACCGGGTGGCAAAGGTCAGATTCGTTTTTTCAAAACTGATCACCGGCCCTTTCAGGGCTTTACCTGGCACCGGGGGCAGGTATAGTTCAGTAGGGGTATCTTCAGGCTCATCCTTCCACTCCTCTTCACCCCAGGGGTCATCATTCCAATCGTCCCAGTCATCGTCTTCCATATTGTCATTGCCCCAAAGACCATCATCATCCACTGGGTCATCATCCCAGGTTTCAGCCTCGAGCAATGCAAGGGTGGCCGGGTCACCATCATATTCGAATTTAAATTCACTGCCGGAGGCATAAAGTCGGTAAGTCTTATCAGATTGGAGCAGCCCCGCATTAAAGAATTGCTGGGATGCCCGGAAAAATTGATTTAAACTCCTCCCGTCGTAATCGCGTACTACGTTGCCAGTTACTTCCAGGAAAGTTTCGGCCTGGGATTGATCCATTCCTTTGATGATCACGCCATCAGCAAGAGTATTTATAAACAGCTCCACTTGTGGATTTATGCGGTAGCCTTTTGAAAGCATGGCCCTGGTAGTCTGAATGGTAAGATCCTGACTGGTGCCATTGAGCTTAGACCAGGCCTGCTGAAAGCGAGTGGCCGTCACTGAAGCGCCCTCTTTCCCCGTAGCTAAAATAAGGCTGTCCATTACCCGCCCAAATTCGGGGGGATCAGAGGGTAGGTTTACCTGTGCATTCAGATGTCCTGTCAATAATAACAGGGTGATGATGATATGGTATTTAATGCTTTTCAAAACTTATACAGCCCAAGTAATTTCCAAATATAAGCGAAAACGTCCAAAATCAGATTTTATTAAGGGTCAGAGTAAGACAGAACAAGAATTAGGGGTAAAAAAGTCAGTTTTTGATGAACCCCATTATGGCCCAGGAATCCCGCGTGTCAAGATAAACTTTAGATAGTGAGTATTTTGAGGCAGCCTCTTCCAGGTCGGGACTATCCTCAACATAAAATCCACTCAGAACCAACAAGCCCCCTTGTTTCAATACCCGGGCATAATGAAGCAGTTCATCCAGGAGCACGTTTTTATTGATGTTGGCCAGAATGATATGAAAGGGCCCTGATGGATTGACCTCAGCAATGGTACCCTGCTCTATGGAAATTTTGGTGCAATGATTTACCTGAATATTATCCAAACCATTGCTGACGCTCCATTCATCAATATCATAAGCCAGGACCTTTTCAGCGCCTAACTTTTCTGCTGCAATGGCGAGGATAGCAGTGCCACATCCGGCATCCAGCACCGTTTTTCCTAAAAAATTCAGGGTCATTAAATACTTGACCATCAAATAGGTGGTAGGGTGGTGGCCGGTGCCGAATGACATCCGGGGGGTAATCACCAGGTCAAGTGCCATTTCAGGATCTGGTTTGTGGAAGGCCGCCCTGATCATACATTTTTCGTCAATCACCACAGGGGGATAATGTGCTTCCCAGGCGATATTCCAATTAATTTTTTCTACGCTTTCCCAATGGAATGAAAGGTCTGGAAAAAGGGTGTATCTGGAAAAAATTTCCTTTATACCCGCTTCATCAAAGGCCTCATTTTCACAACTGGTGATGAAGCCAGTTTCATTTTCAAGGAAATTATCGAAGGGGAATAGACTTAACTCTGCGATGAGAATATCACGAGCCTCCCCGGGACAATTGACATTGATTTGGATAAAGTCCATTATTGGCAACCAGCAAAGCTTTCATTGCTTATGAAGTAAATGCTGAAATCCGAATGACCTTTGGACTCCACAAAAAAAACTGAAAAATCAGCGAAAGCCCTATTTTCGGTGAAGTACCATAAGCCTGACTTGTTTGCGAATAGCTGATTGTCCTGCTCATATACTGCTAAATCAGCAAATGCTTCGCTTGTTTCTTCGTAAACAAGGAAGTCTGCAAAGCCCTGCTTATCTTCAATATAGACAGCACCAAAGAGATTGCAATAGTATTTATTTTCCGGGGCCTTACCAGCCATGGATCCGAAAACTAACAATCCGCAAAAAATCAATATTCGCATCATAAAGCTTTAATAATATCCACAAAGTCTCTTGACTTCAGGGAAGCACCACCAATCAGGCCACCGTCTACATCAGGACCGGAAAAGATTTCGGCAGCATTGTCAGGTTTACAACTCCCTCCATATAAAATGGTAATAGAATCGGCGGCATCCTTTCCATATTTACCTGCCAGATGTTTACGGAGATATTCGTGCATCTCCTGGGCTTGGTTCGGACTCGCTGTGCGGCCAGTACCAATCGCCCATACCGGCTCATAGGCAATTACAATGCCAGAGATCGTTTTTGCATCCAGGTGAAATAGCGCCTCAGATATTTGTTTTGCTACAAAATCAAGGTGGTTGCCCTGATCGCGGATGTCCAGGGTTTCGCCACAGCAATAAATTGGAATAAGACCTTCCTTTAAGGCGATATCTACCTTTTTAGAGATCAAGACATCTTTCTCACCAAAATATGCCCTTCTTTCACTATGGCCCAAAATAACATATTCTACGGCCGCTGACCTAAGCATGCCTGCGGAAATCTCTCCAGTAAAAGCCCCCGATTCTTCCTCGTGGCAATTTTGAGCACCAAGAGCGATACCATCAGCACCTTTAAGTAGCCTGGCTGTGCCGGGGATGTGCAGATAGGGTACGGCCAATACTACCTGGGCACCATTATGCACCTCGTCAGCGACCATGTTGACGATTTCGGAAGTTAGCTTTTCACCCTCTGCAAGGGTATGATTCATTTTCCAGTTTCCAGCTACAATTTTTTTTCTTACCATGGTTTTTGTTTAGATAATGCCTTGCTCTTTCATGGCAAAGGCCACATTTAAAAATCCCGCTATATTAGCTCCAGCCAGGTAATTTCCTTCTTGACCGTATTCTTTTGCTGCGGCGAGGCAGTTTTCGTGAATGTTTTTCATGATGCCGTTCAGACGGCGATCTACCTCTTCATGCGACCAGTACATTCCTCCATAATTTTGAGTCATTTCCAACCCTGAAGTGGCTACTCCTCCGGCATTGGCTGCTTTGCCCGGGGCAAAGGGAATGCCGTTTTGGTGCAGGACATCAATGGCATCCGGTGTGGTAGGCATATTGGCCCCTTCGGCCAGGATTTTTATGCCATTTTTCACTAAATTTTGGGCATCTTTTTTATTGATCTCATTTTGAGTAGCACATGGAAAGGCACAGTCAGCTTTGTGATTCCAGAGCGGGTTATGGTCATCATCTTCCTTGGCATCTGTGTATGTGGCTGATTTATATTGATCAGCATATTCACTGATTCTGCCTCTGCGATTATTTTTCAAGTCCTTGATGAATTCCAGTTTTTCCTGGCTGATGCCTTTCTCATCAAAAATATACCCAGAGGAATCGGATGCCGTCATCGGCTTACCACCCATTTGGATTATTTTTTCTATAGCATGCTGAGCCACATTACCAGATCCGGAAACCAGGCATATTTTATCCTTCATGGTTTCTTTGAGCTCTTCCAGCATGGATTCAGCAAAATAAATGAGACCGTATCCGGTAGCCTCAGTACGGACCAGGCTGCCGCCCCATCCTATCCCTTTGCCGGTAAGTACGCCGGTATAATTGTCATTGATCCGGCGATAGGTGCCATACATGTATCCAATCTCTTTTCTTCCGACCCCAATATCTCCGGCAGGGACATCCGTGCGGTGACCAAGGTATTTTTGTAGTTCAATCATGAAGGCCTGACAAAACCGCATGATTTCCATATCAGATTTCCCCTTTGGGTCAAAATCAGAGCCGCCCTTGCCACCGCCCATAGGGATTCCAGTTAAGGCATTTTTAAATATTTGCTCAAAGGCGAGAAATTTCAAAATACTCGGATTGACCGAAGGGTGAAAGCGAAGCCCGCCCTTGTAAGGACCAATGGCACTGTTCATCTGTACCCGGTACCCTCGGTTTACCTGTACTTCGCCCTTGTCATCGACCCATGTGACGCGAAATGAAATCATCCGCTCGGGTTCGAGCATACGTTCCAGGATTTTCAGATGCTCGTACTCGGGGTGTTTTTTAAATACGGGTGCTACAGTTTCAATAATTTCTTCGGCAGCCTGGTGAAATTCCTTTTCACCGGGGTTGCGCTTTTTTACCATTTCTAAAATTGTGTTGCTCATTTAATTACAGATCATTAAGAATTAAATTTAATTGATATTGGCAATATAATCAGATTGCTACAATCAAGAGATAATCCATTTGAGATTTAATCCAACTTAGGCTTCAAGTATTTTGCAGTATGATTATTATTCAAACGTGCCAAATCCTCCGGTGTTCCTGCAAAACAAATATTTCCTCCCTTTTCTCCTCCATCAGGACCCAGATCGATTACCCAGTCGGCAGATTTTATCACCTCCATATTGTGCTCAATAATGATGGCGGAATGCCCCTGATCCACCAGGGCATTGATCGCATCCAAAAGCCTGGTAATATCGTGAAAATGCAATCCGGTAGTGGGCTCATCAAAAATGAAAAGGACGTGCTCTTTAGAAGATTTGGTCCCCTTGCTGAGGAAAGAGGCCAGCTTTACCCTTTGGGCCTCACCGCCGCTAAGAGAGTTAGAAGATTGGCCAAGCCTTACATACCCCAGGCCAACATCAAATAGTGGTTGAAGTTTATTAATTATGGCATTCTTGTCTTTGAAAAACTCCAGACTTTCTTCCACCGTCATGTCCAGCACTTCTGAAATGTTTTTATCCTTAAACCGGGCCTCTAAAATATCTTCCTTAAACCGGGTACCTTTGCAATGCTCACAGGTGAGGAAGATATCAGCCATAAACTGCATTTCGATTTTGATCTGGCCTTCCCCACTGCATTCTTCACATCGGCCGCCATCGACATTGAAAGAAAAGAAGGCGGGTTTGAATCCCTTTTTTCTGGAAAATGGCAATTCTGCAAAAAGTTGTCGAATGGCATCATAAGCCTTTACATAGGTTACCGGGTTAGATCGGGATGATTTTCCTATGGGGTTTTGATCGATCATCTCCACCTGAGAAATGAGCTTGTAGCTACCATCCAGTTGATCGAATTTGCCGGAGGGCTCAGCGGAAGTCCCAAGGGTCCTTGAAAGCGCGGGATACAGCACCTCCCTGACCAAAGTACTTTTACCAGACCCACTCACTCCGGTGATGGCCGTCATCACACCTAGGGGAAAAGCCACATCAATACTTTTCAGGTTATGCTCCCGGGCACCTATAATCCTGATGGATTCCTTCCAGGCTCTACGCTTTTGGGGTACTGCCACCTCTGCCGTACCCAATAAATATCTTGCGGTATGGGTATTGGTATCATTGGTCATGTCATCAATAGTACCCTGAAAAACCACCGCCCCTCCATGGGTACCGGCATCAGGGCCAATATCGATGATCTGATCAGCCGCCCGCATGACCGCCTCCTCATGTTCTACAATAATGACTGTATTGCCGAGGTCCCGCAGTCCTCGAAGTACAGCTACCAGACGGTTGGTATCACGAGGATGGAGGCCGATGCTGGGCTCGTCAAGTATATACATGGATCCTACCAGGGCGCTTCCCAGGGAGGTCGCTAGTTTAATGCGCTGAAATTCTCCCCCCGATAAGGTAGCGGTGAGCCGGTTTAAGGTCAAATAGCCAAGGCCAACTTTTTCCAAATATTCTAACCGACTTCGGATCTCTGTAAGCAGTCTTCCGGCTACCTTTAGTTCAAAGTCATTTAATTTGATTTTATCAAAAAACAACGATAAATCATCCAGAGGCATCAGCACCAGGTCGGAGATGGAGTAGCCATCTATTTTGACATAGGAGGCATCTTTGCGGAGCCTTGTCCCTTTGCAGTCCGGGCATGTGGTACGGCCTCTGTATCTAGAAAGCATAACCCTGTATTGAATTTTATGCGTCTTGCTTTCGAGGTGTTTGAAAAATGCATCTAAGCCTTTGTAAGGCCGGTGACCTTTCCATAGTTGGTCAATGTGATGATCATCCAGTTCATTGTAGGGCCTGTGAATGGGAAAGTCAAATTCAATGCCATGCCGGAGGAGGGGCTCCAACCATTTCCTCATGGTCTCACCTCTGTAGGGTGCAATCGCACCCTCATAAACGGAGAGGCTTTTATCTGGGATTACCAGGTCTTCATCGATGCCAAGGATTTTACCAAACCCCTCACAGGTTCGGCATGCACCATAGGGGTTGTTGAAGCTGAAAAAATGGATAGATGGCTCCTCGAATCGAATACCATCTTCCTCAAAACGTTCCGAAAAAATTCTTTTTTCCCCACCCTGGATGAGAATTTCACAAGTACCATCCCCTTCAAAATATGCTGTTTGCACCGAATCAGCCATACGAAAAGCCGTATCTTCATCATTGGGTAAAGTAGCCACCCGATCAATTAGTATTTTTAATGATTCCCGTTCGGGAATGGTGTTTTGGTTGATTAAATTTTCTATTTCAACTACCGCGTCATTCACCAGCATCCGGGCATATCCTTTGCTTAGCAAAATTTTGAGTTCTTCCATCACCTTACGGTCCTTGATAGTAGTGAGGGGGGCTGCTATGGTAATTCTGGTGCCTTCTTCAAGGCCTTGCATATAATTGACCACATCTGTTACCGTATCTTTTGTGACCAGGCGTCCTAAGGTTGGGCTAAAGGTTTGGCCGATCCGCGCATAAAGGAGTTTGAGGTAATCGTAAATTTCGGTGGTGGTGCCTACGGTAGATCTGGGGTTACGGGTGTTTACTTTTTGCTCTATAGCAATGGCTGGAGCGACACCCCGGATATAATCGACCTCGGGCTTTTCCATTCTGCCCAGAAACTGTCGGGCATAGCTGCTCAGGCTTTCTACATACATGCGCTGCCCTTCTGCAAAAAGTGTGTCAAAAGCCAAAGAAGTTTTTCCCGAACCTGAAAGGCCTGTGACCACCACCATTTTATTCCTTGGAATGGCCAGGGAGATGTTTTTCAGGTTGTTTACCCGGGCCCCTTTTATGATGATGTACTGCTTTGGGTCCAGGGCTTCAAGGGCCTCGATATCTTTGGCAATAGTTATGGCTTCTACCATGGTGCAAAGATAACAGGGACCCCGGGAATTCGGTTATAATTTTCACACGTGTGGAACAAAAAGCGCATTTTTTATTAGATAAAATTCTACTCTTTCTTACAAATTCCTTTGATCCTTGTTTCAGAATCATGGAGATCACATTAATTTTTCCCCACCAGTTGTTTTCAGAACATCCCGAACTGGACTCGAACCGTGAAGTCTGGTTATTGGAAGACCCCCCTTACTTTTATTAACAGTGAAAAATGAAATAAGAAAATTTTATTTAGAATGACAGGAAACTTTTATTTATCCGAAAAATATTCTAACTAGAAGGCCTTTCTAGCTATGCTAAAGCAACTTACGTCCATATCACTTCTTCTGATAATGCTTCTTAGCATATTTGGATATTATGGACTTGTCCTGATTGCTGACAAGAAATACAATCAAAAGATAATGGTTTGGCTGGATAATGAAATGGAAGAAAACATTGAGTTTCTGTCAAAAAAAATTCCATTGGCAATACCATATCAGTCCGGGAGGAGCGAATTTGAACGTTTGGATGGTTTAGTTGAAATAGAGGGACAGGTTCATAGGGTGGTGAAAGCCAGGTTTGAAAATGACACCTTGACCATCTTATATATGGTTGACCACCGGCAAACAAAAATCAATAATGCCTACAAACGAGTAGCAGAAAATTTTTCTGAGCATCAGGATGAGAGCAATGACAACACTACCCTTTTGAAAATGAGCTCTAAGGAATATTTACCAGTCTCCATGGAACTCGAAACTAAGGACAGGGGCTGGGTAAAAGACATCCAATTTGGGTTTTTGGATAATCGATTTGTTAGTTTCGTACCAGAAATTTCCAGCCCTCCACCACAGTCATGATGATTACCACCTATTAATACCGATCCTTTTAAATTAAAAGGGTTAGTATTTTATTTTCTCAATGTCACAGTATGTGGCATCTGAGGCATTCTATTATCATAAAAAAATTTAAGATCATGGCTTATATAAAAATTAATGAAGACCTACCGGGTATTGTTGGTTTATTGGACTATTCACCTGAAACAGCGAAACCCCTAACCGACCTTGCTGAAACTTTGCTCAGGGGACCAAGTACCCTTACGCCCGGAGAGCGTGAGATCATTGCGGCTTATGTTTCATTTAAAAATGAATGTCATTTTTGTCACACCTCACATGCTGCCGCAGCGGCCCATCATTATGGCGGCGACCTTGACCTTGTTGATGATATTAAAAGAGGGCTTATTCATACGGATATTAGTCCTAAACTGAGAAAACTCATCGAGATTGCTAAAAAGGTTCAGATAAGTGGGAAAGAGGTAAAGGCTGAAGATGTTGAGGCGGCGAGGGAGACAGGAGCCACAGATAATGAAATACATCATACAGTATTGATTGCAGCGGCATTTTGTATGTTCAATCGATATGTGGATGGTCTGGGTACCTGGGCCCCTAAGGAAACGGAGGCCTATGATGAAATGGGAAAAATGATGGCCTTTGAAGGTTACCAGGGGGCTATTTAATTTAAATCATTTTATATTTAGACGGATCCGGTTTATTCCGGGTCCGTTTTTTTATTTTTAAACGGTAGAAGTATTTGAAAAACTCATGAAAAAATATTTTCAAAAATTGATGCGGTATAATCACTGGGCCAACGGGAGAATCCTCAAATCTATAATAGATCATTGCCCCGACGATCAGGATATTTTAAAACTATACAGCCACTTGATTTCGGCTCAGTACATCTGGTTGTTGAGGATCAAAGGCATCCCCATAAGTACATTTCCCATCTGGGAGATATACAACCTGGACCAACTAGAAACCATGACCAATGAAAGCACAGAAAACTGGCTACAGTATCTGGAATCGCACCAGTTTGAAACTTTTGAGGAGATGATATTTTATCAGAATTCACAGGGCAAAAAGTTTGAAAATTCCATCGGACAAATCATCACCCATGTGGCCAATCACAGCACTCACCACAGAGCACAGATCTCTTTAAGCTTACGACAAAAGGATATAGCCCCTCCCGCTACGGATTATATATTTTACGCGAGGGAAGCCTTTTAGATCAAGGATTTATGTTAGAGGTGATGATATCCAGGTCCTGATTGGTAATGATGTGGATCAGGTTATTGTCAAAATCAAGGGGTTTGTAGCGGTTAGTTTGGTAGTTGAGGTCAAAGCCAAATAAATTGATGTTGCTGTCATTAACTTTGACGATATCCCTGATGAAATAGGTCTTGTCAGTGAGTATTGGATTAATTAAGTTAAAAAATCCCTGGTCACTGATATCCGCAATAAAGGCGTTAGTTTGTCTCATATTGGCATTGGTTGCGTGCTCTTTTCCGTCATTTGTCCGAAGATTGGAAAAATTTCCTGCTAATAGATAACCTTTCTGAGTATTGATCATGCCCTCAAGAGTTCCGGAGAATGAAAGAGATTCATTCCATAGCAGATCACCAAAACCATGAATACCCCAAATATCCAGTTGGCCCTTTTGAAAAGGATTTTGTACTAAATTATCACCCATAGTTCCCAGCACAAAAGAATTATTGGACTCTCGGAACACAAGTGCCCGCGGTATCCCGGTTTCCGGAATATGTCGTCTGAAGATCTCGGTGCCTTTTTCATCCAAATAAAACAAGGTATTCAAAATAGATCCTTTTTCTTTGTGTTTGGCCGTGATGGTAAAAGCACAACCTTCCTGAGTAAGCACCAGAGTGGTGACATAATTATTTGCATCAGCCCCTGCGCTGTCTATTTCCACATTGTATTCCTTGATCCAAAGGAGTCTGTTTTGTTCATTAAGGCTCGCAAGATATGCGGTATAGTGCTCCTGATTTCTGCCGGGTTTAAAAATGCCGCCAATATAAAGCCGACCGTCAATATTTCTTTTGGAAACCAGAGTAAATGCCCGACCCGGATCCAGGGGCTCACCTTCATAGTTATCTGCGGATAATGGAAGGATGAAATTTTTATGCTTTACCGTGCCACTAGGCCTTTCCAGAATTGTATGATTTTCAATGATGGTATTTCTCAGGAGCAAAGCGAAGTCAGAAAAGGTACCTGAGATCAGTTTTTCTTCCTCATCAATGTAACCGGTGAGGCCTTTGGCGCCATTGAAATGGGCATTAAAATACTCGGGGTGTTTGTTGATATTGGGTTCGTTCAATCGCCTTTTCACGCGGGTAAGGAGGCTGTCGCCAAGGATGGTGCTGTTGATTACATCACTGTAAAAATTATAAACCCTTCCGGATTCGTTTGAATCAGCATAACCACCTTTATTTCCTAATTTGTTCTCCAGGTTTTGCCGGTATTCCCTATACTCCAGGAGGGCGGCAAGGAGAGAATTATGGTCATATTTCTTGAGTTGAAACAGAGTGCTTTTGCTCAATCGATATGCGTTAAAATCCAGAAGGGGGGCATTACCCGAACTGGCAAGAGACTTATTCAGGGATATGGTCATATCATTGAGCCGCTTTCTTAAGGGGACAATGACATCAGCAGTTTCTTTCAGTAGATCATCGGCCCAGGTTTTGTAATCCCAGAACACCAGGTCTTTTTCCAGAAAATTCATTCTGGTCATCAGCCCATCTAGCCGGTAGGTCTTGATGGGTTGTATAGTGAATTCCTGAATGGTACCTTTCAGAGGATTTTCTTTAAAGAGCCTTTGATATTCTTTGAAGTAATAAATAGCGGAATCGTAGTCTGATTTTATTCTATTGAGACGGTTTCTATGACCTTCATCAAAATACATGAGCAGGTCGTCTCTGTTGGCATATCGGCCGTTGATTTCGGAATATTCCCGGACCACCCGGTCATAAAAACCCACACTTTTGGTAAATGCCTGATAAATAGGCGGAGCCACCAGTTGAAAATTACTGGCATCTTCCTGCCCTTTCCTTATCTTATTAATTAGCAATTCCAGGGTTACGGTACCCGAGGAGTCAGGATTGAAAAAAAGGTCGTTATAAAACTCTTCATTTCTGCTGATCTCTTGCTCACTGATCAGGAGCCCGGCTTTAAAAAATGTAAGTCTGGCCCTTTCAGCATGACCCATGCAATACTCATAATGTGTAAGGATATTTTGTGTGGTATAGTTATCTTCATAAATGAGAGCCATTCTCAGGTTCAGATTGGGATTTTCACTATCCTCCAACAGGTAACCTCTGACCTGATTGAATAGCTCTTCGCCTTCCATGGTCCTGATATCAGGAATGATATCCCTGTAACGAAGTTTCTGGCCATATGAAGGCACGGCTGTCATGGCAGCAAGTGTCAATAGTATGGTGAGTTTTATACGCTTCATATCCCCAATATTTTTAATTCTACCCTTCTATTGGACGCCCGGCTCTCTTCATCTACATTAGGCACTTTTGGGGTTGATTCTCCGTATCCCCTGGCCATAAATCGCTCCTCTTTGATGTTTTGTTCTACCAGGTAATTGAGTACACTTTCGGCCCTTTTAATAGAAAGGATCATATTGTATTGGGCTGAGCCAATATCATCGGTGTGGGCAGAGATCTCTACCTTTAATGTTGGATTTTCTCTCATCAGCTGTACTACCCTTTGCAATTCGGTAAATGATATTTCAGAGAGCTGCGCTGAGTTTGTTTCAAAATTAATATCCTTGAGGGTAAGTTTGGTATCTTTTTCAAGTTTTTGTAGTTCCACATTCACCCTTGTATCGCCTCCAACTAAGGGATTGAATTCCATTGAATTAAAGGCATAGCCCTGATCGCTGGTGGCTTCCAGCTCGTACCGGTCACCGGCTCGCAAGGCTACTGTTTGGTTGCCGCTGATCTCAATAACTTCATCCCGGTCTTTATTTCTCAGCAAAATCCTGGAGCTTACCGCATTACTATTGCTGATATCAGTGACATTAATAAACACATCCACCTTTTCCGGTTGTAGTTCCACCTCCCGTTCAAAGTCCCTGTAAAGAACCAGACGTGAAGCATCAAAGACAAGGGTTTCTTCTTTGAAGCCTTCGCTTGTAACGATGATCTCGTATTGACTCCCAATTGGTAGCTGGAGTCTGGCATTGCCCTCAAGGGCATCACTTTTTGCTCTGAGAAAATCCCGATTCCCGGACCGAACAATAACATATGAAACTACAGGTTCAAACAAATCCTTATCGCTTACGGAGACATTTAAGAATACCGATCTGAATAGAGCAATATCCAGAGTGATTTCCTCATATTCGGTTTTTTCCCTCAGGTCAAAATACCTGGTGAAACTGGAATAGCCTTCTTTTTCTATTATGACATTAAAGCTTTTGCCTGTTGGCAATACCAGGGTAAAGCGCCCATCTGAAGGGTTATTTTCGATTCTCATAGTGACCTCAGAGGTACTGGCATCCACCACCTGAATCTGGGCTGGAATACCTTCTTTGGTATCATCATCGATGATAAACCCTTGTACTACATTGTTGACAAATTGCCGCTGGGAGGGAGGAATTACTACACTGTAGATGGCCTTGTCATTGTAGGTATAATACATGAGATCACCCTGGGCACTGATACATGAAAGCTGGTCATTCAATTCGGAATTTACATAATTGAGAGGCTCGGGAATGGACCAATCGCCAAGGGCACTAATCGTGGATTGATACATATCGTATCCACCTAGACCACCGGGCCGGTTGGAAGAAAATACCAGGGTACGGCCATCGGCCATAATTTTGGGAGCTTTTTCACATTCCTGGTTGATAGGCATGGGTAGCTTTACAGGCTCCGACCAGTCCCCATCATCCCTTCTTTGGCTTCGGTAAATGGAAAAACAAAATCCGCCCTGTCGCCTAAGGGTACGGTCCTTCGGGCCTTCCATATTTTGACGGATAAAGTAAAGGATATTGCCATCAGCCGAAATGGATGGAAAACCTTCATAACCTGGGGTATTGATAGGGGCGCCGATGTCTTGGGGTGTCTCCCACCCATCAGGGCCTCTTCGGGAATAAAAAATATCCTCACTTTGACCTACCCCGGTATTGGCAAAAAAGTACAGGAGATTACCGTCAAAAGAAATACTTGGCCCACCGATAAGGGCGGCATTTTCAGCAAAGGAATTAATCCTTTGGATTGGCTCAGGCTCTCCCCATTGCCCATCCCCATTTTTCGCTGACTCGAAAAGCAGGTACTTACCAGACCGGCTGGCTTGAAAAATCATGATTTTGCCATCGGCACTGATCGATGGTGCATAGGAAACTTCATCTTCCTTATTAAGCGCTTCGACAGGGGCCTGGGTATCAATGTAAATTTTAAGAGAATCAGGGATAGGCGCATCCTGTGAATATGCTACCCGGATAACCAACAAGGACATCAATGCGGTAAATAATATTTTATAAGCCATCTCTACCATCTCAATGACCTGTTAAAACAAAAGCCCCCCAATAATAAGGATCGGGATATGATTCCTTGATTTTGACCTGGGCTGCTTTAAAAGCCCCAAACTTATCCCCTGAACTGATCCATGTATTATAAAATTCTTTCATCAGCAATTGAGTCACGGCATCATCTACTTTCCAAAGACTCATGATGATGCTTCTGGCCCCTGCTACTAGGAATGCCCTTTGCAACCCATAAACCCCCTCACCGGTTTTGACCTCCCCCAAGGCTGTTTCGCAGGCCGAGAGGATAACCATCTCTGTTTCATCAAGTGAAAGATTCATGGCTTCGTATGCTGTAAGCACGCCGTCCTCCCTAACGGCACCAGTGCTAACAGAAACAACCTGGTCGCCTGCACCTGCCAAAAGTAATCCTGACCGGAATAGAGGATTGATCATTTCCACTTGGTTGTTGGCCGGGGACTCCTCTATTTCCAGGTCATCCATAAAAAATCCGTGCGTGGCCACATGCAGAAGATAGGGATTATTCACCTTTTTGATATTTTCTTCAGAGGCGAGCGATTCCAGGTATTTAAATATTTCCCAGTTTTGTGCAGAGAGGAGGGTAGTCAATGCTCTGATCTCTTCCATGGTCCCGGGTAGTTCGGGGATATAATTGCCAATTATTTCCCTGAAGGCAGATCTCATCACAGGACCTCCGTTCTGGGTAATCTTGTTAGCACTGCCTGAAACATATTCGGGAAATCCGAAAAAATGACCTGTTTTCCTGGCGCCTGCTTTCACGGGGTTTCTTTTTTCTATGATTTCCCTGGTATTGGATACGAGTCTGATATCTTTTTCATCGAGGACGAAGGTTCCTTTCACCGGGTTTCGAAGAGAATTGAGATTGATCTTATTGAAAATGCCATCTAGGGAAATGAAGACCGTGAGCTTGTCTTTCAATGCCAGGTTGAGCTTTTCAAAATAATTGCCGTAGGAGTACAGATTCTCAATTTTGAAATAGGTGGTATTAATGTAATACTTATAAAATTTGGCCTCGAGTTGGGTGCCCTTGTCAAATATGACCAAGCCCGGTGCCTGCTCAGATTCACTGGTGACATATAAAGCAAGGTACATCACCGAGTCAGGATTAAACCGTTTTTTGACCCGCATGATTTCTACAGCCGCCTCATTTTGACCAAGGGTATTTCTAAGGTCTTTCCAAGAATATTGCTGGCGATCGATCTCAGTTGCAAAAATTTCAGATTTTTCTGAGAGGACCTTTTCAACTTCATTAGCCTTAAACTCAAGATATTTGATTTGCTCAGGATTGAGTTGCTCTATCTGCGAGCCAAAACTGTAATATCTGACAATTTCTTCCTTCACATTGATCCATTCATCATAGAGCATGATGAGTACCTCATCATTACTGGAAAGAATCCTTTGTCTCACTTTATTGGAGGCATTGAGCAATAGGGCTTTGGTTGATAATTGCAGGTCATAAAGCTCCCCAAGTATGCTGGAAGCACCCTTCGATTTAAGATGATATTCAATAGCAAAATCCTGAAATGACTCAAAAACCGGCCGTATTTTAGTATAGAATGCGGTCTTTTCTCTTTCGCTCATGGAGGGGAATAAATCATTTACCTTTTTTTGATAGTTGGAGATAACATTTCTATACAGTGGTGCAGCCTTTTCAAAGGCCCCGGTACCAAAATAAAGGGCGGCAAGTCCGTATTCTGAATAGATATATTCAGGGTGATCGGTACCCAGGGCCTTTTTCCTGATCTTAAGGGCTTCTTTAAAATAATTCTCCGCTTTTTGGTACTGCTCCATATCCTGGTTGAGCACAGCGAGGTTGTACAAGGTACTGGCATAGGAGGGATGTTCCTTTCCAAAGGTGGCTTCATAGATTACCAGCCCTTCATTGAAAAGAGCCTCAGCTTTTTTGAGCTCCCCGGATTTTTGGTAAATGGAAGCCATATTGTGTAAGGTGGTGGCATATAAGGGATGGTTGGCACCAAGAACGGCTTTATCAATTTCTGATGCAGTAATCAGCAAAGGCAAGGCTTTTTGGTCCTGCCCCTGGATCTGATATAATGTGGCCATATTTTCCAGGATGCTGGCATAAGTTATGGTTTGGGTTTGCCCATTAATTTCAAATATCCCTTTGGCCTCCTCAAACAAAGGCTCGGCCACCTTATAGTTACCAAGTGTTTGGTAAAACAAGGCCTGGGTATTCAGTCCTTCTGCATATTGGGAGCTCTTTTTTCCCTCAGTATTTCTAAGTAAGCTCAGGGCTTCAGACAACATTGGCTCAGCTTCCTGGTATTGCCCCCGTGCCTGGTAAATTCGGGCAATATTGAGAAGGTTGCGGGCATAACCCTGTGAGGACTTTCCTCCAGTAGCCTCAGAAATTTTCAAGGTTTCGTTGAAAATATTTTCAGCATTGGTAAGGATACCCATTTTCAAAAGTAAAGTCCCGAAATTTTCAGATATTTTGAGGGTAAGGGCGGTGTTATTCCTCGTTTTGGCATAATCAAGTGCTTCATCCAAAAGTTCCCTGGCCTGGGTGTACCGGCCATTTTGTTCGTTTAGGGTAGCGAAATTATTCAGAAGATTGGAGAATTCCAGAATGGGAGGATTATCGGTGTTTCTATAGGCTTCTAATGCCAAATTGTAGTACTGTTCTGATTCAGGAAATTTCCCCATGGCTTGTAATACAGTTGCCAATCCTTCGTGACATGTTGCCATCCGCGTATCACCCGGCATTAGATTTTTTTCCAGAATATCCAGGGCCTTACGGTATAGCGCCTCGCTTTCTTTATGGTTTCCTTCTCTGGACTTAAGCAATGCGTTCTTTTGGAGTGATGAAGCATATCTGGTACTTGTCAATCCATATTTCGATTCACTAAGTGCAAGAGCCTTGCGGAGATGGTTTCCTGCCTCCTCAATTGTACCTGTTTCCAGAAGCATGATGCCTAAGTTTTCTGATATTTCAATGAAAATTGGGTCCTCTTCACTTACAATTTCAAAGGCCCGGGCATAATAGTTTTGAGCTTCAGCAAATTTACCTTCGCCTTGTTTTAATGCTGCAAGATTGATCAGGGTAGCGGGGTTTGACCCGACCTGATTTGTAAGCAATTGAGTGGCTTCATCACCTCTGCCAAGTTGCTGAAGGCAGGTGGCCTTCCTGTTGATAAGCCCGCTGCTTACAGGCATGTCATTGTCGGAATATATTTCTATGGCTTCATTATATTTTTCCAGGGCTTGGGAGTAATCATTAGCCTCCTGATGGCAGATCCCGATTTGTTCCAGTACCAGGGCATATTCTGACGAGGATTCAAGACCTGCTGCCTCATAGATGGATTCCGTTTCTTTAAACCAACCCAAGGCCTTTGGGTAATTCTCAAAGTCCATCTGCACCATCCCCATATTAAAGGTAGCAGTGAGATAATCCATGGTAATCTCCTCCCGCTCTCCAAAAGCAGCGAACCCCCGATTGAGATAATCCGAGGCCTCCTGAATTTCATTAAGCTGATACATGGTGCTGCCCATCAGCCACAGGGCATTGGTTTTTAAATCAATATTCTTTTCAAGTTGGTCAATAGCTGCCTGAAAATGTGAAGCGGCTTCTTCAAACTGGTCGAGCATATAATGGGCGTACCCCAGGTTGAAATGGGCTGAGCCTTTCATCTCAGGGTCTGCGTTTTCTATTTCCTTATGCACCCGGATCTCTCGTGAGCCATATTCCACACTTTTATCAAAATAGCCCATGGAAAATGAAGCCGTAGTGATAAATCTCAGAATGGCAGCATGATTGGGACTATTGGTGCCATCTTCCTGAAGGAAGCGCACCAGGCTTTGTTCAGCGATACGAATGGCCTCATCACTTTCTCCGTTGCGCATGAGTTCTTCAGCTTCCTGGTAAATCTTATACCAGCCCTGGGCCATACCCATTACCGGACATAAGCACAAAAGCAAAACTATAGAAAGCGGTATGAAAAAAACCCTACACATTTCTTGAAAACAGCATTAATTTTAAAATTAGTCATTTTTAAAGTATGATGATGTCTTATGATTATTAAAATGAAAATCGGTTTAATTTTTAAGTCTGATACTGTAATCAAAATCACTTATATTTACCCCAATGAGTAAAGACAAGAAAACACTATTTCTTTTGGATGCTTATGCGTTGATTTATCGGGCGCATTTTGCTTTTAGTAAGAATCCAAGACTCAATTCAAAAGGACTCAATACAGGGGTCATGTTTGGATTCACCAATACCCTTTTGGAAGTCATCAACAAACAGAAACCCACACATATTGCAGTTGCATTTGACACCAGGGCACCCACATTCCGGCACAAGGAATATTCAGAATATAAAGCCCAGCGACAGGAGCAACCCGAAGACATCACTAATGCGATCCCATTTGTTCGGGAAATCATCAAAGGGTTTAATATTCCAATTATTGAAAAGGACGGGTTTGAGGCTGATGATATTATTGGGACCCTCGCCAAACAAGCCGAAAAGGCGGGTTTTACCGTTTACATGATGACGCCGGATAAAGATTTCGGGCAGTTGGTTACTGAGAAGGTCTTCCTATATAAGCCTTCTTACATGGGCAATAGTGTGGATGTAATGGGGATTGAGGAGGTAACCAAAAAGTGGGATATCGAGCAGGTAGACCAGGTCAGGGATATGCTTGGCCTTCAGGGAGATGCCTCGGATAATATCCCGGGAATTCCCGGCATCGGGCCCAAAACAGCAGCTACCCTTCTCAAAACTTTCGGCACTGTAGAGCAGATCGTTAAGAACGCTGATAAGCTCAAAGGCAAGCAAAGAGAAAACGTAGAAACGTACGGCTCTCAAGGGATTTTATCCAAAAGACTTGCCACTATCATTACCGATGTACCAGTAGATTTTGATGAACCCGCTTTGGTGTATGATGGTCCAATAGAGGACCAGCTAAAGGAAATTTTCAGGGAGCTGGAATTCAGAACGATCATGCAGCGGGTATTTAATGAAACCATCGCTGAAAAGCCATCGGCCGGAGCACAGGGGGAGCTCTTTGCAGCCATCAAAAGTAAAGAAATTACCCAAAACGGGCAGCCCGGCCCCACTTCGGATTTTGATGATATTACCACTGTATCCTACGATTACCATCTTATCGAAAGCCTTGAAGAGATGCAAGACCTGGCGAAGTATCTCGCCATGCAAAAGGAGTTTTGCTTTGATACAGAAACCACCAGTATCCATGCCCATGAGGCCGAGCTGGTAGGGCTTGCCTTTTCTTATGTTCCTGGGGAAGCCTTTTACATCCCTACCCCTGAGGAGGAAAAAGAGGTAAAAGCCATCCTTGAAATTTTTAAGACTGTCCTTGCAGATCAGAACATCACAAAAATCGGTCAGAATATCAAGTACGATATGATAGTGCTGATGAATTATGGGATTATGGTGAAAGGTCCGATATATGACACCATGCTTGCCCATTATGTGCTGGACTCAGAAGGCAAGCATAATATGGATTTCTTAGCCGAAAAGTATTTAAAATACCGACCCGTTTCCATTACTGAGCTCATAGGGCCAAAAGGTAAAAGACAGGGAAATATGCGGGACGTGCCTCCGGCGGAGGTAGCAGTATATGCCGGTGAGGATGCCGATATCACCCTGAAACTTCGCCACAAGCTGCATGAGGAGGTGAAAACCATGGGATTTGAAAAGCTATTGGATACCATAGAATTTCCTCTGGTGCCGGTGTTGGCATCCATGGAATATGAAGGGGTCAGGATTGATGAAGAGGCTCTTAATTTACTCTCCAAGGATTATGAAAAAAAGGCTCTGAAGGCTCAGGAAGAGATTTATGATATGGCCGGAGTAGAGTTTAACATTGCATCGCCCAAGCAACTGGGTGAGGTGCTTTTTGACAAACTAAAACTCGTGGACAAACCCAAAAAGACCAAAACCGGACAATATGCCACGGGTGAGGATATTTTGAGCAGGCTGTCCAATGACCATCCTATCGCTAATAAGATTCTGGAATTCAGAGAATATCAAAAGTTAAAGTCTACCTATGTAGATGCCCTGCCTTCGATGATCAATCCCAGAGATAGAAGAATCCATACGGATTATAGGCAGGCGGTAGCCGCTACAGGCAGGCTGAGTTCCAATAACCCCAACCTGCAGAACATCCCGATTCGTACAGAAAATGGCCGGGCGATCAGGAAGGCCTTTGTCCCAAGAGCAAATGATTTTTTGCTTTTTTCAGCAGATTATTCGCAAATTGAGTTGCGTATTGTAGCCGCTTTTTCCGGAGATGAAAGCATGATTGAAGCCTTTAGGCAAGGGAGAGACATCCATGCTACTACTGCCAGTAAAGTATTTGGGGTTCCCCTGGAGGAGGTAGAGCCAGGCATGAGGAGAAAGGCCAAAGAGGTAAATTTTGGGATTATCTATGGCATCTCCGCATTTGGTCTGGGTCAAAATCTTAATATTTCCCGTACAGAAGCCAGCGACATCATTTCTTCTTACTTCAGGGAGTTTCCGGCGATAAAGGAATACATGGAGCGGGTAGTTGCCCAGGCTAAAAAGGATGAGTATGTTTCGACTCATTTTGGCAGAAGGCGGTATCTGCGGGATATTAACGACCGCAATCAAACTATGCGCGGTTTTGCAGAACGCAACGCCATCAATGCACCCATTCAGGGTACTGCTGCTGATATCATCAAAATTGCCATGATTCAGGTGAAAGAATGGATGGACAAAGAAGACCTGAAATCAAGAATGATACTACAGGTGCATGACGAATTGGTTTTTGATGTGCATCGGGATGAAAAAGAAAAAGTGAAGGAAAATGTAATACGCATCATGCAGGATGCCGTAAACCTGGAGGTGCCCATGAAGGTAGATGCCGGATTTGGAGAAAATTGGCTGGAAGCCCATTAAATACCATGACCACTGGTTATTTTTTTTAATTTTGCCCAATGAGTGAAAAGCTGACCGTTTACAATTCCCTGACCAGAAAGAAAGAAGGCTTCGAGCCGTTCAATCCGCCCTTTGTGGGCATGTACGTGTGCGGGCCTACAGTGTATAATGATGTGCATCTGGGTAATGTGAGGACCTTCATGACTTTTGATGTGATTTACAGGTACCTCATGCATCTGGGCTATAAGGTGCGGTATGTGCGCAACATCACCGATGTAGGCCACCTGGAAAATGATGCTGATGAAGGAGAGGATAAAATCGCCAAAAAAGCCAAGCTGGAAAATTTGGAGCCTATGGAAATTGTGCACCGGTATACCGATGGGTTTCATCAGGTAATGAAGCAATTTAACCTCCTGCCTCCCAGCATAGAGCCTGCTGCTACCGGGCATATCATCGAACAAATAGAAATGGTGAAGCTTTTGATTGAAAAGGGCTTTGCTTATGAGGTCAATGGGTCAGTGTATTTTGATGTGACCAAATATGATAAGCAGTATCAGTACGGCAAGCTCTCCGGACGTGTTATAGAAGAACTCATGGAAAGTGGCCGTGATTTAGACGCTCAGGATGAGAAAAGAAACAAGGTAGATTTTGCCCTCTGGAAAAAAGCCGGTCCGGCCCATATCATGCGGTGGCCCTCTCCCTGGGGAGAAGGATTTCCCGGATGGCACCTGGAATGCACGGTCATGAGCACCAAGTATCTGGGCGAGACTTTTGATATCCACGGAGGTGGCCTTGATTTGAAATTTCCCCACCATGAATGTGAAATAGCCCAGTCAATAGGCAGCCATGGGAAGGACCCCGTCAAATATTGGCTGCATACCAATATGCTCACCGTGAATGGTCAAAAAATGAGCAAATCCCTGGGCAATTCATTCCTGCCCCGGGAACTGATCACCGGTGAACACCCGATGCTGGATCGGGCTTACAGCCCAATGACGGTGCGGTTCTTTATGATGCAATCGCATTATTCCAGCACGGTGGATTTTTCCAATGAGGCCCTTCAAGCAGCCGCCAAAGGGTACCGGAAAATGATCAATGGTCTGCGACTCATTAAAAAAATGGACCCGCCGGAGGGCCTGCCTTCAAAGCCGGGTAATGCTGAACTGGCTGAGGAGGTCGGCAAAATCCTCAAAGCGTGCACCCATGCTATGAATGATGATTTTAATACTGCCCTGACCATCGGGCATCTTTTTAATCTGCTTAAGAAAATCAATTCCCTTCACATGGGGCATATCACATTTGAGGACCTGGGTAAAGATTTATTCAATAAAATAAAAACCACGTATTTAAGTTTTATCGAGGATGTTTTAGGCCTGGTAGAGGAAAAGCAGGATCACCAGGAAGCATTGATTGAAGCCCTTTTGGAGTTATATACAGAAGCCAAACAGGTCAAGGATTATGATAAGGTAGACACCATTCGTGCCCGCTTTAAATCCCTGGGCATCATCGTGAAAGACTTAAAGACCGGCGTTGAGTGGGCTTATGAAGAATAAAATTTTATGAGAAAACAATTTAAAATTTATCCCCTGATCCTCTTATTAGGGATTTTGATGGCCTCCTGTGGAGAAGTCAAAAAGGGGGCAGAGGAGATTAGCAAGCCCGAGAAAGTGGTGGCGGTGCCGGTATTCAATGCGGATTCGGCCTTTACCTTCATCCAAACACAGGTTGACTTTGGGCCGAGAGTGCCCAATACCGATGGGCATCGCGAAACAGCCGAATATCTGATCCGGAAATTTCGGGAGTATGGCGCGGCGGTGACTGTGCAGGAGTTTAAATCCCCTACGTTTGATGGAAATGAGCTGGAGCTAAAAAATATAATTGCCACCTACAACCCACAAATGCGCAAGCGGATCCTTCTTGCGGCCCATTGGGATACCCGCCCTTTCGCTGATAAAGATGATCCCGAAAAATGGCATAAGCCCATTGATGGGGCCAATGATGGCGGCAGTGGCGTAGGCGTGGTGCTTGAAGTAGCGCGGGCTTTTTCTGAAAAAGGATTACCTGAAGTTGGTGTAGACATCATTTTATTTGATGGAGAGGATTGGGGTGAGCTTGACGCAAAACAAGAAAATGTGCCCTTGCCGGAAGGATTATATTCCTGGTGGTGCTTGGGCTCTCAGTATTGGTCACTCAACAAGCATAAGCCTAATTACTCAGCCTATTACGGGATACTATTGGATATGGTGGGCGCCAAGGGCTCAAAATTTTATATGGAAGGCGCCTCTATGCGTTATGCCCCATCTGTGGTAGAGAAAGTCTGGGACGCGGCGGCTTCCCTCGGCTATGGCAATTATTTCATCAAAAGCAAAAAGCCGGAGATCACAGACGACCATATTTTTGTCAACGAACTGGCGAGGATTCCTATGATCAATATTGTGCACTACGACCCCCAGCACGGCTATTTTGGGGATTACCACCACACCCTAAGCGATAATATGGACCTGATCAGTACGGAGCCCCTAAAGGCAGTTGGGCAAACCCTCCTTTACGTCATTTACCATGAGTGAAGCAGTTAGGGTCAGTTTTACGCCCAGGATAAGGTGAAGTAAAAAAAATTTCCTTAAAAGGGTTCCTTAAACTTCATAATCCGCCGAAAAGACGCATCAATTCTTTCAGGAGTTATCTTGCCTTCTTTTACTAGGTCCTTGATGATCTTGTGGACCTTGTCAGCGGTGCGCTCCTGACTGCCATGGATATTGTTGGAGAATATAAGTACATCCAATCCCGCATTGATCCCCAACTCAATAGATTTTTCGAGTCCATAATGCTTGGTTATGGCGTGCATTTGCATATCATCAGAAAACACCACGCCATTAAAGCCCATCTCATCCCGAAGGAGGCCCTGTACTATTTTTTTGGAAAGGGTAGAAGGCAGGCCTGAAGGGTCAAGGTTTTTATTGACCACATGGGCAGTCATGATGCCAGCCACATGGCCCGATTCAATGAGTTTTTTATAAGGTATCAGTTCTATTTCATCCCAGTTTGGTGTCACATCTGCCATGCCGAGATGCGTATCTTCCTTTGAACTGCCATGTCCGGGAAAATGCTTCATGACCGAATGCACCCGGCGATACCTGTGGGTCTCAATCCAAAGTTGATTATGAAGCGCCACTTCCTCAGGATCATCAGAAAAGGCACGGCCGTATTTGGCAATGATAGGATTATCAGGGTTGGTAGCCAGGTCAGCTACTGGTGCGAAGTTCAGATTGATACCAAGGGTGGCGAGGATACCTGCGGTAAGGTTTCCATAAAATATGGTGCTATCGGGATTCAGACCCATCTCAGCGGCAGTGATGGTACCAGGAAATCCATATTTTGGCTTGAGCCTGTTGACCAATCCACCTTCCTGATCAATTGCAATAAGCAGAGGAATCCTTGTCTTCTGCTGGAGGGTCATGGACATTTTCAGTAGCTTACGATAGCTGTCAGTCGGGGAAATATTTTTTTCAAAAAAAATAACGCCACCCACCCTATCGTTGAGGAGGCCATCAATGGCAGGATCAAAAGGGTCGACACTGGTGCCATTCCAGCCGATCATGATCATCTGCCCAATTTTCAGATCGAGGCTATCAGCAGTCGACATGACCTGACTGCGACTGTGGGAAAAGAAAAAAAGGGATACCCCAATTAATATAACCAGTTGCTTCATCTGTTTATAATTTGTTTCCAATGGTCAGGCCTGCCTACCGCAGGCAGTTGGAACCTCGCAAATATTATCATTCCTCTATGTGAGGATTGCGTCATGCTCGGTTTCATGCTTGCAATTTAGAATGGTTTATACAAATTTAGTGCTAGCCTTAGTTATTCTCAGCAAATTCTCTCAAAAGTGCGTCCATAAAGGGCCGTACCTCCCCGGCACCGGCCTCATAATTATTGTTCATAAAACTAAAAACCAAAAGGCGTCCTTTTCGCGTTCGGATGAGACCGCTGAGATTGTGATGGTGCCAAAGGGTGCCGGTCTTTGCAAAAATGAAAGGATCCGTGCCGGTAAACCGGTCTTTGAGGGTACCATCTACCCCCCCATTGGGCAGCAGGTACAGGAGCCGGTCTTCACCGAGGAGCTTTAGGAGCAGGTCAACAGTGTGCACCATGTGTTCCGGAGTCACCAGATTATACCGGGACAATCCGGATCCGTCTACCCATACAATTTTCCTTGGATTGCCGGCAAAAAACCGTCTTGTAGTATGTTTAATAGCTTTTTCCTGATTCAGGGTATCGCCTAGCGCGGCGGAGGCCATGATCAATATCTGCTCAGCCAAGAAGTTATCACTATCCTTAAGCATTGGCTTGAGTAAAGAATCAAGGTGGTGGCCTCTGGTAGGGTACCAATCCCGGATGCCCGAGTCAGCAATTATGGTTACCGGCTTGCCAAGGGTGTCGCTCAGTAGAAGGGCCGATTTTTCCATGGAAGTGGTATAGGGGATGTTAATAGGGGCACCCCATTGGATAAGGCCAGGATTGATGCGAAGAGAATCGGTGGTGAAAGCCCTTAAAAAAGCGGAAGAAAACAAAGTGTCAGCAATGAGATGGTGCTGAAAAAATCCCGGTGAAGCCTTTATAGCCTGATCAATGGAATCTCTGTACACCTGAAAAAGATTACCATAAAGCGGGAAGGCCGACCTTTCGGCGGAATAAGCATAGGAATAATCTCCCCAAGCCCATCCGGGACCCAGAGCCTTTTCAGTCACGGAGCGATGGACCAGGTACACATTACCCTTGCGATTTCTTAAAAAGTTAAAGGATTCCTGAGCTGTAAACTTGGGATTTAAGGGTACCGGATTGCCGTACGGCCAAAGGATGAGGCTGTCACTTTTGTAGTAATACCAGTAATCCGGCACCCTTTCGGGCAGCATGGTGATCGCTGCCAGAGTGGTAAGCAATTTGACATTGGAGGCCGGAACAAAATATCGATCAGGATTATGAGCATAGAGGGTTTCCCCGGAATAAGGGTCGTAGATCATCAGGCCGGCATGGTGGCCAAAAAAGGTCTCCATATGGTCGATCCGGTCTTGAATGGCTGCATTTTGCATAGACCGACACCCTCCTGTGAGGAGTGCTATTACAGGGATAATACAAGCCCAGAGTAGTTTCAAAATTAATAAGAGTTAATCCTTACGGACACCAAATTAAAAATTATTTGGGTACTACCCATCACAGGTATCGCTCCCTGAGAATTTTTTCATGATGCAGGGCATGTCCCGCAATAAAATACCCTAATATTTCAGCGGAAAGCACTAACCCATTGGCAGAACCTTTCTGCCGGAGCATTTCATCGGTAAATGAAGAAAAGAGGTCTATGGTAGAAGCCCTGAGATGGGCCATTTCATTGACCATTTCATGTAGCTTGCGGCTATTCGCATTGGCATTGGCCACATAATCATCCTGATCAAACCCCGGTAAAGGGTGGGTATCTCCCCGTGCAATATGCAAAGCCCGGAATGCCAGGATCCGCTCGCAGTCGATCACGTGGCCGGCCACCTCTTTGATGGTCCATTTGCCCTCGGCGTAAGCATAGGAGCCTTTTGACTCCGGAATCTGTTTCAATAATTCAATAAAAGAATCCCCGTATCCGATCAGCGCAGGGATTAGCGGCACCTCATTTACCGGTTTCAGGTACCGTTGCACCCAATCCGGGAGATGGGCAAAATCGTCTTTATGCATGACAATTGATTTAAAAAACTCAAATTTAAACCCCTTTTCATCTAATTCATAGTGGTATCCCTTTCAGTCGCCCGCCTCCAGGCGAGTGACAAATATCCTTGAGGCATCTTGCCTCGTGGATCGACCCCAATTAGATAATATTGCCTACATGAGCCAGAGGCTATTCTGGTCTTAGCGTCTCGCTAAGACCCTCTTTCCATTTATACTATAAAATCCGATTTTTCATATTTTTCTATATTTGTTTGAATGGGCAGAAAATACACAATAAGGGATAATCGGCAATTATACTTTGTGACCTTTACAGTAGTTCATTGGATCGATATTTTCATCAGGGAGGAATATTGGAAAATCTTATACGATAGCATAAAATACTGTCAGACCAATAAAGGTCTTGAAGTATATGGGTACTGTATAATGCCTAGCCATATCCATATGATTATTGGTACAGAGACGGGAGTACTAACTGATATTATTCGCGATTTTAAAAGTTATACATCGCGCCATATTCGAAAAGAAATTGAAGGTAGCATGCAGGAAAGTAGGAGAAAGTGGCTCTTGAATCTATTTTATCAGGCTGGGAATCAAAATAAAAGGAATAAGGATTTTCAATTCTGGCAACAACATAATCACCCGATTGAATTAGACAAAGATGAAATTTTGCAACAAAGATTGGATTACATTCACTTCAATCCTGTAGTGCAGGGATTGGTAGAAAAAGAAGAAGATTGGTTGCATAGCAGCGCAGGTGATTACTATGGTATCAGAATGGGTCAAATTGAGTTAATGTTTGTTTAGTATTGTTTAGGTCGTAGCGAGACGCTACGACCAGATACAAGTGTATGGGCTCTAGTCTTAGCGTCTCGCTAAGACTCAATCTTCTAGATCAACTCACCCTACCCCCCACAAATTCAACAAATTTCCTGATTTCCTCTTCGGTATTATAGTAGTGGACCGAGGCTCTGATCCACTCGGGATGATGACTTGGGGATGATTCCAGCATCAAAGGATTGGCCTGTGATATGGAAACATTCATTTTAGCCTTGTAAAGCTTTTCCTTAAGCTGGGCAGCAGGCAGCTTTTCCGACTCAAAAGTCACAATCCCTGAGCGCAGGGTACCCAGGTCATTGACCTTGATCCCTGGTACGGCTTCAAGCGCCGCTCTCAACTTTTGGGCAAGGCCACTGACCCGCTCCCATATTTGATTGATCCCAAGATGATTGGTATAATCGATGGCAGCCTTAAGTCCGGCTTTTCCGGCATAGCTGCTCTCCCAGGTTTCAAATCGTTTTCCTGAATCATGAAGGGCATAGTGATCATGGTCTTTAAGATAGGCGCTGTGCATATCGATCATCACCGGCTCCATGTTTAGGAGCCGCTCCTTTTTCACATAAAGAAAGCCCGTGCCTCTTGGCCCACGGAGAAATTTGCGGCCGGTAGTGCTCAGGAAGTCACATTTAATCTTTTTGACATCCAAAGGATAATGCCCCACTGACTGACATGCATCAAGCAGATAAGGGATTTGATGTTTCTCGGCTATAGCGCCTATTTCTTCAGCAGGATTTACCAGGCCATTATTAGTGGGCATATGCGTCAATGCGATCATTTTTACCTTATCGGTGATCAGCGCATGGAGGACCTCCGGGTTTGCTGTACCGTCTGTGTTTTCCGGGATCCACTGCATCCTGATCCCTTTTCTTTTGGCAAGCTGCATGATTGCCAGACGGTTGCTGAGGTACTCATCTCTTGAGGCGAGTACGACATCACCCTTTTCGAATGTGAATGAATAAAAGGCCATATTCCATGCCGCAGTGGCATTCTCCACGAAAGCGATCTCTTTAGGATGGGCGTTGATGAGTTTTGCTGCACTTTCATAAAATCCATTCAACATGGCCTCCTCTTTTTCCATGGCCTCGTAGCCGCCGATATTGCGTTCCAATTCCAGATATCTGGTCACCGCATAGTACACCGGATCAGGCATGAGTGCGGCCCCTGCATTATTAAAATGGATCACCTTCCGGCAGGCAGGGGTGTCTTCTCTCAATTTTTCGATGTCCATCATAGATAGAGCAGCCCCCAGGTATGGTCGGTAAAGGCGATGTCAGGGATGGAATCAGGTACTGCGATTTCTGAGATCTGCCGCTGTCCGCGGTCACCCCCAAGAAGGAGCCCACCATAGGTGGCATACCCACCCCAGAGCGTGGTGAATCCCGGGGCATCATCATTGAAATTCCTAAAAAATCGCCACTGAGTGACTAAATTAGATTTCTTATCCACAAAGACCTCATACCGGTTATCAGGGGTAACGCCTACTTCCCTAAAAGAAAGCCCAAGCACGTGAGCGGGCTCGCCGAGTTCGGTGGTATCTTCGCGGATGTACCTAAGCGTGACGCCACTGTCTTTAAGTTTGAAAGGCATAAACAGCCAGTAGGCATCATTGATCCACATATTAATGGCCCTTTCTTGAAGGGAATCATTGGGCTCAAGGGTGGTGCCCCGATTGGAGTATTGTCCCGGACCTCCTTCAATATTGGTGATGAATACGGCCGTATCCTTAGTTTCAATGCGGATGTCACCAGTTTTTTTGTTCCAGAGATGCCTTCTTGCACCAAAAAAATCCCATTGGAAATACCGGGCTTCATCCCAGGCTTTACGGCCACCCATAGCTTCCATGACCTGATCGGCAATGGCTATGGCCAAAGAGTCAGAGCCCTCCAGGTCGAAACCTTCAGCGTGGGGGTTGCCGTAGGGTATTTCTTCAGAGGGCGGCTCTGAGCAGGCCAGGATGGCCAGGGGTAGGAGGAATATGATCAGTTTTTTCATGGTTCGGTCGTTTTAAAGTAAATAAACCGAAAATCGGGGAGAAATGGAATTTTTATGTGAAAAGGTATCCTACGTCAACTAATCCTGCTCCAATTGATGGAGGAGGCGCTTTGCGACCTGACCTGGGCCAGGATGGGCTGGTGCTCTGGAAAGCTAAGGTCCGGGTCTTTGTCAAGAATTTCTTTGGCTGCGGCACGGGCTGTCTCCAGAATCTTCCCATCCTGGCCCAGATCTGCTATCAGCAGATCCAGCACACCGCTTTGGCGGGTGCCGGTCAGGTCGCCGGGTCCCCGGAGCTTCAGATCTACATCAGCGATCTCAAACCCATTATTGGTCCGCACCATGGTATCGATCCGTACGCGCCCTTCTTTGCTTAGCTTGTGAGAAGTCATCAATATACAGTATGACTGCTCGGCGCCACGGCCTACCCGGCCCCTGAGCTGGTGTAGCTGGGCCAATCCAAAACGCTCGGCATTTTCGATCACCATCACCGAGGCATTGGGCACATTCACCCCGACCTCTATCACGGTGGTTGCTACCATGATCTTAGTGTTGCCTTTAACAAATCGCTGCATTTCGAAGTCTTTGTCGGCGGGATTCATCTTACCATGTACAATGCTCACAGGCACTTCCGGAAAAGCCCTGGTGATGCTCTCATATCCGTCCATAAGGTCTTTAAGGTCGGATTTTTCGGACTCTTCAATCAATGGATACACCGCATATACCTGACGCCCCAGGGCTATTTGTTCTTTCAAAAACCCAAAAATGCGCAATCGGCTATTGTCGTACCGGTGGATGGTTTGAATGGGTTTCCTGCCTGCTGGGAGTTCATCAATAACAGATACATCAAGGTCCCCATAAAGGGTCATGGCCAAAGTGCGGGGGATGGGTGTTGCAGTCATTACCAACATGTGGGGAAATAGGGTCTCGTTTTTTCTCCATAGTTTGGAGCGTTGTGCCACCCCAAACCGGTGCTGCTCGTCTACTACCGCCAGGCCCAGAGATTTGAATGCTACCGTATCTTCCAGCAGGGCATGGGTGCCAACGATGATGTGCAGGGTACCCTCTTTTAGCATTTCAAAAATCACTTTTCGATCTTTTTGTTTTGTGGATCCCGTCAGTAGGGCGATCCTAAGCTTCATCGCATCCGCATAAGGTTTCAACCCATTAAAATGCTGGATGGCCAGGATTTCGGTAGGGGCCATTAGGGCTGTCTGCTGGCCACTTCCTACTGCCTGGAGCATGGTAATAAATGCCACAATGGTTTTACCGCTGCCGACATCACCCTGAAGGAGTCGGTTCATTTGTTTGCTGGATTTCATATCGCGATGGATATCCCTCACCACTTTTTTCTGGGCATTGGTAAGCTCAAAAGGCAGGTGGGTATTGTAGAAATCCTTTACGAGGACAGTATTTTCAAGGACCATGCCCCTAAATTTTTCCTGATTATTGAGCTTCATTTTAAGGATGCGAAGCTGAATAAAAAAGAACTCTTCGAACTTGAGTCTGTGGCGGGCACGTGCCAGGGATTTGGGATCCGGCGGAAAATGAATGTGCTCCATGGCTACCCTTTTGAGGATCAAGCCCTGGGCTTTTAAAATATTGGCAGAGAGCGTTTCCGGGATGTACGCTAAGACTTTCTGAAGAATCTGCCGTTGAAGGTTGACAATGAGCTTATTGTCCATGTACCGGTTCCGGAGGCCTTCGGTAAGGGAATAGACCGGTACCAGGGAAGCCCTGGTCAAATTGGCTTCAGACACCGGTTCCAGCTCAGGATGGGCGATTGAAATGTACCGCCCGTATTGGGAGGGCTTACCGTAAGCGATATAAGGAGTACCGGGTTTTATTTTGTCAAGGACCCATTTTAACCCTTTAAACCAGACCAATTGTATCTCTCCGGTCTCATCTTTAAAATAGGCGACAAGTCTTTTTTTAGGTCCACCCCCTGCCACCTCCATGGTGCGGATGATGCCTTTGACCTGCACATTGGACTGGGCTTCGGTGATTTCTGCAATGGTATAGAAGCGGGTGCGGTCTTCGTATCGAAAGGGGTAACGCTGTAATAGGTCCCCGAAAGTAAAAATGCCAAGCTCTTTTTGCAGCAGGGCCGCACGTTGGGGTCCTACCCCTTTTAGAAACTCAATGCTTGTAGAAAATATCTGAGACATGCCCTACAAATATGGGCAAGATGATTTAATTTTTCCGAGTTTTTTCCGCATCAGTCCACTCCAGGGTATTGAGCATGTGCACCATGTCTTTTTTGATGTACTCAATTGCAGGAGCGAGGGAGTCATTTTGTACCTGGGTGAAGAAATATAAAGCTCCACGGAGAAAATGATGAGTCGAGTCGGTGGTAAAAAACTGGAATTGGCTGGGCACCTCGCCTTCCAGTTCGGCCAGGACGGCGGTTTTTCCTTTAGGGGTAATGGTGATGATTTCGTCTATGCCGTAAGCCTTTATCTGATGCTTGGCAGTAAGGACGTAAGCATCCTTCAGGTATTCCTTAAGTAGCTCATCATTGCGGTTTACTGGTTTGTAAGTGATGTGGATGGTGGCTTTGTATTCCGGATAATGCACTTCCACCCAATGCTTGCCGATAAGCCCGGCAGTGTCAGGCAGCAGTTGGGCATGTTTAGAATATTCGAAAAAATAAGGAAAAGTATCAGGCAGGGCCTGGTACCCATGTTCAGGAAAAATAATCCGGTTGAAACCCTTGGGTTTTGGGCTAAAGTCTCCTTTGCAACCAATGATAAAAAACAATATGATCCAGGGCCAAACAGAGAACCCAACCTGCGGCTTACTCATCCTTTTTATTTTTTATTGGTTCTTTCACAAAGACCCTGATCCTTTTTATTCTTTTGATATCAACGGATACTACCGTAAATACGTACTTATCAAAATTTATTTTTTCTCCGGATCTTGGGAGTTTCCCATTAATTTCAAGAATTAAGCCGCCAAGGGATTCGCTTTCTCCTTTTACCTCTTCAAATATATCAGGGTCCTCTTCGATGATCTTGCAAAAATCATGAAGGGATGTTTTACCTTCAAAAATGTAGGTGTTTTTGTCCAGCTTATTGTAATGTACATCGTCCTCGTCATCAAGCTCGTCATTGATTTCTCCAATAATCTCTTCTATAATATCTTCTAGAGTAATCAAACCTGAAGTCCCCCCGTACTCATCTACCACAATGGCCATATGCATCCTTTTTTCCTGAAAATCCTTGAGCAGGCCGTCGATCTTTTTGGTTTCGGGTACAAACAGGCAATTGCGAATCAAAGGTTTCCAGTCAAAGGTTTCGCCTTCCTCAAGATAGGGGAGGAGGTCTTTGGCATAAAGAATCCCTTCTATTTTATCAATGGTTTCGGTAAATACAGGGATCCTTGAAAATCCGGATTTATTGATTTTATCGAGGAGTTCATGAAAGTTGAGGTCAGTATCTATAGCAGTGATATCCATTCTTGATCTCATAATCTGCTTTACAGTCAGGGTACCAAAGTTGACAATACCCTTAAGGATTTCCTTTTCTTCATCTGATGATTGCTCATGGTCGGTGGTGATCTCGAGCGCCTGGTGCAGTTCTTCAACTGATACATTATAGCCTTTGGCTTTATACCGCTTTTCTATAAAATTACTCATTGAGATAAGGGGTATGGAAAGGGGCCTGGAAATTATTTCGGCAAAACCTAAAAATTTGGCCATAAACCGGGCCAGGGTAAGGTTGTTTTGGGCAGCATATACCTTGGGCAGGACTTCTCCAAAAAATACGATGGCAATGGTAACTGTTGCGGTCAGCAGGGCAATAACAATTCCTCCGGCAGTCTTGGTGCCTACAGCCTCCCAGACGATAAAGGTAGAGAGGGTGATGATGGTAACATTAATAAAATTGTTGAGTATTAAAATTGTAGAAAGGAGAAACCGGGGCTTTTCCATCAGCAAAACAACCTTCTCATCGTTTGGGTGCTCTTTCTTTTTGCATTGATCCAATTGGTCGGCACTTAATGAAAAAAAGGCTACTTCCGAACCGGATACCAGGGCTGATGCTATAAGTAATAAAACCAATACCAATCCTCCCGCCGTGTAAAACAGGGCAGAATCGGTAAATATTTCAGCAAGTAAAAGACTACTCGGAGGTTCGTCTATTTCAGTTTCCAAAATCCAACTTTTGATACCACAATATTCTGATTATTAAGGGCATAATCAGAATGGCAGATCATCTTCTGCTGCCGGGCTTCCACCACTTTCAGACGCATTGGTCATTTTCCCCGATGAGGACTCTGATGGCATATCCTGGCTGCCACCTCCACCGCCTTTTGAACCTAACATGGTCATATTATCACCGACCACCTCAGTTGTGTATTTTTGTACATTCTCTTTATCCGTATAGCTACGGGTGCGGATTTTACCTTCAATATACACCAGGTCTCCTTTATGTAGATACTTTTCGGCCACTTCAGCAAGGCCTCTCCAGAGCACAATATTATGCCATTCGGTTTGCTCTTTTCTCTCACCGGTGGTCCGGTCTTTATAGGACTCGGAGGTAGCCAATGAAAAGTTTGCAACGACAGCGCCACTATCCAGATGACGCACTTCAGGGTCTTTACCTAATCGACCGACTAAAATCACTTTATTTACTCCTGACATTTTTCAAATGGTTTTTGAACTGCAAATTTATTGATTCTTTCCTAAATTTAACTAAAAAATGTGGTCATTCAAATAATCTTGGACCAGTTTGGATTTAGGCATATTTTGAATTTCACCGATTGTATAAAAATTAAACGGAAGGTCTGGGGTCTGAGGTGGGTTTTCATTCGAATTTTTTAAATAAAAAAAACGGGCATGCAAGACTCTATGAGTAAGCTTGTGTTTGTAAGGTTTTGAGACATTTTGAAAAATAAAGGGTTGGAGTTTTGGCCATTTTTTAAGAAAGTCCTGGATAGTTTCCTCAATAGATACAGTCTCTGCTTGTTCTATTAACGGAAAATCATATAACCCTTCCCAGATATCACCATTGGTCCGTTTTTCCAGTGCCAACCGACCAGCATCTTCTAATACCATATATTCGAGAAATCGGTTTTTTACAACTACTTTTTTAGTTTTAACAGGCAGCTCGTGCTGCTTTTGATGAAGGTTTGCGTAGCAAGCCGAAGCCAGGGGGCATTGCTGACAATTGGGATTCCTGGGCGAACAGATAAGGGCGCCCAGCTCCATCAATGCCTGATTATAGATACCAGGAGAATTTTTGGATATATATTTTTTACTAATTTCAAAAAATGTATTAAAGGTCTGCGGACTGGAAATATCATCAAAAATTCCAAGTAAGCGCGATAATACCCGGTATACATTGCCATCGACTACCGGCACCGCCTCATTGAAGGCAATAGAAGCAATAGCGGCAGCGGTATATTTTCCTATACCAGGAAGTTTCAAAAGCTCCTGATAAGTATCTGGAAAAACCCCACTATAATTTTTGACTACTATTTTGGCGCATTGATGCATATTTCTTGCTCTTGAATAATACCCAAGACCTTGCCACAATCGCAGTACAGTATCATCAGCAGCTCCGGCAAGGGAATGGATATCAGGGAAAGCCTCTGTGAAAGCATGATAATAGGGCAATGCCTGACGCACCTGTGTCTGCTGCAGCATAATCTCTGATAACCATATCTGATATGGATCACTTGACTCTCGCCATGGCAAAAGTCTATGCTCCCGTTCATACCATGAAATCAGACCATTGATAAAATAATCTGAACTCAAGGAATATTTTTCAGTTATGTTTGTTATAGAATTCAGCGTGAGGTTTTTATGGGTTTTGCAAATTTTGGTAAAACTCCTCTTGTTAACTTTGCGCCGTCTATTGTAGACATTATAAATATATTTTAAAACTTAACTCAAAAATAAAGTGACTAAAGCAGATATCATTTCAGAAATCGCTGAAAAAACAGGAATTGACAAGGCAGATGTATCAGTAACGGTGGAGGCCTTTTTCAGTGTAGTGAAGAATTCAATGGCAGAGGGGGAAAATATCTACGTACGTGGTTTCGGTAGTTTTGTAAATAAAAAAAGGGCTAGAAAAATCGCCCGAAATATTTCCAAAAATACCGCAATGGTGATTGACGAGCATTATATACCAAGTTTCAAGCCATCCAAAGTGTTTATTGAAAAAATAAAAAAGAGCCATAAAGTATTGGCTGTTAACGCTTAATTTTCATTTCGGGTCAATCAAATTTCAAGGGGATGCTTAAAACACGGCTTATTCTTGTAGTGGCTTCCATTGCCTTGATTCTTATTCTTTACTTTCTGCCCAAAGTTGTGGTGGAAAGTGAAGATAGGGAAATTGCCGAAGTACCGGAAGGCCCTGCGGGGGCTACGATTAGTAGCCCTATTCATAGCATAGAATTTTCTGAGGAAGAATCCGTGGCAATAAGAAGTCTTCGACAAACTATTGAGGTATCGGAATTTTCAGAAAAAACCGCTAACTTTGCGGACTCTTTGGCCGGACTGTACCAAAAAGCCAATAAGCTGGATAGTGCAGCGCACTATTTCGGTTTGGCGTTTGAAGCAGAGCCAGTTAAAGAGCGGCAGTTAAAGGCGGCAAATGCTTATTTTGAAGCCTTTACTTATGCCATGGATGCTGAAAAGACAGCAGCCCTGGGCTTGAAGGCCCGCAAGCTTTATGAGCAGGTGTTGGAGGATAATCCTGACAATCTTGATGCGCGCATCAATATGGCCATGACCTTTTTATCAGGTCCTCAGCCGATGGATGGTATCATGATGCTGAGGGCAGTGGCTGAGGAACATCCCGGTCACGAAAAAGCCAATTTCAATCTGGGCATTCTGGCAATGCAAACCGGACAATACCGCCAGGCAATACAAAGGCTGGAACAGGCGACTGCCACTAATCCGGAAAATGTCCAGGCTCAATTTTATCTCGGCCAATGTTATTTGGAAGTTGGAAGCAGGGATGAGGCCAGAAAGCGATTTGAAAAAGTAAAGGAATTGGATGAGAATCCTGAAACCCAGGCGGCTGCAGATTCTTATCTTAATGATATTAAATAATTTTTTTTAACCGGAACCCTCTGGGTTCTAAAAACTTATTAAATTATGCCATGTGGAAAAAAAAGAAAGCGACATAAGATCGCTACTCACAAAAGGAAAAAAAGACTAAGAAAGAACAGGCACAAGAAGAAGTAATTTTGCCTGAATCGATGGCCCTCCAATAATGTGAGGTGCTATCGATCCTATACAACATCTTAGATTTTTTTAACTTTAAATTCTTTTGTTTTGAGTAACGAGCTAGTAATTAATGCCACTCAAAATGGATGTCGTATAGCCCTTCTAAAGGATAAAAATCTTTCTGAGTATCACCATGATGAAGGTGGCACTCAATTTAAAGTAGGAGAAGTTTACCTGGGTACGGTAAAAAAGGTCATACCAGGGCTCAACGCAGCCTTCATCGATATTGGGTATGAAAAAGACGCTTTTTTACATTACCTCGATCTTGGACCGCAGTTTCAATCGCTGAAAAAATACACACGATTGGCACAATCCCGAAAGGGTGGTCCTATTAGACTGGAAAAGTTTAATCTGGAGCCCGATATTGATAAAATGGGCAAGATCAACCAGGTGCTTACAAAAGGCAATCAACTACTGGTTCAGGTAGTGAAAGAGCCAATATCCACAAAGGGCCCGCGATTATCCTGCGAGATTTCCATTGCCGGAAGGTATTTGGTGTTGGTGCCATTTTCCAATACGGTAAATGTTTCCAAAAAAATTGAAGACGCTAACGAAAGAAAGCGCCTTCTACGGCTGATATCCTCTATCAAGCCTGATAATTTCGGTATTATCATTCGAACGGTAGCTGCCAGAAAAGAGGTGGCAGAGCTGGATGCTGACCTTAGAAACCTTGTAAAAAGCTGGGAGGATGGAGTGCAGCGCATTCCGGATGCTAAGCCAAGAGACAAGGTAATTGGTGAAATCAGCCTTGCTTCTGCCCTGCTCAGAGATGTACTGAACGAATCCTTCGATAGTATTGAAGTCGATGATAAGAACATCTACGATGAGATTAAAACCTACATCCGGGCCATTGCGCCAGACAAGGAAAAAATCGTAAAACTTTACAACGGCAAGGCCAAGATTTTCGAGGCTTTTGGCATCGAAAAGCAGATGAAATCTGCATTTGGCCAGACCGTCAGCCTCAAAGATGGGGGGTATCTCATTATTGAGCATACAGAAGCGCTCCATGTGATCGATGTCAACAGCGGCAATAAGTCCAACAGGGAAGACGATCAGGAAGCTACTGCCCTTTCTGTTAATATGGAAGCGGCTAATGAGATAGCTCGACAGCTACGGCTTAGGGATATGGGAGGCATCATCGTCATTGATTTCATTGACATGAGAAGCTCCGAAAATAAGCGGAAGCTGTATAAAAAAATGCAGGAGGCCATGGAGCCCGACCGGTCAAAATTCACCGTTCTGCCACTTACCAAATTTGGATTGATGCAGGTCACCCGCCAAAGGGTAAGGCCGGAAATGAACATCTCTACCAAGGAGGTGTGCCCTACCTGTAATGGCTCGGGTAAAGTGACCCCTACCATTCTGATTTCAGATCAGATTGAAAAGAACCTGGAGCATTTAATTAAATCTCAAAATGAAAAGGGGCTGATTTTAGTATTGCATCCTTATTTGTATGCCTATTTCACCAAGGGCATGCTATCCAAAAGAACCAAATGGTTGCTGAAATACAATACCTTTATCAAGCTGGTGCAGGATTCGTCTTTGGCCATTTCTGAATTTAAGTTTATCAATAAATTAGGAGAGCCAATAGAACTGGTGTAAATTTTTTCGTTTGTTGTTGTAATTAAAGCCGGGTCCTTTTGGATTCGGCTTTTTTAGCATACGATTTCCTTATAATCAGTATTATTCTTCTGATAAAATAGTCTCATAAAAATCAGGGCAGGATGGCTGGAATTGTTAATGTCATTTTTCGTAAAAAATTCATCAGGGTCCTGAAAGCCGGAAAGTTCAGTGAACTCATTTAAATCAAGGCGCTTAAATCCCATATTCCAGTTAGAGAAATTTCTTTTGACAACCCTTCCCTCCAGAATAATTTGAGGATTTTTATGTCTGGGATCCTGTATGATTTTGTCGTAAAGCTTCTCAATGTCATTTTTGGAGCCTTCCAAAATCTGTATGAAGCGACCCTGGAGGTATAGTAACATCCCGGTGATATTGGCCTTTGCATTATCCCTGCTGCTCACTTCAAGGATATGCCTGAGGTCCTCTTCAAACATTGGCTTGCTGCTATAACTTACATATACCAGATAGTGAACCATGTTTTCGGTCTTAATTTCGGAAATGAAATAAGTATTGTTTTCCTAATATACTGAAAATTAAATGGTTTTTACGATTTAATCCAGCACTTCTTCTATCTCCACCATTTTTTTGGAGCTGTAAGGGCCGGTGGTTTCGTAGATAATTTTGCCTTCCTTATCCAAAATAAAAAAGTATGGAGTGTCTCTTTTTTCAAATTCCAGGGCCTCCTTGTAGGGCTTGAGCTTTCCCTTATAAAATAAGATATTAGGATGCAGCAAAGGGTCTACTTTTTTTACAGCCTGTTTTTTGGCTGTTCCTTTCGCAGCGGCATTGATGCCTGTAAACATGGGGATAAAATACACATTGACGTCATAGGAAAATGAGGAAAACAACCCTGAAGATTCCCTTATAAATTTATTATAAATCGGGCTGAACCAGGTATTCAAATCATCTTCAGATTTTTTGGCAAATGCCAGGCCAACGAGGGTATATTTGCCATTAGTAAATTCAGGGATTGTAATCATTTCATCCTCAATAGTTTCCACTTCCATATCAGGGAAAACTTTTCCTTTGACTTGGGCAAAACCAGGCGTTACCAAAAATAATAACAATAAAACGGCAGGTGCTTTCATCATATTTATATTGTTAAGGTCAACATTGTATAGAAATCCTGAAAATTAAAGGAGCCAAGACAACATCAATTCCTTTAGGTTACGTATGGATGCCTTTATTGGTTCACAGGTAACCTGCCATAGGAAGGGTATTTGGGTAGTATATGTTGCCGGTTTATTGTACTTCCACCAGCCTGGGAGTACCGGCATTTATTTTAAAGGTCCTGGCCAATGCCTGCTTGCTACTTGGACGCTTTACGGTTTCTATATAGTACCAATCTGCCCGGGCCTCCTCCGGTTTAAGGGTGAGGACGAGGTACCCGTGGTCACGCAGGTTGACATATTTGAGATGTGGATTGACTCTTGGATCGGCATAAGCCTGCTCTACCATGCGGGCTGTATCTACTGAGGTGTACTCATCATAATTGGCCGCATTGATACTTGCCGTGCCCAACTCAATGGCAAATGCACCGGCACCGGTTTCCCGATTGTAGGTATTTTTGGGATCAATTGCAGCCTCGAATGCCCATGAACAATGGGTGTCGCCTGTGAGGAAAATCACATTTTTGATGTCATGATCAATGATATGGTCTGCGATCATCCGCTTTTCGGCGTGGTATCCATCCCAGGAGTCGAGATTTCTCGGACTATTGGGAAAAGCAAAACCCAGGTCCAGATCAGAAAAGATGACCTGGTTGCCTATGAGCTGCCAGGTCCCGGTATTATTGGACAGCTTGTCCTTGAACCATTTTCTCTGGTCAGGGCCCAGCATGGAGCGGTCTTCGCTCATATATTCTGGGTGGGTCAAACTATCGAGCTGCGGGTCGCGGCCCTCCAGCCGTTCATCAAGCATGATAACATCAGCCAGGCCACCAAAAGTAAAGGATCGGTAAAGAAGTCTGTCAGCAGGTTCTCTCATAGGCATCCATTCATAGTAAGTTTTTACCGCAGCGGCCATACGCTCACTATAGTCGCCCTCTGTATCAGGCTGATGGTTTTGAGCACCCTCCATATGAGAATCATTGGCTACTTCGTGATCGTCCCAGATGGTGATAAAGGGATGCATTTGGTGAACCGCTTTCAGGTCAGGATCAAGCCTGTATTGAGAATATCGGGTTCTGTAGTCTTGAAGGGTAATTATTTCATGTTTTGGCAAGTGAAACCGCCCCCTTGTAGTGTCTCCATAGCCATCGATCCCATACTCATAGATGTAATCCCCAAGGTGGAGTACTGCATCAAACATAGGCTGCTCAGCCATTCGGGCGTAGGAGTTGAAATACCCCCATTGATAATTGGAGCAGCTCACCACTGCAAAGCGAAGACTGTCAGGCATCCCTGACGGTGCCGTTTTGGTACGACCAGTGATGGAGGTGCCATTAAGCCCATGAAACCGGTAGTAGTATATTTGACCCGGATTAAGGCCTTTTACATCTACTTTTACCGTAAAATCTTTTTCAGGGTTGGTGGTAAAAGTTCCTGTTTTTAGAACGTTGGAAAAATCCTCCGATTCGGATACTTCCCATTTTACCTCTATGCTTTCAAGAGAATCTGCAGGGGTGATGCGGGTCCAGATAATGACAGCATCGGTAAGTGGATCACCAGAAGCTACACCGTGATAAAAAGGCTTTTGAAGAGAATCAAGAAGATGGGAAACCTCCTCAACCCAGGGCCCTGGCTTTTGGGTTTCTGTTTTGCTGCAGGAAGTTAATATTAAAAAGAAGGAAGCTATTATGAAGATGTTTTTCATTTAAAACCAGGAGTTTAATAATGGAGGCAAATTAAGAAGAAATATTAGAACCTATATTAGGGCAATGTTAAGACTTGGCTTAAGACCTAATAACCTAAGGAAATATTTTCTATTTTAGATTTCAATATTAGCACCACCATGAAAAATCCTGAAGACATGCCACGACTTTTTTGTGAAGCCTGGAATCGCAGGGATGCTGCTGGAATCGCTGATTTGTTTGATGACGATGCTGATTTTGTAAATGTAGTGGGCATATGGTGGCGTAATAAAGGAGATATCCGGGAAGCCCATGATTACGGCTTAAAGGTAATCTTCAAGGATTCCGTTTTGATGGCTGGGAAAATTACCAGAAAAGATTTGGGTACTGATGTCGCTATAATCCATGCCAGAATGCATCTCAAAGGACAGACTGTTAAAGAAAATAAGAAGACCCTTGACAGGTACACTATTTTCACTTTTGTAATGCACAAAAAAGGAGATGACTGGACCTGTGCAGCAGCTCAAAATACAGACATAATACCTGGTGCAGAGACTAATATCAGCTCTTTAAAAGGGAAATTAAAAGGAATCTCTTATCGAAAAAATTAATTCTTTACTTAATTAGTCTCCTATTTTTACAATAACCTATAATCGGGATTATTATGATATTTAAGTTGGATATTTATATTAAATAATTTAGATTTAAAACAGTATTTTAACTTAATTGATAATGATGAAAAAATTAATAATATTTTTAGTCTTTATTAGTCTATTTTATAATGCAAATGCACAGGCTCCCAGAACTGAAAAGGGCACTTCAGGCTTTCAGGTAGGTATATTAGGAGGATGGGTGTATCGGGAGTTTGGGGTAAGCCCCAATATAGCTTTGAGGGCGGAGGTAGGACTGGACGCCTCAATCGGGTATGGAGGATTTTATGGAACAATTTACCACATTTATCCCCGGGTGGGATTTGAGACAAGATATTATTACAATTTTTCCAAAAGAGATCAAAAAGGAAAAAGCACCCAGGATAATGCCGCCAACTTTATAGGTCTCAGTATTATTCACTTTCCGGGACTTTTTGCTATTTCATCAGATCCGGAAGGCGAATTAAATAATCTTGTGGCATTTTTTCCCAAATGGGGCATACGCAGGAATGTAGGCAAAAATTTCAATTTTGAAACAGGTGCAGGCGCAGGTATTGTTATTAATTTAGATGATATGGGTAATGACATCCCCATTTTCCCTGCATATCTTATTTACCTCCGTTTTGGAGTAAAATTTGCCCGCTCCTCATTTGATTAATCACTCCAGGACCTCCACCACATTGAGTATGGACTTTACGATCAGGTCCCGCTGGGTCCATTTGAGGTCATGGCCGCTATCCTCTACCAGGTGTAATACCACTCCTGAGGCATCGGATAGCTTCGTTTCCGCAAAATGAGCATTAGAGGCAAAGACTATTTGATCTTTATTGCCATGAAGAAGCACACAGTAAGCTTTTATATTTTTCCAGAGGGGCACCATATCATTCAGCTCTTTCTCATGGGCCAGCTTTTCGGCATTGGTTACTTTTAAGCTGCGGGGAATAAGCCAGCTCAGACTCCAATGGCTGGTAGGGTGGGTGATCCAATAGGTGGTCTCCTCTCCGGGGGCAAGTGCCGAGGATTGAAAGATCACCCCCTCAGCAAGGTCAGGAAAATCCATGGCTATACGGGCTGCAACGGTGCCACCATAGGAGGAGCCAAGCAGAATGATATTTGGATATTGATCCTTTTTTTGAAGAAGCAGGTTACCAATCAGACTTGCCTGATCCTTGACCGAAGGCATGGCATGACCGAAATCAGAATATCCATAACCGGGACGGTCCACCGCCAGCATCGATATTTTGGTGCGTAGAAGTGAGTCTTTAATAAAGGTAGTCCAGAATGAGGAGGAGGACGGGGCCCCATGAATAAACACGACCAGTGGCAAGGTGTCAGGCCCGGCTTCAACATAGCGAAGGGTTCTATCTTCAGGCCCATCAAAATATCCAACCTGAAAATGCTCGATATGATGCCTCTTAGAAAACCGTTCCCACTGCCGATCTGACTTTCTAAATTGGGTAAATTCAAAAATAAAAATCAGGGCAGCGATGGTCAATAATAGCCCATGAAACCTTTTCTTTCTTATCAACCTTCTGATTTTCATAATTAGGGGGAATACCTGCTTGACCTAAGCAACAAAAATAAAAGAAAAAGGATTAACTACACAGTACAAATTTTTATTGCATTTTTCAAGGATTTGATCAGGTCATCTGATTTGGGGATGAATTCCTGGCCCACAAACCCGGTAAAACCGGTATCATGGATGGCTTTCATAATAGCAGGATAGTTAAGCTCCTGACTCTGGTCAATTTCGTTGCGACCGGGCACCCCTGCTGTATGGTAATGGGCAAAGTGCTGATGATGCTTTTTGATGGTTGCAATTATATCGCCTTCCATGATCTGCATGTGATAGATATCGTATAAAAGCTTGAAATGGTCAGAGCCAATTTTTTCTGAAAGTGCCACCCCCCAGGTGGTATTGTCACATTGATAATCGGGATGGTCTACCTTGCTATTGAGTAATTCCATAATCAGCCTTATCCCATATTTTTCAGCAAGCTTGACCATCGGTTCCAGCCCGCGGGCACAAAAGTCCAGACCGGCAGCATTATCAATATTACCCCGGTTTCCTGAAAAGCAAATGATGTTTTCCAATCCGTGATCTGCAGCCATAGGGATCAGCTTTTCATAATCCTTATGCAACTGCCCATGGTATTGGGGATGGTTGAATCCTTTTTCAATGCCCAGACTGCTGCCATTGGCCACCGCACAGGTGAGTCCTTTTTTAATAACGGTATGATACTCGTCGGGGTCCAGAAGTTCGATGGATTCTATGCCTATTTCTTTCACCAGGTCGCACAACTCTTCAAGGTTATATTGCCCATAGGTCCAGCGGCTAACAGAGTGTCTGAAGCCAGTTTTTCTTTGATTGGGAGTAGTTCGGGAGGAGGAGTTAAAACTAAATCCCGGCATGGACAATGCCATACCGCCCAGAGCTAAAATTCGCAAAACATCGATCCTTTCCATTTTAGTGGGAATAAAGTTAAGTGGGTAAATTTAATTAAACTTGCCAAATGATAACTAGCTTCATCGGTATATTGCTAATTTTGTGCAAATCTTAATTTGTCCTATCTTTCGATAATTAACGCTTAAAACGCTATACTATATCATCTATGAGGATATTTCTGGTAGAGGATGACCCCATCTATGCTGAATTCATAAAAAAGGCGTTGATTCAACGCAAATATAAGATCAATGCTTTTTTAAACGCGGAGGATTGCCTGTTGGCTATGAATGCTAACGTACCGGATGTGATCATTATTGATTATAAGCTTCCTGGTATGAATGGGATTGAGCTTTATGAGGCCGTAACAAAAAAAATTGATGAGGATAAGGTGAAGCTAATCATGTTGAGCTCCATTGAGGATGGCAACCTTGTTTTAGATTTTATCAAACGTGGCGTCCGTGATTATGTGGTCAAAGATGATGATGTAATAGACTCCCTCGAAGCGGTTATTGAGGGGAATGATGATTTTTATTTTGATGATTAGGACCATTCAGCGGTAATGCCACACTGAAAATAGCCCCATTTCCATTGGCTGGTGCATAACTTATATCACCACCAAGCCCTTCTACCAATGATTTAGTGATGGATAAGCCCAGTCCTGATGAAGACTCCCCGCCAGTGGGTCGGGCACTCAGGACCTGAAATTTATGAAACAACAGCGGCAATTCCTCTTCTATTAATCCTGGTCCCTGGTCTTTAATCTCAAGCAAATAATGCCCGTCGGCTTTTTTCAGGGATACGGATACAATTGTTTCTTTCGGGGAAAACTTTAAGGCATTAGACATCAGATTTTCTATGATTCTGGTTAGATATTGGCGGTCGGTGATGAGCCTAAATTCTTCTTCTTCCTTAAAGTGAACCAGGATCATTTTATGCGCTGCCGGACTTTGAAATGATCTTACGACTGATTTTGTAAGTTCTTTAGCCTTAACTTCAGAAAGGTTAAGTTCTATCCCACCGCTTTCGAGGGCTCTGATATCAAGCAGGTTACGAATGAGTTCCAGGCCATCTTTTATCACATGATTGATTTTCCCCAGGTATTCTTTTTGGTCATCATCGAGATTTTCTTTTGCCATTGACATCAGACTTACCAGGGCAAATATTTTGTTGAGAGGTGATTTCAAATCATGAGAGACAATACTGATGATATTATTTTTTTCTTCATCCAGGAGTTTTAGTTTATGATTTTGCTCTAAAAGCATTCTATTTTTCCTTCGGATTTCTACACCCTGATCTTTGAGCAGTTTATTTAAAACCTTAAGCTTGTTTTGGGCATACCGGGCTCTGAGCACCACATAAACCAGAATGGCTGCTAAGCCACCTGCAACTAAAACCACAAGTAAAATTTCTTTCTCCGAACTCATGGACTATCTTAATTTTAAACGTACTTCCTCCTTATGGTCCAAAGGAATTTTGAGGGGCACGCCTCTATAATTAATAAATATAGTGCCGTAATATCTTAATTCTACCCTTTTGCCATCCAGCAATCCGAACAAATCATTCAGGAAGTCAAGGTCTTCAATGTTGACGAGGGCATCCACTGGGACCGAAAATTCTTCCATCCCTTTGATCAAGGTTTTATGCGTTTGGGTAAGATCAGCAATTTTTTTCCCTTTCATTTCAATGGAAATGTCAGATTTACGTAGCCGGATCGATTGTTTATTGGGGTTATAGAATATGGCATCCCCACTTAATAGAATTTGATCGCCTTTGACACCAACAATTTTGACATTTCTGACATCTTTGAATACTGGTGCTTCTTCCGGGCGGGTACATGCATTGGCAAACAGGAGAATAAGAAAAAATGAGGAAATTACTTGGTTCATGAACTACAAGATTAGGGTTATTAGGGTTTATCTCAAAAAGGTTGCCAGAAATTAAACACTTGCTTAACTGTTATTCGATAAAAATAATTTTAGAATGCGATTAAAAAAATAATTAAAGGGCAACTTACCTTTGTCGAAACGTATAAATAATGGTCTCAAGTCTCACCGAAGAATCCCTTGAAATGGTGGCCCAAAGCCTTTCGGATGAAGGTTACTTCATTTGGGATAATTTTTTAAATCCCGAGGAGATTAAGGACCTACACGGAATAGCGCACGGCCAGTTTCATAAAGGGCGATTTAAGAAAGCAGGCATTGGAAAAAACCAGGACCATAAGGTTATTACCAGAATAAGGGGGGACTACATCAGGTGGGTTGAGCCGGATCAGGCACTGCCACCTACCAGGGCCTATATGGACAAACTCCGTGAGTTAATGGCATATCTAAATCGTTCCTGTTTTCTGGGTTTGAAAGACATGGAGCTCCATTATGCGGTTTATCCCAAGGGAACCGGTTATGAGAGACATGTTGACCAATTTCGTGCAGATACCCATAGGAGAATTTCTGTGGTGACATACCTTAATCCAGTTTGGAAACCAGAATATGCGGGACAACTTAGATTATATCTGGAAGATCAGGAAGCTGGTCAATACAAGGATGTTTTTCCGATGCCAGGTCGTATGGTGTGTTTTAGAAGTGAGGGTTTCCCGCATGAGGTTTTACCAGCCACAAAGTCACGATACAGCATTACGGGTTGGCTTTTAGATCAGCTTCATGACCTGCCTTTTAATCAATAATTAAGGGGAAGGCCAAGGCTATCGCGTAGGTGGATATCACCAGTTTTATTTTTGGTCCAATAATCTGTTTTGATTGTTTTATTAAGAGTGCCTTTTGAAACCAGGGTAGGATCATTGCCATCAAAGCGGTGTTCTTCCCAGCCGAGGATTTGATAAGGAAATACAGACTCCAAATGGATATTAAGCTTTCGATCCATATATTCCAGGTGGTAGGTTAAAGTTTGATCATCCTGAGTAATATAGGATCGTGCTTTTAATGGGCCAAGTGATTGATGACTTGCTCTAGAGTAAAACAGCCCAGGTACAAAGTGATCTTCCTGCTCGGAAATATCCCAGGGATTAATTTTTAATCGTACCCACAAGGCATCTTCCAGCAGATTACCTTCAAGGTGGAAATTCTGATCACCTTCTTTTTCGAAATATGAATGTGAATTGACATCGTAATGCCCATTATGGAAATTAAGTTGACCATATACATGACCGCACCACTCTTGACTGCTCATTGAGGCCTTTAAGGTAAAGGGGTGGGCAGGGTTATCAAAGGGATGGAAAACTGATAGCATCATAGAGTATGGGTAGATGCCGGTGGTGAAATTGCGGGTCATATTCATTTTCATTACTTTCACCTTTTTCGCACCCTCAGCATCCGGTTGATCTAATTTCACATGGGTTTCGGGGTGGACGTCTTCTGTAACAAAAATGATCACGGCCTGTCCTTCCCGGTATTCTCCGTACCGGTATTGCACGAGATCATAAGAGGATATTTCAGCTTGCCCACTATACCAATATTCATTGAATGCAGACCTGAGACTATCAGGCACACTGGAAGATTGGATTCGGTTTTCAGGACTGGAGCAGGCTCCCAGGGCCGTCATGCATAATAATATTATTCCCAAACGGTTGCTCATGGTTAAAGATGTTTGCTGTGAAAAACAATTTGTTAAATGAATTAGTGTCATTTAAATTTTAAAAAGGGCCCCACATGCCTTCTTCCACTATTTCGAGCACATTTTTTTCGGGGTCTTCAAAATAAAAGGAATGGTGACCCCTTGGCCATTCCGCTTCATGGGTAATTTTGATCCCTGCGGCTTCAATTCTTTTTTTCCAGGATAGATAATCTTTCCTGCGTACCTCAAAGGCAATATGCTGAGGCCCTTCTGCAAAATGGGATGGAAGTTCTTTCTCCTCCCTGGTGGTGTTGGGGTTAAAGCAAAGCAAGACTGAAGTACCAGAACGAAAAAACACATGGCGACCTTCCACCCGACTGATTAGCGGAAACCCCAGCTTTTTATGATAAAATGCTTCTGCTCCTTCCAGGTCCCGGATGTATAGGCAGGTTTCTTTAATCTGAATAATTGACATAGCAGGTTTTGAAAAAAGGGCTACATTTTTAATTCGAAACAATGAATGAAGGACATCAGCCTTCACATAATCCAGATTTTTGTTCTAAAAAATCCGTCCACATACCGGCTACTACCTCTTTGGCAGAAGGGATATCCATAATCGTGGCCGATATTTGGCCAATTTCCAGCTCTCCCTCTTTTAGGTCACCTTCAAAAATACCTAATTTTGCTCTTTTTTTACCAAGTATGGTCCGGAGTATTTCAGGGTCTGCCCCCTTTTGCTCAGCCTCAAATATTTTATTATAAAAATCATTCTTTATAAGCCGCACCGGTGTCAGTTTTTTCAAGGTAAGCGTTGTAGCGCCTTCTCCGGCTTCAACTACTGCTTTCTTGAAGTTTTCATGGGCCGAGCTTTCCTGAGTCACGGCAAATCTGGATCCTACCTGTACCCCGTCAGCTCCGAGGGCCATGGCGGCCAGCATGGTGGAGCCATCTCCAATGCCACCTGCCGCTATTATGGGGATCTTTACGGCATTCCTTACGGCGGGCAAAAGGCAGAAGGTAGTGGTCTCCTCCCGGCCATTATGACCACCAGCCTCAAAGCCTTCAGCGACCACAGCATCTACACCGGAGGCCTCTGCCTTTAAGGCAAATTTGGTGCTGCTAACTACATGAACCACAATGATGCCGGCAGCTTTTAGTGTTGAGGTCCACAGCGTTGGATTGCCAGCGGAGGTGAAAACTATTGGCACCTGCTCGCGTATGATAATCTCAATGATTTTATCTATTTCAGGATACAGCAAGGGTACATTCACGCCAAATGGCAGCGTCGTAGCATTCCTGCACTTATGAATATGCTCTTCAAGTATTTCCGGATGCATGGATCCGGCACCAATAAGCCCCAAACCTCCGGCATTGCTTACTGCCGAGGCCAGCCGCCATCCGCTGCACCAAACCATCCCCGCCTGAATGATAGGATATGTAATCTTAAATAAGTTGCAAACAGGGTTGTTTTTCATAGTGACAAATTTCAATTTAAGCTAATGGTGCCCTTAGGGGTATTTCCTAATTTTAATATTATTAAATTGTCCGCAAAAAAAGAAACTTGAGAATTAAAGCACTGAACCTGAATAATATTCTGCTCCGGTTTTTAATCTGGAGGATCAAGCATTTAGGCAACAGGCCCTTTGTGCTAATACTTGCCGGATTGGTAGGTGTGTTTGCCGGATTAGCAGCCGTGGTGCTTAAAGAGTCAGTACATTCCATTCAAAATTTTCTGATCCGGGGTTTTGATGTACAATACGCCAATTATTTTTACCTCGCCTATCCTTTGATTGGAATATTTGCTTCCGTACTGGTTGCACGTTTTATTTTTAAAGACCAGTTAGGGCATGGGATTCCTCAGGTGCTCTACAGTATTTCAAAAAATTCAGGGATCATCAGGAAAGGCCGGATGATATCCCGCATGGTGGCCAGCGCACTGACAGTGGGCTTTGGAGGATCCGTTGGACTGGAGGCACCAATTGTAGTTACCGGCTCGGCCATTGGTTCCAATGTAGGTCAGGTGATGCGTCTTGGGTATAAGAAGAGATCGCTTCTTATAGGATGTGGTACTGCCGGTGCAATATCTGGGATTTTCAATTCACCCATTGCAGGGGTAATTTTTGCAATCGAGGTAATTTTGGCCGATGTTACCATTGGTAATTTCATCCCTTTACTCATAGCATCAGTCTTTGGGGCATTGGTATCGCTTACCTTATTGGGTGATGATATTTTGTTTTCATTTTCGATTGTGGATCAGTTTAAGGCCGCTGATGTGCCCTTTTATATGTTGCTGGGGGGTGTTTGTGGGCTGGTGTCCGTTTACTTTACCCGGATGACTTACAAGGTGGAAACCCGAATTCAAAAGGTTTCTTCCATATATCAAAGAGCCATTCTGGGAGGTATTTTGCTCGGTATTTTGATTTTTGTTTTTCCTCCGATTTACGGTGAGGGCTATGATACGATTAAAATGTTGCTTTCAGGAGAGAGTGCTGGTATTTTGAATAACAGCTTGTTTTTTGAAGAGCTGGAAAATATTTACATCATCCTGATTTTTACTATTGGTATTATTTTAATCAAACCAGTTGCATCAGCCCTTACCATTGGAGCCGGAGGTAGTGGGGGGGTTTTTGCACCATCTTTATTTTTGGGTGGCCTTACAGGATTTCTTTTGGCTGAGATTCTAAATTTATTGCTGCCGGAAGTAGGCATCAGCTATAGCAATTTTATTCTGGTGGGGATGTGCGGCATCATGAGTGGGATTTTGCGGGCACCATTGACGGCCATATTCCTGATTGCAGAAATTACCAGTGGCTATGAGCTTTTTGTGCCGCTGATGCTGGTGTCAGCCATGGCTTATACTGCAAGCTCCATTTTTGAAAAGTATTCACTTTATACCAAAAAACTGGTGGAAAGCGGCGACCTGATCCAATACGACAGAGACCGGCAGGTGCTTAGTCGGATCAACCTGGAAAAAATAGTGGAGAAGGACCTCTATACCGTGGATCCTGAGGCCACTCTTGAGGTCCTGATTGCCAAGGTAAGAAAATCACGCAGAAATATATTTCCGGTCGTCAATAAGCAGCAGGAGCTTGTGGGCATTGTGACTCTGGATGACATCCGTGAGATCATGTTTGACGAACATAGTCAAAAAAATACTTTGGTTGAAACCCTCATGAATCCACCACCTACCTTTGTAGGGCCTCATGAAAATATGCAATCTGTGATGAGTAAGTTTGAAATCACCGGAGCCTGGAATTTACCCGTAATTAAAGAGGGTAAATATGTGGGTTTCGTTTCCAAGTCAACCATTTTCAATACTTATCGAAAAGAGCTTATTAAGCAGCATCAGGAGTAGCAAGACCTAAAGTAGAAATCATTTATATTTTAATCCAGACGCTTATTTTGATTTAAAACAACGTTTTTGTTCGGTTTTTAGGGAGTCCCAGGGAGTTGTCCACAAAGTATAAATTTAAAATGCAGGTTGTAAATCACTGTAAATCAATGCTTTAATCGATTTATTATTACCAGTGTGGATAACTTTGCCTAAATGTGGAAAAGTTTTCATTGACATTTTGAAATCTATATTTTGTTAAATATTTTTACTTTTTCCCGGAGGAAATAGGTACAAATTTCGATTGGAATTTTTATAAAAAAATTCAAAACAAGGAATTATTTGTAGTGACGGACACAATGGAAACTTTGATTCCTTGCTTAAATTAATGTTAAGTAAATATTACCTCAACATGAAATTTAATGAGAACAGTAAATGCGATATTTCTGTTTAAATTGATGGCTCTTTGATAAGTACAATTTTATGATTTTACCGCTCATGGAGTTTTATTCTAAAACCTTAACTTTCCTTCAACTTAGATCGTTCTAGATTCATGGCAGGATAATTGATGCCCATTTACTATCAACCGTTGATTTCAAAATGAAAACACCTGTAATTATTTTCATCCTTTTTTTTGGGCTTGTTTGTAAGTCTTTTTCACAGAAAACTGCTGAGGTAATTGGCGTTGATAAGCTCATGGAGCTCATCAATGACAAGAGTGAAAAAGTGCGGGTGATTAACTTCTGGGCTACCTGGTGCGGCCCATGCGTGAAAGAGTTGCCGTACTTTGAAAAGTTTGGCGCAGATAATCCCGACCAGGTAGAAGTGATTTTGATAAGCCTGGATTTTGTAGAAAAGCTAGACAGAGTCAATAACTTCATACAGCGCCGGGGTCTTGCTTCGCAGGTTTACTTATTGGATGATATCGACTATGATTCCTGGATTGGCAAAGTTTCCAATGAGTGGTCTGGGGCCATACCTGCCACGATGTTTATCGACTCAAAAAGTGGCAAGCATTTGTTTTTTGAAAAAGAAATGCAGGAAGGAGATCTTACTACAATTTATAATATTCTTTTAAACTAAACTATTTACCTATGTTAAGAACAACCTTATTTTCGCTATTTGCTTTTGCACTGTTTTTTGCCGGCTCCGGCTTGAATCAAGGGTATAATGTTGGGGATGAAGCCCGGGATTTTAAACTGAAAAATGTTGACGGAAAATGGGTCTCCATGGCGGATTACAAAGATGCCAAGGGGTTTATCGTGATCTTCACCTGCAATCATTGTCCCTATTCCGTTCTTTATGAAGACAGAATTATCGATCTTCAAAAAAAGTATGGTAAAAAAGGATTTCCAGTAATTGCCATCAATCCCAATGATACAGAAAAGCAACCCGATGATTCGTTTGATAACATGAAAATCAGGGCAAAGGAAAAAGGATTCAACTTTCCCTATGTAATTGATGAAACTCAGGAAATTGCCAAAACTTATGGTGCTACCCGTACCCCCCATGTCTATATTTTAAATAAAGAAAGTGGGAAATTGAAGGTGGCTTATATCGGTGCTATTGATGACAACTCTAAAGACGGTAGCAAGGCTAAAGCAAAATATGTGGAAGATGCAGTGGATGCTTTACTGGAAGGAAAAATGATTCAAAAGACGGAATCCAAAGCAGTAGGCTGTACTATAAAATGGAAGAATGCCTAATCGGCATATCATATTAAGAATAGTAAAACCCGGTCAATAGCCGGGTTTTTTGTTTCCCAGGGTTATTGATTTACCACCATTTCCAGAATATCCTCCAGATACTCCCGGTTATTCGAAAGCCGGGGCACCTTATTTTGTCAAAAACCCTCATCAGGAGCGGAGTTAAAAAAGGACCAAAGTGCGGCTGGGTGTCCACGTCCAGCGCGGACGTTCCGGGGCGTCGCGGGAAAGCAAGCCTTGAATGTGTCTATCAGGGTAGAAACATGGTTTTACCCAGTCCATTTCTATTTTTTTTATCTTTCTGAATTGGTGCCTGAAAAGACAGATTCCTGCAGGGTGGGCCAGTGTGTTTCGCGGAGAGGGACGTCATTGGACGTGGTGCCTTTTTTTGGTTCTTTTTTGGGCAAGCAAAAAAGAATAGAAAGGATGGTTTCGTATCCTATTAGAAAAATACACCAAGCTAATTGTCTGATTTTTTATTCCAAAGTGTTATTGATTTACCACCATTTCCAGAATATCCTCCAGGTATTCCCGGTTATTGGAAAGCCTGGGCACCTTATTTTGCCCACCTAATTTGCCACGCTTTTTCATCCAATTGTAAAAGGTGCCCTGTTCTACAGCATGAATGATCGGAGGTGCCAGGGCCATATCTTTGTAGCGCTTCGCATCATAATCCGAATTGATCTCCCGCAGGGTAGCATCCAGAATTTCTGAAAATTCTTCTATACTATCGGGCTTTTGTTTGAACTCAATAACCCATTCGTGACCGCCCTTGCTACCACCTTCAAAGTAGATAGGAGCAGCCGTAAAATTATCCATGATGGCATTGGTTTTTGCACAGGCTCTGGTGATGGCAGTTTCCGCGTTTTCGATAATCACTTCCTCCCCAAAGGCATTGATGAAATGCTTAGTGCGGCCTGATATTTTGATCCTGAAGGGATCCAAGGAGGTGAATTTTACCGTATCACCAATATTATACCGCCATAGCCCTGAATTGGTGGTGATGATCATGGCATAGTTGACCCCTTCCTTCACCTGACTTAGGTTGATGGCTTTAGGATTATCATTTTCGATTTCATCAAAAGGCACAAATTCATAATATATCCCGTAGTCAAGCATGAGTAGTAGCTCATCGGAATTTATTTGATCCTGGATGCCAAAAAATCCCTCAGAGGCATTATAAGTCTCCATATATTTCATCCCTGATGATGGAATCAACTTCTTAAAGAGGTCCCGGTAGGGCCCAAAAGCTACGGCACCATGAAAGAACACTTCGAGATGAGGCCATACCTCCATAATGCTTTTGGCTTCATTCTTTTCAATGATTTTTTGGATGAGCAAAATCACCCAGGTGGGCACCCCTGCAATAGAGGTGACATTAACATTGGAGGTCTCCTCGGCCATTTTTTCCAGCTTTTCTTCCCACTCCCCCATAAGGGCTACTTCCAGACTAGGCGTCCTAATGAATTGAGCCCAAATAGGCAGATTAGCCATAATCACTGCAGATACATCGCCATAGAAGGAATTATTATCGGGGTTGTATTCATTGATTTGATGGCTACCGCCTATTGTGAGCCCTTTTCCGGTAAACATCTTTGTATCGGGGTTATTATTGACATAAATGGACAGCATGTCTTTTCCCCCTTTAAAATGGCAATCTTCCAATGCTTCAGGAGAAACGGGAATAAACTTGCTCCGGTCATTGGTGGTACCTGAGGACTTTGCAAACCATTTAGTCTCTGTAGGCCATAGTTGGTTTTGCTCCCCCTTCATGAGCTTTTCGATGTAGGGAAAAATTTGCTCGTAGGAATGAATGGGCACACGACTCTGGTATTCCTCCAGGGACCGGATGTCCCGAAAACCAAAAGTCCGGCCAAACTCTGTATCCCGGCCCTGGTGGATAAGATGTTCAAATAGCTCACCTTGTACCTCATGGGGATATTTCATAAAAAGCTCAATCTGGTGAATGCGCTTTTTCATCATCCATGCGATTATGGAGTTGAGGATTTCCATAGGATCCTTTTCTTTAGGTATAAAAAATGGTCGGGAAATTAAATTTTCCTTCTCAATTCAAATCTTTCACCCAGGTAAACTTTCCGCACCTGCGGATCAGCGGCAAGCTCCTCAGCCGTACCTGCTTTGAGCAGCCGCCCTTCAAACATGAGGTAAGCCCTGTCGGTGATGGATAGGGTTTCATTGACATTATGATCGGTAATCAGAATACCAATATTTTTATTCTTAAGGGTCGCTACGATCCCCTGGATTTCTTCTACTGCTATCGGGTCCACACCGGCAAAGGGCTCATCAAGCAACACAAATTTTGGATCTACCGCCAATGCCCTCGCGATTTCAGTCCGTCTTCTTTCTCCTCCTGAGAGTACCATTCCGATGCTTTTACGTACATGAGTCAAACTGAACTCCTCCAAAAGAGATTCTACTTTTTCTTTTCTTGCGGCCTTGGGGATATCGCGCATCTCAAGTACTGCCAGGAGGTTTTCTTCAACGGTAAGCTTACGGAATACCGAAGCCTCCTGTGCCAGATACCCTATCCCTTTTTTAGCCCTTTTATACATGGGAAGGTCGGTAATGTTTTCATCCTCCAGATAGATCTCCCCCTCATTAGGTTTGATCAGCCCTACGATCATGTAAAAACTTGTGGTCTTACCCGCACCATTGGGTCCAAGCAAGCCTACGATCTCCCCTTGCTCTACTGATACAGATACGTTATTGACTACCGTTCTGTTTTTGTATTTTTTAATAAGTCCTTCTGCTCTAAGCTTCATTTTTGTTTTTTCTTGGGAGAAAATAACCCGTCAGTTGTAATAATGGAAGCAGCTTTTTCTTCTCTGCAAAAATAGTCATTCCATCTTGATATCTCTTGCCCTTAGTTGTAAAGTTGTAAATCCCTGGAATTCGTTCTTCTCCAAAGTGAATGCCATTGTAAAGGGATTGTTTTTAGTAATTGATGGCAAAAATGCTGCCATTCCAAAAGCGATGACTTCCAATTTTTTGTCAGAACCATTTTGACCGACATTAAACTTGAGGTGGGCATCTTTGATTAGCTTGGGTGTACCCACCAGGTGGAGGTTTTTAGCCACAAAAACGGGTTGCATGTTGCCGGGGCCAAATGGCGCCATCTGATGCAGGACATCCAGAAAGCCAGGTGACAGCCGGTCCAGTGTTACATCCATATCAATTTCAAGGGTAGGGGTGCGTTGCTCCTCTTTAATGTATTCGCTTACCACCTTTTCAAAATTTTGGCGAAAAAGGGCTACATTTTCGAGGCGCAGGGTGAGCCCTGCGGCATATTTATGGCCCCCAAATTGCTCCAGGCAATCCTTGCAGGCCTCGATGGCTTCGTATATATCAAATCCAGGTACAGAGCGTGCTGAACCGGTCACCTTCCCGTCCGACTCAGTAAGGATGATGGTTGGTTTGTAAAAATGCTCAATGCATCTGGAAGCGACAATCCCAATAACTCCTTTATGCCAGTCTGATTTAAATAATACCGTTGATTTTGCAGTAAGCATGGAGGAGTCTTCGCTGATCATGGCCAGCGCCTCTTCGGTAATGCGCTTATCGATGTCACGGCGTTCATCATTTTTAATATTGACCTTTGCAGCCTTTTGCATGGCATGATCCAGATCCTGGGCCAGAAGCAGGTCCACGGATTGATGGGCATGGTCCAGACGACCCGCCGCATTGATTCGGGGCCCTATGCCGAAAACAATTCCAGAGATGTCCACTCTGTTTTTAAGCGCAGCCAACATGATCAAGGCCTCCAGACCGGGTCTGGGATTGGTGTTTAGTTTTTGTAAACCAAAATATGCCAATATTCTATTCTCGTCTACAATAGGCACAATATCGGAGGCGATACTCACCGCCACCAGGTCTAAGTAATCAAAAGGGATTTCAGGCTCGAGCTCAAGGGCATCATTCAGGGCCTGTATCAGCTTGAATCCTACCCCACACCCCGACAATGCTTTGCAAGGGTAAGCGCAATCCGGCCGTGCCGGATCCAGGATGGCGGTGGCAGGGGGCATAACTTTTCCCGGGCGGTGGTGGTCGCAAATAACCACATCAATACCTTGTTTTTGAGCTCCCTGTACAAGATCTACGGCTTTGATCCCGCAATCAAGGGTGATAATGAGATGAAATTTTTCTTTGGTGGCATAGTCAATAGAAATCTGGGATAAGCCATAACCCTCTTTGTACCGGTCAGGGATATAATATTCAATATTGTTGGAGACTTTGCTAAGGAAATGAAACATCATGGCCACAGAGGTAGTCCCATCCACATCATAATCCCCATACACGAGGATTTTTTCTTCCTGCTTAATGGCCTGCATAATTCGCACAACAGCGCGATCCATGTCCTGCATCAGGTAGGGATCATGCAACATGCTCAGTTCAGGGCGGAAAAATGATTTTGCAGCTTCAAAAGAATGCACTCCTCGCTGTACCAATATGGCCGCCAGGACCGGGTTGATGTTGATGGCTTTTGCAAGTTCAGCCACCATTTTTTGATTCGGCGTTGGTTTATAATTCCACCTTTTTTCCATAAGCACAAAAATAGGAAAATTTGGGTTAGGAGGGGGCCATTGGGAAAGCGGGATGGTGGAGGTAATGAATAAAATAACCCCGGAATAATATCCCGGGGTTATTATGGTTAATTAACCTGAAATGAATTTTAAATACTTAATCAGCAATGACGCCTTCAAGCACATCCTTAAGTGGCACGCGCACGCCATCTTTGTAAGATACGATCCAGGCATCTTTGACACCCATTTCGCGCATGTATTTTTTAAAGGTATCAGCCTCCCAATAATCTTTAAACTCCATTAGGGTGATTTTTTGAGCCCCATCAGCATCCTTTTCACCGGCGAAGTTTTCATGCTGCTCAAAGTATTTGCTCAAATCTTTATTTCTGAAGGCCCCGATTTGCACCCTAAATGCGACGCCTGGGGTGACACCTTTTCTTTGGGGTTCAGCAGAAGCTGATCGCCTCAATTCGTTAACCTCAGCACGGGCTGCAGCAAGATCACTGCGAAGCTTGGTAAGGTCCTGATTGAGTTCAGAGATTTTAGCATCACGGTCGCTTAATTGCGACTGCAAGGACTTATTCTCGTTGGTTAACTTGCTGACCTCCGAATTAAGGGACCGGTTGGCAGCCTCTAAATCCTTCAATTGTTCAGGATTTTTCTTGTATTCCTTAGCCTTCTTTTTCCATTCTTTTCGCTCTTGTTTTGAGAGCTGGGCATAAACATCCGAGCATAGCATCATAGCAAGCAATAAGCCGGATATCAAGGTTAATTTTTTCATGGTTAAAATATTTAGTTAAAAAAATAGGTTCATTCGACCTGAAATTATAAGCAATTAAATACAATTTTTGAAATTCTTCAATATCTAATGCATTTATCATAGACTACCAGTCATTTTTTCTGGTCGTACCCATTGGTCAAATTCCTCCGCAGTAAGGTACCCCAGGTTGATGGCTTCCTCCTTGAGGGTAGTGCCATTTTCATGGGCAGTCTTGGCGATTTTAGCGGCTTTTTCGTATCCGATATGAGGATTTAAAGCCGTGACCAGCATCAATGAATTATTCAGATGATTGGTGATATTCTGCCGGTGGGGCTCAATGCCCGTAGCGCAATTTTCGGTAAAGGAAAGCGCAGCATCTCCAATCAATCTTGCAGATTGGAGCACATTGGCTGCCATCATGGGCTTGAAGACATTAAGCTCATAATGTCCCTGCATGCCCCCTGCAGATACTGCTACGTCATTACCCAAAACCTGGGCACAAACCATGGTCAGGGCTTCGCTCTGTGTAGGGTTTACCTTGCCAGGCATAATGGACGATCCGGGCTCATTGGCAGGGATGGTGATCTCGCCTATGCCGCTTCTGGGGCCGCTGGCCAGCATCCTGATATCATTGGCAATTTTATTTAATGCTACTGCCAGTTGCTTCAGGGCTCCGTGGGTTTCTACCAGCGCATCATGGGCCGCTAGGGCTTCAAATTTATTCTTAGCCGTGACGAAGGGCAATCCAGTGAGATTGGCAATTTCCTTAGCTACGCGCTCGCTATAGCCTTTGGGCGTATTGATGCCGGTGCCTACTGCCGTACCGCCAAGTGCCAATTCTGATAGATGGGCCAGCGTGTTCTCCAGGGCTTTAATACCATGATCCAGCTGCGAAACATAACCTGAAAACTCCTGCCCAAGAGTCAATGGAGTAGCATCCATCAGATGGGTACGGCCTATTTTGACAATGTCTTTGAATGCTTTAGCTTTTTGGTCCAGGGTATCCCGGAGTTTTTTAACACCTGGTATGGATACTTCTACTACTGTCTTGTAAATGGCAATATGCATCCCCGTGGGGAAGGTATCATTTGAAGACTGCGATTTGTTGGCATCGTCATTCGGGTGTATTGGGCTGGTGCCTTCACCTAATTGACCCCCGGCAAGCACATGGGCCCTGTTGGAGATCACTTCATTGACATTCATATTGGATTGGGTGCCAGATCCGGTCTGCCATATGACCAGGGGAAACTGATCATCGTGCTTGCCTTCCAGAATTTCATCGCAAACAGCTCCAATAAGGGCACTTTTCTTTTCATCAAGGACCCCCAGCGCAGCATTGGTGATGGCCGCAGCTTTTTTGAGATAAGCAAAGCCATAAATGATCTCCAGGGGCATGGTGGCTGGAGGGCCTATTTTGAAGTTATTGCGCGACCGTTCGGTCTGGGCTCCCCAGTATTTGTCGGCAGGGACTTTTACCTCACCAATGGTGTCTTTTTCGATTCTGTATTCCATGAATAAATCTGATAAATTAGATTCAAATTTAGGAATTAGAGTTGAGTTTTTCTAAACCATTGATCAACAAACATTCCCGAATTTCTAATAGTGGGTACTTAGTCAGTGGACTCCAGATCTCTGATATTAGCCTCCAATTGTTTTAAATATTTACCATACATTAAATTGTCCAGCCACTTGGCGAACAAGTGTAATAGTGGGGTAAAAATCACCAATACGACCGTCAATATTATCAGAGTTCGGGGCTCGGATAATGCCTGGTCAACATCCCGGCCATCAGAAGCCATCCCTAAAAAGAAACCCCCGGCAAGGGAGATGGGATAAACGTAAAGCCCCATGCGCTCCTGAAATTCAATGGCCCTTTTGATTTTAGCGTATACATGCTTTAGGGAAGTGTTTAAATCCTGATCAAAGTCAAAAGGCGCTTTAAATAGCCGGTAAACTTTTAGATTGTACCAAAATGCCCAACCATAGGCCAAAACAAGGATACCGAGTAATAACTGCACCAGAATCTCATTAGATTGCAGAACGATATATAAGAATAGCAGACCGAATATAACTATAAAATAAAGGGTGTAGTAAAGGTTCTGTTTGATTTTTTGCAGCGGTAGTCGGGACTGTTTTCGGATGGCATCCAGACGTAATTCCGGTGTATCTTCCCTGGAAAATTTTTCTGACTTTAGCTTATCCCATTCTTTTTGTAAGTCCATTTTATTCGGGATTTAATGTTTTCATAAGTCCTTCTTTGATGCGATGCAGCCTCACGCCGAGATTATTTTTGGAGAAACCGGCTATAGTGGCGATTTCTTCATTAGGATATCCGTCCAGATGCAGGGTGATGATCATCTTGTCGATTTCAGGCAGGCTCTTTATCGCCCGGTATAACCGCTCACTATTCTCGCCAGGCTCGGCATGGCCCTCCGAAACATCAATACCTTCCAAACCATTCTGATTCAGATTGATCCTGGTTTTCTTTTTAAAGGTCAGGACCGTGTTTAAACAAACCTTATACAGCCAGGTTGAAAATTTTGCATCCCCCCTAAATTTTGAAAACGAATGCCATGCCTGATATAAAATTTCCTGATGGACATCTTTTTCATCTTCAGGATGGTCTATATACAGACGAATCACCTTATAGATGATTCCTCTGTTTTCCTGAATAAGGGAGTTAAATTCCTGCTCCAAAACCTACTAGTTCATCGTTAGAGGGGTGACAGTATAGCCCTGGTTGCGGAGCAGTGTTACCAGCCCTTCCTCACCAGGCAAGTGTAAGGCACCCACCGCGATAAATTGATTACCTTCCTGAAGGATTTCAGGCACTACCTCAATCCAGCGATGATTTCTGTCTTCAATCAGGAATGAATTATCGGTGGGGGAAGCTGCTGACAATTCTTCATTGAAGGCTTGCATCGCTCCAAGATCCCCTGCCAGATAATAGCCCACAAGTCTTTTTTGGGAGAGCCGAGTGTTTTCTTTGTCTTTAATCATTTCCACCAGCTGCTCTGCCTGCTCTTCAGGGGTGAAGGAGTCGTACAGGATGGTGATTTGCTCCTCAAGGGTTTCGAGGGCTTTCACTGCCTTTCCGGAGGTTTTGCCATTGTAGGCCAGATAAACATCCAGGGGTAGACCAGGGTATTGTTTCAGGATAGCTTCATTTTCCTGCTGGTTGTAGGTCAGCACCATCATGAGCATCACCACCACCGGTTTAATTTGGTCCAGAGCCTGTAGGGGCATTCCTGTCACAGCCGTGACCTCTTCATCAATCATTTTAAAATCCTCCTCTGATACCAGGCCGGAAATGGTAAGGTCTTTCATCATGGCCTGCATGCCCATCATGGCCAGTTTAGTGGAATCGATCACCACCTCTACCACCACGCCATTGGATTTTTCATAGGCGGTTTTCACGCGAGGGATTGCATTAAAATATTGATCCCCAAGCAGGTGATAGGTGCCAAACAAGTGCGAGGGCTGTGCTAATCCATTACCACTGATCTCGTAAAAGAGGGTTTGGTCATCCCGAACAGCATCCTGACCATGAGCTTTTGATAGCAGGGTTCCAACACCGAATCCAATCCAGAACAAAAAGGCTATAACAGCGCCTTTCTTCAGCAATTTCTTCATTTGATTTTTCATTTTAGTTGAATTTTTGGTTTTCGGTCAATAAGTATTTCAAAGGCTCAAAAAATTACAAAGCATCAAAAAAATATTTAAAATATTTTATAACCTACTGAAATTAAGTCTTTTATAGAATTCCCAAATGACGATACCAATACTAACAGAAATATTTAGGGAGTGTTTGGTGCCGGATTGTGGGATCTCCAGGCATAGGTCGGCAAGGTCGATCACTTTTTGATTGATGCCGTTCACTTCATTACCGAATATGAGGGCAAATTTTTCTGAAGTAGGAATCTTAAATCCTTTGAGTTTTGTGCTTCCCTGAGCCTGTTCCACTGCAATGACTTTGTACCCGCTTTCTTTTAATTGATTCACCAATTGAGTGCAATCCTCATGGTAGGACCAGGGCACGGAGTCCGTTGCTCCTAAGGCCGTCTTGTGGATTTCTCGGTGTGGGGGGGTACCGGTGATACCACAAAGATATATATGCGCAGTGCGAAAGGCATCAGCGGTACGAAAGGCCGCCCCTACATTATTCAGGCTTCTGACATCATCTAATATGATACAAACAGGTAACTTTTCCGCCTTGGCGTAAGCCTCAGGTGAAAGGCGGTTAAGCTCCTCTAATTTTAATTTTTTCATGCCCTGCAAGATTTCAAATTTATGATAAAACTTCCAAATTGCATAAAGATGGTAAAAGGCCCATCTTTGTAGACCCATGGCAGCTAAGGCAAGCAATGAAACCCCCCTCATGAAACAATTTCTGGCTATTAAGTCCAGATATCCGGGTGCTTTATTGCTGTTTAGAGTAGGTGATTTTTACGAAACTTTCGGGGAAGATGCCATAACGGCAAGCAAAGTCCTGGACATCGTACTGACTAAGAGAGCCAATGGGGCGGCTTCCCATGTCGAGCTTGCCGGATTTCCACACCATGCCCTTGATTCCTACCTGCCAAAGCTGGTCAGGGCTGGTCATAGGGTAGCCATTTGCGACCAGCTGGAAGACCCAAGGATGGTGAAGGGAATCGTAAAAAGAGGCGTTACGGAATTGGTAACACCGGGCCTTTCATTCAATGACAATGTGCTGGAAAAAAGACATAATAATTATCTGGCATCCATTCATATTGAGGAAAATAATGCAGGAGTGGCCTTTCTTGATCTTTCCACCGGGGAATTTCTCACAGCCCAGGGTGGTTTGGATTATTTGGATAAGTTGCTGCAAAGCTTTCAGCCTTCTGAAGTTCTTTATAGCAGGAGTTTGCGCAAAACTTTAGCGCCCCAGCTCGATGAAAAATTCAATACCTATTGTCTTGATGAGTGGATTTATGCTTATGATTTTGCTTATGAAAAGCTAACCGGGCATTTTAAGACCGCTAACCTGAAAGGGTTTGGGATTGAGGCACTACAATTGGGGATTGTAGCGGCCGGAGCGATCATGCATTACCTCGAAGAGACCGAGCACCATGAGAAGGCCCATATTGGCAACATCTCCAGAATCGAAGAGGAGCGGTATGTCTGGCTGGATAAATTCACCATCAGAAACCTGGAATTATTGCGCCCCCAACAGGATGGCGGGGTGCCTTTGGTGGATATCCTGGACAAAACGGTAACCCCGATGGGCAGTCGGCTGATGAAAAAATGGATCGTGCTGCCCTTGAAAGATTCAGAGATGATTAAAGAAAGACAGGTGATCGTAAAACACCTGGTGGAAGATGAGGCCCTAAATAAAAAATTTTTAGATGCCTTAAAGCAGATCGGTGATTTGGAGCGGCTCATCTCCAAAGTAGCCGTGCAGCGCATTAATCCCAGGGAGATGATCCACCTCAAAAATGCTTTAAAAAATAGCCTTCCCGTCAAAGAAATGCTTTTGAAGTCAGGGGTGGAGCAGTTTAAAAAGCTCGGTGATCAGATCCATTCCTGCGAATTTCTGCTCGAAAAAATAGAAAAGGAGTTAAAAGAGGAGGTGCCCATCCACTCCAATCAAGGGGGCCTTATTCAGGATGGGATTCATGAGGAGTTGGATGCCCTCCGAAAAATTGCTTATTCAGGCAAAGACTACCTGGTGCAGATACAGCAGCGGGAAGTTAAAAATACAGGGATCACCTCCCTCAAAGTGGCCTACAACAAAGTGTTTGGTTATTACCTGGAAGTCAGCAATGCACACAAGACCAAGGTGCCGACGGAGTGGATAAGGAAGCAAACCTTGGTAAACGCAGAGCGGTATATAACAGAAGAGCTCAAAGAATATGAAGAAAAAATATTGACCGCTGAAGACAAGCTGGTTGTGATTGAGCAGCGGTTATTTCAGGAGATCGTGACTTATGCAGGGGATTATGTAGTCCAGGTCCAGGAAAATGCCCGCGTTTTGGCCAAGCTGGATTGCCTGGTAAGCTTTGCCGGAGTGGCCCTGAGCAATGGCTATGGATGCCCGGAGGTGCATGACCGGACGGATATCGTGATCAAAGATGGGAGGCATCCGGTTATTGAGCAGCAGTTGCCTCCGGGGGAGACCTACGTACCCAATGACGTGGAACTCAATAACCAGGAGCAACAGATCATGATCATCACTGGGCCTAATATGGCTGGTAAATCGGCCCTCCTCCGGCAAACGGCTTTAATTGTCCTGATGGCTCAGATGGGCTCATTCGTGCCAGCCTCTACGGCAGCCATAGGCATGGTCGACAAGGTCTTTACCAGGGTGGGCGCTTCGGATAACCTCTCTCGTGGGGAGTCAACCTTTATGGTAGAGATGACCGAAACAGCCAGCATTCTCAATAACCTGAGCGACAGAAGTCTTTTGCTCATGGATGAAATTGGTAGAGGCACCAGTACTTATGACGGGGTGTCCATAGCATGGGCGATTGTGGAGTACCTGCATAACCACCCCCAGTACAGGGGCAAAACGCTTTTTGCCACGCACTATCATGAGTTAAATCAGCTCACCAATGATCTGGAAAGGGTGAGGAATTTCAATGTTTCGGTGAAGGAATCAGGAGAAAAAATCCTTTTTCTGCGGAAGCTAAAGCCGGGAGGCTCCGAGCATAGTTTCGGTATTCATGTGGCGCAATTGGCAGGGATGCCGCGGCAAGTAGTGCTTAGAGCCCATGAGATAATGCGATTTCTGGAGGGTAAAAAGGAAAGAAAGCTCTCCCCGAAAGACGCGCCAAAGCAATTTCAATTAAGTCTGTTTGAGGAGGATCCAGCGGTGAAAGAGATTCTTGCCCAAATTGAAGACCTGGACATCAACACCCTATCTCCGGTGGAGGCATTACTAAAGCTCAATGAGCTCAAGGGGGTGGTGAAATCCAGAAACAAGAAATAATTCAAGCTTTAATCAAGACTGGCTGAGGGTAGTTAAAAAATATTGTCCTTGCATTGTAAATCCATCAGTCTTCTTTAAATTTGCACTCCGCTTTATAAAAAGCGAGAATAGCTCAGCTGGTAGAGCACGACCGTGCCAAGGTCGGGGTCGCGGGTTCGAATCCCGTTTCTCGCTCAACAAACAAAAATGGGTGAGTCAAAGCTCACTATTTTTGTTTATGCCGGGATGGTGGAACCTGCCTGCCGGGAGGCAGGTTGGTAGATAAACTATTAGATGTATTTTATTTATGCCATAAAAAGCAATAGCAGAAATTACATTTACGTAGGTATAACAAATAGTCTGAAACGCAGGCTTGTTGAACACAACGAGGGAAAAAATAAAACAACAAAACCTTACGGACCTTTTGAGCTAATATATTTTGAAGAAGCCAATAACAGGCTTAAAGCCAGAGAAAGGGAAAAATATTTGAAAAGTGGGGTAGGAAAGGAATTTTTGAAATCGTTGATTTAATTATGCCGGGATGGTGGAATTGGTAGACACGCAAGACTTAAAATCTTGTGACCATTATGGTCGTGCGGGTTCAAGTCCCGCTCCTGGTACAAAAGCAACACCAAACTGGTCGTAGCGAGAGGCTACGACCAGAGTAGTTTTATGATTTTTCGGATCCTTTTTTTCGAATTATTGGCTATATTAACTCCATAAATTCGCTTGCATGAAACTCACACATCTGTTTTTAATTCTTTTGGTAGGATTTGGAATTTGTCAATCCTGCAATAACAATCCCCGGGAAGGGGCTGTACTTCAGCATAACGTTTATTTTTATCTTAAGACGGACCTTACCGAAGCGCAAAAAAAGGAAGTACTGGAAGGTATCAGGCACCTATTGACCATTGAAGGCATCCTGTACTCTGAGATCGGTAAGCCTGCAGCCACACCCCCAAGAGCGGTCGTTGACCATGATTTTGATTTTGTAATTTATACCTGGTTTACTTCAATGGAAAAGTATAAGGCCTATGATAAGGACCCCATTCACGATCAATTCAGGGAGAATTTTAGCGACTATTTCGAAAAGGTGATCATCTACGATGCCGATCTATTTGATTGAATAGAATTGGTGTTCCAGGTATCTGGGAATCTCAGAACTTACTATGAATTTTTATCGCGGCCTTCCTCGGTATTTTATCAAACTATTTCTGCGTTATGCGGTTCTTATGGCATGAAGGACAGGGTCGTTTTGGTTTGGTTCAGAAATGATCTCAGAGTACAGGATCACGAGGCTTTGTATCGGGCATCAATGGAAGCTGATGTGGTGATACCGGTTTTTATTATTGATCCCAGGCATTTTGAAATTACAAAATATGGGTTCACCAAGACTGGACCCTTCAGGGTAAAGTTTTTACTGGAAAGCCTCAAGAATCTGGATAAAAATCTAAGCCTTTACGGTGGCCGCCTGATTATCCGTACCGGATTTCCTGAAAGGATCATCCCGGAATTGGTTCAGGAAGCGGGGGCCTCCAAAGTATATGCTTCAAGGGAAATTACGCAAGAAGAATTAGCGGTAGAAAAAATGGTGGACGAAAACCTGGTGAAGTTGGGCGTAGAGGGAGCCTGGTTTTGGCAGTCCACCCTTTTTCATGAAGCGGATATTCCATGGCCCATCAACAGGCTGCCGGAAGTCTTCACAGACTTTCGAAAAGAAGCTGAAAAAATGGCCCCTGTCAGAGAGGTTTTTCCCACGCCCGGGAAGCTAAATACCCCAAAAGACCTTATCTCCGAAACCTTACCGTCAATGGATGATTTGGGAATACAACCCGAAACAACAGACCCCCGTGCAGCAATGGCATTCCAGGGTGGAGAGGATGCTGCCTGGAACAGGGTCAACCATTATTTTTGGGAAACCGACCAATTGGCGCACTATAAAGAAACCCGAAACGGTATGCTGGGAGCAGACTATTCTACTAAATTATCCCCCTGGCTGGCTTTGGGATGCATCTCGCCCAGATCGGTGTACTTTGAAATAAAAAAGTACGAAACGGAGCGAAAAAAAAATTCCAGTACCTATTGGTTATTTTTTGAGCTCATGTGGCGGGATTATTTCAAATTCGTGGCTAAAAAGTACGGCAATAAAATATTTCACCTCAATGGCATCAATGGGGAATCAGCCCCAGAGGGCGATAATTCCAGATTTTTTGAGGAATGGCATAAAGGTACGACCGAAGTGCCTTTTGTAGATGCCAATATGCAGGAATTGCTCTTGACCGGATTTATGTCCAACCGTGGCCGGCAAAATGTGGCCAGCTTTTGGGTCAATGATCTGGAGCAGGATTGGCGCAAGGGAGCCGCCTGGTTTGAGCATCGCCTCACCGATTATGACCCTTGCAGCAACTGGCTCAATTGGGCATATGTAGCCGGTGTAGGCAATGACCCACGAAAAGACAGGTACTTCAATATCGAAAGTCAGGCTCAAAGATACGACCCTAAAGGCCATTACACGGCTCATTGGCTAGGGCCAATTTTATCCGAAAAGTAATTTAAAAGGCTCTCGTAAACCTGAAGAGCTTCTTGTTTTAAATTTTCTGTGATAGCATCGCAAAAATCTTATTAAAATTGTGATTGAATAAGAAAGGTGCGGCTGGGTGTCCACCTCCAGCGCGGACGTTCCGGGGCCATGCGGGTAAGCAAGCCTTGAATGTGTCTTTCAGGGTAGAACCATGTAAATGCAGCCCAACTCTATAATTCTTATGTTTCGTATTTGCAGACTTTACAAGACAGATTCCTGCAGGGCGGGCAAGCGCGTTTCGCGGGGAGGGACGTCATTGGAGGTGGTGCCCTTTTTTGTTTCTTTTTTGGGCAAGCAAAAAAGAATAGAAAAAGAAATTAGCACAAACCATTTTGCTTTTTACTCAATCTTCCGACCAGTTAATCCATTTTTGAAAACTAAAGATTTAGAGTTTTAAGATTGAAAAGCAAAAAGTCCTTTTATTTTAAAATGGAGAAACTCCATTTTAAGAATAGAAACTAAAAGGCCATTACACGGCCCATTGGTTAGGGCCGATTTTATCCGAAAAGTAGTTTAAAAAGCCCGTGTAAGCCGGAAATAATCAGCCATAGTGATGCGGAAGGCTTCCCGCTCTTTAGGATCACTCAGAAAATCAAAGGTTGTGCCATTAAGAGTCACGGTAAGTTTTTTTCCTGAGATAATAGCCTCATAAATTTGGTTTGAAAATTTAAGCATGTTGGTCTTTTCTCTTTGGGCCATAATGATGACCCCGGTAGAATCTGATGCCTCATCATGCCAATCAACACTGATGATCTCTACATCTTCAAAAAACGCATTGGGTTCCGTGAGTACATAGGCTTCATCCTTCATCCAGTTGACCAGGATGGCCAGCTGAATTTGAGGGATCTCATTATTGATTTTTCGGGCTTTTAGCCGGAATACTTTAAGTTTTGCTTCTTTTAATTCTTCCAGTTCATAAGATGACTGCCGAATGTTCTTAAAAAAAATTTGGGTATCATCATATACTCTGAAATTGAAGGCTTCAGTATTGACGGCCTTGCCATTATCCATTTGGCAGGCGGCAAGGGTCAGGATGGCGAGAATTAAGAATCGATACATAGTACACTTAAAGTATGATTCTTTCTAACAACCAATTCAGATTTTGGTTGCCTCCTCCCTGATTAGTTGCCAGGACCGTTGCACATCCTCCAGTGTAATATGAGTTTGGCCACAAACCATCCTGATGGCAAACTTATTCCTGATCCGGGTGTGGGTTAGAAAAATTTTCCGCGTCCGGTTCAGGTTTTTCATAAGTTGCTCCGTAATGGTATCGGGGTTTTGGCCGGGCTTTGTTAACCTAAAGCATACCAGATTACTGGTAAGTGGTGCCATGACTTCAAAATCAGGTTCATTATTGATTTCTTTTAGAAGCCATTCCGCAATAGAAAGGTGCTCCCGTAGCCGGGACCTGATGCCTTCCATCCCGTAGGAGCCTATCACAAACCAAAGCTTTAGGGCCCGAAATCGCCTACCCAACTGGATGCCCCAGTCCCGGTAATTATGGACCTGATTATCTGCCTCGGTGCGCAGATATTCCGGGGTGGCGGCAAAGGTGTGCACCAGGCTTTGTGGGTCTTTCACAAAATAGGCGGTGCAGTCAAAATTAGTGAACATCCATTTGTGAGGATTGAATAAAAATGAATCTGCTTTTTTAAATCCCTTTGCCAGGTGCTGCTTCTCAGGCAGCAGGAGCATGGTGCCAAGATAGGCAGCGTCAATATGATACCAAATGCGATGGTGCTCTGCAATATGGCCTATGTCAAGTAAAGGATCTATAGCGGTAGTTCCTGTAGTGCCAAAAGTAGCAATGACACAAAGCGGCACCAGCCCATTTTCCTTATCATTTTTTATAGCCGCCTCCAACGCTTCAGGGATCATGGCCAGGTGCTCATCTACCGCGATTTTTCGGAGGTATTTGCTGCCAAATCCGGCTATTTTTACGGCCTTATCTACGGATGAATGGGCCTCCTCTGAGCAATATATCGTAAATGGTCTTTGACCATAAAAACCTTCTTCATTGATTTTAAAATCTGTGGCTTTTTCACGGGCCGTCAGTAGGGCGCAAATGGTGGCCGTGGAGGCAGTATCCTGAATCACCCCTGAGAATGAATCAGGCAGCCCGATGCCATCTTGGAGCCAGTTCATCATTTTTTCTTCCAACTCGGTGGCGGCGGGAGAAGTGACCCACAGCATGCACTGGGCCCCCATGGTGGCAGTTACCATTTCCGCAAGAATGGAGGGGTCGCTGTTGTTGGCTGGAAAATATCCGTAGTACCCAGGGTGCTGCCAGTGCGTCATCCCGGGGAGTATAAAGTCTTCAAAATCCTTGAAAATGGACTCAAAAGGAATGGGTTTTTCAGGTGCCTTGTCCGGTATTTTATTGAAAATTTCTCCCGGACTTACATTTGGGGTTACGGGCAGTTCGGATATTTCTTTCAGGTAATTTTCCATCCACCGCAGCACCTGGGCCCCATGTTTTTCTATAAATGCACCTCTCATAATCTAGAGTTTACTCCTAAGGTAATATTAAGAAAATTCAGGGATTCTCTCAGCTTTTAAATTTATTGCATATATTTAAAATCACTTTTGATCAACCTTAAACTAAAAACTAATTATGGATGAGTTAGATAAGCAAGAATTGCCTAATGCCACCGCAACCCTGGTATTGGGTATCCTTTCGATCGTATTTTTTTGCTGCTATGGTATCATAGGGCTCGCATTGGGTATTATTGCTCTGGTAATTTCCAATAAATCAGTAAAGCTTTTTAAAGAGGCCCCAGAAAAATATAAGGGGTACAGCAACCTGAATGCCGGCCGGATCTGTGCCATCATTGGGGTAATTTTGAGTGGTATTTATCTCCTGGTTATTATAATTTACCTTATTGCATTCGGCACCATGTTTGGCGCTATGGGTGGATGGGAAGAACTCATGGAGGAGTTGCAAAATCTAGAATAATTAAAAAGGCCTCCGGGCCTTTTTTTAACTATTTCTTTATGGATGAACAAAAAGTAGACATGTTTATTATCACGAATGGGAAATACTTTGAATCTCATCAGGTGAATGCCATCAGGGAGAGGCTGTTGAAAATGGATGAATCTCGCTGGACCATGCTTCAAAGTACCAGCTTCAACGACCCAACGCTTTTATTAGTGGTTTCCATATTGGTGGGCAGCATTGGGGTGGACCGTTTTATCATTGGTGATGTCGGGCTTGGAATTGGCAAATTATTAACCTGTGGCGGGCTTGGAATCTGGACCATTGTCGATTGGTTTTTAATAATGGGGGCTACCAAAGAGAAAAATCTGGATAAAATCAGACCGTATTTTCAATAAAAATTAGGATGACCAGGGCCAAACTATATTGGCTGATTGCCCTACTGTGTACCGCAGGCTATATGTGGGTTGGATATCATTGGGTTGGTGGTGACGCAGGGGAAGCGCCAAGTATTGTTGGCTCTTGTATGATAAAACATACTACGGGTGTGCCCTGTCCCTCATGTGGTAGTACCCGGTCGGCCCTGCTCATCCTGGATGGCCGATGGAGTGAGGCTTTCTTAAAAAATCCTCTGGGTTTTTTGGCGATTGGATTACTTTTGATTTTGCCGGTGATTTTGATATTCGATTTATTGAAAGGCCGGGAGACCTTGTTTAAGCTATACCTGAGAGGGGAGACCATCCTCCGGAAAAAGCAATGGTTCATACCATTAACTGCACTAATCCTGGCTAATTGGGTGTGGAATATAATTAAAGTACTTTGATCAGAATTGAAGATTTTGCTTACAAGCCACTTGAGCATGAAGCTGAAAAAGCTTCCAATACCTACCTCATGTCCCTGGTGGCCCTGATGATCGGGTTGCCCATTCCCATAGTGAATTTTATTGCTACCCTGATCATGTTTTTCGCCTACAGGGATCAAACCCTTTTTGTAAGATGGCATGCTACCCAGGCCCTGCTTTCTCAGGCCTCCCTATTAATTTTTAACGTCATCGGGTATTTTCATGTAGTCCTATTTATTTTTTGGCATGTGGTGCCGGGCCTGTGGGTCATAATTTATCTGGGCATACTTTTCCTGATCAATCTTGCCGAATTTATCATGACCATCATTTCGGCCATTTATGTAAGACGGGGGAGGCATGTCACCTGGTGGGTCCTGGGCACTTTGGCTGACCGGTGGCAAAGGCCATAAAAAAAGGGGCCAGAGCCCCTTTCTAAAATATCATCTATTGAATTATGCAGAAACAGAATCAGTTGCTAATTTACCACCTGCCCCAACATATTTGGCACTGCCAAATCCTAAAACAGGGATAAAGATGAACGGTAAGAAAATAAGCCCGATTGTAGTCCCTACCCCTTGTCCAAACGAAAGTGATAATTGATGGTAAACAATAATAACCATAATGAAGTTTACAATTGGGATTAGGAATAAGATAATCCACCAAACCGGCTTACCAGTAACCTCCAGTAATACTACCAAATTGTAAATGGGAATAATTGCGGCCCATCCGGGTTTCCCGGCTTTGGTAAAAATTTTCCACATTCCAGCGATAATGAGAACAAAAACCGCGAGATAAATAACTAAAACAACGCCGCCTAAAGCACCTGCAGCGCCATTGTCCATGCCTTGAAAATCCATTTCTTCCATGATAATAATTGTTAGTTTAAGGTTGATTACCTGCCAAAGTATAAAAAAAGAATAATAATTGAAAGCAGGTGGAGCCTTAAAATAAAACTCAAGGACACATGAAATCTTAAATTATTGGAAATCAATAAAATACGCTGTGATAGGACCGTGATGGAATATATGGGTCTATTGGTTGATATGAAACCTAATGGCAATTTTAGGAGAAATACCGGATGGTATAGATCCTTTTGGGATCCCTGAAGTTTTTAAAAAAGGCGCTTTGGTCTTCAAAATGGCTTGAACTTATCTCTGAAGCAGAAGCCACCAGGTTCTTTTGCTCCGGTTCAGGGGCATCAATGGCTCCTGGTATTATCAGTGCTGTACTTACGATTATTACTTTAAATACACGTTTCATGATCCACCTCCTCTTTTTACTGTTACAACATGGTAAATACAATTCCCGTGCCAATTTGGGATTTTTGCAGTTGTGACGTAGCTCTCGCTATTTTAGTAGCCAACCTGCTAGCTTATCGTCATTGCGAGCGGGAGGGTGAGCACCAGGGGCAGGAGCGCGGCAATCTCAAACTTTAGGATCGCGCACGTTTCTTTTCACGAGATTGCCACGTCAACCATCTACTGCTACCGCAGCATCTGTTTTCCTCGCAATGACGATAATTATTGAAATGACGAAAAAATTGAGTTAGCGTTAGTGTTTGGGGTAGGGTTACTGTCAAGGTCATAGTCAAGGTCATAGTCGACCGACCCACACCATTATTTTTTAATAGCATTGACTGAGTGCTGGATGTAATTTTCAAATGCTTTACTCCAATCGGGGTCTGCATCCCATTTTTCACCAACATAAATATTGCCGGTAAAAAGGTGCTTGATATAGTATTTATATACAGGTCGCCCGATGGGCATTTTTCTGCTTTCATTGATGCCTATGCTCATTAGCTCCTTCTGGTCGCCCTGGCCCTTGTAATCCAGCATTCTTAAAATTGAACTTCCCCTGGTTTGTATCCTGCAGAGCCTGAACTGGAATTTTTGATCCAGTAGGTCCCTATCTGTGAGATCAGGGTTTACATACTCAAATTTGTAAGGGTAATTATTCATAATTGCCGCTGCAACAGCGCTGTCCCCAGGGCTTTTATAATAATTAGGCACAGCTAGCAGGTCAATTGTCAAATTGGGGTTATAAGTTTCAAAACGGCGACTGGTCACGATTTTTGGCAGTTGCCCTGGTTCCGGCACGTCATTGATCAATAAATTGATACGCTCAAGCCCGGCATTGGATGCCCTCCGGTATATGTTACTAAATAGCCTTTTATAATCTGCATCACTGAGCGTCCAGGCCTGCTGCCCCATGCTGAAAAGGTTTGTGCCTTGTCCCAAAGCGGTAATATATGCCGTATACTCCGAGGGGCTTTTATGAATAATAATGGCCACACCAACCCCTCTTTTTTTGAGTAATGCGGCAAAAGCATTTTCAGTATCATTCCCTGAGTAAACATCAAGGATATCATAATAAGCCACTGCATCAATCCCCGCTCTTTGAAATTGTTCCTGTGCAGCTACCTGAATTTTTTTGCCTTCCTCAATGCCTAAAGTCCCTGAGAGCATTACGGCCGCTTTAGTTTTGAGCATATCCTCGGGGAATGAGGCTCCCTGGGTAAAAAAAACTTCAGGGTTGATGGCCTGCCCTGTAACCGAAGCCGTAATGATGCAGGCAAAAAGGGCGAGAAATATGGATTTAAAATTTTTCATTTTAATGGGCAACGAAATAAAACATATTTATTGGTTTGTAGGGTCATAAATTTTTAGAAATTTGAAAAAGTACTAGCACTTAAAAGCAAAGATAATGTCTAAAAAAATTGCATTGGTACTCTCCAGTGGCGGGGCTAGAGGGGTTGCCCATATTGGGGTCATTGAGGCTCTTGAGGAAGCGGGGTTTGAAATTACTTCTATAGCAGGGAGCTCGATGGGTGCCGTGGTAGGGGGTGTTTATGCCCGGGGGAAACTCCAGGAATATAAAAAATGGGTCTGTGACCTGGACCGGTATGATGTTTTCAAGTTGATAGACCTTACCTTAAGTACACAAGGGTTTGTGCGAGGAGAAAGGGTTTTTAATGAGATGAAAAAATTTATTGTGGATTGTAACATTGAGGATCTTCCAATACCATTTAAATGTGTGGCGGTGGATATTCAAAATTATAAGGAAGTGATTTTTGATAAGGGCAGTCTTTACAAGGCTTTGAGGGCTTCTTCCTCCATTCCTTCTGTGCTGAAGCCTGCCATTATTGATGGCTGTGAATTGGTCGATGGCGGGGTGATGAATCCTATTCCGATATCGGTAATTAAAAGGCAGAAGGGTGACATCCTGGTGGTATCCAATGTCAATGCAAGATTAAGTTATACCAAGCCTAAAGCCTTTAAGAAGAAAGAAGATGAAGTATCGCAGGACAATGAATATCTAAAGAAAATTCAGGAGGTTTTAAAAAAGTGGAACGAATACATGCCCAGGCTCAATGAAAAATCGAGTAAAAGCATGAGTTATTTTGATTTATTCAACCGATCCATCAACATCATGCAGGACCGGATCGCGGATTTTATCCTGGATGAAAACCCACCGGATGTGCTGGTGAAGGTATCCCGTGAGGTGTGCAGCACCTTTGAATTTTATAAAGGTGAAGAGCTTGTGAACGCAGGGTATAAAGCTTGCAAAAAGGCAATCAAGGAGCTTGATTAAGATGATGCCACCATTTTACGGATGCGTCTGACCTGCCGGATATGGTGCCTCACATGGTTATCCATAAAGTCTAATGTTTGTACAATATTCATCTTCCCTGTTTTCGGATGTTTGAAGATTTTTAGCGACAGTTCTTTTTGGCTAAATCCATCCAGGAAGTTCTCCCAATCCTTGCGAAGCCTATCCCACTCCTGAAATAATGCTTTTAGGTTATCCTGCTCAGGTACTGGACCTAATACTTTAGGAGCTTTAAATTTAAGGGGGAGCGATAAAACCAATTTTAACAGAACGAGTTTGTAGCTTTCCCTAAAGCCGGTTTGACCAAGGGAGTCTTTGACACTCCATTTTTTTTTGCAGTAACTGAGGGTGAGTGATTCGGCCTGAACCAGATGGTACACCACCTGTGCCATAGACCAGACTTCAGGGGCAGGGCTGACATATATTAAAGACTCCGGGGCATCCTCCAGTAGATCTTGAATCTTCCTTCTGGAGGCCTCCATTTTCCCCCATTCCTTTATTATTGCTTTTTCCATGGCAGAAAATTACTTATAATTTCTAAATCCACAGCGTGTCTAGTTAAGTGAAGAGGTTTTTAATGGTATTAAATACCGAGGTACACACCTTCAGATTCTATTTTTACAGGATATATTTCCAGATCCCGGCACCGGCCTGAAGACTCCTGGCCGGTTTTAAGATCAAACCGATATTGGTGGAGGGGGCATATGATCTCGCCATAGGCATTGGTATTCCCATTGCCCAGGCCTTCGCCCTGATGGGGGCAGTTGTGCTCTGTTGCATGGATGGACTCGCCTTTCTTTACGAGGCAAAATTTCTTGCCCTTCCAAATCAAAGGTCGGGGCTTTCCCTCCTTGAGGGTACCAAGAGCCTCTTCTTTAGTTTTAAATATTTTTATCCAGTCCAATGGGATGAGGTTTGTTAGTTAGTAATTTTTAATTCCTAAATTTACCAAAATCATAAGGATCTCCGTTGATGAACCAATAAGATTCAATGGGACGTGAAAAATAATCAGGCGATGAAAAAATTATTAGCATTTAGTTTACTGAAAACTCTGGTGATATCCTTCATTATAGTGCTATTACCAGCTTTGGTGTTTTCCCAATCTGCTGAAGAATGGATGGCCAAAGGTAAGGCTCACAATGAAAAGGCCGAATTTTCTGAGGCCATAATCGCATTTACCAATGCTATAAAAGCCAAAAATAACGATCCTGAAGCCTATATTGAACGCGCAAAAGCCCGGAATGAGATGGAGGATTTTTATGGTGCAATAGGTGATCTCAACATCGCTTTGGAAATGAACCCTAAATCCGCAATGGCCTA
>JBGTCD010000088.1:0-13101 GCA_041749015.1 Cyclobacteriaceae bacterium
TTTAGACAGCATTGACACATTTGACTATGGAAAGTTTGTGCATATTATGGATGGCGAAGGGAATAAAATAGAACTATGGGAGCCTATAGACAGTGTTTTCACTGCAATGGATTTAAAAACAACAAAATAGAATTATGGGAGCAATCGAGGGAAGCTAATTGAACAGTTATGATTAGGGAATCTATTGTAGGCAGCTGTTTTAAAATATTTTTTACCATAATGGTGTTGTGGCCCTCCTTGGGACTTTTAATATCATGTGGGGAAGACGCACCAGAAAAGCCCATCACCAAACTGGAAGTCAAAACCCTGCAACACCAGGGTAAAGAGCGCCAATTCATGGTACACCTGCCTGATAGCTATGAGGATGAAATATCAGTGCCGGTAGTTTTGGTTTTGCATGGTGGGGGTGGTACCATGCAGGATATGCAGAATTTCACTCAAATGGATAATTATTCGGATGAAAACGGATTCATTGCAGTTTACCCACAGGGCATAGCCAGCCAACTAAATGGTTTTTCATGGGCCGATGGTCGGAATACCATCGCTGACCAGGAAGGAATAGATGATGTGGGTTTTATCGATAGACTCCTAGATTACCTTTTGTCGGAGTACAAGGTCGATCAGGAGCGGGTCTATGTCTGCGGCTTCTCCAATGGTGGCTTCATGACCCAGCGCCTGGCCTGCGATCTCAACGACCGCTTTGCTGCGATGGGGAGTCTTGGCAGTATTATGGATGTGGACCTTGTCAATACATGTAATCCGGGCAGGGCTATTCCCATGCTGTTGCTGACAGGAACAGAGGATCCTTTTGTGCCGATCGAGGGAGGGGAGATGATTGGCTCAGGCAATGTAAAGGATATTATTTCCATGGACGAACTCGTGGCCTTTTGGGTGGGGCAGAACAGTTGTAATCCCACTGTGAATATGCAGGAACTACCTGATATTGTAAGCGTTGATCAATCTACCGTAACCTTATTTCGATACAGTTCCTGTGATTGTGCGGCTGATGTATGGTATTATCGCATCAATGGGGGAGGCCACACCTGGCCGGGGGTATCCCTGCCACTCTACGAGATCATAGCCGGCCCCACCAACCGTGATATCCACGCCAGCGAGGAATTGTGGAAGTTTTTTGAGGATAAGCGGTTGTGTTTTTAGGGATTTATGATATGAAATTAATTTATTTTATTATGATCAAAAATTTTTAACAGAAACCAGCCTGTTAAAAGCATAAATTCAAACACCATAAATGATGAAACAGTCTATTATTATATGTTTGATGCTTTCATGGACCACCATTGTTTTTTCGCAAACCCTGTCCCTGGATGTAGCGAATCATGGCTTCAGAGCCAATTGGTTTGAATCCAATGACCAGAAAGCACCAACCCTTATCTTATTTGGAGGTTCGGAAGGAGGGACCGGCTTTGGAGACCTTTGGGCCCCAAAGCTCAATGACATGGGTTATCATGTGCTTTCCATGGCCTATTTTGGTGAAGAAGGCCTTCCCGAGCAATTGGAGTTGATCCCCCTGGAATACCTTGACAAAGCGATTGGGTGGCTGGATGATCAGCAAGGTGGTACAGCCAAAAAATTTGGTCTGATAGGAGTGTCAAAAGGGGCGGAACTTGCCTTGATTCAAGCCGGTCGTTTGGAGCGGTTCCATGCCGTAGTGGCTCTTGCACCTTCAAGCGTCATTTGGCAATCCATTAATCGAAAGGACTTCATGTCTAATCAATCATCATGGACATTATCGGGGGAGCCTTTGAAATTTCTACCTTATTGCTTTGCAAAAGGATACCAAAATATATTCAACTTTTATGATTGTGCTTTAGATGACCTTGATCAAAATGCAGTAATTGATGTAGAAAATATCCAAGCTCCAATTCTGCTCCTGTCGGGTAGGGATGATAAATTATGGCCATCAGAAAGGATGGCCAATATGATAGTGGAAACCCTGACTGTAGCTGATCACCAATATCCATTCCTGCACAAAAACTATCCTGCGGCAGGGCATTGGTTGGTTGCTCCGCATTTGGATCCTGAGAGCAAGGGAGTATCCGAACAAGAAATGAGTGCCTTTGATTTTTTGGGTGGATCTGCTGAGGAGCTGGTTGAAATTAGCCAACTGGTTGAGGAGGAAGTATATAAGTTTTTACGGGAACATCTAAATAGGTAAATTGCATTTGAATACTACACAGGCGTCATGGTTGGAGGCAATAAAACTATTTGAGCCTTATGAAGATTGAAATTCAAACATTTAACGACTCACAGACACCGGAAGAAAAGAAAATTTGTGACTTATTGTATTCCATTATTTCTGAAAACCTACCGGAAGCTGAGAACAAAATCTGGCATGCGCACCCGGTCTGGTTTCTTGAAGGCAACCCGATAGTAGGCTACAGTAAACTAAAAGGCTGTATCCGACTTTTCTTTTGGAGTGGTGCAAGTTTTGATGAAAACCAGCTCAAAATCAATACTGGAAAATTTAAGGACGCATCGATTCGTTTCACATCCCCAGACCAGATCAATAATGAAGACCTGGAGCGTTGGCTTAAAAAGTCCAGAGATATTCAATGGGACTATAAAAATTTAATCAAGAGAAAAGGGAAATTGGAAAGGTTGAAGTAAATGGAGTGATTAACTTTAAAGCAAAAACTATGAAAACCACAAGCCATCATGATGCGCGCATGGCAGCTATGACATTCGCTTCGGTATATCCGCATTACCTCACCAAAGTTGAGAAGAAAGGCAGAACAAAAGCAGAAATGCATCAGGTTATTGAGTGGCTGACTGGGTATGACGAAAAGCGGGTGAAGGAACTCATCGAAGAAAAAGTGACTTTTGAAATCTTCTTTCAGAATGCTGCATTAAATCCAAATGCCCACCTTATAACCGGTGTGATCTGTGGGTACAGGGTGGAGGAGATTGAGAATCCCATAACGCAAAAGGTACGGTACCTGGACAAGCTGGTGGATGAGTTGGCCAATGGCCGTAAGATGGAGAAGATATTACGTGACGGGTAGTGGAATGTTGAAAGAAGGCAATCATGTTCAGGCATGCTCAATAAAGAAGCAAGATTAAAGAATCATATTAACAAATATTCGAATGAAAATAATCAATGAGTTAAAAGAATTTGCCATTAAGGGTAATATGTTTGATATGGCAATAGGAATAATTATCGGAATGGCATTTAATAAGATAGTTTCCTCCCTAGTGAGTGACATCATTATGCCTTCCTTAAGTTTAATAATGGGTAATGTGAATTTTCAGAATTTACAGATTGTCCTTCAAAAGGAAATAACGGACAGCGCCGGAATCATTACTCAAGAATTAATAGCTATTACATATGGAAATTTTATTCAGGTAGTTTTTGATTTTTTAATTATTGCTATTTCAGTTTTCTTGGTGATTAAGTTATTTAATAAATTGAGAAGAAAGGCTGAAAACGAAAATGACCCTACGGTCTCGACACCGAAAGATGTAGAATTACTTTCAGAAATTAGAGACATATTAAAACAAAAACAATAGGTATGCCTAAACAGCAAATGCTAGAATTTAAGGTAAGCAACCATAGGCCTGCAAGTCCTGGAATTTCATGCTAGCCTGAGCGCTGTCAACACTGAAAATGAAAAGGACTAAGGGTTTAATATTGGCATTTCTACTAGTCATTTGCACCAATTCATGCAATAACGATGATGTGGAATGTGGTGATAGGGAGTTGCGCTCTTTAAGTTTCGGCTTTGAATCTTCCCTTGAAGATTGGATTAACTTAGGCGGCAACATAGAGGCAAAACATTCCACAGATATTGAAATAAGTTCAGACACCTTCAATCAAGGGAGTAAATCAGTCAGGTTTTCTGTATCGCCTGATTCCTATATCAATAGAGGCAATAGGGCAGAATTGACCTTTGACCAAATGATAAAATCAGGAGCCGAAACTTTTTATATGTATAGCTTATTCATTCCGGATGATTACCAAGACGTGGGCTCAATAAAAGCTGATGATGGAAAACCCAATTGGCAAATACTTGGGCAATGGCACGAGCAACCTGATGAGTGCCTTGGAGAAACCTGGGATGATATAGCCAATAATTCTCCACCCATAGCCATTTATTATAACTATTTGACCAAATCCGACCCGGAGTATTTAAACTTATTAGCCGATCCGGAATTTATGAACCTCTATGGTGTTGATACTAACTGGGATGATGTTTCAACTTTAGCATTGGAGTATGGCGGAAATACTGTAGCCATACACGAGATTAATAAAGGAGCGTGGATTGATCTTAAATTACATATCAAATGGTCAGAGGGAAATGACGGGTTTATCCAGGCTTGGATTGACAATAAGATGCTCACCAACGGGATTGTAATAGGGAGCAATATGCTCAATAAAGCCTCTCATTATTTTAAGTTTGGTCTTTACAGAAATCCTACAATCCCTTACACTAATGAGGTTTACTATGATGATATAGAGATATACTAGGGGTGTTTACACATTCATGGTTTTAATTTCTTATCTTATACATATGATAGCATCAATTAGTAAATTTGAAATTCAAAATGGTTTGGAGAAGGAAGTGAAGGACGCCTTTAAAAACCGACCCGGATTTGTGTAGCATGCCAAAGGATTTGTAAGGCTAGATGTTTTAAGTCCTCTTAATAACCCTGCAGAAATTCACCTGATTACCTATTGGGAAAGTGATGAAGACTTTGAGTACTGGCATCGTCATCATTTGAAGGAGTCCCATAAAAATATTCCCAAAGGTTTGAAATTAGTTCCTAAAAGTTGGGAACTAACGAAATATGAGCACATTAGCAGTTAATGATGACGACACTAAATATAAAACTGCTCGCTGAAAAATCTCGTGAACTGGCCAATTATATCACCAGTTTACATTTTGAGCATGATCCCGGTTTGACACAACGGTACGGCACTGAGGGCAAGCACCATTGTTATGAAGATGCGGTTTTTCATCTTGATTTTCTGGCAGAAGCAATGACCATGAATCTCCCGGATATGTATGCTAATTACATTCTTTGGGCAGCCGCTATGCTAAAATCGAGGAGTATTCCGGAGACCGACCTTCACCAAAATCTCAATTTTGTTCAAAAGGCTATTCATGAGATTCTGGGTAGCGAGTTCTCCGCTGCGACAAAAGAATATATAGCTGCCGCTAAAGAAAAGCTACAGGAAAATTCTGAAGAAAGTATATCCTATATCACAGATGACAATCCCCTGAAAAAGAAAGTAGAAACCTATTTGGGTCATTTGTTGCAAGGGAAGAGACGGGAGGCAACGCTTTTGATTACAGAACTGATTCAGCAGGGAGTTTCCATAAAAGATGTTTACCAATTTATATTTCAGGTTTCACAATACGAAGTAGGCCGCCTTTGGCAGTGCAATAAGATTACTGTGGCACACGAACATTACTGCACCGCAGCCACCCAACAAATCATGTCTGGCTTATACCAACATATTTTTTCTGCTACACGCAAGGGAAAAACTTTAGTGGCTTGTTCCATTTCAGGTGAATTGCACGAATTAGGCATTCGCATGGTCACAGATTTTTTTGAAATGGATGGATGGGACACCTATTATCTTGGGGCCAATATGCCTGACAATCAACTGCAGGAAGCATTAATTGAGTACAAGGCAGATGTGCTTGCGTTGTCAGTTTCCCTTCCTACCAATGTGAGCAGTGCAGCCGCTTTAATTAAAAAAATACGAAGCAATGCTGATTTTACCAACTTAAAGATAATGGTAGGAGGTTATCCATTTCTGACAATTCCGAACCTCTGGCAAAGAGTAGCCGCAGATGGTTTTGCACAAAATGCCGATCAGGCGATTAAAATGGCCAATGAATTGGTAAATCAATAAGATGGAAAAGAAAATAAAGGACGAAAAGATAATCCTGGCCTGTAACAAACATGGGATCGTAGAACAAATATTTTTGGATACAGGCTCCATATTGGAAAACATTAAGCTTCCTGTAGGGTTGCATAGCCTTGTTTCGCCAATATCCATTAAGGAATTGGGGGATTTCTGGCTCTCAATTCATGAAAAATCCATGGTGGAAAATACGGTTCTTACGCTAAGTTTTAATGATAATCACCTTAGCTACATATTTTCAGGCTATTTATTGAAAGATATGGTTGTGCTCTGCGGAAATACTGAATTAACCACTACGGAAAAAGCATTAGAAGAAATAATGCTGATCAATAATGAGCAGGCAAACCAGATAAGACTTACCGAAAAAAAGGTAGGCAATTTGATAAATGAAGTTGATAATAAGGAAATGAATGAAGCCTTTTTAAATGACTTCTCCTCCCTCAACAACGAACTGATCAACAACAAGCGTGAGTTGATACAAAAAAATCAAAGAATTGAATTATTGAATAAAGAGCTAAATGCTGTCAACCAAAACATGACCATGTTTACCTACTCTGTTTCTCATGATTTAAAAGAACCATTAAGAATGGTTAAATCATTTTTAACCTTGCTTCAGAGAAAGTATGGAGAAACCCTGGACGAAAAAGGAAGATCGTATGTAGATATTGCGTTGGATGGCGCTAACAGGCTAAGTAAAATGATGACAGATCTATTGGCATATCATCAATCTTCCAATTTGGATTCCATGGAATCTGTGGATCTGAATAATGTATTTTTAGAAGTAAAGGGTATTCTGCAAAAAGAAATTGAAGAAAAAAACGCAAAGATTACTAGTGTAAAACTACCTACCGTCAATTGCTCATCTACAGGTCTCATTCAAGTATTCCAAAACCTAATTTCCAATGCTATTAAATTTGTCCCGGATGAAAGAACTCCTAATGTTTCCATTGACCTGGAAGAAGATGATAACCATTATACCTTTATGGTAAAAGACAATGGGATTGGTATTGCTGAAAACCAACGACAAGAAGTTTTTAAATTGTTTAAACGCCTGAATGCTTCACAGCAATACGAGGGTACCGGTTTGGGGCTGGCGATGGTCAGGAAAAGTATTGAAATGATGGGTGGAGAGGTTTGGCTGGAATCAGAAGAGGATAAAGGAACCACCGTTTATTTCACTATTATAAAAAACCAGGAGTCTTAAAATCAGGCATAGCAATCATCTAATACAATCACCTGTTGATTACTGATCAGGTGTCGGGTTAATGAAGTTGAACCTCATGGCCAAAGTAAAGAGAAAAATACTTCCCATTCTATATGCCATAAAACGCATGGTATCCATGGCGAAGCTATGGCTCGGGAAGAAGCTTGGTTTGATCCGTTCGGTGATGATCATGCCATACCAGGGCTTTGGCAATGGTCGAGAATTGTTTTTCCTGGGGAGGGTGTTGCGTGACAGAGGGATCGGTATTTCGCAACTGGATGACAGCCGGTGGCGCAACTTCAAAATGATGTACAAGCGCTTCATGACATGGAAAATCCCAGGCGTGAGGGTGGAAGCATCTTTTGAGGGCAATAATAAGTTGGCGACCACCGATGCGGAAGGGTATTATGAGTTCAGAATGGAACTGCCTCAGCCCATAAGGGGTCAGAATCCCTGGAAGAAAATTCGGTTGGAGCTGATAGATTCGGTGGTCAAGAAGCAGGAACCTCCGGTGGTTTACGGCAATGTATTTGTTCCCTCGAAGCTTGTGGAATACGGAGTCATTTCCGATATCGATGATACTGTGGTGCCCACAGGTGCCACAAAGCTATGGGAAATGCTGAAAACCACTTTCATGGGTAATGCACATACAAGGGTGCCTTTTCCCGGGGTAGCTGCGTTTTATCAGGCACTGTCCAAAGGCCTTGTGGGCCACGAAAATAATCCTTTTTTCTATGTCTCGAGCTCTCCGTGGAATTTGTATGATTTTTTGCGGGAATTAATGAACATTCATAATCTTCCCCAGGGACCGTTGATGTTGAGGGATTTAGGATTGTCCCGGGAACAATTCTTTGCCGGCAGCCACACAGCACATAAGCTCCTTCAAATTGAAAGGATATTCAATATCATCCCAGACATTCCTTTTATCCTGATCGGGGATTCAGGCCAACATGATGCCGAAATTTACCTCCAGGTGATCAGGGATTTTCCCGGGAGGGTTAAAATGGTGTATATCCGTGATGTCCATCCAGCCAGTCATAAGAGGGTGCAAAAAACCGCCGAAGAAATCGGAAAGTTGGGAGTAGAAATGAAGCTGATCATGGATACGATGGAAGCCGCCCACCATGCTGTTACCAAAGGTTGGATTAAAGAAGAGGAAATCGCCCATATTGCAGAAGAAAAGAAGGAGCATGAGGAGATGGATGCTTGATTTTGATGAAGGTTGGATAAAAGTTAAGTTTGAGCTTAATCGCTAAAATTCAGAATTTTGAATTTTTTTTAAATTTACGTTAGGCGGACTGGGATTCGTTGGGAACTCTCACCCAACTCTTATCCTTGATCTTTTTGTCGGTTGTTTTCATAACAATATCTTTTAAAATATAGAAGTTAACAATTAAGTATTACCGAACTATATCGCATTAATAGCACTCACCTGTTTATGAATAATTCATTTTTGCAAAACAAAATTGCTGAAAACAATTCTACCAGAGTTCTTTTTCCATTTTCTATAAAAATTGACCCTATGGAAAAATTACTCCTTGTGAATTTTGAGAAGGATCCAGACTCTATCTATGTAGGATTTGAACCTCAGGTGTTTAACGATGAGATCAACGGGAAAGGACATTTAGTGATTGGGTGGAGAACAGATAAAAAAATTGATGTTTATCACGAAATGTCTTTAAAACCCGACTCGGCAAAATATAGCATAGCAGGTGCCGGATTAAATAAGATGATTTCCGTTGATATGGATAAGGCATTTTATGAAGTGAGGGATTGTGGTGTTCAAGCTCATTATAAATTTAAGGATATATTAGGAAGAGATGTTGAAATTGCAATCAGTGAAAAAAATCCAAAAAAAAGGAAACCGTTCGGACTGCTAGCACCGATGGGTGACGCAGCAACCAATCCAACTTCCCTACCCATGGTCCTGCTTCATGATTTCTATTTCGTAAGAAAGAAACAAACTGACATATTAGTTTCGATAGATAATAAATCTCACAAATTGGATGACCTCCCAATACCAATGGATTTTCAAAAAATGACCTTTGCCCGTTACAGTCCCCAACCATTGATAGCAACTTTAAATTCTGCACATAATGGAGCTTTGGAAACTTTAGACCTGGAATTAGGGCAGCGAACCTATGAAAAAGGAGATTATATCTTTGAAATTGATTGGAGCAACCAATCAGCATCAATAAAATCAATGAGTGTAAAAAATAAAATCCATTTGCTAACCGTGAGTTTTTTGCCCTCTTTCCCTTGTTTGAAAACAATCTCAGCGAATGCCAAACACAAAGGCAAATTTGTAATATTCGGGCATGAATCTGTCGGGTCCATTTCAGGGGAATACCAAATACATTCAGAAAAAGAATCTATTACCATTAAGGTAATACCCTCAAATGGTTGGAAGCCAAAAACAAATAAATTTTCCACTTGGTTTTTATTTACGATTGCCAAAGTTTTTAAAAAATGGCCATCTACTTACGAGTGGAATGCTGAATTACGCAAGGATATGAAAGGCTTATGGTACATGCAGTCCAAATGGATCCGTACTGGAAAAATTTTGAAAGATTAAAAACATGAGGTAACTGGAAATCACTAAATTTTTTTTGGCTCCCCTTTGATCTCTAATGATCTCAAGTTGGTTTTTTTAACCATTTCTTAACCTGAATGGCTGAAGAAATTATTAAATTCAATACTATTTTTACTATGATTGAAATATGTTTTTATTTTGAAAAAGTATCTGATTGTAATCGTCGTATTCATTTCTTATGGTCAGTGTTTTGGAAAAGAGAAAAAGGTATGGGTTTTTAGACTGCCTTTGGGGCGGCTGTACAATCAATCCAATACGGAGTTCATGAACACCAGTGGATTGGGATTATATTTTGAGTCCAAATTTCTTTATCAGGATAGATTTATTTTTGGATATCGATTTGAACCTATTGCTTTGATTTATGGTGTATTGGTATTACCCGGAGGTTGTACGGAAGAGCACCCAAGATATCCAGGCATGCCTAGCTGTAGGGAAGGTGCCAATTATTTGCTCAATAATTATATGTTTGTAGATTATCGGATTGGAAAACAAAAAATTAGTGAAAATGGAGGGTTATATCAGTTTTATGCTTGGTTTAGTTTAAACTTTCATACTCATGTAGATATATTATTACTTCCAGGGAACCATCTAATTATGCCGAAAAAGAGGATTGGGTAAGCAACCTTGGGGCTGGAGTAAGGTTTGGAGCACTTGTTGGTAGGATTCAGATGAACCTTTCTTATAATATTACAGGTGATCAGTTTCAGCCTTTTCTGGGAATGTCTATAGGATACTATAAAGTAACCGGGGGCTTTAGGTAGCTTCCCAAAAGTGACGGTTGAGTGATCCGGATAGATGGGGGTAAAGTTTTGTGTCATAATCAAGAAACTTAAATTCATAAATGAACAATGGTGATTACAGGAAATAGATTTCAACTTTTTGATAGGTTAAATAAGACTTCAAAGACCTTGTTCATTTTAACGCTACTAATTTTTTGGATCCAATCAATTTCCATTGCTCAAAATAGCAAAACCATGGATTTCCTTGTATGGAATTCTGGTGATTCGTTGTTTGGTGCTGTAGAACACATCAATCTAAAAGGAGTAAGCTCTCGATTTTATAAAAAGATTAGATTAACGGATACCCGCAGAAAGCCAAAGCGATTTAATAGGAAAGATGTTATTGCTTTTCAAGTTAATGGTGAAATCTATGAAAGCTTCTGGATTTACCAATCTTCCGAAAAAATCTCATTGATTAATCCAAAATACGTTATTGGTGCACAAATCGGAGAGCAGTATTTTCTTAAATTAATCAGCAAGGGCAAACTAAGCCATTATCAAATGGAATGGTGGGAACAAGGAGAATCCTCCTTAATGCAAATGGATTTACTCAGAAAAGAGAATGATCATTTTTTTATCAGGGCAACACAAGGAATTTTTGGATTGAAGACAAAAGTTCTGATAAACTATTTTACAAATTGTCCGGAGCTCCAGAAGCAAATTGAAAAAAGGCAATTCAAGGAAGTTGGGCCAATAGTTGATTTTTATAATAGTAATTGTTTTAACTGACTGTATTAATTGAATAAAAAATAATAAAGGTGAAGCTGAAAACCAACCCCAAGGTCAGTGAGATATTCGCTCACTATCCTAATTCAGTGCGGGATAAAATGCTATTTTTAAAAGATTTGGTAATAGAAACAGCCGAGGAGACAGAAGGTGTTGACGAAATGGAAATAACATTGAAATGGGGCGAACCCAGTTTTGTAACTAAAAATGGAAGCACCTTGCGAATGGATTGGAAAGAAAAAGCACCTGATCAGTATGCAATGTATTTCCAATGTACCAGCCGACTGATAGAAACATTTAGGATAGTATTTGAACATAAATTCCAGTACGAAGACAATCGGGCTATTGTATTTCAGTTAAACCAAAAAATCCCCATTATGGAACTGAAAGAATGCATTAAAGCCTCTTTGACTTACCACAAAGTAAAACACCTGATGACATTGGGGATTTAAGGAAAATGCCCAATGTTAATCGTAAGAGATGGTAACAACAAATAAAAAATACTACGATGATGGCGGAAAATGAATAATGCACGTTAACCAAGAGAACAAATAGCTAAAAATGACGCTACTTTTCGTCTACTTATTCATAGCCTTGTTCACATCATTTTTGTGTTCAATTTTGGAAGCGGTTTTGCTTTCGACACCTCTATCCTATTTAAAATCAAGACTTGAAAATGGTGATAAAAGTGCGGAGACCATGCTTAAGCATAAGGAAGATATTGACAAACCGCTTTCTGCAATTCTTTCCCTAAATACAATTGCGCATACCGTGGGTGCTGCAGGAGTTGGGGCACAAGCGACTATTGTTTTTGGAGATGCCTATTTTGGTGTTGTTTCGGCTGTTCTTACCGTTTTGATTTTGGTATTTACGGAAATAATCCCGAAGACATTAGGTGCTAATTACAGTAAGGAACTTGTTGGTATCACTTCGAAAATTATTTCAGGAATGATTTTCATAACATATCCGCTTGTATTGGGCTCATCATTTCTTACTAAACTTTTGTCAAGAAAGGAATCAGAACTGACCACTAGCAGAGAAGAAGTATCAGCATTGGCAAGGATAGGGACTGAGGAAGGAATCTTTGCCGAGAAAGAAAACAAGATTATTCAAAACCTGATTAAATTAAAAAACATAAAGGTTTCGGAGATCATGACCCCACGGGTCGTAGTCGTGATGGCCAACGAAGAAATGACCCTACAGAAATTTTTAGAAAATAAAGAGTTTCTGCATTTTTCAAGAATTCCGATCTATCAGACCAATAAAGACAATATAACGGGTTATGTTTTTAGGGCATTAGTTTTTGAAAAATTGGCAGAAGACCAATTTGACCTTAAGCTAAAAGACATCAAGAGAGAAATTTTAACTTTCCCAAAAAGGACCACGCTGCTTAATGCCTGGGACCAAATGTTAGCAAAAAGAGAACACATTTCACTCGTAATTGACGAATATGGCGGTCTGGATGGCATTACAACTTTAGAAGACATTATAGAATCACTGCTGGGTTTTGAAATCATAGACGAGAAAGACAAAATTGATGATATGCAGCAATATGCTTTAGAAAGGTGGAAGGACAAACAGAAAAAATATGACTTGCTCAAAAGTGATGAGGAAAGTAAGAACAAACCCAACAAGCACCTACCAAAAGAATAAGTTTTCGCATTGAATAGACAATCTTTAGTCATTCAAATTTTACCCTTTCAAATTTAGTTTTGCAGTAAAAATCCCGTCCTTTGGGTAGCTTCATGCCGTCTTTATGATCCTGCTAAATTTTGACGGAAAAAAGAAGTCACTCAGAAAAGAAAATTGTCAATTATCAAAAAGTTTGAGGATGAACAATTAAGTAAATGAGAGCGAATAAAATCAATATAAAGGCAGAGTCGTTTCCGTGGCAGGCAAAATTAAT
>JBGTCD010000089.1:0-14137 GCA_041749015.1 Cyclobacteriaceae bacterium
TTCCTGCAAACCGATCCCGCAGTTTGAGGTACATGCTTACCGGAGTGTGGACATCACCCAGGAGCTTTTTATGCTGTGTTTTAAATTCAAATACTTTCATATTGATCAAAAAAAAAGGTCCGCTGGAACAGCGGACCCTTAATATCAGTTTTAAATTACGGGTAGCAGCTATTCACTTTTCGCATGAAAAGTAAACCACCACCAATAATTTGTGTTCAGTTGCTTCATTAGGAACCAAAAGTATGTATTCCGATTTTATATGGCAACAAGAATTTTATTTTTTTTGCTTTTTCTTCGGAGGGGTATTGTCTTCCTTAGGTTTTCTTGGCCTGGACACACCAAAGGTACCCTTTGATATTTTTCCCTTTCTGGTCTTTTTATCTCCTTTTCCCATAAATTAAGATTGGTTGGTTTCACACCCTTAATTTAATGGATTAGAAATATTTCCGCAAGAGAGATGGTCGCTTACAAAAAGAAAATTAAAATATTTCCGCAGAAATCCTGAAGGTCATATCCATGCGGATGTCGACTTCCTGAGAGGTAGCCTCCCGTATGGTGAAGTTGTTTCTAAGACTAAAATTCCCGGCCTTGATATATTCAGCCAGATTTGCCTCGGTAGTTTCCAGGGAGATGACCTGACCAGCGTCTTCGGGAATGTTCTCCATACTGGCCAGCAATACTTCGTTCAGGCCATCAGCATCAATATAAATAAAGATAGACTCCATAAATCCAAAACCCTTTTCATCCGGAGCGGTAATGTTAAGATCGAGTTTCGTCAGATTCACATCTTTTACCAGGTCCGCATTAGTATTGTTTTGGCTGAATTCCTGGTTTGAAGAAATATTAATCGGCGGGGTAGGAATATTGATTGGGATATCCACTACTACTGTAGAGGGTATGGTAAAATTGGCACTTTGGTCGACATTGAAGGCTATCAGATCATTGATCTCGTCACAAGAAAAAGTTGATAAAATGAATAACATGCAGGCAAAAAATACAATTCGCATTGTTCTGGGGTTTGATTAAAATTTGGATGCAAAGGTATGGGTTTATACCGCCCCAATCAAAAAGGTAAATGGAAAAGAGATATTCAGCCTTAAAGGCTTCAATAATAGTATATTGGCTTAAAGATTTATTGATACATTTGAAGTATGCACTATCAGGTGATCGTAATAGGGGTTGGATCAATGGGGGCTGCGGCCTGCTGGCATCTGGCACGGAAGGGCATTAAAGTGTTGGGTTTGGAGCAATTTGAGATTAGCCATACCCTGGGGTCTCATCATGGCCAAAGCAGGATTATCCGAAAATCATATTATGAGCATCCTGATTACGTGCCCCTTTTACAGCGGGCTTATCATAACTGGAACCTCCTTGAAAAATCCACAGGTTCCAGGGTTTTTGAAAAAACAGGGCTGTTATATTTTGGACTTCCCAATAGTACGGTGATTCAGGGAGTATTAAAGGCCTCAAAAGAGCATGGGATTTTTGTGGAGTCATTAGACACTTCCACCATTAAATCACGGTATCCAGGTTTTCAAATCCCTGAGGATTACCTGGGATTATGGGAGCCTGAGGCAGGATTTCTCAGGCCTGAGGCATCCATCAAAGCTCTCGTTAAGGACGCTGAAAAAAATGGCGCTGATATCCACACCAATACTTGTGTACAGGATTGGGTAATAAAGGAAGGAAAGGTACAGGTGACCACAGATTCAGGAGTGTATACTGCCGATAAGTTGGTGATCACATCCGGTGCCTGGACGAGTAAGTTAGTGCCCATCATGGGTGCCGGACTTCAAGTGACCAGGCAGACCATGGCCTGGGTGAAGCCGCAGAATTCTGAGCCTTTTCTTCAGGGCAGATTTCCGTCTTGGCTGATTGATGACCCTAAGCAAGGAGCATATTATGGATTCCCAGTGGGGGTCGATGGGCCACCAGGGATGAAACTGGCCCGTCATGTGCCGGGAACTGTGGCAGATCCTGACCAGGTAAACCGTAATATAACGGATAGGGATTATCAGGAAATCCAGTATGCCCTGGATCAGTTTTTTCCAGAAGCAAGGGCCACAGTGGGGACCATTAAAACCTGCCTTTATACCAACTCAAAAGACCATGATTTTATCATAGACTTTTTACCTGATTGCGATCAACGGGTGGTATTGGCTTGTGGGTTTAGCGGTCATGGTTTTAAGTTTGCGGCAGTGGTAGGTGAGATTGTGTCCGATCTGGCTTTTCGAGGTAGCAGCAGTTTACCAATTGACTTCTTACGATTAGGTAGAAGCTAACTACTTTTTACTGGCATTGAAGAGCTTCTCTTTCTCCTCTTTGGTGAGGCTATCATAGCCTGATTCCGATATCTTATCCAAGATGGCATCAATTTCAGCCTGGTCTGGCTGGCTCAAAGTTGATTTGCTGGTCTGGCCACCGGCTCTGGTGTAGGTAGGCTCCTTCTTCCGATAGTTTACCTTCATTTTTGGCTTATTGGTAAACCAACCGCGGATGACACTCAAGGTGCCGATCACCCAGGCCCCGATATCATTGCCCTTTCTAAACTGGACCGCAAAAAGATAACCCATAGCAGCTCCGCCCAAATGGGCAATATTACCACCGGCATTATTATCTACCGTACCGAGAAATGAAAGTAGAATCAGTACCAATGCTATGTACTTAATCCGGACGGGTCCGAGGAACAACATAAAAAAGGTATAATTGGGCATATAGACAGCCGCTGCTACCATGATGGCATATACACTGGCCGAGGCACCTACCATGCCGGGAAAGGCCGACCGTTCTGTATAATAGGGAATAAAATTATAAATCAAAAGATAGGCCACCGCACCGCCCAAGGCGCCCATGACGTACAGGCTGATAACTTTGTCACTACCGAGGTATTCCACGATGATCCTGCTGAACCAATACAAAACCAACATATTTATAAGGATGTGAAACAAACTTGGCATACTGTGCGCAAAGGCATAGGTAATGATCGTCCAGGGTCGGGTCACAAATTCACTCAGATGCGGCGGGATGGTAAATTGCTTATAAATAGCTGAGAAAACCTCCCCATCACCAAACCATTGGGAGACCACATAAACTATTCCCAGCATGACAAACACGGCTATGTTGATCACAATGAGTTGTATGTGACTATTATTGGGCTTGCTGAATACCCTTCTAAATTCTTCTTTTAAATCATTCATCTTTTATTACAGAGGAGCACTATCTGCCCTTTATCCGCCAAAATCTTATCATTATAAACGCAAAAACCATTCCACCTAGATGAGCAAAATGTGCTACATTATCTCCAGGGTTTCTTTGAAAGCCCAGGTATATCGCCAATACCCCCAGGATCAATACCATGTACTTAGCCTTGATGGGAATCGGAGGGAAAATTAGCATCAGCTCCAAGTTAGGAAATAACAACCCGAAAGCCATTAAAATTCCGTAAATGGCACCCGAAGCCCCTACCATTCTGCCCAGGTTCAAATTTTCATCATAAACCCGTCTCGCTATATGAACGCTATTTTCCCGGTATTGTTGATTACCTGGTTCAGCCGCGTAGGCATTGATCAAATTATACAGGTTTTGGCTGGGTCGGCCTACGTATTTTTCCACAAAATTATTGAATCGCTCGGGGTCGGGATTGGCCTCATAAGCCGATACCGCATTTTTCAGATTATGGAGCTCTACCCCCTTTATCCCAGAGTAGACCAAAGCTGCTCCAATCCCGGTTATCAAATAAAAAGTCAGGAATTTTTTAGGACCCCAGAACTGCTCCAGCAGTGGGCCCAAAAATATCAGGCCAAACATATTAAAGAGGAGGTGGGTAAAGCTCCCATGAGCAAACATGTAGGTGAAAAACTGGTATGGGGCAAAATTTTCTGAGCCAAAATTCCAGAGGGCAAAAATGGCCGAAACATCGATGGCCTTTACCAGGGATTGTAGTAAAAAAATCACCACATTGATGATGAGCAGGTTCTTTACGATAGGGGTTAGTCTTAACATGGCTCTATTTAAGAATACTTTCTATTTTATTAAAATCCAAAATGGTAAAAACTGGTTTCCCACCGGGTGTATAATTTGGGATATTGCAAGCAAAGAGCCGGTCTACCAAAGCTGTCATTTCCTTTTTTTCAAGTGTACTTCCAAGCTTGAGGGTAGTTTTTTTGGCAAGTGCTCTAGCAAGGTTTTCTCTTTTCCCGATGGAAAGTGTATTTTGATTATGTTTGAATTGCTCCAGCAGGCCTTCAAATACGGTCCGATCATAGTTAGAAGCGATATCAGCGGGCACCCCATTGATCACCAGATCGGTTTTGCCCATGACCTCCATGTCAAATCCGAGGGCTTCGAGCTCCACTTTCATTTCCATCACCATGCTAAAATCACCGGGATTAAGCTGGATGGTCTCTGGAAATAAAGATTGCTGGGTTGGGCCTTTTCTTTTTTCCAAGGCCTTTTGAAACTGTTCAAAAAGTATCCGCTCATGGGCAGCCTGCTGGTCTAATAGCATCATCCCGGACCGCACTTGCATTAGGATGTACTTTTTGTGAAGCTGGACAGGCCATTGCTGGTCGGTAACCTCAGGGATTTCTATCAAGTCCTGAGGACTGTTGGCCGCGCTGGGCATGGTCACCACTTCAGGAGCCATATCACGGTTCGGGCTGGGGCCCTTCTCCCCTGTATCGTCATACAGGCGAGCCGATCCTTCTTGCCGAGGTCTGAGGCCTCGCATTTGCCCATAATCACGATCTTGCAAAGTTTGCCACATCCCTGAGCTTTCCTGCGGGGATTGCTTAGGAATATGAAAATTGATGTCAGAATGAAAATCAAGAGCAGGGGTAATCTGGTGCAACCCCAGAGATTGCTTTACCGAAGCTCTTACCATCCCGTAGACCAGTTTCTCATCAGTAAATTTAATTTCTGTTTTGGTGGGATGCACATTGACGTCAATTTCTTTAGGGTCGATGGAAAGAAACAAAACATAAAATGGAAAATACCCTTCCGGCAACAGCCCTTCATAAGCGGTAGTCACGGCATGATTGAGGTAGTTGCTTTTGATATAGCGGTTATTGACAAACAGGTATTGCTCACCTCTGGACTTTTTAGCGGATTCGGGCTTGCCAATATAGCCTTTGAGGTTAAGGTGAATGGTCTCCTCTTTGCAGGCCGCCATTTGCTCCTTATACTGCGCTCCAAACAGTTGAACGATCCTTTGGCTCAATTTTCCCGGAGGGCAATGGTGCACCTGCATGTCATTCTGATAAAAGGAAAAACCGATATCAGGTCGGGCAAGGGCCACCCGGTAAAATTCCTCATTAATGTGCATCATCTCGCGGGCATTGGACTTGAGAAAATTGCGGCGTGCCGGCACATTATAAAATAAGTTTTTTACGGTGACGCTGGTACCGGGAGGGCATGCTACCGGCTCCTGCTTTTTCACTTCTGATGATTCTGCTATGATGCTCGTACCAACCTCCTCTTCATGAAGCCTGGTGCGCAACTCTACCTGGGCTACCGCCACTATAGAGGCGAGGGCCTCACCCCGAAAACCCATGGTCTTGAGATTGAAAAGATCATCCGCTGATTGTATCTTGGAGGTGGCGTGTCTTTCGAGGCTCATGCGGGCATCCGTGGCTGACATGCCCTCACCATTGTCGATGACTTGTACTAATTGTTTCCCTGCATCTTTGACCACAAGACTGATTTCCGTGGCCTCTGCATCGAGAGCATTCTCTAGGAGTTCCTTCACCAGGGAGGCAGGCCTTTGCACAACCTCACCTGCGGCAATTTGATTAGCAACAGCATCCGGAAGCAATCGAACAATATCCGGCATTATTTTTTGAGCTTGTAATAAATGTAAATCGGTATGAAGATGAGCCCCACATATAGGATATCATTACCAAACTGAAGGTATCCGGCTAGTCCGGCAATTAAGGTTACCCCAATAGCTAGTTGCCGTATCCCGGTAAAATCTTTGCCTTCAGTATACCGGGTCCGCCGGGTAAAAGATCCGGAAATTCTTGAGTTGTATTCTGTTTTCTCCTCATTATCCTCCCCTTCTACTTCTCTCTGAATTCCTTCAACTCTATTTCTGATTTCCTCTTTTACAGGATCATAATATCTGGGCTCTATGCGGAATCGCTGGTACTGTGGAACTCGAATTATAGAAGGGAGCTTCATACCATTTTGATTTTAAAATAGAGTGGTTGCCTTAAAATATTAACCAATACCACCCTGTTTCTTTAATAAACGTTATTAAAATTAATAACTTAGCGTTGTACAAAATTACAATTTTGAACGCTTAAATCATAAATGAAACGGCAGTATGTATAAAATAGTTTGTAGGGCAGTAGTGATGGGTTTGATTTTGATGGGATATGCACTTACAATAAATGCCCAGTCCAAGAATGAAGAAGAAATTTGGGCTGAGGCCGTACTCGACAAACTTTCATTAGACCAAAAAATAGGGCAGCTTTTTCTTATTACTGCACATACCCTTGGGGATGAAGAGCAATGGGAAGATTTACTTGAGGCAGTGGAGGATGTCGGTCCTGGTGGGGTGGTTTTTGCTCATGGAGATCCGTATTCCCAACTGATCTATACCAACCAGATTCAGGAGAAAGCCAGGGTGCCCATGCTGGTCGCCATGGATTTGTCCGAGGGGTTGAGCCGGTGGCTGGTTGGCGTCACCCCATTCCCAAACACCCTTACGCTAGGGGCTATCCAGGATGCTGGCTCTCTGGAAAAGCTGGGAAAGGTTTTGGGGCAGCAGATGAAAATCATGGGGATCCATGTACATTTATGGGACCTTGATTCCTATTTCGAATCCCAACAAAAAGAGGCCTTTATCAAGGGATTAAAAAAGGCCGGTGGTTTGGTTTTTACACATCCTAAAAACCTGAGCCATGACCCGGATGGATTGCTCCTGAACAGGCTATGGTTTGCAGAGGGCATATCAGATGAGCAGGTTGAATCGGCCGGACCATTGGTGAGTGCTACTGTATATTCCCAGCCCGGCCAGGGGCCTGGATCTGCTGAGTGGGACCTTTTTGAAAAGGGTGTTGAGCTACAGTTTTTCCCGGAAGATTTAAGAGGCACGGTTTCCTTTTTTAGAAAAAAATTACGGAAGAGTAAGGCTGGAAGGCAGCAACTTGACTCTACGGTTAAGAAAATTTTAATGGCGAAATACCGGGCAGGACTAGGGGCCGATGCCCCACTCAATAGTGAAAACCTGATCATGAGGCTGGAGCCCCCCGAATGGAATGCCGCTGTGGAGGAGGCCTATGAAAAATCGATTACCATTCTGCGAAATGATGACGACCTACTACCAATAAAAACCCTGGACAATATTAACTTTGCCTCCCTCGTAGTAGCGGGTCCACAGGGCGATGCCCTGCGCGACCATCTTAGCAGGTTTACTTTTTTTACCCACTACATTCCTGATAGTGACCGGGAGCTTTCTGAAACCCTGGGCCTCTATGATGTGGTGGTCGCCGCATTGCCCGGATCACTCAAGCAAGAAGACCCTGCACAATGGCAGGCACTGACCAGGCTTATCAGATCTATAGCCGGTCGTACCTCGGTGATCCTCATCCATTATGGGATCACAGAAGATTTGGAAAATATATCCCAACTAACCGCTACGGTAATAACTTATGAGGATCACCCAAGTGCCTTGCTTTATACCGCAGAAGTGATATTTGGAGCAGTAGAGGCCTCTGCCACCCTACCGCTCCAAACTATAGGTTTTGAAAAAGGCTCGGGCATTAAAACCGAATCTCTGAAACGGCTCAGTTTTGCCCAGCCAGAAAGGATGGGCCTCAGCAGTGCGGTATTAAAAAATATAGACCTCATTGCTGAAGAGGCCATCCTGGAAATGGCAACTCCTGGTATGCAGGTGTTGGTGGCACGGCATGGCAGAGTGGTCTTTGATCAATCATATGGGTACTATACTTATGACAGCCTCAGGCCTGTCACCCACAAAACCATTTATGATCTGGCCTCCATTACCAAGGTGGCTGCAACCCTTCAGGCCATCATGTTTTTGGAAGAACGAGGGTTAATTGACCTGGATCACAAAGCATCTCTTTACCTTCCTGAGTTAAAGAAAACCAACAAAAAGGACATCATACTCAGGGATATTCTTACCCATCAGGCTGGATTATGGCCGTACCTACCTTTCTGGTTACGAACCATGGACCAAAACATTCACGATGCGGAATTTTACCGGATCCATCCAGAGAATCCTTTCAATCTTGAGGTAGGGCCGGGCTTATATTCACACCAGGCCACCAGAGATTCTGTAATGCAGTGGGTAATGGAATCACAAATGCGAAAAAAAATCCCAGGGGAGCCTTATGATTATCGGTACAGTGATATGGGTTTTTATATCCTGCAGGCCATCGCTGAAAAAATTATTGGGCAGCCTATGGAAGTGTTCCTGACCCAAAATCTATATGAGCCTTTAGGTTTGGGGTCTTTGGGCTTTCTCCCCCTTTGCCGGTTTTCACATGAACTCATTGCCCCTACAGAGGATGACCAGCTTTTCAGGCTGACCTCAATCATTGGCACGGTGCATGACCAGGGGGCCGCACTGGTAGGTGGGGTAGCCGGGCATGCCGGACTTTTTGGTAATGCCCATGATCTGGCCAAACTTATGCAAATGCACTTACAGGGTGGATATTATGGTGGGCTCTCTTTTTATGAGCCTGAGACCATTGAGCATTTTTCAAAAAAATATTATAAGAAGAATCGCAGGGCCATAGGTTGGGATAAACCATCTCCGGGAGATTCGAAAAGCCCCACTTCAAGATTTGCCTCCCAGGCCACATTTGGCCATACGGGATTCACAGGTACCGCTTTCTGGGCTGATCCGGAATTCGGGTTGATTTACGTTTTTCTTTCTAACAGAATACACCCTGATGCCTCTAATAGAGAACTAATTAGAAAAAATATTCGTACTAGAATTCAAGATATTGTTTACGAGGCCATGTGGGATGTAGAGCAATATCGTCAACCTTAATATACTATGAAGATAGGAATTGTCTGTTACCCTACTTTTGGTGGGAGTGGCGTGGTAGCCACTGAGCTTGGAAAAGGACTCGCTAAAAAAGGCCATCAGGTCCATTTCATCACCTATTCTCAACCAACGAGGTTAGATTTTTTTGATCAAAATCTCTTTTATCACGAAGTAACGGTAAGGACCTACCCCCTTTTCGTGTATCCACCCTATGAACTTGCCCTCACCAGCAAGATGGTAGATGTGGTCAAATATGAAAAACTGGATCTGCTCCACGTGCATTATGCCATCCCACATGCCTCCGCAGCCTATATGGCAGCAAGGATCCTGGAGCAGGAAAATATCCATATCCCGGTGGTCACCACCCTCCACGGAACAGACATTACCCTGGTCGGTAAAGACCCATCCTTTACGCCTGCTGTTACCTTCAGCATTAATCAATCTGACGGGGTTACTGCCGTTTCACATGATTTAAAAAAAGATACCTATGAGCACTTTGATATCCATAAGGAGATTGAAGTAATCCCCAACTTCATTGATCTGGAGCGGTTTAAAAAGCAAAAAAAGGAACACTTCAAGAAAGCTATCTGCCCAGACGGGGAAGTGCTGATAGTACACACTTCCAACTTCAGGAAAGTCAAACGGGTAGAAGACGTTTTGAAGGTATTTAAAAACATAAGGGCAGCCATGCCAGCCAAACTACTCATGGTGGGTGATGGGCCTGAAAGGACCGCTATGGAGGGGTTATGCCGGACCCTGGGGATTTGCGATGACATCCGCTTTTTAGGCAAGCTGGAGGCAGTAGAAGAAGTGCTCTCGGTAGCTGATCTCTTTATCATGCCTTCGGAAAAAGAAAGTTTTGGACTGGCAGCCCTGGAGGCCATGGCCTGTGAGGTGCCTGTGATCAGCTCCAATGCAGGTGGAATACCAGAACTCAATATCCATGGTAAAACAGGGTTTTTGAGTGAAGTGGGAGATGTTAAAGACATGACCCGAAACAGTCTGCACATATTGAACCCAGAAAATTTGCCGGTGTTTAAAAAGAATGCCCTTGAAAGAGCCCTTACCTTTGATATTAAGAATATTCTGCCATTATATGAGGATTACTACCAGGAGGTGCTTAAGATGAAGAAGAGCCGTTTAGAAAAAGTTTAAGCGGTAATATATTTCGATGAAATAATTACTTTTTAAGCAAATCATTGATATTTTTGATTTAATTATTAGACTGTATAGATGGAATCAAAAACAGCCCCAAGACCTAAAAATACTGAAAGTAGCAAACAGCTATTTAATAATCCAATAGTGGAGCGGCTTTCCAGAAATCACATTTCTATCCCCATTACTCTTTTCTTTTTATACTCCGGTGGCCTGCTCTATTGGCACTTCACAAGCACCAGCCTTAGCCTGTGGTACAGCCTGGTACTGGTTTTTGTGGGGTTTCTGACTTTTACCCTTGTAGAGTACCTGGTGCACCGGTATGTATTTCATATGCGCACTTACACCCAGTTCCGGGAAAAAATACAATATAACTTTCATGGGGTGCACCATGAATTTCCAAAAGACAAAACCCGCCTGGCTATGCCGCCTGTAGTCAGTATTGTAATAGCTACCCTATTGCTTCTTTTGCTTAGGCTCGTTATGGGCGACCTTGTTTTTGCTTTCCTTCCGGGCTTTTTAATAGGCTATGCCGGATATCTGGGGGTGCACTACATTGTACATGCCTATTCCCCTCCCAAAAATCTGTTTAAGGGCCTGTGGGTGCATCATGGAATCCATCACTATAAAGATGATCATGTGGCCTTTGGGGTATCCACCCCACTATGGGACTATGTATTTGGCACCAGGCCAAGGAAATGAAATTTTAGGGCACATTTTAAAAAACACCTCTTACACCTCCACACCAATGTGTTGGATATAGCCCCTCAACAGGAAATAGCTAGTCTAAAGGCTTAAGAATAAGATCAAAGATTACCTCAAATTCATTTTCAACCTTTACTATTCCCAGCAGTTTAGTCGGAGGCTCAAGATTGAAGTCCGAAAATAAAAATTTTCTGGAGCCTTTTAAGGTTGTGTATCCATTACTGCGTCTGTTCAATGAGTACTCTACGTCAAATTTTTTACAAACCCCTCCCAAGCTCACTTCAATGATAGAGGCTTTTTCCTTTTGATTATTTGACTTTTTGTTCTGAATAACTGGTAAAAATTCGATTTTTAGAGTTGGATGGGTTTCGGCAAGAATGGTTTTTCGCAGATCATTGGTCATGTGCTGGTTTTTACAATCGATGTTTTTAGCCAGTACTTCAATCGCTCCTGAAAGCCTTGTAAATTGGGCAGAGGAAGGTACATAAATGCTCCTTATGGTATCTGATCCCCAGTATTGCTTGACCTCACATCGGAAGGTATTGACATTAGATTTTCCATCAATAATAAGCCTGCTTTCCGGCTCTACTACCCAGCTAAATTGCCGGGATTCGGGGCTTTGAAGCGAAAGGCTAAAGAAAGAAATTAGTATTAAAATGATGATTCTCAAAGCACTTGGTTTTTATTAAAATTAAAAGATTTCCGATTAAAATGATTCAACCGGAAATCTTTAATAATTATTTGATTGATTAGAAGCCAATCACTGCTTCTACTACCACACCTTTAAATTCTCCACCGTTAAAGCGGGCATTATTCCCAGTCCATGCACCTGCATCATCATTATAATTCTGCCTCACGTATTCGATTTTAGTAAGTACGTTTTTGGTAAGAAACCAACCACCGCCTATATTGAGTCGGGTAATTTCCTGATCCACATTAAAACTTTCCCTCCCTTTTCCACTTACTGTATTATAGCGGCCTCCAAGGTAAAATTGCTCTTCAGCTCCAAATCGGTATAAGATTTCACCGGCGATTTGGGTGAAGGCGCCTTCAGTATCAGCAGGTGCTGTAAATTCATCGCTACCGTTGGCTATTTCATATATTCCAAAAAATTCAAGGCCCTTAAATTTTACAAAAGGGTTGAATTGTATGGCGGTGATTTTTGTAAATCGGGCATTGAACCGACCGTCAAAATTTGTTGCCTGATTAGTGGTTGCAGGGTCAGCAGTTGGGTCGGCTATGGTTCTCATGACATTATAATACCTGGATCCTGCACGATCGCCACCATATAAATTGGTGCCGGTGTTGACTCCCTGATTCATATACCATGAGCCGGTTAGTCTCAATCTCAAATCCTCATTCATCTGCTTATCAAAACCAATTTTTCCATAAAATGAAGCTTTATTATCTGCTACATCTGTAGTAACCGATTGTTGAGTTACTACATTCTGATTTAGTTTTCCATTAGTTAAACCCAATACCAGCAAAAGACCGTTTTTTTGAAGGGTTACTTCTCCAAAAGCTTCGGTTGAAAAGGAGTCCATGATATAATTACCCACAAAAGGGTTAAATATGGCTCTGGCATTATCTGACCTTCTGAAATGCGCATCACCGTAGTTGAACTCATCTAATCCTATAGTTATGGTGGTATATTGCATAAGACCTTCCAGGAAGCCCTCTTTGATAAAATTTAACTTATCGATCTGCATGAAGCCACCTTTTACCCAGGCTTCAGGGTGGTGCTTAGAGGATAAGTATGTACGGAGGTGCATCCTTACACCATCATGTAATTGCACATCCAGGTTCAGGTTGGCAGTAGGTAAGGTGAAGTCAGAGCCAAGTCCCACCAGATTGTTAGCATTATTGCTGTGGCTCAATCCTTGAAATTGCATGGCAAAATCGCCACCCACCCTTACTTTTATACCATCAAATTCTTTTTCCTCCTCCTTTGGTGCTTCGAATACGTTCAATCCATCCTTATCATTAGAACGGAAATACTGGATAGGTGCCTGTTGTGCCAGGACACCCCCACTTACAAATAGTAATCCAATTACCAGGTATTTGGATAGAGACTTAAAATAGTTAGGTTTCATATGTATTGTTGATTTAGATTGGTTTATTTACTTAGTATAATTTCATATTTGATGATCAATTCATCTCCCGTTTTCATTGCTCCGAACATAAACGAAGGGGGTTCTAAATTAAAATCTGTCATTTTCAGATCTTTTGTACCGGTACATGTATAGGTTCCATTACTGTTTTTTGTACATGTGGTTTGGAGGTCAGTCTTTTTTGTTACCCCCGCCACTACCAGGTTACCAGTAGTTTTAATCACAAAGGAATTGCCATTTGCCTGAACCGGTGTGGCTGAAATCATGGTGTAGGTGATTTTATCAAATTTGTCAGCCTTTAAAGTGCTATATGCATTTTTATCAAGACCAGACTTGCTACTCTTTAATGCTTTGACCTGCATGGAGAATCTAAGCGCATTCACGGAAGTAATCCCACCATTTTCATCCAATATAAAAGTTGCTTCGCAGGAAGGATTGCTGCCATTCATGGTCCAATCATGCATGGAAGAGGTCCCATCTACCTGGATTTTTGATCCGGTAGTTTGCTTTAATTTTGTTTGTGCCTGTCCAATACTGGTGGCCAGAAGTACTATTACTATTGTTTTTAGTATTACTTTCATTGTTTAATTATTTGTTTAATTATTTATTGCTTTTAAATCTCTGCAAGTTAAGTTGCGGATATCCGCTAATGCATGACAATGATTATAGTTTAATATGATTTTTGTCATGTTTGCTAAGGCACTAAGATGTCAGCCTTAATTAAATTATTGGGTTTCTTTTCTTACCAGTCGCAGGCCTATGGAAAGGGATTTAGGGAAGGCTTTTCCTATTATTCATAAGGTAGAGATGAAACCAATTTACCATTGTTTCAGGGGGCTCATACCGGAAGGTAGAAATCGATTTCTTGCCCATGTTTATATAAATTAAATAGAGAGGAGTGTTTAACGGTAGTTTATTAATCGCCTTTTGTCAAAATGCATAGACTTTCCTCAATAGCTTCTACAGAGTGCATGATTTCAACCGGTATTGCCACCTCGTCATATTGCTTAAGTTCCACAACTCTATTTTCTTCTTTATATAATACAACACCTTCTAATATGGTCAGTTTTGCCCGAATATTTGTTTTATGTTCTTTTAAAATCATTCCTTTCCTGAATCCCATGATAAGAACTTTAAATCCTTTTCCGTG
>JBGTCD010000090.1:0-52706 GCA_041749015.1 Cyclobacteriaceae bacterium
GATTCAGAAGTGATAATAGCCGAGAAAACTTCCAATCAGGAGTAAGTTAAAAAGCGACTGCGTATTGCCATTCTCCTGCAATCTTTTCGATTACAGTGATAAGCAATCCAAAATCAGAAAGAGATGAACCAATTACAAAAACTGGGTTGTCTGTATCTAGTTGAATTTGGAAACTGCCACCAGGTAGTTGGATCGTTGGAAAGTCTCTAGGAATAGACACTGAACCGCGCAGACCCTCCAATAAATCAACCAAATTGATCTTAGTTAGGGATATTTCATCTACCCCTCCGGCCTCAATTCTGGAAAGGTTAAGGATGCTGTTTATGGTCTCCAACAATCTTTTTCCGCTTTGGCGCTGGATTTCTGTATACTCCTTTATTTCTTCATTTCTGGTTTCCATTGCTATTATTTGAGATATCCCCAAAATCCCATTGATCGGAGTCCTGATCTCATGCGACATGTTTGCAAGGAAGTTGGTTTTAATCCTGTTCATTTCTTCAGCCATTTCCTTGGCTTTTATCAACTCCAGCCTTGCAGTTTCCCGGTCGGTGATGTCTTTGGCAAAAACTGAAACCCCATTTTGATTGCCCTTGTCCAGCCAGATGGGGTTAACGCTGACTTCATAGATCCGGGGGTTGCCTATTTCCATTTCTACAGCATCTTCAAACTTCACGCTCTTGCCCACCAGGGCCTTTTCAAAAGCATCAAAATACAACTCTTCTTTTCCATTTTCCAGAGGTACAATAGTGCGTACATCCATCCCTCTTCGGGGGCTTTCTGTTTTAAACTTTTTGACCACCTTAGCAAAAGGGGAATTGAAGGTGATAAGCCTGAAGTTATTGTCAAATGAGAAAATTGAATCTCTGTAATTTTCAATCAGAGAGGTGAGGTTACCCTCACTGGTTTTCAGCTGCTCGCTCAATTCCTGATATTGATGGGTCAGAGCCATTTGATCCTTTAATGAAGATTTGAGATTTCCGGTGGCCAATTCAAAGGCCGAAACAAAATGATGAATGATGAAAATAGTGAAAATTGATAATATAGACATTGATATTATGTATTCGCTCAATGGTGGTTTTGCAAAAGGTTCCGGTGGAATAATTCCAAATTCTTTAAAAAATGTAAAGACATAAAGGAGGGCCACATGAAGCAGGGCGTAAAAGATACCCCACCCTTTCTTTAAAATATAAAATGCCACGAGGATATTGATGCCAGCATTAATTACTTCCAGTTCATTCATTTTGTTGAAAATGAAGAAAATGTTAACGACCATATTCGAAAAGGAAATTAGAATTAGAATATGGGTAATTATTGAAACAGAATGGAATCGGCGGATAAAAAACAGCATCCCAATAAAAATCCCGTTTACAAAAATTGACCGGCCTGCCTGGATGTATTCACCATGGTGTATCAAGGAAGGGATGATCAACCATACCAAAGTAACGGCCATGAGCAGGAGGTAAAATATCATGCGAATCCCAGCCCTCTCAATAGGATCATGAGTTTTGTCTAAAAAGTCGCCAATAAAATACCGCTGAATTCGATTAAACATCTAGTTTTTTGTGAATTTAACTCTTATCGATATTTTCAATATCTGTATCTGAAATTTATCTCAAAATTAACGGGATAAAAATTTTAATAGCTAAACAAACCTAAAAAAACCTGCACGGTGAATATTAGCTGATTATTTTTCAAAATCGTAAGGAGATATAGATCTAAGTCAAATTATAACATATATGAAAAAATCGATACTGCTATTTTCATCATTGTTTGCCATCATATTTATTAACCAAAACTGCGTCAGGATTAATCCTGAGCCACCTACTGCTACCACTCTTGATTCTACAATTAATGTCCCATTATCTGTTATTACCTTTCCATTAAGTATTAATGTGGCTTCCCTGGAGCAGACGATCAATCAGGAATTGTCTGGGGACATTATTGCTTCCAACATCATTTTTGGCAATGAAAAGGACAGTATTTACCTGGAGGTAAAAAAAACCAGACCAATTAGAATAACCTGGCAGGATGGATATTTATACTCCCAATTTCCTGTACAGGCTTCAGGCGTATTTTATAAACGGGTATTAGGCATATTAATCACTAATGCCAACCCAATTGATGCCAGGATTGTCATTAATTTAAGAAGCGAACTGGAAATAGGACCCGATTGGGGCATGGTGACCAATACCAAAATACGAAATCTTGAATGGGAAAATGACCCTAGTCTGAAGGTGGGTTTTGTCAAAATAAACTTAAAAAATCGCCTGGAAGAAGTATTTTTTGAAAAAGAAAAAGATCTTACTGACCTCCTTGACAAAACGGTCAAAAAATCAGTGAATACGAAAAAAATAGTGCAGGGTGTATGGGATGGGCTTCAAACTCCAAAGCCCATCCTCGGAAAAGAGGTAGACCATGTCAAATTATGGCTCAATCCACATATTGCAAGTGTAAAGGTAGATAGGGCTTCAGAGGGGGAATATATTCTTCTACAAGCTTTAGTAAAAGCTGTCATGGAAATTACCGTTGCGGATAACACTACTCCTGAATTAATCCCTCTTGGAAAAAATGAATTATTACAGAGTGATCATTCCGGTATAAAAATCTACATAAATCTTAGTCTTCCATTTGAAGAGATAACTAATAATCTGAATGAAAGATTAGCGGGTACTAAATATGCCTATCATGGCAAAAGTATAGAAATTAGGAAATGGGATATCTATGGATCTGAAAATAGCATTATCGCAGGCCTAAAAATAAAGGGTGATGCAAGAGGTGAAATATTTTTTACAGGCAAGCCTGTATTCAATCCTGAAGATATGATGGTAAGCATCGGGGAGTTTAATTATGATTTTCATACAAAAAACCGGCTGCTCTCTACAGCAAACTGGCTCCTGCAGGATGATGCAATTAGTTGGATAAACTCGTACCTTAAATTTGATGCCGGAGAGGTTTGGGCAGAGCTCCCGGGAATTATTACCGAGGCACTCAATAAAGGTAAAAGCAAAGACAAAATAGTATTCTATATCAAAGCGCTTGAAATACAGAATTTTAACTATTTAATAACCAAAAAAAACCTTGAGTTAATATTTGAAATAGATGGTGAGGGGGACATGCACGTGGAGGCCATTTGAGAGCCACAACCATTTGTGTCTCATGTAAAGAATTGGTTGTAATTAGAATTTTTATTAAATTCATCAATAAAATAATTCTGTCGCTTTTGAATCATACCCTGCTTAAACCTTTCAAATAACATGGACCGCAGAGATTGGCTTAAAATTTCAGGGTTGCTGGCAGGAGGTCTCTGCGCCATGCCTGTACTGGGTGATCCCCACTTGATTTTAAATATCCCCGGGTCTGGATTCGGATATTTTCCATCGGATGTTCACAACAAAATTTTATCAGAAAACCCTGAGATCAGGGTACGGCTGATGTCTAATGAAAACCACTACGGGCCCTCTGAAAAAGCTAAAAAAGAGATCCGGGAATCGATTGCCACAGCCTACCAGTATCCCTGGACTTATTACAGGGAGTTCATTGAAAAAATTGCCGATTTCGAAGGCCTGTCTGCCGATCATATCATCCCCTCATCCGGGAGTTCGGAGTTGCTCTCTACCATAGCGGCTTGTTTTATGAGCAATGGAGGTGAGGTTGTTTCGGCATTTCCTACCTTCTGGAGCATGCCCGAACACGCCGTAAGATTTGGTGCAAAATGGGTCAAAATACCCTTAAGGGATGACCATAGCCATGACTTCACTACAATGAAGAAAGCCATCAACCTACACACCCGGCTGGTTTATTTGGTGAACCCCAATAACCCTACCGGTACTATTTCATCAGCCCATGAAATTGAAGAATTTTGCAGGGAGGTTGCTCCTAAAGTGCCGGTTGTAGTTGATGAGGCATATTTTGATTATCTCCCAGCATCGGATAGGCCTGACCTGATATCGCTTATCAAAGAAGGTCTTCCGGTCATTGTTGTCAGAACATTCAGCAAGATCTATGGATTTGCAGGGTTAAGAATAGGCTATTGTATGGCACCACCGGAGATGATCAAAAAGCTGGAGCTTTTCAAGGGGAGTGGCACCATAACGGGACCTTCCATTAAGGCTGCAATAGCCACCTACGAGGATCAGGATTTTAAAAGTATGGTCTTAAGAAAAAATGATGAATCCAAAAAATTCCTTTATCGGACCCTTGAAAATAAAGGGTATTCATACCTGCCATCCTATACTAATTTTGTATTTGTACCTCTTGATAAAGATGGTGAAGACTTTCGAAAAAAACTCCTTGAAAAAGGGGTGGCCATACGCGCCTGGGAATTGGGTGAGCAACACTATCTGAGGATTAGCCTGGGGACTTTGGAGGATATGAAAATTTTCAAACAAGCATTTGATTATATTGCCTAATTTTAAGGCCATGAATCTTTTCCAATCTTCCATATTTTTCTTGGTGGTATTCATGCTCTCTTCCTGTGAAGGAAAAAAAGAGTCTGAGCAACTGAGTTCTGATCCTTGCGAAATCATTGATTTGGCATTTATCAATAAAAACTTCAGCCCTGAGACCGAGGTGATACACCGTGCCGGTGCTGGTAGATTTCCCAGTTGTTCATATAGATGGGAAGTAGCAAATGCACAGGAAAGAAAGAATACCTACGCAGAACAGCAAATTAAAAATATTTCGGAAGGCGGGAGTTTTTCTGAAAGAAAAATAACACCGATTCCACGCTTTGAAAATGAGGTCATGATTACCCTTGCCTCCAAAGAAGGGTTTGAAAATACGGAGGAGGCTTCCCGAACTTTAAAAGCACTCCTGACCCGGCTCCAGGATGGTGTGGTAGCAGAGGGCATCACCTTTCAGTCTAATGTGCAATATCTGGAAGGGGTGGCTGATGAAGGGGCTTGGATTGAGGCACAGAATCAGGTTTCATTCAGGAAAAACAATCAAATATATCATCTTGTAGTAAACATTGATGATGATAGATCAGCCAACCTTGAAGAAGCAAAAAGAATCATCAGCCTCCTTTTTAAATAAAACTGTATAAATTAATTCATGCCGGAAAGAACCCAGTCCCTCCGTGAAGAAGTCATCAACAGTCTCACCCATGGCTTAGGAGTTTTATTCAGCATTGTGGCCATTTCCCTGCTTATTACTTTTTCTGTTTTAAATGGCACTGCCATCCATATTGTAAGCTCAGCTATATTTGGGGGATCATTTCTATTACTTTATACCTTTTCCACTTTATACCACGCCATTCAGCATCCTGAAACTAAATCAATCCTTCGGATTTTTGACCATATCAGCATCTACATACTTATTGCCGGGAGCTACACCCCATTTTTATTGTTAGCCATCGGGGGCTTTTGGGGCTGGGTAGGATTCGGGGTGATATGGGCCTTTGCTTTAGGAGGTTTACTATACAAGGTTTTCCTGCGATACCGGTTTCCAAGGCTTTCCCTCATCATTTATTTGGGTTTGGGTTGGATGGCAGTCTTGTTTATAAAACCATTGATAGAAAATGTAGATGCCATTATCCTCTGGTTATTGCTAGGAGGTGGGTTATCCTATACCCTCGGCACCATTTTTTATGCCAATACAAGAATGCGATACAGCCATGGGATATGGCATGTTTTTGTACTTGGCGGTACGATTTTTCATTTTATTGCAGTTATGTATTTATTGCAATAACAGGCTTATCCTGCCCATCCTTCACGGTCCAGGCTCCTGTACTGGATGGCCTCAGCCAAATGCTCGATTTGAATATCCTCTGATCCGGCCAAATCAGCGATGGTACGAGATACTTTAAGTATCCTGTCATAGGCCCTTGCTGAAAGGCCTAACTTTTCCATGGCGGTTTTAAGCAGCGTCTTGCCGGCTTCGGATATTTCACAAACCTCTTTTACCATTTGGGCAGGCATCATGGCATTGGAATATATTTCAGGGATATCCTTAAACCTGGCGGCCTGTGCTTTGCGGGCATCAATCACCCGTGCTCTTATCTCAGCACTGGTTTCCGACTTTCGGTCCCCGGTCATCTCATCAAACGATACGGGCGTCACCTCCACGTGCAGATCAATCCTGTCAAGCAGCGGACCACTTACTCTATTCAGATATCGGTGCACCACCCCAGGCCCACATACACATTCTTTTTCGGGGTGGTTATAATAGCCACAGGGGCAGGGATTCATGCTGGCGATGAGCATAAAATTGGCCGGGAAATCCAAAGAAATCCGTGCTCTTGAAATGGTAACCTTGCGCTCCTCCATAGGCTGGCGCATCACCTCCAATACGGTCCTTTTAAACTCGGGAAGTTCATCAAGAAAGAGCACGCCATTATGAGAGAGGGAAATCTCTCCGGGCTGTGGGTGCCCCCCACCCCCGACCAGGGCGACATCGCTGATAGTATGATGCGGAGATCTGAAGGGCCTGGTTGCGATGAGGGTAGCATCTGCACCTAACCTTCCCGCTACAGAGTGAATCTTAGTGGTTTCAAGGGCTTCCAACAGGGATAGCGGGGGGAGAATGGAAGGCATACGTTTTGCCAGCATGGTTTTCCCTGACCCCGGGGGGCCTATCATGATGACATTATGCCCACCGGCTGCTGCAATCTCCAGGGCTCTTTTTATATTCTCCTGACCTTGTACATCCTTAAAGTCAGCATCATAATGATTGGTGTTTGACTGGAAAATATCTCTGGTATCCGTCACCAATGGCTTGATGGTTGATTCTCCTTGGAGAAAATCAATAGCTTCCTGTAAGGAACCCACCCCAATCACATCAAGTTTGTTTACTATGGAGGCTTCGAGGGCATTTTCTACTGGAAGCAGAATGCCTTTAAACCCTTGCTTTCTGGCCTCAATGGCAATTGGCAGCACCCCTTTTATGGGTCTCAAGGTTCCGTCAAGTGCCAGTTCCCCCATGATCACAAAATCTTCCAGCGGTTCCAGTGTGAGCTGGTCCGAGGCTTTGAGTACGCAAAGGGCAATCGGCAGATCATAGGCTGAACCTTCCTTTCTGATATCAGCAGGTGCCAGGTTGACCACCACCTTAGTCCTTGGCATTCTATACCCAAATACTTTAATGGACGATTCCACCCGGTGGGCACTTTCCTTAATGGCATTGTCAGGCAAGCCGCTCATGTGGACCTTGGTGCCTGAAGTTACATTCACCTCGATAGTGATGGTCTTTGCGTCAACTCCAAAAACAGCGCTACCGTAGGTTTTGGCCAGCATGAAATACTAAATTTTGGTTTGATGTATAAATATACAAATACCAATTATAATTCAAATTTAATTCTGGGATAGAAATTCCTCCACTTCTATGCTGTGGCGAGTTTTCCTCAGTAAATACAGTTTTAACTGATATTAGATTTTATCATCAGCATCATCACGATCGACGATCGGGGTTTTTTGAGCCTCCTGTACATCGTATAATTTGGCTTTATACAGGTTCACCTCCTTTTTCATGGCTTCAATATCCTTATCAATTGTACGCTTTTCTACCATAACAATGATCACATTGGACACCATAAGAATCAATCCTATAATACTGATGTACTTCATGTACACTATTTTGGTCCTAAGTTCGAAGAGGAAAGAGATATCATCCTGCTTGCCTTCTATGTATAAGGAAAGGAAAAACAACATAATGTGAAATGCCCCGAAGATGGAATAAAAAATAACTTTTGATTTGCTCATGGTGTGGATTTGGAATTACAGATGCAAAATTACCAGTTCTTTTCCTTATTAATTATTTCAAAATAGCAAAAAACTTTCATAGTCCAATAGACCTAATGGTTAAAAGTTTTGAAGTTCGATAAGCTTCTTGTATATGCCGCCACTGCGCATCAATTGTTCGTGATTTCCATCTTCAACAATGCTGCCCTTATCAATCACCAGGATCTTGTCGGCATGCTGGATGGTGCTAAGGCGATGCGCAATCACGATGGAGGTGCGATTGGCCATAAGCTTGGTCAGGGCCTCCTGGACGAGCTTTTCAGACTCCGAATCAAGGGCCGAAGTAGCCTCATCAAGGATTAGGATGGCTGGGTTTTTCATTACTGCCCTGGCGATGCTGATGCGCTGCCTTTGCCCCCCTGATAATTTAGTGCCACGCTCCCCGATATTGGTCTGGTACCCATAGTCCATATCAACAATAAAGTCATGAGCATTTGCAATTTTTGCTGCTTTTATCACATCCTCCTCTGAAGCATTTTCCATACCAAATGCTATGTTATTAAAAATGGAGTCATTAAATAAAATAGACTCCTGTGTCACTACCCCCAACTGACTCCTCAAAGAATCGATAGTCACCATACACAGATCCATCTCATCAATAAGTACCTTTCCCTCAATCGGGTCATAAAACCTCGGGACCAAATCGGCAAGGGTTGATTTACCACCTCCGGAAGGCCCTACCAAAGCAAGGGTGCCACCTTTTGGCACCTCAAAATTGATGTCCTTAAGCACGCGTTCTGTGTCATAAGCAAAGCTTACATTTTGAAATTTTATACTTTTTGAAAAAGGTGGCAAGGGCACAGCATTAGGGTCATCCTTAATTTCTGGTTTCAAATCCACCAGTTGAAATACCCGCTCACCTGAGGCCAAACCCCTTTGGATATTGCTGACGGCATTGGTAATGCTTTTGGCAGGCTGTAACACCCTGCCAAACACAATAATAAAGGTGATAAACTCCTCGGCTGAAAGGGTAGAGTTTTCTGAAAGAATAAGGGAGCCCCCAATCAATAGCACCACTGCAATAGCCACAGCTCCGAAAAACTCAGAAACAGGACTGGCCAATTCAGTTTTGCGCGCCATAGAAACATTAATCTTAGCATAAGAGTCGATCTCCTTACTAAATTTTTTAACCACATAAGGCCTGGCCGTAAAGGCTTTGATGAGGCGCATACCAGAAAGTGTTTCATCCACTATTGAGGTAATCCTGCCCAGGGAGGCCTGCCCTTCGGTAGCTTTTCGTTTCAGTTTTTTGACAATATTAGCGATCAAAGCGCCGGAGATCGGAAGCAATATCAAAGAATAAAAGGTAAGGCTTGTAGACAAGTAAAACAGAAAGGCAAACTGGGCAATAATTTGAAAGGGGTCTCTGAACAACACTTTCAGGGTGTCCACTACAGTACTTTCAATTTGCTGTACGTCATTGGTAAGTTTGGAAGTGATATCCCCTTTCTTCTCATTGGTAAAAAACCCCAAATGAAGCAGGGTAATTTTTTCAAAAACAGTATTTCTGATCTTCTGGATTACATTAGCCCTTACCTTTGCTAAAAGCACTCCTGCCAGGTATCCAAATAAATTGGAAATGAGCACGGAGGACACTATGATGATGCATACAAACTGCAATGCTCCCAGCATGCCATAGGAAAGTATGACCTGACCCATATAATGGTTGAAGGTCTGCTCAATCCAGGAGGCACTCAATTCAAAAGCTGACGGTAGCTCAGCATTGATCATCTTTTCATGATCCACAGTATTAAACAATACCCGCATAAGCGGAATCAGAGCAACAAAATTGATCAACCCAAAAATGATGTAGAGTATGGTGAACAGGATGTACTGAGGAACGAAAAATCCCAAAGGCCTTGCAAAGGAAATTATGCGAAGAAATGTTTTCATTTAATAAAAATGAAATTTTGATTAAAGGTATTTAAAAAAATGAATCCAAAGTCGCACAATGCTTCTAAGTCTGTATTCCTGTCAAAAATCATGGATGCGCTGTGGAATATTTAACCTCACACCAAGGGAGGTAAACCGGGTATTAGTATCCAGTGCAGTGTCTTCGCTCTTGTTGTTTCTCAACACTTGTTTGATGTCAATGAAAAGGTTGTGGCGAAGCTGATAACTTGCTGTAAGGTCTAAGAAGAACAGCTGATTACTCACCCCCTGGCCAATAAAATGGCCATCCTCCATGGCCCGTGTATCGTAACTTTTCATAAAATCCCCACCGAAGTTGGTGCCAGGCTCATCAGTGCCGTAATCAGCAAATATAGCCCGTGCTACCAGATTAAGCCGGGGCAGCGGTTGATACCTTATCACCGAAATAAACTCCTTGAAATTAGCTCCCAAAGGATGGGCCAATGGTTGTTGGTAATGGGCGTAATTGGAATATATCGTTCTGTGTGAATACAAAAATGGTCGTGCCATATTCCCTTCAAGCTGAAGATCGAGATTTTCTATACCTAAGAAGTTAATGTATTTTAGCCCTAACTGATAGCCAAATTTATTAGCCCACCAGCCGTTCCTGGCCCGCACCTGGTCCAGTTTAAATTCATCAACGACTAGTTGCCCATACAATGAAAACCTATTCAAGAAATTCCACTTGAAGTCCATGCCCAGGATGGCATTATCCGAACTGCCATTTTGCTGCTCGATGGCTCGGAAAAAAATAATAGGGTTGAGATAGCTTACATCAAAAGAGTTGTTTCGCACTGAATCCGACACACCATACATTACTGCTTCAAAAAGGCCGATGTTGAAATTATCGGTGATATTAATAGAGAGATGGTGAAAGGACATGTACTTCATTGGATACCTCCTGGTTGGGTGCGGCGCAGGAGGAAGGGCCGTCCTGGATGCTGTCATTTGCGAAGTAAGGAAGGTATAGTTGAGTCGCCAAACATCCACATTACCCTTTAAAAATAGATATGATGGGGCAAAATTTGACAAAATCATGGACCGGTATCCATTCCCAAAATTGAAGTGATCGTGCCCAAACTGCAGGTTAATATGCTGTGTGGCCTGAAAGCTAATGTAGCCTCTCACGGTAAAGAAGTCATATCCCCCTTCCTTGAATCCTTTCCAAAACCCTTCATTGGGTACTACCCCTCTCATGCCGACATAGCTCCCTACATAACCAGGAAAACGGGCCTGGTTTTCACCTAAAAAGGTATAGAAGCCAACCTTTCTATCAATCATCCCACGGGCTTCTACACCCCTGGTATTGATGAATGGGGTGCCTTCGACAGACGCATCAAGGCCACCACTAAAATGGATCACAGGGCTTACGTGAAGGTCAATGTCTTTTCGGTCAATATGGTAAAAATCTGATTTGACCTGATAAAAATTCCTGAAGAGGGTCTTTTTACTGATATTTTGGTGTTCCGTTGACCATTCCCAGTTATCATTGGCCAGGTACATTAGATTAAAATCATCCACCCTGTTTCGCGAGGACAAAGTGTCACGCAAGAGTGAATCAGCAAATGCTGCAACATTTTTTCTGGTATAGGGCTTTACGTTTGAAAAAAATTGAGGGGCCAGTTTACCGGATTTTATTTCATACCGGTCCATCAGATGATAATAATCCGAGTTTAACGGCACGTTTACACTCTGGGCATACCCTGCACAAAGAAATCCTACCCACAATAGCAACAATAAAAAATACTTCATAGCCGGTGTCAAAACTACGAAATAAATCAAATGCTGTAATTTTACGATGTGTTTTATTATAAAAGTTTGTTTGTAATAACCAGATTCCCTAATTTTGTGGTCCTTTTGGGAGAAGGGATAAATGAAATAAATACAAATCCATGAAAAAAGACATACATCCTGAATATAAGCCAGTGGTTTTCCAGGATTCATCAAGTGAATTTCAGTTTCTTACAAGGTCTACACTAACCTCTTCAGAAACAATTAAATGGGAAGACGGAAACGAATATCCTTTGATCAAAATTGAGGTAAGCTCTGCTTCCCATCCATTCTACACCGGCAAGAAGCTATTTGTTGATACAGCAGGCCGTGTTGAAAAATTCAACAAGAAGTACAAAAAGAATTAATTTTTGCGTTTCGCAGGAATGAAAGTCTTCAAGATGTATTTATCTTGAAGACTTTTTTATTTTTGCATATATGAATCTCATCCTTTTTGATGATCCGGGTCTTAGACAAAATCTTTTGCCCCTAACGTTTACCAGGCCCATTGCTGATCTCAGGGTGGGCATCCTCACCATAAAAGAAAAATGGAAGCTTTATTCTGGCAAAGCCACCATTTCATACCTGACGGAATCCTATTTAACTGCCCAATTCCCTTTTGCACCTCAGGAGGAAAATATTTTTATCAACGGAGCCCTAATCCCCAATCAGGCTGTAGCGGCCTCAGTATTTAATCTGCCATCAGAAACCTGTCTGATGCATGGGGATACACTAATAGCTGTAAAAACCGCTGCGAAAACCTTAAAGTCCCCCGAAGCATATCCAAACAAAATCGAAGTGAGGGGTGAAATTAAAATACTGGATCAGGTTTGGAAGATTTTTCAATTGAATGGGGAGGCCATAAGGGCTGACTTCAGCAGCCTAACCAAAGGAAGAAAATCTGCCGATTTAAATGACCCCCATACCATTGTCTATGGTAAGGAAAATTTATTTATAGAGGAAAATGTCAATTTTAAAGCCGCCATCATCAATGCCGAAAATGGGCCGGTTTATATTGGGAGGAATGCTCAGATCCAGGAAGGCGCTATTCTGAGAGGCCCTCTTGCCATTTGCCACGACTCCCACATCAATATGGGCGCCAAATTAAGGGGAGATAATACCATAGGCCCACATTGTAAGGTAGGAGGAGAAGTGAGCAATACCATATTTCAGGGCTATAGCAACAAAGCCCATGATGGCTTCATTGGAAATTCAGTGATCGGACACTGGTGCAACCTTGGGGCAGATACCAATACCTCCAACCTAAAAAACAATTATGCATCTATTAAGGTATGGAGCTATGCCCGGGAGGATTTCATCAATTCAGGGCTCACTTTCTTTGGTCTCATCATGGGCGATCATGCTAAGTGTGGGATCAATACCATGTTCAATTCAGGGACCATTGTTGGAGTTGGGGCCAATATCTTTGGAGCTGGATACCCGCGAACGATGATCCCTTCATTTGCATGGGGTGGTGCTGAAGGGTTTTCTACATTTAAGCTTGAAAAAATGCTTGAAGTAGCTGAAACAGTAATGGACAGGAAAACTGAAAAACTTAAGGAAACGGATAAGGAAATTTTCCGGCATATTTTTAATGAAACCGCCCGATACAGAGTCTGGGAAAAGGAAAAATAGATTATGAATTTTCGGGAGATACCAGGACTTCATCAGGTTAAATCTAAGTTGGTCAGCGCGGCAAGTCGCGACCAGCTTGCGCATGCTTTATTATTTGAGGGCCAGAGTGGGTGCCTGAACCTACCCCTGGCCCTGGCCCTGGCCACTTATCTAAATTGCGAAAACCCCAATGAAACCGATGCTTGTGGGACCTGCCCCGCCTGTTTGAAAAATAAAAAATGGATCCATCCGGACCTTCATTTCATTTACCCTGAAAAGTCCGCTAAGAAAAAAGAGTCTGACGAAGAGGTTCACATCAACACCAATACCCTCAAACAGTGGCGGTCATTTATTTCTGATACGCCTTGGGGCACCTTTACAGATTGGTCAGTTATATTGGATTCTCAAAATTCACAGCCAGCCATTTCGGTAGAAAAAAGTCGGCAAATCATCACCACCCTCAGCCTGATGGCGTTCGAAGGCCAATATAAAATCATGCTCATCTGGCTGCCTGAACTGATGAAGCAGCCTGCCGCCAATGCTATTTTAAAAATTCTGGAAGAGCCGCCACAGAAAACAATTTTTCTTTTGGTTTCCAATCAAAGAGACCGCCTGCTCCCTACCATCTTATCAAGGACACAAATTATCCATGTCCCGCTTCTGGAAGATTCTGAATTAAAAAACTGGTTGATAGAAACAAAATCTGCCACCAAAGAACAGGCTGGGCAGGCAGTACAATTGGCCGAAGGAAATCTTTCTAGAGCACTTACCCTGATCGAAGACAATGATGAAGACCTTGAAAAGGGTTTTATAGAATGGATGCGGATATGCTATGCAAGAGATTATGAAAATATGGTGCACCAGGCCGAATATTTTCAACAAAAGCCCCGGTCGCAGCAAAAGGCCTTTTTCGAATATTCCCTTTCAATGCTCCGGGAGGCCCTGGTTTTTCCTGTTGGTGAGTCCTCCATATTAAGAAGCAATGACCGATCCCAGGAATTCATCAAAAAATTCAGTTCTGCATTATCCATGCGTGGTATTGAGCAGGCTTCCACGCTCATCAATGAGGCAGATTACCACCTTGAACGAAACGCCAATCCAAAAATCACCTACCTGGACCTGTCCATCAACCTTTCTAAAAAAATTCGCCAATGAAAACCATCAGGATCGGCACCAGGGCAAGTCAGTTGGCTTTATGGCAGGCTGATCATGTAGGATCATTACTAAAAAAAGGCGGTTGGGCAGTAGAAATCATCCCTTTTACTACTCAAGGCGACCGGATATTGGACGTTTCTATTTCCAAAATAGGCAGCAAAGGAGTGTTTACTGAAGAAATAGAAAAAGCCTTACTCGAAAGAACTATCGATATTGGTGTACACAGCGCAAAAGATTTACAATCTTCCCTGCCCTTCCCATTTGAGATTATTGCCTTCACAGAAAGAGAGATGCCTCATGATGTACTGGTAAGTGCCAAACCCCATTTAGACCTCAATCAAAAAGGAGTGGTGATCGGTACTTCTGCTACCCGCAGGATAGCATTGTTAAGGCATTATTTTCCAGACATTAAGGTGACTACTATTAGGGGGAATCTTCAAACCCGATTCAGGAAAATGGAAGAGGGGCAATGTGATGCCATGATGCTGGCTTATGCCGGGGTATATCGCATGGGGTTTGATGACAAGATTATCCACCATTTTGATACAAAATTATACCCACCGCCCGTAGGACAGGGGGCCATAGCCATTGAGGTCATACCAGACCTTGATCCCGAGGTCAGGAAAGGGATTCAGGATTTGGTTAATCATGAGGATACCTGGGTCAGGATTTCAGGAGAGCGGGAGTTCCTAAAAACCCTGGATGGTGGATGCAGCATACCTGCCTATTGTTTTGCTGAAAAATCAGGAAAAAAAATAGTATTTCACGGAGGGATTCTTTCTCTGGATGGGAAAGAACACATTACCCTGACGGAAGAAGTGCATTTTAATGAAGCGGTGAATGCAGGTCGCCACTTAGCAGAAAAAATTCTTGACCTGGGTGGACTAAAAATCCTCAAAGGAATCAAATCGGGTTTAGCCTAGTTATCCGGGTAATTTTCATAAATTTGAATCAATTTAATAATCTCAATATGTTCAATAAAACAATCTTCTTCCTAGTGGTAACCTCAAGCATTTTACTCGCTGCATCTTGCGCCGAAAAAGACTACCTCATCATTTTTAAAACTGAATATGGTGATATGGAGGCCATCCTTTATGAGGAGACACCACTCCATAAAGAAAATTTTATCAAATTGGCAAAAGAAGGCCAATATGACAGCACTATTTTTCATCGGGTTATTGAAAATTTTATGATCCAGGGTGGGGATGTGAGCTTGAAAGACCGGAATGTAGAGCCTGATAAATACACCATTCCAGCCGAGTTTGTCCCAGAGTTTTTTCACCATAAAGGGGCCATTGCAGGAGCAAGGCAAGGCGATCAGGTGAACCCTGAAAAAGCTTCGAGCTGGTGTCAGTTTTATATTGTACACGGTAGCAAATATACAGAATCCGCCCTCCGAACCGATATGAATATGCTGAATATGGGATTGCGCCAGTTGCTTCAAAATGCTGACCATGCTGACCTTCTTGAGGAATTCAACAGGCTATACAAGACCCAGGATCGTACTGCTTATGATAGCCTCATCATGGCATCAAAGCCATTGGTAGAAAAAGAGCTGGGCGTGAAGCTTGATAAGGAAATTTCTGCTGAAAGAGTTGAAAAATATTCTACTATCGGTGGTGCACCCCATTTGGATGATGAATACACAGTATTTGGTCGAATAGTAAATGGCCTGGAAGTGATTGATAAAATTGCAGGTGCAGACACCAAGCCTGGTGACAGACCCATCAACGACATCCGCCTCGCCATAGAGCTAAAAGAAATGAAGAAAAAGGACATCACTGAGAAGTATGGATACCAATACCCCGAAAAAGAGTAACTGGTGAAAGTCCTGGTAACTGGAGCTAACGGGCTCCTTGGCAGCAAACTTGTGGCCCTATTGGGCGGGGCAGATGATGTAGACTTATTGGCTACCTCAAAGGGAGACCCTAGAAATCCCATATCTTCCGGATCGTATGAGCCTCTGGATATTACCAATCCTGAAGAAGTCACCAATGTAATATCCAAATTTAAGCCTGATGTGGTGATTAATACGGCAGCCATGACCCAGGTAGATGATTGCGAAAGCCAAAAGACCCAATGCGACTTGATCAATACTACTGCCGTAGGGTACCTGGTTGATGCCTGCAATGCCACAAGCGCCTATTTTTTGCAAGTCTCTACCGATTTCATTTTTGATGGTACCAAAAAAATGCTTGATGAAGTCGCCAAGCCCAACCCAGTCAATTACTATGGCCTAAGTAAGCTCAGGGCTGAAGAACTTGTTAAAAGTAAGAGTTCCAAATGGGGTATTGCAAGGACGGTACTGGTCTATGGATTCGTATCAGGGATGAGACGATCCAACATCGTTCTTTGGGTGAAAGAGAAACTTGAAAAGAAAGAACCTATCAAGGTAGTCAACGACCAGTGGAGGACCCCCACGCTGGCAGAAGATCTGGCGGCTGGATGCTGGCTTTTGGCCAAAACCAGGACTCAGGGGATATATCATATTTCAGGGGAGGAACTCCTGACCCCTTATGAAATTGCCATCCGGACGGCTGCATATTTCGGTCTTGACAATAGTCTGATCGAAGAAGTTGATTCTTCTATTTTTAAGCAGCCTGCCAAACGGCCCCCTGCAACAGGTTTTGATATTACCAAAGCCAAAAAAGAATTGGGCTATAGTCCGCATGACTTTGAAGAAGGCCTGGAATTGATCAAAGCTCAGTTAGATTCGGGCAAGTAAAAAATAATTTTGTTTAATAGCCAGAATTCCTCAATTTGGCCGACAATTAGTTCAAAATAAAATTATGCAAACAGATTTAAATAGTTCTTCTCGCGGGCAATGGGGCTCAAAGTTTGGATTTATCATGGCTGCGGCCGGCTCGGCTGTGGGTCTTGGCAACATCTGGAGGTTTCCTTACATCACAGGAGAGAATGGTGGAGGAGCCTTTGTTTTTGTTTATGTGATTTGCATTCTTCTGATTGGAGCGCCGTTACTCTTTAATGAAATGGGGTTAGGCAGGCTTACCGGAAAAAATCCCATCGGAGCCTTTAGAGATACTGGAAGTAATAAATTCTGGATGCTCGGTGCCATTTTATCCCTGGCAGTGAGCTTTTTTGTTTTGAGCTATTATGGAGTTATAGCAGGCTGGACGATTGGCTACATTTTTACTGAAATTTTTAATGTAGACATGACCTTCAATGAATTTAAGGCTAACCCATATTTGGTAATTTCTTTATTTGGTGTTTTTATGGCCATAACGGTTTTTATCGTGATGGGGGGTGTTTCAGGGGGAATAGAAAAGGCCGCGAAAATACTCATGCCTATTTTATTTATACTGATCGTGCTGGTGATCGCCAGAAGTCTTACTCTCGATGGTGCTATGGAAGGGGTAAAATACTATCTTGTACCTGATTTTGATAAAATCAATGGCGGGGTTATCCTGGCTGCCCTTGGTCAGGCCTTTTTCTCCATGAGTATTGGCTGGGGCATCATGATCACTTATGGATCCTACCTTTCCAAAAAAGAAAGCATTGTCGGCAGCGGGTTGTGGGTAGGCGCTATGGATGCCATCGTTGCACTTATGGGCGGATTGATGATCTTTCCTGCCGTTTTCGCTTTTGGTCAAAATCCGGCAGAAGGACCAGCGCTGGTTTTTGAGGTGTTGCCAGGGGTATTTGACTCGATGCCTGCCGGTGGGAATATAGTCGGTGGTATATTTTTTCTTTTGCTCTGCATTGCAGCCTTGACCTCCTCCATATCAATGGTCGAGGTGCCTGCCTCCTACCTGATTGATGAGAAAAAGTGGTCCCGGAAAAAAGCAGCCTGGACGGTGGGGATTTTGGCACTGATTGTAGGTATCCCATCTGCGCTTTCTGGTGGTGGATCAGATTTCTTTACTAATATAGAAATGCCCTGGTTTGGCGGCAAAACCAAAACAGGATTCCTGGACATTATGGATGCCATTTTTGGGGAGCTGTTCATTGTAATCGTATCGTTGATGGTTTGTCTATATACCGGATGGGTATTAAAAATTCAGACCATGGTAGATGAGCTGGCCTCAGGTGCACCATTATTCAAAAAGAAAATATTGTTCGGTGCCTCACCGGGCGACTTTTGGTCCTTTTTTATCCGTTTTGTTTGCCCGATTGTAATAATATTGGTGTTGCTAAACTTGCTGGATATATTTTAGTATCCAGTAGTTTATTCAAACAATTCCCATATCGGGTGTCCGGTAGATCCATTTGGTAAAGGAATGCCCAAAAGCATGGACAAAGTCGGCGCTATATCAGTAATAGAAGCCTTCCGTACTGAGCTGCCCTTGGGAATGCCCCAGCCATAAAATAGGATCGGCACATGGGTATCATAAGTATAGACCGAGCCATGTGTGGTGCCGGTTGGCCTGCCACTTTCGAACCATGCTGGATCAAGGACTACAATCACATCACCGGAGCGCTTTTGATGATATCCTCTTATAAGCTGCCCTTTAATACCCCCTTCATCAAAATCACCATTTTGAATGATATGGGCAGGATATGAATAAGCTACGCCTTCGAAATCGAGGATATAATCAGCCACGACTGTTTGCATCTCATACATATCAACCCCACGCTCTCTGATAAGGTCCCTATTAAGAAATACCTGCATATTGCTGGCATTTATTAGCCAATCTCCTTCCCCAAATTTTTGATTAATAAAAGCCACCAGTTCCTGTACCCTGGGTCCATACCGAAACACTCCGGCAGGCACTCTCTGGTCAATCATAAACTGAGGCACATGCGCCACACCATGGTCGGAGGTGAGGAAAACAGTATAGGCACCCTTCCCAACCTCCTTATCGAGTGTTTCCAGAAAATCGGCTAATATTCTATCCAGTCTGATATAAGTATCCTGAACTTCCTTGGAATTAGGACCAAAGGCATGGCCCAGAATGTCTGTGGATGAAAAACTGATAGCCAAAAAATCAGTAGCCTCACCCTTACCCAGGCCTTCATGGATGAGGGCCTCTTTGGCCATTTCAATTGTAAGAATATCTCCAAAAGGCGTAGTGGCTACAAGGTCATAATCTTCCTTATTCTTCCTTAATTTCTTTAAGTCATACGGGAAAGTAGACCGGTCTTTTTTTCTCAGCCTGGCTTCGTATGGCGAATCGTCAGGGCCACTTTCTACATATTGCTCAATGGGTAACACAGGCTCCCATGTCTGATTGAGGAAGTAATCTGATCGTTTTTGTTTGTTATATTTCTCTACCCATTCTGGAAGCTTCTCCATGTAAAAGGAGCTGGAAATAAACCTGCCAGTACCATAATCAAACCAATAAGCTGCATCGGCAGTATGCCCTGCTGGGAGCACAGCACCTCGGTCTTTGATGGCTATACCGATGGTCTTTGACCGAAACTGATTAAATATTTTAAGCTCATCAGTTATGGTGGTGGTAAGCATCCTGTGAGGTGACATTTTGCCTTCGTCAGTATGGCTACCTATAGTTTCCATAGTGTCATCCCCGACACAGTAAACTTCTTCATTTGAAAACCTGTCAAAAAAGTTATTGCCAATCACGCCATGAACTCCAGGAGGTGTGCCGGTATAAACCGATGCATGCCCGGGCCCGGTATACGTAGGCGCATAGTTAAAATGGCCGTTCTTCATCATATAACCTTCATTAATTAGGCGATGAAATCCTCCCTCAGTAAACTTATCAGAAAAGCGATACAGATACTCTTGCTTGATTTGATCTACTACAATCCCCACCACAAGCTTTGGTTTATCATTCTGGGAAAAGCCTTGAAAGGCAATTAAAAGTGTCAAAAGGAATGGCAGGAAAGATTTTTTGTTCATGTTTAATTTTTTTTAAAGCTAGAAATTCTGAAAGAAGGAAATCCAATTTAGATGTAAAGAAATTATTAAATCATCAATCACAAAACACTTTTTCATAAACGGCAGATTCGTAGGCATGCTTGTACATCACATTACCCTTTTGGTCATAATATATCACGACAAAAAAATCTGCTTCTTCAATATGCATTTCACAAAAATAAAATGGCGCTTCTGCAGTACCCAGATTAATGATGGTGGTATATACCGGATTGATCACCACCCCTCTTTTATTACTGATTACTCCATATTCATTTTCTCTATAAATGATCAGCACTTTTTCGTGTTCACTTTCGGAGACCCTCCAAAAATTTTTTATTCCTGTATAAACAACCAGGTCTCTTTTGAAATCATATAGGGACCACCGAAAATCATTTTTAACCAAAATAGTCGAGTCATTCCAAGGCAAAATCTCATCAAATCGAATTTTCGAAGTTTCCTTGCCATAATCATCAATCAGAAATTGATTTCCATTGTGATTGGCAACCAATTGGTGCCCACTGATTCTCTTGACCGGCCGACTAAATTGAGGCCTGATCAATACCATTCTTTCCTTATTTAGGTACCCGAATTTACCCTTTAGTAATAAAGTGATACCGTCACCCTCAGCCTGTGCCACTGCCTCATATTCAGGCGTTGCAAGGACCCTGCCTTGTGTCGAAATGACTCCTTTTTTATCCCCAAGTTCTGTGGTAAGATATCCCGGAGCCAATGGTCTAATCTGATCTGCCTTACCTCTAAAAATTTCCTCAAGTGAATCATTGAACAACACCTTAGTGCCCCTAAAATGAGAAAACATTAGAAAAACTCTTGAATCCGGATCACCGGGCTTTTCCAGAATGGTCTTTTCAAAAGAAGCTGAACCAGCGATTTCCACTTGCCGGCCTTTAGCAAACAGCAAAGTATTGTCACCGGTAAAGCCCATTACCATTCTGGAGCTGAGCAAAACTAGTGAATCCATCCCTTGAATAACCGTTTGGGCCGTTTCCATATTAATTAAATCCCAGCCATGCCCGTTTTTTACGCCTACCCAGGGGCCCTTATAAGTTACCGAGGAATACCATTCATTCCCATAAAGTTTGTAGTCTTTGTTGTAGATCCGGTATTTCCCTTGAGATTCCAGCATAAGACCAAATGGCAAGGGAAATAAATCCCCCTCTACAGGTCCAAAAATTTGTTTAAGGTCCGTATTGACAATCCCTTGAAACCGGCCTTTTTTATGCCATAGAAGTTGGTCGGACCAAGGCTCCACATCATCGTATTTCCATTGAATATTGACTCTGATATTTTGATGGGAGGCATTTTCGAGATCTCTTTTTGATATCATTGCCATGCTGTTTTTGCCTGAGGCAATAATCAGGTCTTCCCACATTTCCAGTTCCAAAAATTGCGGGTCTGCCATGACCTTACCATGAATATTGGCTATGCCCCATTGGCCATTTCTTTGGAAACCAACCCATTGACCAAACATCACAAGGGCTGAATCCACAGGACTATCCAAAATAAAAAAACCTGCTTTATGAAGAATCTTGTATCCCCCATTATCCCCCATTAATATAAGCCCTGACCCAATATCAAAAAATGGTCCCCTGGAAGGGCTCGCCAATATGGAACCGTTCCTTGCAATAATGAGATACCCATTTCCCGGATCCCTCCCGGCAATCCAATCATGATGCACCCCTTCACAAATGTACCGGTCATCAATTTGAGAAAAGGAGGTTTCCAGTGTGATTTTACCTTTCGTATTCATGAAGGCATAATTCTGCCCTTTAAACACAGGAAACCAAGGACCATCCTCTAATAGTTTTACCTGCCTAAGAGAATCCGTCTGAAGCCAAATGGGCAGGTTAGTTCCGGGATGGTGAAACTGCCAGGCATAATAACCCATAGCTTTTGCTTTGGAATTCCAAAAGCTTAGGGGAAAATCATTCGTGAATTTCTTGTATGATTCTGGAAGGTTATCAGCCGTACTCAATAAAAAAATATTTTCTTCGGCATCTTTCCGGTATGGGGTGGTAGGATGCTTTTTAAGAAAATCAAGGTAAGATTTAAGGGTCCCTGCGCTGGTGCTTTCTTCAAAATATAGGCGTTCATACCGCTCACGGGCCTTTGGCGCCTCTTCGGCATCCGGATAGGTTTCCATATAGTGCTGGTAACTTTGATAGGAGTTTATCTTTGTGGCCTCTTCAAATGCCACCATATTTCGCAATTTTATGGCTTCTTCCCGTTGAGCCGCATCATAAAATTTATTAATAAAGGTATTGTAGGAATCGATGGTGTGGTCTGATTTTGCATTTTCAAAACCAGTACTATCAATAGCCGACCGTAAATAAAAAATAGCAATCCTGGAAATACCCCTTTTTGCGAGGCGGGCCGTGTGCTTTGGGTCCGCCTGATCCCAGGCATCTTGTGCTGAGTGGGCCCAATACCATGCTGAATCAAGGTTATATTTGGGATATTCCTCATCAAAGTACAGGCAGCCCAAAGCATAGCGGCTGCCAGGGTTGAGCGAGTCTTTTTCTAAGGATTTAAGGATGATCTTCTCCGCCTTTTCAAATTTCTCTTTGTCGGTGAGTTTCAGCGCCCTGGCAGTCGTCCGGTGCTGGGCTGTGCCCGGCACCACGGCCCGCATGACCAACACCAATGCCAGCACGACTACCACAAAACCCCTAAAGAAAAAAGTATCACCCACCGGCATTAATCAAATCGAAAATACATTTACGAATTTAAATCTAGCCAAAGAAACAAGCAATCCGGAATTTGAATTCGATATTCAAATTAATAAACCAAAGGAGTGTGAATATAGTATGTAAACAAACACCATAAAATAAAAAAAGACCAATGATAATTGGCCTTCTTTAGTCGGGATGACAGGATTTGAACCTGCGGCCCCCACGTCCCTAACGTGGTGCGCTACCGGGCTGCGCCACATCCCGAAATTCGGACTGCAAATTTAGTAAAACTTGGCTACTTAAATCAATAAATAAAAAAAATCATCCTGCCCCTACAGAAAATTATCATCCGATGACTACACGCTTGCCGCCATTGCCGGCAGACTTATAAGTCGCCTCTACCACCCGGATATCTTCTAACCCATCTTTGCCCGGCACAAGAACCGCACGGTCTTCAATGATGGCCCTGGCATCATTATCCATTTGTTGCGCTTGCTGATTGGGGATTGAGGCATCCAGTTTTTCACCGGTGCTCGTTTCTCCTTTAATACCACTATACGACTGAAAAGGCTCGAGCCGGTACCATCCATTACTACAATATACCTGAAGGGTATTGAGGCGCATTCCAAGACTGGTCACGCAATTAGCGACTGCACCCCCTGGGAACTCAAGCCTGAATAGCATGGTCTCATCCACCTCGGTATAAATCTCGGGCCTGTTGGTGTGCTGCTCTGCTGAGACAGCCACGGGATTTTCACCAGTTATATACCGGGCAGCATTGAGGGGATAAACCCCCATATCATACATTGCACCACCTCCCATGGCTTTTTTCTGCTTCCAATGGTCGGACCGACCATCAAAATAAGCGCCGGATGCTGTTAGGTAATTGATCGCACCAAATTTTTTCTCCCTGCCATAGCGAATGATCGTCTGTGTGTTAGGCTCGTGCTGCATTCGGTACCCAATGCTGAGCTTTACCCTATTTTTATTAGCCGCATCGATCATGGCCTGACATTCCTTCACAGTCATAGCCATAGGCTTCTCACACCAAACATGCTTGCCTGCATTGGCAGCGCGGATGCTGTATTCCGCATGCATAGCGGTGGGGAGCACTACATATACTACATCAATTTCCGGATTGTTGGAAATGGAATCAAATGAATCATAATCATAAATATTCTTATCCGGTAGGTTGTACTTCTTTTTCCAGGCTTCTGCTTTTGAGGGGGTTCCCGTGACGATACCAGCCAGGTAGCAATTAGTAGTCATTTGCAATGCCAGAGCAAGGATGTCAGTACTGTAATACCCTAATCCAACCAGGGCAACTCCCAACTTTTTGTTTTTTCTTGCCGCCCATATTTTAGACATGCCTACACCACCCAAGGACAATCCTGCAACTGCACCGGCTGTAAATCCTACAAATTCTCTTCTTTTCATCATCTGCTTGATTTAAGGTTTTTACTTACAATGACATCCCTGGTCTTGGGCTTTTATTTCTTACATTTGTAGAAATAAATATAATTAGTTTTATTAAAAAATGATGATTAACAAAATTTCAATCCTCAAATTCTTCTTAGTCTTAAGTTCGATTTTTATTCTCATTTCTTGTAACAATGATGATGATTCCGAAAGCGAACCGCTAATTCCCTCCATAAGATTTGCATCTGGTTCTGCAACATTGCAACCAGGTTCTGACTCGATTAAAATAAATATTAGTTTTACTAGTCCAGCATTAGAAGAAGGGGAGATAACGGTATTAGTTGAAAATGATTTAAACACTGGTTTTGATGATTTCACTACAATTCCTCCAGTTATTGATGGCAAAATAATTGTACCTTTTGAATTAGGTGAATTCCAACCTTTTTTTACGGTTTCATCTAACGCGTCAATTGCCTGGGGAGGGATCAATAGATTCACCGCATTTAAATTAGAAAGTGTTACTGGAAGTACACAACTTGGGTCAACAAGCCAGGTATTTAATTTAAACTTAATTAGTCCCTTATCAGAGTATCTAGAAAATTTTGATGATTCTAATATTTCGGATGAGTATGGCAATGGGTCATTTGTAGGTAAGCATGGTATCCTTTGGAACTATGTTGATAGTAGAAATGAAGATGATTTTGGAATCGATGGCAAAGGAATAATTCTTAGAGGGTCAATTACGCCAAGTAGCATAAGTGCAACAATCGATTCAGGCATTCGTAGTTTTGCCGTAGACGCACGTAAAGCTTCTTTTTCTGATGATCAAAGGATTTTAGAAGTACTTGTTGATGACGAATTGATAGGTACTTTTGAACCTGAATTTGGGGAAGGCGAGGACAACACAATTTTCACATTAATTATAGATGAAATAAATATTGCAGGTTCGTTCGAATTAAAGCTTCGAATTGCAGGTGAAGGTACAAGCCAGGAAATGACTTTAGATAATCTTACCTGGACGCCTTATGAGGATTAATCAATTTGAATTTATTCTTTAAAAACCAGCCCCACACCAGGGCTGGTTTTTTTATTGGCTGGCTATTCGTTTGCCATTCCTGCTTAAATTTTTGCGATAAGCGTTATGGATATTGTTGAGCTCTTGTAAAAAAACGGGTTTGAACTTCCTGCCATGAATTTTTGATTGTTGCTCAATAGACCGCAAATATCCAGAGGTTAAATGGGCGAGCGGATATATTTCTTTATACCTTCGTAAATCTTCAGAAAAGGATAAATGCATATAGGATCTTACCTGGGGATTCACCCAGAAAAATATGAAGAATTCAGCTCCACCTGCCACCATCGCATAAGGCAAAATAAACAATCCTACTACATTTCCGACAGTAGCCAGGATCTGCTGGCCCTGCTCCACCATTGTGGTAGCCTCTACAAATATATTCAAGGCGTTATAATCCGGATCCTGGCATCCATTGGCCTTAAATAATCTATTGGGTTTGGAATTGAAATCAATTATTGCATAGTCCAGAGCCGTCTCAAGGGCCTGGGTAATTAGCTCTGGCACCAACGGGCCATATTCAACACAAACGGAAAGGCTTTCGATCTCAGCATCATTGCGCAACATGTATTGATTAGAAGCGCATGAAGAAAAAAATAAGATTACAGCTGCAAAAGAAATAAGAATACAATATTTCATTACCACAGATTATTTAGGTCGGTTTATAATTCAATATAAATATCAATTCAAAAATAAATTTTATTTTATCTAATCAAAATAAAAATCAAGGGGAATTCTTATCATTATGAAACCTTAAGCGGGAGGCTACATCATTTGACTGGCCTATGTAGTACTTGTCCCGGCGGGAAGAATATATGATAAAGACATAATGCATTGGAATTAAAAAAACCACCGATGGGATGGGGTTTTGATCAAGCTCCTTCCCGTTCAGTCAATGGCCTGAACGGGATCTCCACTTCGTTTCGACGCTAGCGCCCAAGCCCTCGAACCAACGACCCTTCCCGCTCAAGGAGCGGGATCAGATGCTCTTAACTTTCTCCTGAACTTTCCGGAAACCCAGACCAACCTTCACTAATTAAGGTTTCAACGTAAATCCGGGATTTGCGCCTTTTGATATAACGCTCTATGATAACTGCCTCACTCCGATCACTGCATTCAATCTGCAACTTTAGCTCCCAAGGGATGCCCCGTGATGTCCAGATCTTATTGAAAATTTTATCATTATGAAACCTTAAGCGGGAGGCTATATCACTGCTCTGGCCTACGTAGTACTTATCCAGACTGGAAGAATAAAGGATATATACATAATGCATAGGAATAAAAAAACCCCTGTCATATTGAGGGGTTTCTTTGGTGCTCCTCAGGTTGGGCTCGAACCAACGACCCTCTGATTAACAGTCAGATGCTCTAACCAACTGAGCTACTGAGGAATTTCTTACTTCAAATTTCTTTCTGCCCTTAGTCGAATCAACGACCCTTCCCGTTCCTTTGAACGGGATCAGATGCTCTAACCAACTGAGCTACTGAGGAATTTCTTATTAATACTTGGAGCGTTTCTCCATTTATCGAAATCCCATACCGCTTAGGGACTGCAAATGTAAAAATTTTACCTTTTAATTCACAACCAATACTCTGAGAATTTTTATTGTGTCAAAACCCAAAAATAGAAAATGATAAACCCCCCAAGAAAAATAAACCCGGCATAGGCCAGGAGCTTCAGCCACCTCGGTGGTACGGGACCCCCATCCCTCCCAAGCAATAAAACAGCCTTAAAGTTCAGATAGGCGGCAAATGGTGCCACTATGAAAGATAGAACCGTGGCTAAATCAACCAGTTCCCTCAAAGAACCGACAAATTTTGATACCACTGCAAAAGTACCGGCTACTAAAATCAAACTCCAGATATTATAAATCTTTCGTGAATCACTTGCGCCTTTGAAGAAAAGTAGCTTAAAAATTCTCGCCATGGCACGACAATAACCATCAATTACTGTGATGCTGGTACTGAACATGGTACAAAAGGCCGCAACTGCGATTACCCAATAACTCCACGCCCCTATTGATGCAGTATACATCTGAATCAGTTGTTCCGCAAACACGGTAGAATTATCAGACAGCTCGGTGCCACTCCCATATATCACAAGGGCACCCATCCCTAAAAATAAAATGGCAAGTCCGGCAGAGACCCAATAACCCAAATTAAAATCCACGAGGGTTTGCTTCAAGGACGGATGGAATTTGGTTTGCATTATTCGGGCTTCAGTCCATAGACTGGTCCATACGGACATGTCCACAGCGGTCGGCATCCATCCCATCAGCGCCACCAGGAAGAGTAACCCGGCAGTGTCAAAGGCAGATGAAGTAAATAACGGGGCCGCAGATTGTGGCCCTTGAGAAAGAGCGCTGAAGAAAGCAATAAGGGTGGAAATCACCAGCACAGAGGCCACAATCTTAAGTAAAAAATCAAGTGCCCCGAATCGACCAATCAACAAAATCCCCATGCAAACACCCAATACCAGCAAATTCCATTGGCCGGTATCCCAGTTAACCTGAGGGAAAAGATTACCTAAAAGCCCTGCTGTCACAAAGGTAACTGCGGCTGTCACCACAAACATGGTCAGCAGGGTCATAATCAGAAACCCATATAGGGTCCATCGGCCAATTTTCAAATATCCATCCAGAATGCTCTTGCCTGTAGCATTGGTGTACCTTGAGGCGAACTCAAAAAAAGGGTATTTTAAAACATTGGCTAGAATAATTGCCAGCAGAAGGGTAAAACCATAATCCGCCCCTGCACGGGTGGACTGTACCAGGTGAGAAACCCCTACGCAAGTACTTGCAAACAAAATACCCGGGCCTAAAGTCCTGAAAAATCCAATCAGATTCTCTCTCTTGATATCCATAACCTATTGGCAAATAAAGCATAAAAAGACAGGTCTGTAAAATTATTTTTAATGTCATATTGTCTGTATTACAAGATATTAATCCTAATTAACTGTCATTATGTCTTATTTTTAGTTAAAAAATCACATGGCATGATTTTCATCAATCCATAACTGAGAAAAAAATGTTTAACACAAAATTAAAAAGCCATGACTATTGCAAAGTATAACCCTGAATTTAATGTTATGAGACCGGAAAGCTTCAGCACTGTGCTGGACAGGTTTTTCAATGACTCTTTGATGAATGCAGCAAAGAGGAGTGAGTTTGTGCCTCAAGTGGATATTTCAGAAAATGATAAAAACTACACAATTGAGGTTGCCGTACCGGGAATGAAAAAAGAAGATTTCAAAATTGACATCAATAACAAAGTGTTGGAAATTTCCGGTGAAAGAAAAATGAATAAAGAGGTAAAGGAAGAAAACTTTCATTCAATTGAAACTTCCTATGGCTCATTTAAAAGGTCTTTCAGACTTCCTGAGGAAGTTTCAGAGAGTAAAATCTCTGCCACTTACAAGGATGGTATCCTGGAGTTATTGCTCCCAAAATCTGTGGAGAAAAAACTAAAGTCTTCCATCCCCGTAAAATAAATTTGATAAATATTATCTTAAGAGCCGGTCAAAAAAACCGGCTTTTTTTGTTTATTTAAAACAGAAACCCCTACTCAGGCGTATTAGTAAAAACATAATGATGATATCAAAGAAAGTTTTCTTTTTAGGGGTAATGACAGCAGGTATAATTGGCAGCTTGCTTTCACTTTTGGTGGTTTTTACCTTTGTTGACCTTTCCAGCTCTGGTTATGATTCGATAGATGCAAGGCAAAAGTCTTTACTCACTTCACAAAATTTAGATTCTTCTTACAAGGTACCTGATCGCTTTAATTTTCTGGATGCTGCAGAATCGGTACTTCCAGGTGTAGTGCATATCAGGACCAGCTATGGCGACCAGGGTGGGGGGCTTGTTGAAGATTTTTTTCATGATTTCAATATTCGCAAGATGCCATCACAATCCTCTGGCTCAGGAGTGATTATTTCAGACGATGGCTATATTGCTACCAACCATCATGTCATCGAAAAAGCTAGCAGGATTGAAGTAACGCTAAGCGATAACAGAAGCTACCAGGCAAAGCTTGTTGGCTCTGATCCTACTACAGACCTTGCCCTTCTCAAGATTGATGACACCCATCTTCCATTCGTAAAATATGGCAATTCTGATGATATCCGGCTTGGAGAGTGGGTTCTTGCTATAGGCAATCCTTTTAATCTCAATAGTACGGTGACCGCGGGAATCATCAGTGCCAAAGCAAGAAACATCGGAATCCTGAGAAGGCAAAATAACCTCCAGATTGAATCATTTATTCAAACCGATGCTGTAGTAAATCCCGGAAATAGTGGGGGTGCATTAGTCAATCTCGATGGGGACCTAATCGGTATCAACACAGCTATCGCCACCAATACCGGTCAGTATGCGGGATACTCCTTCGCCATACCGGTGACCCTGGTTACCAAAGTCATGGATGACTTACTGAAATATGGGAAGGTACAGCGTGGGCTATTGGGTATTTATATTGGTGATGTAAATGCACAGGTGGCAAAAAATCAGAACCTAGATGTGTTTCAGGGGGTGTTTATTACAGAGGTGCATCCCAACAGTGCTGCAGAAGAGGCCGGCCTTTTAGATGGTGACGTAATCACTGGTATTAATGGTAGGATTGTTTCCAATGTTTCGGAACTACAGGAACTGGTGGCAAGAAAACGCCCTGGTGATACCATAAGTGTAGATTACCGCCGTAACGGCACTGAGGACCAGACACTAGCCATCCTTAAGGGTACCGACGGGACCCGGCAATTGGTCATCAGGGATTACCCCATGGAATATGATGGGGCAGTATTTAGAAACCTCACCGAAAAAGAACTCGCCACCCTAAAGGTAAAAGGTGGGGTATTGATTGAGGCTATCGAAGAAGGGCCCTGGTCCAGGTCCGAGGCTAAACCAGGTTTTGTCATCACTCATGTTGATAAAGTGGCCATTATGGACATGAGAGAATTTAGTATGGCCCTGGAAAATAAAAATGGCGCATTACTCATTGAAGGCTTAGACCTCAATGGAGATGCCATCGCCTTTGCGGTAAATAAATAATCTTTTTTCCTTTTCAAAAATCCTGACTTACTTTGAATACTAAATTCAAAACACAACCAATCTATGTCTAGCGAAAAGCACCCGCTCGAAAAAATTCTCAAAGACCTGGGACTTAAATCAGAAAATTACGGTACCTCCACAGGGGTAAAATGGCTTTCATCCAAAGGCACTTTAATTGAGTCAAATTCACCTGTCAATGGGCAGATCATCGGAAAGGTGTACAGCACTGCGGAAGCTGATTATGATAAAGTAGTAGAAAAATCACGTGAGGCCTTTCTGGAATGGCGGATGGTCCCTGCACCAAAAAGAGGTGAAGTAGTGCGTCAAATTGGCCTGGAACTTAGAAATAAAAAAGACCACCTTGGAAAGCTGGTAAGTTATGAAATGGGAAAATCCTTGCAAGAGGGACTTGGGGAGGTGCAGGAAATGATTGATATTTGCGATTTTGCCGTTGGCCTATCGCGGCAATTACACGGATTCACCATGCACTCTGAAAGGCCCCAGCACAGGATGTATGAGCAGTACCACCCTCTAGGCGTAGTGGGCATCATTTCTGCATTTAATTTTCCTGTAGCCGTGTGGTCCTGGAATACCATGCTCGCATGGGTTTGTGGCAACACCTGTATTTGGAAACCATCAGAAAAGGCACCGCTTTGTGGTGTTGCTTGTCAAAATATCATTGCTGAGGTGTTCAAAAAGAATAATGTGCCTGAGGGGGTCTCGTGCCTCATCAATGGCGATTATAAGATCGGTTCAAAACTCTCTAATGATGAAAGGATACCACTGGTCTCTGCCACCGGTTCTACAAGAATGGGTAAAGCCGTAGGAGTTGCCGTAGGGGCACGACTGGGCCGTGCACTACTCGAGTTGGGGGGTAATAATGCCATTATTATAAGTGAAAAGGCCAACATGGATGTGGCCATTAGGGCTGCTGTATTCGGTGCGGTAGGCACTTGCGGTCAGCGGTGCACCTCTACCCGCAGACTGATCATTCATGAGTCGATTTATGATGAAATAACCAAGCGACTGAAAAAGTCATATTCTCAAATCAAAATTGGCGATCCCCTTGATGAAAAAAACCATGTGGGCCCTTTGATTGACAAAGATGCGGTTGAGATTTATGCAAAAGCGATAGAAAAAATTACACAGGGTGGTGGGAGATGGCTTGTGCAAGGTGGCCGTCTCCAAGGCAAAGGCTATGAGTCGGGTTGCTATGTGAAACCTTGCATTGCCGAGATGACCCCAGAAATGGAAATGGTTCAAAATGAAACCTTTGCCCCGATCTTATATCTTCTTAAATATCAAAATATAGAGGAGGCCATTGCGATCCAAAATAATGTAAGGCAGGGATTATCTTCCGCAATTATGACTGATAACCTGCAGGAATCAGAGCTTTTCCTTTCTCATGCAGGATCAGATTGCGGCATAGCCAATGTCAATATCGGTACCTCCGGAGCTGAAATTGGTGGCGCCTTTGGAGGCGAGAAAGAAACCGGTGGCGGCAGGGAGTCTGGATCGGATGCATGGAAAATATACATGAGACGACAAACAAATACCATCAACTATGGAAAGACGCTGCCGCTAGCTCAGGGAATAAAATTCGACTTTTAGTCAATATTTTTACAACTTCACTCAAAAAGTTACCTCCACAAAAAATTAACTTTTTTACATTAACATACTTTTGTTTTGTACGTTTCTGGTAAAATTATATATTTAGAAGTATTTAAAGTCCAAACTCATGACAGGAGAAGTTGATTTCAGGTATAATGCAGTAATGCTAATTGATGATAATGAGATTGATAACCTCATCAATCAAAAGATGATTGAAGCATCTAATATTGCAAATCACATTTATACCCATACAGGAGCCAAAAGTGCCATAGAGTTTCTTAAAAATCTTGAGAAACTTGATGGCATCTCTACTAATATTCTTCCGGAGGTTATTTTCCTGGATATTGACATGCCTCTAATGGATGGGTTCCAGTTTCTCGATGAGTTTGAAAAGCTCAAACAGGGCACCAAAGAACAATGCAAGGTGGTGATGCTCACTTCTTCTATCAACCCCCAGGATATGAACAAGAGTAAAGGATATACTTATGTAAAAAAGTATATCAATAAACCCCTTTCTCAGGAAAATCTTGAAAAACTTTCTGTCAACTAAAATTTAGGCTTACAAAGCGCATCCACAAACTTATCATCCATCTTGATAAGGATAATAGGTGCAAAGAGTGGCGCATCAAGGTTTGAGAACTTTTTGATCATCGACCTGACCTTATCCTCCTTATTTTTCTTAACATCACTTACCGCAGTTTTTAGCATCTTAACGACGAGCAGCACATGCTTACAATTATCTTTGCCGATCATTCTGATCTGTCTTGAAACGCTGTTTATCAATTGATGGAATAATTCATATTCATCCATAATACAATACTGAAGCGCAAGCAAGGTCTTTATTTCAAGTTGAGCATTAGGATACTTTTTCAAACTCATCTCATTCAGCAAATTATTGATCCATCGGGCCGCCTCATCATATTTACCGGCGTAGTAGCAGGATATGGCCCTGTAAGTGGCATAAAATATTAACCTTGGTGCATCTAAGGGATCATTTTCATAATCCTCAAAAAGCAACTCATTCTCTTCATAAAGCTGATCTTCAATATTTAATCGCACGTGCCTTTTGACCTTTGTAAAAAGAAACTGAGAAGGGAATGTATAATGGCTGTAGTTTGATATTAAATTGCTTACCGCATCATTGACCTCTTCATAGTAAGATTCTGCTTTGCCATACACCTTGTGATGGTAATAGTATTCCAGCTTTAAAAACTCAAAAACCAAATTGAGATGGTAGTAAATCCCATCCTGAGGATATGAGTCAAAGGTTTTACCCACCTTCTCCAAAATATCTTCAATTGGCTCAGCGGAAAAGTCCCCAGCGTCTTCGGATTGCACAAATAGCCTATGAAAAATATTCAGGCAGCTCTGGAAAACATAAAGGCGATGTGACTGATAGAGCGCACTGATATTCATCAGTTCCCTTAATAATAATTCCAATCCCAACTTCGAAGTTTCGCTTGGAGCCAGACTATATTCCCCATATTTTTTGAAATAATCAGATAAAATATCCTCAGCCTTATCCACAGCCAACATGAATGCCACATGCTTATTATATAGCTGTGAATAGCTAAAATAATCAGGGTGGTTCAAATGAAGCTTTTTGAGCGACTTATATACCACTGTCAGTTCGTTACTAAGATCATAATCGAGTAGTTCCCGCTCTAATTTTTTTAATGTGGCAATTGCTATGGCTTTCTTTTTGGTAAATAAAATTTCGTTGATGTTGGCTACCTTCTTAAGAATGTCCGTCCTTGGACTTTCCATTTGCTCAATAAGATAATCTTCAATCCGCTGATTTAATCTTGACCTTAAAGTATAGTAGGCATTGGTGTTGACCTCCAATTCATTCATGATCTTGATATCAGAGGTCTGCCTTTCTCTCAAAGCCTTGAGTAAATAAGCTGACTTTTCAGCACCGGTACCAATCAGGTTTTCATGAATGGCTTCAAAGTCATTGAGGGAGAGTTGCTTAATGATGTTCTTGAGTTTTGCCATATTAAGAAGCGCCGTTCATAAGCTCTAAATATATTTAAACTTTTGCCAATCCTACAATTTAGGAATAATATTTTAAATTCAAATTTACCTTTATGGAGATTTAGTATTACTATTAAATAATAAAAATGAAGGATTCAGAATTGTAAGGCTTAAAAATCCTCTTTACCTAATTATATGCCTTCATGAGTTTGAAGGCAATTTTCTGCACAAAAAAACCAGATCATGCCATCTGGGATTTCAGTACTTAACTCAAATCTGGAAAATTGGGGTAAGAAAAAATAAAAAGTGGAGCATATCGGATTCGAACCGATGACCTCTACACTGCCAGTGTAGCACTCTAGCCAACTGAGCTAATGCCCCAAAAGGATTGCAAATATAGGTAAAAAATCTTTTTACTAAAACGGTCGTCTTGCCGTAACATACCTTTTAATATAATAGTCGGTAAAGAGGTTGGCCTCCACTACCCCTAAGGAAGAAGAAGCATGGATAAACCTGATGTCTTGCTTGCCTCTCACCTCGGTAACGAGCCCTACGTGAGTAATTTCGCGCCGTTTCTTTCCGGTTGCAAAAAACACCAGGTCCCCGGGTGCTAATTTCCCGGGAGGAACTTTGGAGCCCACGTCGCTTTGCTGCTTGGACGTCCTTGGGATTTCAAAGTCAACTGCTCTGAATGAATTGATCAACAGCCCCGAGCAGTCCATTCCGGCACGGGTCATCCCACCCCATTGGTATGGAGTACCTGTATAAGACTTGGCTGCTCTGATTACCGTTTGGATCTTGGCATCACGCTCGCGGGACTTTTTAGCGGAGGCACATCCCTCCATGATCATTACTAAGGACAAGGCAATAAAAATTAATGGTAATTGCCTAATTTTGGTTTTATTTTCAATTAACCACATCATCACAAAGATATAGTATTCATGGGATTCACTAAGCTTAAAGAGGAAGATATTCAATGGTTCTTAGAAAAAATTGGGAGCCCCAATGTCATTTTGGAGGAAGAATTAAAAAAAGATTATGGGCATGATGAAACGGAGGATTATTTATTCATCCCTGAGATTGTACTCAAACCTAGTAATCCAGAGGATATCAGTGCCATCCTTAAATATTGTAATGAGCGTAACTTCCCAGTCACCCCCCGGGGCGGTGGCACCGGATTAAGCGGCGGTGCATTGCCTGTAAAAAACGGGGTAGTGATCTCTATGGAACGCTTCAATAAAATTATTGAAATAGATGGCCTTAATCTCCAGGCTACCGTGGAACCCGGAGTGATCACTGAGGTTTTTCAGGAGTCCGTGAAGGCAAAAGGTTTGTTTTATCCGCCAGACCCAGCGAGCAGAGGCACCTGCTTTCTGGGTGGCAACCTTGCTGAAAATTCCGGAGGACCAAAAGCCGTAAAATATGGGGTGACCCGTGATTATGTACTGAACCTGCAAGTGGTGCTGCCTACCGGAGAAATCATCTGGACCGGGGCCAATGTCCTTAAAAATAGCACCGGATATAACCTTACCCAACTGATGTGCGGCAGCGAAGGCACCCTGGGCATTATCACAAAAATTGTATTCAAGCTGAGGGGATTTCCCCAAAAATCTGTGCTGCTGCTCATCCCATTTTCCACAAATGAAGAAGCATGCAAGGCCATTTCTTCCATTTTCGTAGCCGGCATCACCCCTTCCGGAATGGAGTTTTTTGAAAGAGCCGCTGCACTGCGCACTATTGATTATGTAGAGCAGGTATTGAATAGCAAAGTCACCACCCCCTTCCCTGCCGATCGGGATGCCTACCTCTTGTGCGAGCTGGATGGCAACGACGAGGAGGTTCTCATGAAAGATGCCGAACGCATCATGGAAGTGGTAGAACAATATGATACCGGAGAGGTGCTTTTTGCAGAAACGGCCGCACAAAAGGAGGAATTATGGAAGATCCGAAAAAATATTTCTCCGGCCGTAAATGCGTATACCCTTACCAAATCTGATGATGTAGTAGTGCCCAGAGGCAACCTGCCCAAGCTCATCACCGGGATCAAGGAAATTGGTAAAACTTATGGATTTAACTCTGTGTGCTATGGCCACCTGGGAGATGGCAACCTCCATGTGAATGTGCTGAAAGAGGAGATTTCCGATGAAGATTGGAACACCAAAGTCAATGATGGCATTGGGGAAATATTCAAACTAACCACCCAACTTGGGGGCACCCTTTCGGGAGAGCATGGTATTGGCGTTGCCAAAAGACCCTATATTAATCTTGCTCTAAGTGAGGTAAACCTGAACCTCATGCGGGGCATTAAAAAAGTATTTGACCCGAACGGTATTCTTAATCCTGAAAAAATATTTTGATCCTTCTGCTCAACCAAATTCATAAACCCAATTATTAACCATGTGCGGTATCACGGGTTTGTATGCGTTTAATTTAGTAGGAAGGATGCACGTGGTGAATCTTGCCAATGCTACCCTTGCTCTGGAAAGCAGGGGGCCGGACTTTCAGGATATGTACCATGATGAGCACGTGGGCCTTGGCCACCGCAGGCTTTCAATCATCGACACCTCAAATCAGGGTCATCAACCCATGACCGATCCTTCCGGCAGGTACATGATCATTTTTAATGGAGAAATCTACAACTATAAGACCCTCCGTAAAAATTTGGAAGCGAGTGGCGTCAACTTCCGATCTGAGACCGATACAGAAGTGTTGCTGCAGGCGTACATCCATCAGGGCAAGGCCTGTCTTCAGGATCTCCAGGGATTTTTCTCCTTTGCCATTTATGATAAAAAGGAAGAGCGATTATTCCTTGCCCGGGATCGTTTTGGCATCAAGCCCCTTTATTACCTAATCGATGGTGACAAACTATTATTTGCCTCCGAAATGAAAGCAATGATACCCTATGGCATCAGTAAAGAAATCGATATGGAGGCCCTTTATACCTACCTCCAACTCAATTATATCCCGGCCCCGCTTACCATTTTTAAACAGGTTAAAAAACTTCTGCCCGGGCACTGCATCGAAATCTCAACTGAAGAATTCACTGTTTCCAAATATTATAATCCTGAAACGCCCGAATTTGAAACTACAGACCGGGAAAATTTAAAAAAAACACTTCAGGAAAAATTAGAAGCGGCCGTTCATAAAAGGCTGGTTGCTGATGTGCCCCTGGGGTCATTTCTAAGTGGTGGCATCGACAGTTCCATCATAGCAGCTTTGGCGGTCCAGCAAAAACCTGATTTACGGACTTTTTCGATTGGTTTTAAGGATCAGAAATATTTTGATGAATCCGAGCATGCCAATGCGGTAGCCCGCCACCTGGGTACTAATCATCAGACATTTTCGCTATCCACAAAAGACCTGTATAACGAGGTGCATCATGTCCTGGATTATATTGATGAGCCTTTTGCTGATTCATCGGCCATTGCGGTGTACCTATTGAGCAAAGTCACCCGCAATGAAGTGACGGTTGCACTGTCAGGCGATGGGGCAGATGAGTTATTTGGTGGTTATAATAAGCATCGGGCTTTTCACCGGTCGATCCATCCCGGTATTTTTGAAAAAATGGTGGGTGGGATGGGGCCCTTATGGTACATGATGCCCAAATCCAGGCACAGCCCATTTTCTGATAAGTTTAGAAAACTGTACCGATTTTCTAAAGGCATGAACATGTCTGCCCGGGACCGATATTGGGCCTGGGCCGGGTTTGCCTCAGAGCAAGAAGTCAAAAAACTCATCAGGGCCGATTTTGGTAATGAGAACTATACCACCTTTAAGGAAGAGTGGTTAGAACCCCTCCTCCACCCAGACCCAATGAATGGAGTGCTCGATACTGATATAGGCCTGGTATTGCCTAATGATATGCTCACCAAAGTAGATCTGATGTCGATGGCACATGGACTGGAGGTTAGAGTGCCTTTTCTTGACCATGACCTGGTAGAATGGGTAAGGGCATTACCCTCAGAATATAAGGTAAATCGGCACTCTGGAAAATTACTGCTTAAAGAGACTTTTAAAAGCCTACTGCCTGAATCGATCCACAAAAGACCAAAACATGGATTCGAAGTGCCCCTGAGACATTGGCTTACACACGAAATGAAAAGTTTGGTTTTTGATGACCTACTATCAAAAACTACCATTACCCAGCAGGGAATTTTTAATTACCAGGAAATCAACGCATTAAAAAGAAAACTATTTTCTCTAAACCCCGGTGATGCCCATGCCAGAATTTGGGCCCTGGTCGTTTTTCAATGGTGGTGGCGGCGTTTTGGGCAATAAATCAATGATATATGTTTAAGCTAAGTATTTAAGGCATCTACCTCCCCCTTACCCCTTCTGTCGATTTGATGTTACTATTGATAAAATATACGTATACATTAGATATAGGATAAATTTCAAATTTATGAAAAGGGTAAGTCTGTTAGGTTTCGTGTCTCTATTCATGTTTTTTGTTTTCTCTCATTGTGAGGAAAACGAAAACCTAATAACAACTGCGGTAAAGGTGGATTTCAAGTTAACGGATGCCCCGGCTGATTTTGAAGAAGTAAATATTGAGATAGTTGGCCTCAGATACCATAATGAAATGGAAGGCTGGGTAGATGTTGAGGATTTTAATCCAGGCATTTATGACCTGCTAAAGCTGAGAAATGGGGTGGATACCCTATTAGGCTCGGCGGAAATTTTAAGTGGTCATATTAGCCAGATCCGCCTGATGCTAGGCTCCGAGAATTCGGTAGTAATTGATGGTGATAAAAAGCCGCTCTTCACCCCAAGTGCCCAGCAAAGCGGCATTAAGGTATTGGTCAACAAAACCTTCTCTCCGGGCAGAAATCAGATTTTACTGGATTTTGATGCTGCAAGGTCTGTAGTGTCCAATCCCAACAAGTTTATTTTAAAACCGGTAATACGCATTATTGAAACCGAAACGACCGGTGCCGTACAAGGCCGCATCCTTCCTTTAGGAGTGGCATCAGTGGTTTATCTCCAAAACTCAACTGATACCTTGTCAGCATACCCTAATCAAGAAAATGGCAAATTTTTAATCAAGGGGGCACAGCCCGGATCCTACCAATTGAAGGTGGTGCCGGAATCGCCCTATGGCGAAGTAATCATGGAGAACGTTCCGGTGATTGAAAAGATTACCATTGATATAGGCACTATTACCTTAAAATGAGCTGGGATATAGGCAGACTATTCTTTCGGTAACTGTCATTCATCGCCATTTCTATACCTTTATCTGATTAATCAGCACTTTCATTTAAAATACACTTACCTCAGTCTCTTGATCTGTATCAATAGAAAAATATACAGCTATGGAAAGGATATTGAGAGTATTCGTGTTGCTGTTGGCTTTATCTACTTTATCACAATGTTACAATGATTCCGAAAGGCTATCGTTAGCAAGCGTTGAATTCCGGCTTACCGATGCCCCTGCAGATTATGAGCAGGTCAATGTGGAAATATTATCGCTGCTATACCATACCACCGAAAATGGGTGGGAGGAGATCAATAATTTTAACTCCGGCATCTATAATCTTCTTGACTTCCGAAATGGTACTGACACCTTATTAGGTAATGCAGAATTACCTCCGGGCAAACTCACCCAGCTTAGGCTAATCCTGGGAAACCAAAACACCCTGCTCATCGATGGGCAGATTCGGAACCTTTCTGTACCTGGCGGCCAGCAATCAGGCATCATAATTCCTATCAATATAGAATTGATACAAGGTGTTTCTTACAACATCCTGCTGGATTTTGATGCTGCAAGGTCTGTCAAGCCCCGTCCTAATGGCTACAATCTGGTGCCTGTGATCCGCGTCATTGACGAAGAGAAATCCGGGAGGGTTCAAGGCCATATTTTACCCTTGGAGGCCAGGGCTGTGTTATATGTTCAAAACCCATCAGATACCATTACAGCATTTACAGGCGATGATGGATTCTTTATGGTAAGGGGCGTAAAGCCCGGAACTTATCAGGTCAGGGTGGAGCCACAAAGTGGGTATAAGGGGGTGACCAGGAAGAATGTGCTCGTAGTGTCGGGATCCGTCGCCAATATGGGGTTTATGGTTTTGGAGGAGGGTGATGAAGAAGATGAATAGGTATTCAATCAAGAATTTAGAAGGACCCACAATGCCAATTTTTGGATAGTAACCATAAACAGAGCCTATATTTAATTATTTCTGGTGGGTGACACCAAAACTTTTCATCTAAGGTTTTCCGAAAAGCACATCTCCTTTTCAAGAATATGGTGCAAAATCAATAAAATAAATAAGCATTAATTACTTAAGCCTAATATTAGTTGCTGACAATCCAATAAAATTAACAAATAGATAACATATCATTTCGATTGGTTAAAATTAATTTACCTTAACTTTCAATAAAAAAGTTAAAAAGTTATGAAAAAGCTCTCCTTACTTTCATTGGCAATATTCATTGTTAATATCTTATTCGCACAAGAGAACCAATTTGTAGAAAAAGTTTTTGACGACAGTGTATCCAACAATCACTATGCGGTGAAAAGAGTTATTGTTACCACCTATGAAAAAGAAATTCATAAATCTTTTGAAATTGAGGTAAAGCAAACAGATAGATACAATATATCGGCATTTATGGTTGCCGGACTTGCAGATAGTACAATTTTACAGGTTTATTTAGATATTGAAAAAAGAGCAATTGCAAGTTTACTATATAGAATAGCAAATGCATGGAAGCCATTCACAATCAATTTCGATGATCAAGGAGATGGAATTAACCTAACTGAAGGAGTTCATACTATTACATTTTCAGCGGTAGGGGAAGTTGTCCCTGGCATTGAATCTGTACATTTACATCCTGCAAGAATTAAAGATGAAAGTCTTTTTAAAGAAGCAATGGATTATGTAGAAATTCTAAAAGAAAAAAAACTACCCGAGAATTACAGCAAAGATATGGCTGAGGATAAAAATTTATCTTCGCGAACATCATCCGATCCAGTTTATAATTATAATCCTCCCGTTTATGACTACAATTATCGGGAGGATATTGATTTCAATTATACATATTGGTACGGTTATCACTTTACAGCGGGTACTACTGTCACATTTGAAACTACCAACAATAATTGCGACCCCGTCATGTATTTGTTCCATAGATTTACGGATCCATCATCCCATTCATGGTATAATGATGATGGCGGTGTTGGGCTAAACTCTAAGCTTACTGTAACCATTCCTACAAGTGGGCATTATATACTCTTGCTACGGGCTTATGGAGGCTCAATTGCTAGTGCAGGCGTAGTTGATTTATATAGAAATGGTCAATTGGTTGCACCCTCTGCCCCCGTAGCCGGTAGATACTTCTACCAATATTCTCCAAAGACTGGCCCGCTCACACACCTTACCGCAAATGCTCTAGGAGACCCATATCTATGGGTTGCTGACGATTATTTTGGGAAAATCAGGGCACACAACAACGATTACATTAACTTTAATTCAGACTTTATATGGAACAGAAACGCCCGTCTCCAAACAACTTTTGAAACCTTAAGCAAAGGGTTTTTGATTTCATCATACACCATTTCCAACCCAACTGGAAATTGTGATTTGTATATGAATACACAATTATTGCCAAAAAATAGTCAAATATGGGTACATTGTCCGAAATTAAAACATATTGATGCAATAAGAACTCATGATAAAAATAGTGTAACTGGCAATAGTGGGTACAACTGTCATGCTTGGGCCGGAGGAATTGTAACTAACTTTACAAATCCTTATCAAAATTCTGGCTTAGTTAACCCAAATCATCCCTATGATTTGAATCCATGGTATTCTCCCGTAGATCAAGGTCTTAAAAGTTTTGATAATTATTTTGGTAATGACCCACCGCGATATGCAGGCGCGATGAGTTATACAAGAATTGGTGCTGATGAATATAACGCTGCCATAGCAGTTTGGGCCTGGCTTTTTCCTGATGGATCTATTAATACTTTTACACACTCTTCTATTAAAAAACCTGGCAATCTTCACCCTCATGGATATGATTGGGAGAGCAAAATTCACGTTCAGGAAAGATTTATGCACCCCAAGGATGCAATTGAAGGCTTAACTTCTTCATCTGGAAATGGAGTTATAGTTGCCTATTATAAACCTTCTGGTGGCTTTGCTCCTGAAGGAGGAAGGGTAAGTGAAAATCAAACATTTTCATTCGATGAATCTCTCTCATTAGGCCTTACAGTAATTGATACCGTTCAATTTAATGAGGTTGAGCTATTATGGATTAATCATTTTAGCGATAGAGTTAGCCCTTCACTTCAGAAAGAGTTTTATGAGCTGCTCAATAATTGGAAAAAGGAAGTAGAAGTATTGAATTCTCAGGCCATAAGCAATCAAATGGCATATTCAAGTACCCCTAATTTCAAATCGTTGTTGAGTCTAAGTCAACAGAATAAATCAGAAATACTTCCACTTATTTTCAAAGATTATATTGAAAGTACCAGAAGTGACATTTTGTACCTTTTAATTTATCACCTTACAAATAGCAAGTATGGGCACTTGATCGCTGAGGTTATGAAAGAAAATCGAGAAAATCTGTATAATAACAACCAGTTAATGTACAGATCGACCAAAGTCAATTATTTGAAGTACATAAAAAAAATATTATCCACTGATCTCCAAGATGAAATTGACAAACCATCAATTAAGTTATATCCTAACCCCGCAAGTCATAGCATTTTTATCGACTCACATAAACCTATCCTTAAGATAAGTGCATATGATTTAAATGGTAGGTTAGTTCATAATAAGTATTCAAAATCTTACGAAATGGGTAAAAATAATGTCCATGTAGATGTAAATGCATTTCCTTCTGGGCCATATATTTTAATCATAGAGCATACAGAAGGTAATTTTTCTATTGTAAAAATTTTAATTAATAGATGAAATGAAAAACTTCTATACACTTTTGCCGGTCTTAACAGTAGCATTATTTCTTTTTAGTTGTACGGAAGACCCGCTAAAGAGTGAAGAGCCAATTGTCCCAAGACCCTTAAAGCACCTGAAAGGTGGAATGTACGAATCAACGACCTGGTACCGCGATACCGTTTATGTGTTGGATAGCACATTATTTATAAAACCGGGAAACAAACTTACCATTGAACCCGGGACCCTAATCAAAGGAAATAAACCCATGTCGGCCTTGATTGTCTTGAAAGGAGCAGGTATTCATGCAGAAGGCACAAGGGAGCATCCAATCGTTTTTACTTCCATTCATAGTCCAGGGGAAAGAGATTGGGGTGGCATTATTATTTTTGGAATAGATGAAGTGCCCTTCCCTCAAGATGCTCATCCCTTTCCATATTTATCTAACCTGGGCGGCAATTCCACCATAAATGAATCCCCAGGTATCAAGCTGAAGTTTGTGCGAATTGAATTTGCAGGCATTAATCCGTTTATTCCTTCCGAACACAGTAGTTCGCTGACACTTATCGGAGTGGAAAAAGTAGCCTCAATAAATAACATCATGATCAGTAGTGGATCAGACTTTGGAATGAGGATTTACGGCGGTGGGGCTCACCTTAAAAAGATAATCTGTAGTGATAACTGGAATACGGATGTAGGCATTTATTATTCATTTTCAGGCACTATCCAATATTTGATGGTGTATCAAAATCCAAAGAACCAGGCTTTTTATTATGACCACAAGTCGATGTTTTTAACTTTCAACACTGAAAATACTTCGCATAAACCGGTACTATCGAATGCCTCTTTGGTAGGGCTGGCTAATCGGAATTACCCTGTTTTTGCGAAAATACAGGAAGGATCCAACAGAGGGGTAGTAAGACAAGGGTCAGGAGGGATTAATCTTGTAAACTCTCTTGTGTATGGGGCCGTTCATGGTGGATACGTTTACAGAAAAAATCAATTCGATCAATTCGAAAATGAGTATAATGCAGACATCGTTTACTGCAGAGGTAATATTTTTGCAGGTGTGCTTGAGAAAGACTATCCTGTCCGGGGAGGGAGTTTTGCCGCACTTGGGCATGGCGGGTATGAAGAACCTGAACAAAGTCATGTAGAGCGCTTTAACAGTCAAAATTATATTTTATCACCGGCAGAGTTAAAATGGGATTTCGTTTTGGAAAGTACTGGTTTTACCAATACACCTTCCTTGCTACCATTAGTTGGTTCTAAACTTTTGGACAATAGTCTTGTCAAAATGATACCAGTAGATGGTCTTGAAAATGTAGATTTTATCGGGGCATTTGGCACAGAAGACTGGACAAAAGGATGGGTGAATTGGGATCCTGAAAATACAGAATACGAATAATCATGATTTGCTAACATGAAAAAAGTTAATTTACTATTGCTTTCATTGACAGTGGCAACACTTTTCTCAAGCTGCTTTTTTGATCCTCAGGAAATAGAGGAACCCATTCTCCCAAGGCCAATTAGACACATGAAAGGCGGGATGTACGAATCAATGACGTGGTATCGGGATACCATTTATGTATTGGAAGGAATTATTCGCATAAAAGAAGGTCATGTCCTGACTATAAATCCTGGAACGACCATTAAGGGCGATTTCGAAACCAAAGGAACCTTAGTGATTAGCCCGGGTGCAAAGATTCTGGCAGATGGCACAATTGAAAAACCCATTGTATTCACCTCTTCAAAACCAGCCGGTGATAGGCAGCCCGGAGATTGGGGAGGAGTATATGTTTTAGGTAGAGCTTCTGTGCATGAAAATGCCGGTCCTTTAACTTCTTTTTTCGAAAGTCTCTATGGTGGTGTTAACGATGAGGATAATTCGGGGACAATGCGATACTTACGAATCGAATTCGCAGGATTATATCACCCGGCAGCTTCCACAAAAGGAGCGTGCCTTACCCTTGCCGGTGTTGGCAAAAATACCGTAGTTGACCATGTCATGTGTACATATGGCCTTGAAGATGGTTTTGCGTTTTTGGGAGGTAAGGTAAATACTAAACATTTATTGTCTTATCAGAATTTAGATGACGATTTATCTTTCCGAAATGGATATCAAGGAAAAATCCAGTTCGCATTTGCTTTTAGAACCCATGAATTTGGAGATATTTCAGGATCAAACGGTATCGAAGTTACGGATGATTGTGGAGGGAATGAGCTATTGATCACAAGGCCTGTGCTGGCCAACACGACACTGATTGGCCCGAAGATAAAAAACAATAGTGTGATTTCTAATGAAATTAAGGCCGGGATAGAAGTGCGGTGTAATGCAAAAATTGTTTTTTTAAACAGCATTAGTACTGGATTTGCGTATGGCTTATTCATTAACGACAATTTTCCAGGAGCAGGGATGCATATATTAAACGGTAGCTCAATGATTGAGAACGTGGTTCTATCAGGTGTGCACAACTGGGGTGGTAATGGTTATGGCAATACCTATAATCCTCATCGTGATCGAGCCGATAACCTACCGTTTACACCCAACAATGGATCTGCTGGAAGTGCCTTAAAATGGATGACTGCCTTTCCGGGCTCAACGAGTAATTCTGATAATCCAGGGCAAGTAGAGCCTATGATTAACTGGTTCGAAACGGCCTCCTTCAGGAACCTGCAACTTTCGCATTGGCAATTGCTAAACATTTCAATAGACGCACCTCCACCCCATTTGCCTGACCCTACTTCGCTTGTGCTAGATTATGCGCGCTGGGATAATATTGACGATCCTTTCTTTGAAAAGGTGCCATTCATCGGAGCATTTGGCACAGAAGACTGGACAAAAGGCTGGGTGAATTGGGATCCGGAAAATACAAAATACGAATAATTTAGGTATAATTTTAATCTGCCCTTTCATACCATAAAAATAAAATTCCTGCAGGTTCGGCTAAATTCCTTTAATTTGGGATATAAAATTCTATTGCCGGCATTATGAGGATTGTTTTACTTTTAATTTTCACACTTTCATTTACTTTGGCCTGGTCTCAACGTCAGGTTACTCCTGCCCCTGAGGTCCAGGAGGGTGATGGGCCCTTTGATCAATTAATCATCCGTGGTGCTACTTTAATTAATAGTACCGGGGCGCCACCTTATGGTCCTGTAGATGTGGTGATTGAAAAAAATAAAATCACCAAAGTACAAATCGTAGGGTATCCAGGAGTAGCCATCAATGAATCCGGCAGACCCGAGCTAAAGAAGGGTGGTAAGGAAATTGACGCCACCGGGATGTATTTGCTGCCGGGGTTTGTGGATATGCACGGCCATATCGGAGGTGCTTCGCAAGGTACCCCCGCGGAATATGTATTTAAACTTTGGATGGCCCATGGCATCACCACTATCAGGGATCCTGCTTGCGGCAATGGCCTTGATTGGGTTCTGGACCACCGGAAAAAGAGTCGGGAAAATACCATTACAGCACCACGGATTTTGGCCTATACTGTATTCGGTATGGGTGCAGATGGCGCCATTGAATCTCCCGATAAAGCAAGAGAATGGGTAAGGCAGAATGCTAAGAAGGGTGCTGACGGGATCAAATTCTTTGGTGCGCCTCCTGATATTATGGCTGCGGCACTCGAAGAAAACAAAAAACTTGGCTTAAGGTCTGCCTGCCATCACGCACAATTGGAGGTAGCCCGGTGGAATGTACTGCAATCTGCCCGAGCCGGACTTACCACCATGGAGCACTGGTATGGGCTGCCAGAGGCTTTATTCGCAGACAGAACTGTACAACATTACCCGCCTGATTACAATTATCAAAATGAACAGCATCGGTTTGAAGAAGCAGGCAAGCTGTGGAAGCAGGCTGCCCCACCCTACTCTGATCATTGGAATAAGGTCATGAACGAACTCCTCGATCTGGATTTTACCATAGACCCTACTTTTAATATTTATGAGGCCAGCAGAGACCTCCAGAGAACCAGGCGGGCCGAGTGGCATGAGGATTATACCCTTCCAAGCCTTTGGGCCTTTTATGCTCCCAGCAGAATATCGCATGGTTCTTATTGGCATTTTTGGGGTACCGAGCAGGAGATAGCCTGGAAAGAAAATTACAATCTTTGGATGACTTTCATCAATGAGTATAAAAACAGAGGGGGCAGGGTAACTGCTGGTTCTGATTCAGGATTCATCTATCAGCTTTATGGTTTTGCCTACATCAGAGAGCTGGAGTTATTACGCGAGGCAGGTTTTCACCCACTTGAGGTAATCCGTTCCGCCACACTGAATGGAGCTGAGGCTCTTGGTATGGATGCTCAGATAGGCAGTATTGAGGTTGGCAAACTTGCTGATATGATCCTACTGGATGAAAATCCCCTTGAAAATCTAAAAGTCTTGTATGGTACAGGGGCCGTCAAGCTCACAGATGCCAATGAGGTGATCAGGGCCGGAGGTGTGAAATACACAATAAAAGACGGGATCATTTACGATGCCAAAGCCCTACTCAAGGATGTCAGGGAAATGGTAATCCGGGAAAAGGAAAAAACAGGTTGGAAGCTGAAACAGCCTGGGGTGGAATAAAACTTAGTTTTCAATTACCACCATCAACCTCACTTCTTTGTGGTTTATACTGTTGTTCCTTCCATTTTTTAATTTCTTCTTTCCGCAGTTTGATTGCAGTCTGGTCAGGCTCCATGCCGATCAAACAGTCAAGGTCAGGTTGCCCGGCATTGACCCAGCAAGTGTACCATAAGTCTCCGGTCAATTTGATAGAGGCTCGCATCTGCCGCTCCACCATCCCATCAAGCATATCATGATAAGCTTTGGAAAAATCCCTGGAATAAACCCGGGCTACTCCAAAACCTCGGTCTTCAATACTGTATTTTTGATCTTCCCGGAAGTCAGCGGATAACTGTTTTTCAAAACCAAGAACAGAATCCAGGGCAGCATGAGCCCCTTGGACAGCATTCCATGCAGCCTCCTGCGGATTACTGATGTACACTGCCTTGCCGACAAAAAAATCGTACCCATTAGAATACAATTCGGGTAACCTGGATTCCCAAAAAGCATGGATGCCGACCTGCCTGGTTTTTTGACCATCATAATTGGAAGTGGTATGCAATGGCACATGGGCATCACCCACATAATGCCCCAAATCTGCTGACAATCTAAGAATGCGTTCCGGATCACCGACTCTGAAGGCTTCCGTAAGCTGGTAGCTCATAAAATTGATATGCCATGGCACGATGCCATAAGCCTGAAGGGTGTCTTCCGATAATTGACTTACAGCATCAGCCCAATACCTGGGCAATTGATGTATTGCGCTGTCCCCATAGGAATCCAGATCAATATAATGCCTTGGCGCTTCAGCAGGCATGATATAGCGCCTTCTGTCAGGGTTTACAGCATTTTCGGATAGGTACTCCAAATGGTGCTTATAAAATCCGAACATCTCTTCCGGGAGTGTGAATACCGCCATTTTATTGATCAGGCGGTGGGCAAAAAACCCCCAATCAATCTCAGTGAATGATGCCAGAAGCATTCCGGCACTTAAAGTCAATATCCTAATCCAGAGCTTAAAATTTCCCATGACACTACTTGACAATGGCTCACGCTATAAATTTAAAAAATATTTTAGAACTAAACTTTGATTAAATGTCCGGAAGGCTTAATTTTGCAAACTCAAAAAACGAGACCCAATATGGCTAACCATAAATCAGCACTTAAAAGAATTCGTTCAAACGAAGCCAAAAGGCTTAGGAACAGGTATCAGACCAAAACTACCAGGACTTATATTAAAAGACTGAGAGATACCACTGATAAAGCTGAAGCCGAAAAGTTACTCAAGGAGGTCATCGCCATGATTGACAAACTTGCCAAGAAAAATATCATTCATAAGAATAAGGCCTCCAATAATAAGTCAAAACTGACCAAATTGGTGAATAGTCTTTAATCTTGATTAAAACATTGTTTTAAAAACCCTGTCATAACCGGCAGGGTTTTTTTATTTTTATACTTTCAACAATCATAATGACAGGTGGCTAAACAGTACCAACCACATTTATCGATAAAAAGCTGGGCCGAAGAGGACCGGCCAAGAGAGAAGCTCCTGCTCAAGGGTAAGGCAGCACTCTCCGATGCGGAGCTTATTGGTATTTTATTAGGATCCGGCACTGCCTCTATGTCGGCTGTAGAGGTAGCAAGGCAGGTATTAAGTGAGGCAGGCCATGACCTCAATGCCCTTGCCAAGCTAGGGGTTGAGGATTTAAAAAAAATAAAAGGGATCGGGACTGCCAAGGCCATCACAATAGTAAGCGCCTTGGAACTGGGGAGGCGCAGGAAAGAAACTGCCTTCACTGAAAAACCCAAAATTGCCTGCTCAGCCGATGCCTATGAAATCATGAAGCCAGACCTGCTTGACCTTAAGCACGAGGAGTTTTGGGTATTGCTGCTCAACAGAGGCAACCGTGTAATCGGCAAACAAATAATTAGCTCGGGGGGTGTGTCCGGCACCGTTGCAGACCCAAAGATTATTTTTAACACCGCCCTCACGCTTTTGGCCAGCAGCATTATTCTAGTCCACAACCACCCCTCAGGGAATCTAAGTCCCAGCCAAAAAGATCTGGACCTTACTAAAAAAATGGTAGCTGCAGGGAAGGTGCTGGAGATTCCTGTCCTGGATCATATTATATTTGCAGATCAGGGATATTTGAGTTTCCTTGATAAAAATCTTATTTGAAGCTGATGAGAAATAAACAAAAGTTAATTGGGGGATTTGTGGTATCGGTAGTTGTCATCACCTTGATTTATTCCTTTTCAGGTCAAAAAGCCATTCAGGATGAGCATTATATCCGTTCGATTACAAAGGAACGGGCTGAGAAAGAGGATTATTTTTCCACTGATCCCACCTCCCCTTTCATTGAAGCGAACATCCCCTTTGATGGACTGCAATATTATGATCCAGACCCTGCTTACAAAATTAAGGCCAGGCTCATCCCTTCTGAACAACCAAAAATGGTGAAGGTCCCAACTAGTGACGGATTTGAAAAAACTTATATCGAGTTTGGCCATGCCGAGTTTGAAATGGATGGTAAGACCAATCGGTTACTAATTTTGGAGTTGGCAGGGCCCGGACCCTTCAAAGGCACCTTGTTCCTCGCATTTGGGGATGCTACCAGCGCAGATGAGACCTACGGTGGCGGCAGGTATCTTGAGGTTTCCGCAAAAAAAACCGACAAGCAGATCACCCTCGACTTTAACCAGACCTACAATCCCTACTGTGCCTATGTGGATGATTACTCCTGTCCCTTACCCCCACCCGGAAATCTTTTAGAAATTCCAATAAGGACTGGCGAAAAAAATTATATAAAAAAATAAATTCCCCATCCGGAACCATTGTAATTCCTTATTTTTGCCTTCCCGGACTTTAATTTAATTATGAAAATTTCATTTAACTGGCTTAAAAAATATATTGATCTGGAAGAAAGTCCGGAAGAAGTAGCCGCCCTGCTTACAGGGTCAGGGCTTGAGGTAGAAGGCATTGAACCTTTTGAAACCATCCGCGGTGGTATGGAAGGGATTGTTATCGCAGAGGTGATCTCCTGCAAGGCCCATGAAAATGCTGACAGACTCAAAATCACCGAGGTAGACGCCGGACAGGGGCACCTCCTCCCCATAGTGTGTGGAGCCCCTAATGTGGCCTCTGGACAAAAAGTGCTGGTAGCATTGCCTGGCACTACCTTATACCCCAATAGTGGGGAGCCTTTTAAAATTAAAAAATCAAAAATCAGAGGGGCTGTCTCCGAAGGGATGATTTGCGCTGAAGACGAGATAGGCCTTGGTACCAGTCATGATGGTATTATGGTTTTGGATACCCAATTGCCCAATGGCACTCCGGCAGCACAATTTTTTGATATTAAAAAAGACCATATTTTAGAAATTGGGCTTACCCCAAACCGAGCTGAGGCTACCTCTCATATTGGAGTGGCCAGAGACCTCAAAGCCTTACTTAACCGGGAAATAAAATGGCCATCGGTGGATGATTTTATTGCCAGTGAAGGATATCCTACCCTTTCGGTTGAAGTTGAAAATCCTGAGGCGTGCATTCGTTATTCCGGGGTAGTAATTAAAGGAATCAAGGTAGGCCCCTCGCCAGACTGGCTTCAATCCAGGCTTAAGAGCATAGGCCTCAACCCTATCAATAATGTAGTAGACATCACCAATTTCGTATTATTCGAACTCGGCCAACCCCTGCATGCCTTTGACCTTGACAAAATTCGTGGTGGTAAAGTCGTTGTAAAAACGCTACCGGAAGGGACCATATTCAAAACACTGGACGAAAAGGAAAGGAAATTAAAAGCGGAAGACCTGATGATCTGTGATGATGAGGAAGGGATGTGTATCGCCGGTGTTTTCGGGGGTATTGATTCCGGCGTCAAAGGTACTACCGAGAATATATTTCTGGAGAGCGCATGTTTCAATCCTGAATACATTCGAAAAACTGCCCAACATCATCAATTAAAAACGGATGCCTCTTTTAGATTTGAAAGAGGTACTGACCCAAACATTACCATTTATGCTTTAAAAAGAGCATCATTGCTGATTACCAGGATTGCCGGAGGTCAAGTCCTGGGACCGATATTTGACATCTATCCTTACCCTATAATGCCAACTTCGGTTATCACGTCCTATAAGCATATCAACAGGTTAATTGGCATTGAAATCCCTAAGGATGAAATCCACACCATCCTCCAACAACTCGATATCGAAGTATGCGATAAAAAAGAGCAAGGTTTTACGGCAAAGGTGCCGCCATATAGAGTAGATGTGAAGCGTGAGGCCGATGTAATTGAGGAGATTTTAAGGATATATGGTTTTGATAAAATACCACTACCCGACCACGTAGGAGCTTCCTACCTTTCCTCTTTTCCAGAAAAAGATGCTGATGCTATTAGATTTCGTGCAACAAAATTTCTTGCTGCAAGAGGATTTAAGGAGATTATGACCAACAGCCTTACCGATGCTACCTATGCCGAAAAAGACCCTGAGCTAAATAAGGGAAACAGCATTAAAATACTGAACCCTTTAAGTGAAATTTTAGGCGTACTCCGTCAGAGCATGTTATATTCTGGCCTGGAGGTAATCGCCCACAACCTTAACAGGCAGCAGACCAATCTCAAACTTTTCGAGATTGGGAAAACCTATCATCTCAATGAAAAGGGATACCTGGAACGCCAATGGCTCAACCTGATGATGACAGGAAACACCCATGAAGAATCATGGAGAAAAAAATCAGAGCCGGCCGCATTTCATGACCTGGCAACACAGCTCTATAGCCTATTCAAAAGTTTTAACCTGGCCTGGGATAGTATGGAGGTAAGCAAGGAAAGTATTTTTTCTTATGGTTTGGAATTATCCATTGACAAAAATATAATCGCCCGTCTGGGAGCGGTGAAAAGGTCATTGGTCGAAAATTTTGATATCGATCAGGAAATATTTTACGCAGAATTGGATTGGGATTTGCTTTTGTTAGGTACAAGTAATAATATCGTATTCTCAGAAGTGCCGCGTTACCCTGAGGTTCGAAGAGACCTTTCTCTTGTAATTGACAAAGGGACAAGTTTCGAAGAACTGAAGAAGGTGGCAAAAAGAAAGGAATTTTCTCTGATTCAAAATATTGGGGTATTTGATGTGTTTGAAGGGGCACAGTTGGGAGAAGGTAAAAAGGCCTACGCGTTGAGTTTTGTGCTGCAGGATCGGGGAAAAACACTTACCGACAAGGTGATCGATGCCACCATGGATGGCTTGATTAAGGCCTACGAAAAAGAATTTAATGCTCTGATTAGAAGATAATTACATGAACCTCGACCAACTCAAATCCCAACTCAACTTCCTCGAAAGAAAAATCCAAATGCTGGTCGGCGAGTACCAGAACATTAAATCAGAGTTAGTCCAATTGAAGGGGGAAAACCAGGAACTCAAG
>JBGTCD010000091.1:0-66658 GCA_041749015.1 Cyclobacteriaceae bacterium
AAAATTTTGCTGTCTGAGGCGGCAAAGCCGACGAGTTTCAAAATTTTTAGCGGAGAAAAAGGAAATTTTAGTGAATTTCCTCACAGGCCTTGATTCTTTTGCTTACTTTTCTCATCAAGGAGAAAAGTAAGGCCCGGCCGGGGAGGCCTGCATTCCGAAGGTAGGGCTCCCTGCCAAGGTAGGCTAGCCAGAGGCCAAACACCATTTGCCATCACAAACAGTATTCTTTCAAAAGCTTAGCTGCAATCCCCTTCTGTAGTCTTTCGGCTTGTTGCAAGTCAGCACAGGCCTGCTTAGTGAGATCAAGCTGCAGGTAACAATATCCCCGGCGAAGGAAAAGGTCGTATTTTTCATACTCCAGTCTATGGGCCTTATTAAAATCAGCCAAAGCCGATCTATACTTTTCATTGCGCTGGTACAGCACCCCCCTGTTGAAATAGGCATGATTAAAATCAGGGCGCTCCCGAATCACTCTATTTAAATCATTTACAGCAAACTGGATAAGACCCATTTTGGCGAAGCAGGCAGATCTGTAATAATAGCACATGATATAGTCCTTGTCAATTTCAATAGCTTTATTGATCTCTTCCACTGCCATCATGACTTCTCCAGTATGGGAGTAAGACCTGCCCAACATCAATTGAGCCTCAAAATGCCTCCTATTCCGTCTCAAAGTATTTCTAAAATCTACAATGGCAAGTTCGGGCTCATTCAACCTAAAATAAGACAAGCCCCTGCTGAAATAGGCATTGTCATTTTCCTTATTGAGCGAAAGACTTTTGGCAAAGGCCTGAATGCTTTCCCGGTACTCCTCCAATTCCTGAAGACAGCGACCAGAATTATACCACAGGTTCCAATCATTAGGATATAACCTGACGGCTTTTTCAAACAACACCGAAGCTTCATGGTACTTTCCTTCGGCAAATAAGAGCATGGCCTTATCCTCATCATTGGTGCATCTGCAAAGCAACCCAACAATAATTAAAAAATAAAATATTCTAATATGAACCATGATATTTTCTACTAAACCACTCCAGACTTATCAATGTTAAGATAAGAAAAAAAATCCATTTAAGGTTAATGGCAGGTAAGTAGGCTTCTTCGTAATGCAGTCTTTTTGGTGGTTTCTGCTCTAAAAGGAGGCTTTCTAAAGTGACCAATTGCCCTGAGGGCACATAAATTCCACTATTTTTCTCCGCCAGGGCTCTGAGTAATTGATGGTCAGCGCTTAGATCCTGAAGCTCAATATTACTGGCGTTCACCATAAATTCCCCGGTTATAGTTTCCCTGTTTCCGGCAATAGTGGTCTTGGCTACATATTCATAAATCCCATCAGGCAAAACTCCTGTCCGGTATCGGGTATTGTATTCGTTACTTTCAAAGGTAAAGGTGCGGACAGAGCCCTCCTGGGATTTGATCTCAAGGGATATGGTATTCCCATAAATCCGCTCGTAGAGCTCATTATATTCTTCGGATTCAAATATCACAGGCTCCTGATCGGTAAATTCATTTTTTAGCGGATAAAACCGAAACTTCCTTCTGTCCTCACGGGTAGCCAGGTACCGAAATAGTTTGGTAAATGTTTCATCAAAAGTTTCCGCATTGCCCTTTCTCGAAAACTCAAACAGCCGCCACCTCCAGAATCCTTCTCCAATCCAAACTGCCCGTTTTTCTCCGGGATCAGTGCGCACCACCAAAATTGGCTTTTGGGTCTCTACAGCCCCTACCTGTTGCCAAAGCATGGTTTCAACACCGGCTGCAAGATTATACTTCCCGAAAGGCACTTCTATCGGAGGGTATTGCCGGTAGATCTCCGTACGTTCATCAGGCAACTGAAAGGGGGTAAATCCTCTGTTAAACCTGGGTGTTACCCGATCCCGGTCCCCGCCTCTGGACTCAACCTGCACCAGGTGCTCCTGTAGGTTAAAAGTACTTAAACGGGTATTGTTGCCTAAGATAAATAAAATGGCCTGACCCTCGGTCTGGGTGTATTTGGTAAAAAGCGATTGGGTAGTGCCGTTAAGGTCGGGGATTTGATACAGGATGACCAGGTCATATTTTTGTTCGCTGGGTTCGGGATGAATCCCCGGAATGTACAGGTCCAGTTCAAATCGGGTTCCTAACTCTATGGCACTCCTCATGGCTTTAATATCCGGGTGGGGTGCTGACGCTACAATCAATACTTTCTGTGCGCCTTCCACCACCTCTACATAGGCAAAGGATTTATTATTAACGGTATTAAATTCACCCTCCTGCGGACTCAAAACCACTTCATATCGCTGAAGACCCATATTAGTGGCTTCAGGCAAAAACTCTACTTCCAGAAGCCCGGAGGTCCCGGAAAACTGAACCGGCTTCTGGTCCAGCACACGGCCATTGTGAATGATGGACAATTGAGCACTTTGTCCTGAAAAACCCTCATGGGCGATTTCTACCACAACCGGAAAACGGTTGCCCTGAGCGACTACCTTATTATAATTTAAATTAACTACTCGTGTATCTGCTCTTTCAGTAGTATCACCGATCCCTACAGTATGAATTTGCACCCCATATGTAGAATACAACGGATTCAAACCAGTATTATGCAGGCCATCCGAAATCAAAACCACAGCGGTCAGGTTGCCGCCTTCATAGGCATTGCGAATCTCTTTTAAACCTTTGTCGAGATTGGTCTGATTCCTGTCAAATCCGGGCAAGGAATCCCCCGGTATCATCCCTTCCAGGCCCCAAAAGGTGGTCTCGTACCCTGCTTCATTCAACCTGTTCTTCAATCCTGATAATTTTTCTATCAATTCATTGGTCAAAACTTCTGCCTCGGGTATTGAGCTGCTGTCATCAATCAACAGGGCTACTGCAGGCTGCTCTTCATAGGTTCTGGTTTGGTTGAGTAGTGGCCCTGCAAGCAGCAGTACCAGAAAAAATACCACCAAACCTCTGAGGATGGCCATGGCCCTTCTGGTGCCAGGTGTGAATTTTTCTTTTGAATACAGCAACCAGGCGTACACAATTCCGGCGAGGATACCCAGCAGGATCAGCCAGGGGGAATCTTGAAATAGCAGGAATGATCTTTCCATAAATCAGCAACGAACTTAAAACAAAAATAGTCCTGATAAAACCCGAATTGTCAGTATTGATCAAAAAGTTCGGGATCGGGCAGTAATTTAAATGAACGGCGGTGCAGGGGCGTAGGGCCCAGCTTCCGAATGGCATCACGATGTGCTCTGGTCGGATACCCAACATTGCAGTCCCAACCATATTCCGGGTAGGATTGGGCCAGCCCTTTCATGATCTCATCCCGGTGAGTCTTGGCCAATATGGAGGCCGCAGCTATGGCAGCAAATTTGGAGTCGCCTTTGACAAAACAAGTGTTTGGGATATTTTTATAAGACTTGAAGTATGGGCCATCTACTATGATGTGCTCCACCTGTTTTATTATTTGGTCCAAAGCTTTATGCATGGCAAGGAAGGAGGCCTGCAGGATATTGATCTGATCGATTTCCTCCGGCGAACAAATACCTACCGCCCAGGAAATAGCCTCCGCTTCAATGGTCCTGCGCAAGGCATCACGAGTCTTTGCGCTGGTCAGCTTGGAATCGTTGAGCCCCTGAAGCTGGTACTGTTTCGGCAAGATCACCGCTGCCGCGACTACCGGCCCGGCCAGGCAGCCCCGACCAGCCTCATCGCAACCGGCCTCATACACATAGCCTGAGTAATTTGGTATCAACATATTCACAAATTTAAAACAGGAAGGAAGGCCACCAAATATTTTTTACTTTTGCGCAGCACAAAAAATAAAAAACCCATGGCCCACCAAGACAGCCCCTGGAAAACTATCTCCAGCAAACCCATCTATGATAATCCATGGATCAATGTTACGGAATTTCAGGTGATCAACCCGGGCGGGGGGGAAGGAATTTACGGAAAAGTCTCCTTCAAAAACAAAGCCATCGGCATCATCCCAATCGATGCAGAAGGCAATACCTGGCTGGTGGGGCAGCATCGGTATACCCTTAATGCCTTTTCCTGGGAAATCCCCATGGGTGGGGGGCCGCTGCAAGAAGATATTTTGACTTCTGCCAAAAGGGAACTGGAGGAAGAGACCGGACTCATCGCAGGCCGCTGGACCAACATCTTGCGAATCCATACTTCCAATTCCGTGACTGACGAGGAAGGGTTTGTCTTTTTAGCAGAAGACCTCACCCCAGGCAAATCCAGCCTTGAGCCTTCCGAATCAGACCTGATACTGAAAAAGCTGCCCTTCAGGGAGGCCCTGCGCATGGTCATGGATCAGGAGATCACTGATAGTTTGAGCCTTGCCGGCTTATTAAAAGTGGCCCGACTTAAAGGATTTTAGCCTTGACCAGAAGATTTATACTAGCCCATTTGCAGCGGAATTTTACGCTGGCCTATCCTGTGATGCTCAGCCAACTGGGTCATGTGATGGTGGGGGTAGCTGATTCTGCCATGGTGGGCCGGCTTGGGCCTGAGCCACTGGCAGCGGCAGCTCTTGGCAATGTGATCTTCTACCTTCTTTTTACTTTTGGGATGGGAGTATCTTATGCCATCACACCCCTGGTAGCTGCTGCCGATGGTGAAGGGGACAAGCAGCAGATCGGGCGCGTGCTCAACAATGGCTTTTTGATTAATCTTATCACAGGGGTCATTATTTTTTCTGTGGTGGTATTAGGGTCCGGAGTATTGTACCACCTGGACCAGGATGAAGGGGTAGTCAGAATGGCTGTACCCTACCTCAAGATCATCACCCTATCGATCATACCCTTTATGATTTTTCAGACCTTTCGCCAATTTGCCGAGGGTCTTTCGCTTACCCGACAGGCTATGTACATTACCATCTCGGCCAATGTGATCAATGTAGGCCTTAACTATCTGTTTATTTTTGGAAAGGGCGGCTTCGAACCTATGGGCCTGGATGGAGCAGGATGGGCCACATTGATCTCCAGGGTGCTCATGGCAGCAGGAATGGTGGGATTCATATTATTCTGGAGACGATTTAAGCCTTACTGGAGGGAGTTTGGTATCAAAAAATACAGCAAGGCCCTGATCAGCCGGTTGCTGGGTATCGGAATTCCTGCAGGCCTTCAATTTACTTTTGAGGTAGGGGCCTTTGGGGTCACCGCAATTATGATAGGGTGGTTTGGTGCTGAAGCCCTGGCCGCTCACCAGATTGCGATCAACCTGGCATCCATTACCTATATGGTGGCTACCGGTTTGGCAGCCTCAGCCACCATCCGAGTGGGCAATCAGCTTGGTAGAAAGGATATCCCCCAGCTCCGTATGGCCGCCTTTACCATTTTTGGGATGGTCATTATTTTGATGACATTTTCGGCGGTTATATTTATTGCCTTACGAAATTACCTCCCCTATTTTTATATCAGCGATGTGGAGGTGGTCGCCATAGCAGCACCTTTGCTGGTGATCGCTGGTCTTTTTCAGCTTTCTGATGGACTTCAGGTAGTAGCTCTGGGGGCTTTAAGGGGTATGGAGGATGTGAAGATCCCTACAGTATTCACATTTGTGGCTTATTGGGTGCTCGGCATCCCATTGGGATATTATCTGGGATTTGTAAGAGGCCTTGGTCCCGAGGGCGTATGGTACGGACTCCTGGTAGGGCTGTCGGTGGTAGCCATCACGCTTTGCATCAGGTTTCAAAGGTTCACTAAGCGGTTGTTGGCCTTGCATAGCAACTGAGTATCTGAATGACTTGCCCTTTTACTGCTTATTAATTAATTTTAAGAAATAATGGCAATAAAAAGTCAAAACCAAAGGCTACTTCAAAATAATATCATAATTATTTTAATAATGATAACCGGGGGCTTAGGTTGTAATAAGAATGAAAACGACCCTTGTATTAACTGCAATTCACCCAATTTTATTGAGTCAATCGAAAATGGATTTTTTCAGGTATTTTTTGATAGTGCATTCAACAAAATTTTAGTAGGTCAGGATAGTATTAATAATAATCAATGGGTCTTTTATCCTTGTTCAGAGGATGAGTTATTAAACTATGAATTGGGAAAAATTCTAAAGATTAGTGGAGATATTTTCGAGAATTGTGAAAGCAATCAGTATGACAAATTTGAAATATCTGAAATAACTCTGGCTGAGACTTGTCAGGAATCTATTCCTTTCCTTGCAGGTAATTTCAACCTCTTTAGAAAATGGTATTTTAATTCGATTGAGACCTCTGATACAACCATATTAGTACCATGTGAAAGTCGTGGGGCTTTCATAGACTTTAGTTTCAATGATATTCATAACATGGAAGCTTTTACCATTCCAAACTCTTTTAATTCAGAGATTTGGATCACTGATAATACCATTGAAACCTCAGATGATTTTATTGGAACTCTTTCTGTTGGCACACAATCACAGATGTTTTTTGAAAATTTATTTCTTCAAGTTTTAGGTATGGAATCTCTTGCAATATTTGAGATAAACAATAACATTTTGACCATACAAAATCCGGAAAAGAATATCAAGATTACAGCCTATTATACAAATGATGATTAAAAATTCACTCCCCTTCCCTAACCATATTCACCATAAGATAAGACAAAATACCAAAAACTATAGCCCCGCCCAATAACCCCAAAATCCCATAGGACCAATCCTCCGCTCCGGTAAGCATTTTAAACATTTTTGTGATTAGGAAATACAAAATCGCCAGGAACAGCCCTCCAAAACTTAAAAGGCCATAAACCGCAAAACCATGATTGATGGCCTTACCTGCTTTCTTAAAAAATTGATCTTCGACTTCCTGAAATGGCTGATGACTGTAATAGGAACCTGATTCAGCCGCCCTGGTTTGCCACCGCTCCATCCGGTAATTGGCCTGGGCTTCACTATGGCCATATAGGTTGATTTGGTCATAGATGCGCCTTTTGCCGGGATGGGACAGTATTTCATAGGCTTCTACGATTTTGGTAAAATGAGCCACTGCCTCCAGATCGGGATTACGGTCGGGATGATAGACCATAGCAAGGCGCCTGAAAGCCGATTTTATTTCAGCTTGAGAGGCCCCTTCACGAATTTCAAGGATTTCGTAATATGTCAATTCTTTAAATTTTCAGTTCTAAAAATAATAAATTTAAAAAATCCAAAGGGATAATTTTCATTAACTTTACTCTCAATGCGACTCATCCGCCACCCCATCCTTTGCAATTACTATGTGACCTACCGGTGCAATGCCAAATGCGGGTTTTGTGATATTTGGGAAAAGCCCTCACCATATGTGAACCTGGACACAGCCACTAAAAATTTTTCTGACCTGAAAAAGCTGGGCGTTAAGGTCATTGACTTTACCGGTGGGGAGCCCCTGCTCCACCAGCAGTTACCGGAACTTCTGCAAGCCGCCAAATCTATGGGATTTATCACCACCGTCACCACCAACGGGTTGCTGTATCCCAAACAAGCCGAAAAATTGAGAGGGTTGGTGGATATGCTCCATTTTTCCCTCGACTCCGCCGATCCTCACACCCACGACACCCTGCGGGGAGTGGCCTGTTTTGACAAAGTGATGGAATCCATCAGCATTGCCAAATCCCTTGGGGAGCGGCCTGATATCCTGTTTACAGTTTTTGAACATAATATAGAGGAGATCCAGGCAGTATATGAAACGATTTGTATTCCCAATGACCTGGTGCTGATCCTCAACCCTGCTTTTGATTATAATGCAGTGGACACCGGACCGGCGCTTTCATCGGCCACCCTGGATATATTGCAGACATGGGCCCGCAAGAAAATGGTATACTGCAATGAAGGGTTTATCCAGCTTCGTCGCGATGGTGGCAATCATGTGGATAAGCCGGTTTGCCGGGCCGGCAGTACTACCATCGTTATTTCCCCACATGATGAACTCGTGCTGCCCTGCTACCACCTGGGATTAGAAAAATACCCCATCCGGGGAAACCTTTATGAACTCTACCGGTCGGATGAAGTGCAGACCATGGTGGCCCTGGAAGGCCGTCTGCCTCAATGCGAGGGCTGTACCATCAACTGCTACATGCAGCCCTCCTTTGCCGTGGAATTAAATAAATACTGGTGGAAAGCACTGCCCGGCACCCTGAAGTATAACAGGATAAAAGGTACCTGGAAGGCGTTGCTATAGCGGTGAATACTTTTAAACTAAAAGAGTAACTTACTTGAAATAAGATTGATTTTTTCCTTACAGAGAAGTCAAACCATTTGATTAAAACCTAACCCCGAAGCCAAATATTAATCCCACGATATCATCCTTCCTACCCCATCGATAGTAATCCAATTTTGCTTTTACAAATACCCCTTCAGCAATATCTTTCATTGCCGAAATCATTAAATTCGCGCCCAACTGCTGCTTTTCATCAATTTGATATACCAATACAGCATCTGCTTCTCCAACTCTTACACCTTCAATATAAACTATACTAAAGCCATGCCAATCTTCTCCATAGGCTATATAATCGGGAATAACATGCTTAAAAAATCTGCCATTGATACCCATGCCATAATCGATCCTTATACCTTGCTCTTGCATTATGAAACTGCGGCCCAGGCCTAAGGTAAGATGGGAAGAGGTTACCTGATAACTATCAAGAAATTCTTCCATACCTGGTTTAACCCGGCTTCTTTTATAAAGACCCAGGCTTGAATACCCACGCAGGTCTTTCCATACTTTAAAACTAAGCTCTCCCTGCCAATGCTCACCAACACCGGGCCGGATGCTATTAAGACCGGGACCTCCCATAAAAGAAAATTCGGCATTCTGACTATAACTCAAGGCCGAACCCAATAAAAACAATGAAATCAACAGCCCCCTCATATCTAAAATTTTACACCTATTTGTGGTCCTATATAATGCCAGAAATGTATATCCGGTCTTGAATGTGTAATGGCCACACCCCACCAAAATCTATCGCTAACATATTTTCGGTATTCCAAATTAATCTTTACCGAAGGCCATAAATAATTACCTACCCCTTCAGGAAACCGCTCCCCCACCCCAATGAAATATACAGACCTGGGGCCTGTAGGCTCATTGAATCTCACACCACCCCATGCTAATGGGCTAAAATTATTCATCCAGGCAATACCGGGACCAATTGAAAAGTTAAACCTTGATTTCTTTCCTATTTTGGAGGATATACCAAGATTTACTGTAGCCTGATGAAAAAATACGGGTGCCGTTTCCTGATTTTGTGGATCGGGCAAAAGCAATTTATTATTACTGTTAAAAACATCAAATTGAACCTCTGCAAAGAAATTCTTGCTGAAATTCTTTCTGACCCCGGTCCCAAGACTTAAGGCAAAACCTTGATAGGTTTCCAGGATGGGAAATGCCCTGAAGACCACCTCATATTTTGGGGTTAAAACTTCATTTTCCTGAGCGTAAACAATGTGCATTGCCCCAAGGAGCAATGCACTGATTAGTAGTTTTTTCACGTTAATTAATAACTTGATAAGTCATAAACCAATGTAAATTAGCGTGCTTCTTTATTTGCCATCCTTGCCTTAATCCCCATCCTGCACTGGTTTTGGCGGTTGCCAAGGCTGCACAACGGTCAAACTGATTGTAATACTTTGGTCTGCCGCGGTAAAAACTTGATGCATTAAAGGCCACTCCGACATTGACATCCAGGCTTGGATTTCCATTTGAATCCATGCCAACCTTAACATTGCCCCCAAAATCTTTCATCGTACCTAACTGCCTGTAGTTCACAAATGATATCACCTGATCAGCCTCCTCCATTTTCCAATCATCATCAAATACATCTGTTGGAGACCAAACCCAGTTTTTATTATTTATATCCTTCCGCTTAATTAAAAAATCCTGGTATAAAACATAGGGATAAGCAGAAGGCTCACCTGAGAAATCTATTGCCCCGGAGGCCCTGAGCATAGTGATTCTGGTGCCGCCATTCACCAAAGAAACCCAATGATCATCCAACATCATTTGATTACCAATCCTCGCCCAAACTATATCATCAATATCCAGTTCCCTACAATCGATATATCTGTTCGATGATGTGCCTCCATGATTACCAGCATATCCACCTCCAGGATCAGTGTATCCACCCCCGCCAGAGTAATAGGGACAAGGTATTAAATCTCTAGGAATATCATCATAAACAGGACATGCAACAATGCAGTCTGAACAATCCTGATGGGGCACAATGATAAGTGTAGGATTACTAATAGCGTAATCATCATCCACTATTACCGGTTCCAATTCAAAATTTCTATTCGTCAAATCAACCGTAAAACCTTCAAATTCAGTTTGTAAGTCATTTAGAGGATGATAAGTAATTGTTAGATTCTCTAATTCTGATTCATCAAAATACTCCATATAAGGAAAATAGATAGCAATATCATTTTCAATCAAGAAATCTAGTATTTCATCAATGTTGCTTTTGTTATCGCTAGGAAATACTTTTTTAGCGATATTTAAAAAATCCTTATGAAAGCTACTTGTTCTCTCACTTTTAGTAATAAAGTTGTCTTTTGATTTTCCACTTAGCTGAGCCAATAAGATTTCACTATCACCTTGATATTCAAAAGATAATGCTTCAATGATAAAATCCTTATGCTCTTTATTCATTGATATTTCTCCAATTATTTGAGCTGTCCCTCTTAAGTAAAGGTAACAATTTTTCTGCATTAGGATAATCCACAGAACTGAACTGAAGATCTTCAAAAGCCTCGGGCTCATGAGACTCCATAATCAATTCTTCATCAAGTTCACTTAAGCATGATCCAAGAAAAAGAATTAGGCCGAATAAAAATAAATTTTTTTTCATGATTTGTTTAGTTTAGGTTAAAAAAGCTGAATGTGGTTTAACTTAAAATTTTTGATTGTGCGTTCAATATAAAATTAAATATATTATCTGTCAAGTTTTTTCTTATATTTTTTTAATTATTATATTAACCTAAATACTAATAAATAGTTGTTTTTACCTTGAATGATGTATTTTTAGCTTATTCATCAGCAATCTATTAGAGGCCAACAACTTACTTTTATTTTTGAAAAAATAAATATTCACTATCTTATTTTTTCATATCATATATAAATATCTAGTATGAAATTTAAAATCATAGTATATCTGAATTTCATTTCATGGAAATAATAAATATCATTTATTCATGGGTCATTAATGATCTGGAAAAATGATGGGACTATTGCCACAAAGACGCTTGGAAAGCGTTACTATAAATCATCAAGACCCTTAAAGGATTTAAAAAATTTCAAAAATAGTTTGGAAACAATCTCATCGTGCCATACGTTTGTAGCATCAAGTCGATTACGAATAATAGTCGATTTATAAAGAAGCGTGGAGAGACAGGCTCTTTGAAGCGCTAGCAACCATCTGGAAATCTCATTCGGAAAGGTGCTAAATCCTGAACCCAAAAGCTGATCAGGTAGGTCGGTGGGTGAATATAAATTGATAAACGATGCAATTATCCATTCAAAGATTATCTCAGGAGTTTTCCTTTTTCAAGGATTGTTTTAAGGCCATTTCCAATATTTCTTGTTGTTGTATGTGCTGTTGTGCCTCTTAGGGACATTCAGGACTACATAGTATCCTAAATTTTCCCGTGGCACTATTTCGCAATGCTTCCGGCTATTGTTGCCGGTCAAGTATTACCCATTTTGTATTTAACCATTTTTAAAACCATAAACTTTATCATCATGTCAGAATTAAAATTTGAAACTTTGCAATTACATGCCGGTCAGGAAGTAGATGAAACAACCCGCTCCCGTGCCGTGCCCATTTACCAAACCACTTCCTACACTTTTAAAGACTCAGCGCATGGCGCCAATCTCTTCGCTTTGAAAGAATTTGGAAATATTTATTCGCGTATTATGAATCCCACTAATGATGTCTTTGAAAAAAGAATTGCAGCATTGGAAGGTGGGGTAGCAGCCCTGGCAGTCGGTTCGGGGCAGGCCGCTCAGTTTATCGCGCTCAATAATATCCTGCAGGCCGGAGACAATTTTGTATCCACATCCTTCCTCTATGGTGGCAGCTACAACCAGTTTAAAGTAGCCTTTAAGCGACTGGGTATAGAGGTCAAATTTGCTGAAAGTGACAAGGCTGGCGACTTTGAAAAACACATCGATAAAAACACCAAGGCCTTGTACCTGGAAACCATCGGCAATCCAGGGTTTAATGTGCCTGACTTTGACGAGATCGCTGCTCTGGCCAAAAGGCATAATATTCCGTTGATCGTAGACAATACATTCGGAGCAGGGGGCTATCTGTTTCAGCCATTGAAACACGGCGCCAGCGTGGTGGTATCATCTGCCACTAAGTGGATTGGAGGACATGGTAATTCCATCGGAGGGGTAATCGTAGACGGAGGTAACTTTAATTGGGGTAATGGAAAATTCCCTCAGTTTACGGAGCCCTCTGAAGGATACCATGGCCTTATTTTTTGGGATATTTTTGGTGAAGGCAATCCTTTGGACCTTCCAAACATTGCCTTTGCAATCCGGGCAAGGGTAGAAGGTTTAAGAGATTTCGGTCCAGCCTTAAGTCCGTTCAATGGGTTTTTGCTGCTACAAGGTTTAGAAACCCTCTCCTTGAGAGTGCAGCGCACCGTAGATAATGCTCTTGAACTGGCGCAATGGCTGGAGCAGCATCCAGCGGTGGAGAGTGTGAACTATCCCGGTCTTGAGAGCAGCACGTACCATACCCTGGCTAAAAAGTATCTTAAAAATGGGTTTGGTGGGGTATTGTCCTTCCAGGTCAAGGGTGAAAAAGAAAATGCTACCAAGGTAGTAGATAGTGTAAAATTGATCAGCCACCTGGCCAATGTAGGCGATGCCAAAACCCTGATCATCCAACCTTCAGCCACGACCCATCAGCAGTTGTCTAATGAAGAACAACTGGCCTCAGGCGTACTGCCCAATCTGCTTAGGATCTCCGTAGGGATAGAGCATATTCATGACATCAAAGCTGACCTGGAGCAAGCCTTGTCACAAATCAAAATTGGAACATCAGCATATGAAAAAGCCTGATGCTGACATATTAAAGCTGAATAAGCCCTTCACCCTGGAGTCTGGTGCGACTCTGGGTGGGGTGGCTTTAGCTTATACTACCTATGGCACATTGAATGCAGACCGATCCAATGTAGTTTGGGTTTGCCATGCCCTCACTGCCAATGCTGACCCATCAGCATGGTGGCCCGGGTTGGTGGGTCCCGGAAAATTTTTCGATCCGGCAGACCGCTTCATCGTTTGTGTCAACATGCTCGGCTCCTGCTATGGCAGTACTGGTCCGGCAAGCATCCATCCGGTAGACGGGAAGCCCTATACCAATTTATTCCCCAACATTACCATAAGAGATATCGTCAAGGGCAATCAGGCGGTAGCTGATCATCTGGGGGTAAAAAAGATCCACCTGGCGATCGGCGGCTCCATGGGAGGACAGCAAGTGCTGGAATGGGCCATAACCGAACCAGGACGATTTGAAAATATCTGTCTGCTTGCTACTAACGCCAGACATTCCCCATGGGGTATTGCCTTCAATGCCTCTCAGCGGTTAGCTCTGGAGCAAGACCCTGACTTTGTAGCTGGAAAATCAGGAGCTGGTGGCAAAGCACTTGCAGTGGCCAGATCCATTGCCATGCTGTCATACAGAAATTACCGTACTTATGACCTCACCCAAAAAGATGTCGACCCGGGAATTGACCATTTCAGAGCAGCAGGATACCAAGCCTATCAGGGAGAAAAGCTTCGTAAGCGATTCGATCCATACTCCTACTATACCTTATCCAAGGCCATGGACTCCCATAACGTTGGTCGAGGGCGCGGCAAGCCGGAGACTGTGCTTGGTACTGTTACAGCAAGAACCTTATTGCTTGGATTGGAAACGGACATCCTCTTTCCATTGAGTGAGCAAGAATATCTGGCCGGGCAGATACCCAATGCCAAACTGGAAATACTGAATTCAGATTATGGCCATGACGGATTCTTGATTGAATATGAACAACTCACAACACATCTTGAAAAATTTCTTAAAACTGATTTATGCAAAAGTTAACGATTGGATTATTTGGATTTGGGTTTGTCGGACAAGGCGTTTATCAAATATTAAATGCCCTTGAGGACCCGGCCATTTCGATAAAAAAAATTGGGGTCAAAGTCCCTGAAAAAAGAAGACCGGCACCCTCAGAATTATTCTCATTTTCGCCGGAGGTCATCCTGGAAGACCCGGACATCAACTTAATAGTAGAGGCTACAGATGATCCGACTGCGGCTCTTGAAATCACCCACCAAGCTTTAAAAAAAGGAATACCGGTAGTCTCAGCCAATAAAAAAATGATTGCTGAAAATCTCCAGCAAATTATTGAATGGCAGAAAGAATATGATGTGCCGGTGCTTTATGAAGGGGCAGTATGTGGCAGCATCCCTATTCTCAGAACCTTGGAAACACATTTTTTGCAAGAGCCCATTCATTCAATCAGAGGCATTTTTAATGGGTCCACCAATTATATCCTTACCCAAATTTTTGAAGAAGGTCTTGATTTTGATACTGCTTTAAAAGAAGCCCAGGAAAAAGGATTTGCAGAAACTGATCCTACCCTGGATATAGGCGGTTTTGATCCCCGGTATAAGCTGACCATTCTGCTTGCCCATGTTTTTGGCATTGTCACTGCCCCGCAGGCTATCAGTCTTAGAGGCATCGAAAATTTAAAAAAGGAAGATTTTGCCATAGCATCTGAGGAAGGTAAAAAGATCAAGTTGGTTGCCTGGGCGGCCATCACTGGTGATAGAGTTGTGGCCCAGGTAGGCCCACAGATTATTGCTTCTGAAGACCCATTATTTAATGTAGATCAGGAATATAATTCTGTGGTTTTGGAAGGGGCTTATTCCGGATTGCAGCAATTGACAGGCAAAGGGGCAGGGAGTTTCCCCACCGGAGCAGCAGTAGTCGCTGATATTTTCTCGATTCGCGAAGGTTTCCGGTATCAGTACCGGTCAGGGTCAGCTACCCATGAATTATTATCCACCAATTTGCTTAACAGCCGAAAAGAAAGCCTGGGCCAAAATGGCAACATCCCTGAGTTGGATGATATCGAGGCCCTGATTGAGGCATCTCAGGAAACGACCTTTAAATAGCCTCCAATTTTTCGTAAAGGCATAATTATAAGCCATAAAGCGAATTTCGTAGCGATTTACCCCTCCCCAGGGCAACTATTTTGGGCTGGATATGTTACTAAGTCGGAGCATGAATATTCAACAAATATATGCTCGGATTATCGATTTACAGATTATCATAATATATTTGTAGTCCTATTGAAATCTAACAATAACCAGTAAAATCCATGGGTCCAGTCGTGTTTACCGCAATGGCGGCTTTTACAATTGTAATTCTTCTTTTAGTATTCATATTACTCTTTGCCCAGTCCAAATTGGTGCCCTCTGGAGAAATAAAAATCATTGTGAACAATGATGAAAAAAATCCAATAGTAGCATCCGCAGGCTCCAATCTATTGACTACCCTCTCTCAGAATAAATTATTTCTTCCTTCAGCTTGTGGTGGTGGTGGTACCTGCGCCATGTGCAAGTGTGTCATTGATGAAGGCGGAGGAGAGGTGCTTCCCACAGAGGTCGGTCATTTGAACCGTCAAGAGCAAAAAGAAAATGTAAGGCTCTCATGCCAGGTAAAGGTCAAACAAGACATGCGCATCAGAGTGCCCGAAGAGATATTCGGTATTAAGAAATGGGAGTGTGAAGTAGTTTCCAACTACAATGTGTCCACCTTTATCAAAGAGTTTGTGGTGCGTTTACCGGAGGGCGAGAATTTGGATTTCCATTCCGGTGGTTACGTGCAAATTGATGTCCCCCCCATCATTGTTGATTTTAAAGGCATGGGAATTGCCCCGCACCCAGACCTGGGTCATAAAGATGATGTATTCAAAGAAGACTGGGACAACTTCAATATGTGGGACCTGACCATGAAAAATGACGAGGAAATCTTCAGAGCCTACTCCATGGCCAATCACCCTGCAGAAGGTAATATTGTCATGCTAAACATTCGGATTGCTACACCGCCCTGGGATAGGGATAATAACAAATTCATGGATGTCAATCCCGGTATTTGCTCTTCTTATGTTTTTTCCAGAAAGCCCGGTGATAAGGTGACCATATCAGGACCTTATGGTGAATTCTTCATCAACGAAACGGAGCGGGAGATGATTTATATCGGTGGTGGCGCTGGAATGGCCCCATTGAGGTCTCACATTTTCCACCTTTTCCACACAGAAAAATCCAATAGAAAAGTTTCCTATTGGTATGGAGGCCGTTCGAAAAAAGAATTATTCTATACTGAGCATTTCCGGGATATTGAAAAGGATTTCCCCAACTTCAATTTTCATATCGCCTTGTCGGAGCCATTACCTGACGACAACTGGACGGTAAAGAAATCATTGGACGATAAAAAGTCAGATGGCTATCTGGGATTCATTCACCAGGCTTTGTATGATAACTATCTGGGCAATCACCCTGACCCTGAAGAAGTCGAGTTCTATCTATGCGGCCCCCCATTGATGAACGCAGCGGTACTTAAGATGCTGGATGAGATGGGTGTACCCCCGGAAAATGTAAGATTTGATGACTTTGGCGGTTAATAACGTTGTCAACTACTATCGGAAAGGGAGAATTTTTTCATTCTCCCTTTCTTTTTGCCCTTGAGTGTCTTAATTTTCCTACCAAATGGATATCGACCTCAAAATTTTTCTCAATCCTCTGCCGGATGAATTGTTTGAAGCAGCTTTTTCATCTAGTTCTTTCCTTAAAAATATAAAGGTCTACCACGAGAAGATGCCCGACCTCAAAGGCATGGATGTCGCAATGATTGGTCTGGAAGAAGAACGAGGCACTGTAGCCAATAAAGGTGTGGCCAGCGGAGCACTTGAGATTAGAAAAAAGCTCTATGAATTAAAAAAGGGCACGGGCAGGTACCGGATTGCCGACCTGGGTAATATTCGCAATGGTGTGAGCCACGAAGAAACCATTTCACGAATCAGAGTTGTAGGGCAGGCTTTACTGGAAGATAACATCCTTCCGATATTCTTTGGAGGTAGCCATGACCTGACCTTTGGGCAGTTTCTGGCTTATGAAGAACTTGAAAAATTAGTCAGTCTTTTGAATGTTGATGCTTTTCTTGATCTGGAAGAGGGTGCCAGCAGGCCGGAGTGTCAAAAATTTCTCCATAGTATACTCCTTCACGAGCCTAATTATCTTTTCAATTACAGCCATTTGGCTTACCAGAGCTACCTGATCGACAACAAACTTTTGGAAACTCTGGAGCGGCTTTATTTTGAGGCATACAGGATAGGTGAAATCCGCACCAATATAGCCGAAATGGAACCTGTGATCAGAAATGCCGACCTCTTGTCCTTTGACATTACGGCCATCAGATCTTCTGATGCACCAGGCAATGCCGGTGCCCAACCTTTTGGGCTCACAGGAGAAGAGGCCTGCCAGATAGCCTGGTATGCCGGCACCAATGAAAAGCTGACCTCGGCAGGATTTTACGACTATAATCCTTCCCTGGATGATCCCTCAAAAAAAACTGCTTCTGTTGTGGCTACCATCATTTGGTACTTTATTGAAGGGTTTTACCACAGGAGAAAAGAACTGAACTTTAAAACCAATGATTACCTCAAATATGTAGTTTCCATGCAATCAGAACCGGCTACATTGACATTTTACAAAAGCACCGCAAGTGAAAAATGGTGGATGGAGGTACCCTACCCCGCCGGCAAAGACCCATATTCCAGAAGCTGCATTGTGCCCTGCTCCTATTCTGATTACCAAACTGCCACCAAAGGGGAGGTGCCGGAGCGATATGTCGCCACCCATGCAAAATTATTATAGGCCCGCGTATTACCTTTGTGTGCAATGAAGAAATTTTTGATTTGGCTTTTATGCAGTGGAGTAGCCATCCAATGCAGTAGTCCCATAAATGAGGAGCATCCTGACCCGGAATATATTATCCAAAAGGCCATAGAGGCAGCAGGTGGGGAGGGGTACCTTGAGGCAGACATCAGGTTCCGTTTCAGAGATTATAAATACGAGGGCCTCTTCAAAGACCATCAATATCAGTTTAAAAGGATTGGCTATCAGGCGGGGGACACCATCATAGATTTTCTCGATAATGATGTTTACCAGAGAACGATCAACGGCCTTACAGTAGTGCTGCATGATACCATGGCCATCAAGTATGCCGCATCGGTAAATTCAGTATTCTACTTTGTGCTATTGCCCTTGAAGCTGAGTGATCCGGCAGTTAGATTATCTTATGATGGCCCGGACTCTCTTGGCACCAAAGCATACCATCGCATCAAAGTCACCTTTGATGAAGAGGGTGGCGGTGAAGACTTCGAGGATATATTTTTATATTGGTTTGATCAGGAGACCTATTCGATGGACTTCCTGGCCTACAAATTTTTTACAGAAGGTGGTGGCATTAGATTTAGAAAGGCCAAAAATATTCGTGAGGTCAGAGGACTCAGGTTCGCGGATTATGATAATTATGAACCAAAAATAAAGGTTAAAAACCTCAGCCATCTCCTCCGGCATTTTGAAAAAGGAGAGCTGAAACTGTTGTCAGAAATAATTCTGGAGGACCTCAGCGTGCAGTAAGCTTTCTTCTTTTTCTAAGGGTGAATATCAGTACCCCAAGAGAAATAAGAAGCGCCCCAAAAGTTGGCACCAGCAGGTAATCCGAAAGCAGAATGATATCCAGTGATTTTTCAAGTGCTGCATTGATATTGTTGACACCGATCAAAATGGTGAAGAAAATGACGATCATTGACAGCCCGTTGATCCACCAATTATTTAAGTATAATGTCCCCATCCGCATCGGATTGTTGGCGATGACAAAAAGCAAAATGGCAATCACCGGTAATATCATGCCATTCAATGCCTGAGCTGTGATGATCAGGGGCACAGGCTCAAGATTGATTGAAGCAAAAAAAGCACCGGATATAAACACCAGTGCCCCGATCCATTTTGGTATTTTACCCTGCGTGGCACCTGAAACTGCTGCTTTAGCACCAAGAGGAGCCGTTAAGGTGGAAGTAAATCCCGCAGCAAATAACCCAATACTCAAGACCAGAGGGCCGATAGTCCCTATTTGATTTTCGAAGGATCCTGATAACAGAAAAAAGTCCATTTCCACGATGGATGTCCCCGTAATCATTACGGCTAGGGAGATAAGGCCACCAATAATAATTGAGGTAATCAATCCTTTACGCATGCCCGAAAGGGTTTGTCCATGCCCTAATCTGGACCCCAGAAATAAGTTATACGGGACAATGGTGGTGCCCAATAAACCAATGGAGATCAGCTCACTGCCAGGGGGCATCCCGGGCACCCAATTTAAGGCACTTCCAGAAAGAATCTTAAAACTCATCAGTGCAAAAGCCCCTACCATCACCAGTACCAGTAAAGTCATAAAGCCCCCCAGAAACCTTTGGCCACCACGCAGAAAAATAAAAAGTCCTGTCAGGCTTAATAATACAGGAAACCAAACACCGGACTTCACGCCCAAGATTTCGATTCCCTGGGCTGCTCCGGCTATATTACCCGACTGGTAGGCCATACAGCCTAATACCACCGATCCTACCACCATCATGGCAGGAATTTTATTCCTTCCCTCAAAAATAATGGTGCTGAGATCTTTTCCTGATGCTATTGTAATCCGTGCCGCTGTTTCATGAAGGATAATGCAGGCTAAAATGGAAAACCCCAGCACCCACGCCAGTTGTAAGTCAAATGCTGCCCCGGCCGCTATAGCGGTAGTGACCGTACCGGGCCCGATAAAGGCTGCGGCAATGAGGGTCCAAACCAATTTTTGAGCCAGGGATGTAGATTTTACAGACATTCTTGGAGGTCAATCATCAGAAAATTACAAAAATAAACGCCATTCAAAAATATTTGAATGGCGTTTCAAAATTCTGTTGTGTATCTGTTCTACATCTTGGTCATAAACCACTTGGCCAGGACTTTGTAATTGACTTTAGAGCCCTGCATCAAAATACCTACCCTGTATATCCTGCCGGCAACCCATATAGTAAAGAAAAAGCCTCCTACCAATAGCACCATGGATAGAATTAATTCCCAGGTAGGCACTCCAAATCCCAGCCTTCCCATCATTACTACCGGGGAAGACAAAGGGATAATTGAAAGCCAGAATGCCAAAGAACTATTAGGGTCTTCCAACACAAAAAACAACCCAAAAATTGAAGCGATGATAGGGATGGTGATAGGAAACATAAATTGCTGGGCTTCGGAGGGAGAGTCTACAGCAGCACCTACCGCAGCAAATAAAGCCCCATAAAGCAGATAACCTCCAAAAAAATAAAATATAAACAGGAGACCTATCTTAAGAAAATTGATCCCTGCGATAGCATTCATGATATTCATGACTCTGGGGTCACTCCCCAGATCATCAAGTCCTTCTTGTGAACCGGACATAGCGTTGGCAGCTTCCATGCCACCATCACCCAAATTGACTCCCAGTACTACAATAGCCAAAAACCAGAAAATATTGAGCAATACTGCCCAGATCAAAAATTGAGTAATACCTACAGAGGCGATCCCCAGCACTTTGCCCAGCATAAGTTGAAAAGGCCTCACTGACGAGACGATGATCTCTACGATTTTACTGGATTTTTCCTCAATCACACCCTGCATCACGATACCACCGTAAACAAAAATTAATATGTAAATGAGGAATCCTCCCGCATACCCGATACCATATGCTATGCCCGCACTGCTTTCTTTCTCTCCCTCATCACTAAGATTGACGGTCCTGAGCACCACGCTGGTCTTGAGCTTTTCCAGCACTTCCCTATCTACCTGATAGGTCTCCAGCTTTATTTCACGAATGATATTTTCAAAATCTTTTTCAAAATCACTAACTGTGGATAAGCTGGGATTTTGCCGGGAATAGTACATAAAACCATCCGGCTTTTCGAGGGTAAATTCAGGGATATATATCAGAGCAAAATCCTTACTCTCTCTGAAGGCAGTTTTAGCCTCCTCCAGGTCCCCTTCTATAAACTCATACAAATATTTTGAATTGGATTCTGGTCTGATTTTTCCGCTCTCATCCAATACCTTCACCACTTCCTGTTGGCTCTTCTTTTTGTCAGCCACCACAAAATAAACCATCCCCGCTATGATGGCCGGAAAAACCAGGGGCGTTAAAATAGTAGCTAAAAGGAAGGATTTTTTCTTGACCCTGCTGATGTACTCCCGTTGAAAAACAGTCCAGATTCTATTCATGGTTCGTTCCAGCTATTGAAATGAAAATATCGTTGATGGTGGGTAATTTCTCTCTGAAGGAAATGACCTCAGTTTCTTTTATAATGGTTTGGAGAACCTCATTGGTAGAGACCCCTTCTCCACCCTTTATATGCGTTTCAAACTGGGCAATACCGTTTAAGGGTACTTCCTTGATGATCTCAAATCCACCCGGCAGTTTAGAAATTTTATCGGTGGACTCAATGACATAGGTGTGAGACCTGTACCGGGATTTAATTTCAGTTTTTTCGCCTTCCAGCATGATCTTAGACTGGTGTATCAACACAATCTGATCACAAAGCTCCTCCACTGATTCCATCCTGTGTGTAGAAAATAATATGGTAGCCCCATTATCCCGCAACCTTAATATTTCGTCCCTAATCAGATTGGCATTAATTGGATCAAACCCGGAAAAAGGCTCATCAAGGATGATCAGTTTGGGGTCATGCATCACGGTGCTGATAAACTGGATTTTCTGAGCCATCCCTTTGGACAGGTCCTCTACCTTTTTATGCCACCAACCCTGCACCTCAAACCGCTCCATCCAATATTTGATTTTGACTTTTGCCTCTTTGGAGGGCAATCCCTTAAGCCGTGCAAGAAACAGGAGTTGGTCCCCTACTTTCATTTTTTTGTACAAACCGCGCTCTTCCGGCAAATACCCAATCCACTCAATATGCTTTGGGGCAAGGGACTCACCAAATATTCTGATGGCGCCCAAATCAGGATTTATGATCTGGTTGACAATCCGGATGAAGGTAGTTTTACCAGCCCCGTTGGGACCTAAAAGGCCCAAAATACAGCCCTTTGGAATCTGGATACTGACATCATCCAGGGCTGTGTGCTTGGTATAATGCTTGGTAATATTTTTGGCTTCTAATGCTAATTCCATATGTCTTAAAACTTCCCGAAATATAAAATTATTTAATGGAAAGGGCCTAAGAAATTAATAATTATAAGCGGTCAATCAGGGTGCTGATCAGTGGCTGGATGACTTAAATGTGATGTTCCCCATGGAAACATCCAGGTCAAAGGAAAGGAGGTCCGCAGCGTCCTCTTTATAGGCAGCATTGGTGTAGACATTTTCGCCGATTTTTTTAAAATCATGATCCAGTTTGATGGTACATAGAAGCGAATTTTTCATCCTGATGATCACAGGCACCTCCCTTGGTGGAAGCAGGATGTGTAGTTTTCCAGCCCCAACACTGGCCTGGATATTACTTCTCATATCACATTTATCAGAGAAATCAAGAGAGAGGTTACCAAAGCCCACCTCTGCAATAAGATTGCGAGATTTTAGGAGGTTGACCTTTTCAATTACCGCTGTGCCCCAATCTACTTTCACAAAAAAAGTATCCATCACCACCTGATTACTTAAACCAGAAAAATAATTGACATGGATATTGGCACTGGCCGTATTGATGCGGAGATTTTTTACGGATAGTCCGGAGAGGTCTACTTTTGAGTCACCGGTGCCGTAGTTTAAATTGAGATTAAAAGGCTTTTTATTAGAAAGATATACTTGCCAAATTTTTTCTATCCTATCTTCAGACTTGCCGAGCACTCTTGATGATATGGATTGGCTGAAGCCCCCGGAAGCATTATCTTTAAGTTCAATAGTGATTTTCTCCGTTCGGTCGACCAACTCTCTGCTAAAGGTATGGTCATAATAATCTACATCATGATTACTGTAAATGCTTATAAGGTCAGTTTTCTGGCTCGGCTTGATAAAGCATTTACCTGAATTAACCTTAAAAGAGAAGTCAACCTGATCGATCCCGGCATCATTTTCTACTGAAAACTGCTTCTTAATCTGGGCATTAGCTACAAAAAACCCCACAAAACCCACCAACACTAATAAAAATCTTTTCTGCATGGGGTCTATTACGATTATTAATGAGGGGTTGTTACAGGTTTATTAAAATTTTTTATAAAAAAAGCTGCCCCCGAATGAAGGCAGCTTTTTCCTATCAATGTAAAGCTAATTACTTTTTATTATTATCGTCCACTTCTTCGTACTCTACATCAGAGACATCATCAGCGGTACCTTCTCCTTTTCCAGCATCCGCTGAAGGATCCTGACTACCACCATCTGCCTTGCCCGCTTGAGCATACATCTCCTGCGAAGCACCTTCCCAGGCTTTGTTTAGCCCTTCGATACCAGCATCAATCCCTGCAAAATCCTGGGCCTGATGGGCTTTTTTCAAGGCTTCCAAAGCGTTTTTAATGGCATCCTTATTACCGTCGGAAAGTTTTTCACCATATTCTTTCAGCTGTTTTTCAGTCTGGAAGATCATGGAATCAGCGGCATTCAGTTTTTCTGCACTTTCTCTGGCCTTTTTATCAGAATCAGCATTGGCCTCTGCCTCCTGCTTCATTTTTTGGATATCCTCTTCAGACAATCCGGATGAAGCTTCAATTCTTATTTTCTGTTCTTTATTGGTGCCTTTATCCTTGGCAGATACATTGATGATACCATTAGCATCAATATCAAAGGTCACCTCAATCTGTGGCATACCCCTGGGTGCGGGTGGTATCCCGTCCAGGTGAAATCTACCGATCGTGCGGTTGTCTTTGGCCATCTGTCTTTCTCCCTGAAGCACATGGATTTCCACTGATGGCTGGCTATCCGCTGCCGTAGAAAACACTTCAGACTTTTTAGATGGTATGGTGGTGTTAGCTTCGATCAGCCTTGTAAAGACCCCGCCCATAGTTTCGATCCCCAGTGATAAGGGTGTTACGTCCAGAAGGAGCACATCTTTTACTTCTCCGGTGAGCACGCCACCCTGGATAGAAGCTCCAACAGCCACTACCTCATCTGGGTTTACACCCTTGGAAGGTTTCTTCCCAAAGAATTTCTCTACTTCCTGCTGGATTATAGGGATCCGCGTAGAACCTCCTACCAGAATTACCTCGTCAATATCAGAAGTACTCAAGCCCGAATCTTTGAGGGCTTTTTTCACAGGCTCCATCGATCTTTTGATCAGGCTCTCTGAGAGTTGCTCAAATTTAGACCTGCTGAGTTTCTTAACAAGGTGCTTGGGCACGCCATCTACCGGCATGATATAAGGCAGGTTGATTTCTGTTTCGGTGGAGCTTGAAAGCTCTACTTTTGCCTTTTCAGCGGCTTCCTTAAGTCTCTGCAATGCCATAGGATCTTTGCGAAGATCGATGTTTTCATCTTTCTTAAACTCTTCGGCCAACCAATTGATAATTACCAGGTCAAAGTCGTCTCCACCCAGGTGCACATCCCCATTGGTAGATTTTACTTCAAATACGCCATCACCTAATTCGAGTATGGAAATATCAAAGGTACCACCACCGAGGTCATACACGGCGATTTTCATGTCTTTATTTTTCTTGTCAAGGCCGTAAGCAAGGGCTGCAGCAGTAGGCTCATTGATGATGCGCTTAACCTCAAGTCCGGCGATCTGACCGGCTTCCTTAGTGGCCTGGCGTTCTGCATCATTGAAGTAGGCCGGTACGGTGATTACCGCTTCGGTAACTTCAGTACCAAGGTAATCTTCGGCAGTACTTTTCATTTTTTGAAGTATCATCGCAGATATTTCCTGAGGGGTATAGGCTCTATCACCAACTTTTATCCTTACGGTATCGTTGTTGCCTTTCTCCAGTTTGTAAGAGACGGATTTCATATCATCAGTCACCTCGGAATATTTCTTTCCCATAAACCGCTTCACAGAGGAAATGGTATTGCCCGGGTTGGTGATAGCCTGGCGTTTGGCAGGATCACCTACTTTTCTTTCTCCCTTCCCATCATCCAGAAAAGCTACTATGGAAGGGGTTGTGCGCCTTCCCTCACTGTTAGGTATCACGACAGGTTCGTTACCTTCCATTACTGCTACGCAGGAGTTGGTAGTTCCCAGATCGATTCCAATTATTTTTCCCATGACTATCTTTATATTTTATTCAAAATGATTTTCTAAACTCAGAAATTAGGTATCAATGGTTGTGCCAATCCCTTAAAAGGTGACATTATGGCATGTGGGCCTTGGACGACTATGATTTTGACCTTGACAATGACTTTTTACTAATCATCATTGTGTAAAACTTCTGAAAACGGTCAACGTTTTTGGGCATTGAGAGCTGCCTACTGGATACTGATTACTGCCTACTGATATAAATCAGGAATAAATAATAGCTGCCTCGGGGATAGGGTCCCGACCCTGCATGGCCAGGAAAACCTGCGCGGTGGCTGCTACATCCTCGCTGCAATATCGCGCGATAGTGGCCAGGCCATCTTTTTCATGGTAATAATAATGGTTGACCTGACTCCCGTCGATCTGGTCTTTGCTTGAAGGAATATTAAAAACTGCCCCCAGAAGATCCAGGGACGTGTAATTTTTATAATCCCCAAACTTCCACAGCTCCAGGGTATCCAGATGGATGATCTCCCAAGGCTTCTTGCCTGAAATCCGGAGTGGTTCCGGTAAGGGAAGGCGATTGATTAAAATGCGGCGGCTGAGATAGGGATAGTCAAATTCCTTTCCGTTATGGGCACAAAAAGCCGGGTTATGCCGCTGGGAAAATTTTGCCAAAATTTCGATAAACTCTTCAAGAAGTGCCTTTTCGTCTGTACTGGATAAGGATTTAATCCGGAGCTCATATCCCGAACCAGAGGATGCCGCTACCAGATACCCCATAGAAATGGCCACCACTTTACCAAACTCCGAAAAAATACCCGCCTTTTTATGATACAAAGTTTCGGCTGTATCGTCCTCATCAGCCTCGATCCGTGCTGCTTTCTTCTCCCATTGGGTCCTGAACCGCTCGTCCAGGGCACTGTAATCATCAGTACCGGCGACAGTTTCGATATCGATAAATATGATATGGTCGAATTCTTTCATAGGTGCGTCAGGCTAAAGATAGAAAATATTCATAAATTCTCCCTCCGCACTCTTTGCGAGTTCAACTTTTGAATAGTCAATGACAAAAATCTTATCAGGGAGGCAATTTCAGCAACCTTACTCATTTAATTCCCTGAGTAAATCCTCCAGATCCAATGGTTTGGTGTACATCTCTATGCTGCCATCTGCCTTTTGAGGCCATTGGCTTCGGGGGCGGTCCCAGTAAAGCTCTACACCATTTTTGTCAGGGTCGTCAAGATACAGAGCTTCAGAAACGCCATGATCGGCCACTCCTGTCAGGGGATACCCGGCAGTATTCAACCTTTGCAATATTGCAGCGAGGTCTTTTCTGGTAGGATAGCAAATGGCCGTATGAAACAACCCTGGCACATTGCGGGGGGCCGGTGGCGCATTTTTGCTAAACCAGACATTGAGTCCGATATGGTGGTGGTACCCTCCGGCAGAAATAAAGGCTGCTTCTTCTTCATAGGTGGTGTTGAGGTCAAAGCCCAGAAGATCACAATAAAATTCAAGTGCCTTTTTTAAATCACTGACCTTGAGGTGCACATGACCTATTCTTGTGGCTGGTGGTATTTGATAGGCATCCATGACCAAATTAAACTAAGTAGAATAGACTGAATTGAACATCACATAGTCGGTGGAAAGGTCTGATCCCCAGCCTTTCATACTTTCCTTACCTTTATTGAGGTCGAGTTTGATATGCAGATGAGACCTCCTAAGGAGCCGGATCAGATTATTCCGGTTGTATTGCTGTGGTTTACCCTGGTCCAGGACTTTTACCATCTCCTCTTCAGAACCCAGGTAAAGGTCGGTGGTTTCATAATTGAAAGGAACACCGGCATTACCAGCAGCAGAGATGATTCTCCCCCAGTTGGGGTCTCTACCAAACATGGCGGTTTTCACAAGGGTAGAATCTGATATTTCTCTTATCAGTTTCCGGGCATCTTCTTTATTAGTAGCATTCACCACTTCATATTCGATAAACTTGGAGGCACCTTCAGCATCTGAAACGATAAGCTTGGCCAGGTGCACCATCATTTCCTCCAGCTTATCCCGAAAAGCCGCATAGCCCTTATCCTTTTTGGATTGCAAGGTGTCATTTTTGGCCAGCCCATTAGCCAAAACCACCACCATGTCATTAGTGGAGGTGTCCCCATCAACGGTGATCATATTAAAAGTAACATCCACCACTTCTTTGACCGTGGTTTGCAGCAATTCCGGGGCTACTGCTGCATCGGTTACAATAAAAGCCAGCATAGTAGCCATATTAGGGTGGATCATGCCTGAGCCTTTGGCAATACCGCCCATATTCACCTCGTGACCATCCAGATCAAACTCCACAAAGCCTTCTTTTGGAAAGGTATCGGTAGTCAAAATAGCATTGGCTGCAAAGGATCCGGCATTGGATTTGGAAGAAAGCTTTTTGACATTTTCTTTAATCCCGGCTACGATATCCTCGGTAGGAAATGGCTCCCCTATAAGCCCCGTTGAGGCCACAATGACCAGTTCCTTTTTGATACCCAGCCCTGATGCCAGGGTGTCGGCCATGGCCTCAGCTCCAAGTCTGCCCTGCTCGCCTGTAGCCGTATTAGCATTGCCGGCATTGATGACTATGGCCTGAGCTATCCCATCTGCAATATGACGTTTCGAAACCTTCAACGGCTCTCCGATCACCTGATTTTGGGTGAATACCCCAGCAGCACTGGCAGGCACTTCAGAAAAGATGATAGCGAGATCTCTGTGCATGGACTTCACCCCTGAATGAGCACCCCAGCATGAAATCCCTCGGACATTAGTAATATTTTTAATCATAAGATTTTATTCATTGGTTATTAAGGATGGACCGGAATCTGGTTTAGTCCCTGAGTTTCATCCCAATCAAATATCAGATTCATATTTTGTACTGCCTGCCCTGCAGCACCCTTGACCAGATTGTCTATGGCAGTGATGACAATGACCATTCCCGTGCGGTCATCAAAGACCGGAAAAATATCACAATAATTAGTCCCCCTTACTTCTTTGATGGCTGGGGGTTGTTTCCTAATCCTGACGAATGGAGCCTCCTGATAAAAATCTTCAAACAAGGCGACCAAAGATTTATCAGACCAATTTTTTTTGGAAGGCTGTAGATAAATAGTGCTTAGAATGCCCCTGTCGACTGGCAGCAAATGGGGTGTGAATTGTATGGTGACATTCGCTCCGGATATTTTTTTCAGGGTATCCTGGATTTCAATGGTGTGGCGGTGGGATTTCAAACCATAGGCCTTGAAATTATCATGGACATTGGAGAATAAATTGACTGGCTTGGACTGGACTCCCGCTCCGGTAACTCCGGTTTTGGAATCGATGATGATGGGAGCCTCCAGCCTCAGGCCTTCGGCTGCCAGTGGTGCCATGCCCAGGAGAGCCCCTGTGGGGAAGCATCCGGGATTGGCGATGAGTCGGGCAGATTTTATCTCTTTGGAAAATAATTCAGGGATGCCGTATACCGCCTCTGCAAAACCTTCATGAAAGCTGTGATCCTTTAGGTACCACTTCTTATAAATATCTGGTGACTCCAACCTGAAATCACCGGAAAGGTCAATAATTTTAAATTTTTCTCCATGGTATTGCTTTACGAAGTCCATAGATATTCCATGGGGCAGTGCCAAAAAAACCAGGTCCAGGTCCTTGACATTGATCGCATCAGATTTTATGAGCACCTGATCGGCAATCCCCTCAAAAAAAGGATGCACTTCCGAGAATTTTTCGCCTGCACGACTTTCAGAAGTGATCGTGGTGACCTCCACATGCGGGTGTTGCGGAAGTATGCGCATCAGTTCTGATCCGGTGTACCCCGTAGCGCCTATTATTCCTATTTTCTTTTTATCCATTATAATCTTTCAAAGATGATTTGAGCACAGCTAATACCTGCTCCAATTCTTCATAGCTAATATTAAGGGGCGGCACCAGGCGCAAAACGTTTCCGGCAGTAGCATTGGCCAGAATTCTTTTTTCCATCAATTTCTGCACCAGGGGCTTGGTTTCAAAATCAAATTCCACCCCGATCATAAGCCCCAGACCACGGATATCCCTGATCCGGGGATCGTCAATCTCTTTTAGTTTGGAGGTGAGCCAGGTGCCTTTTTCCTCCGCTTCCATGAGGAGGTTTTTATCCTCTAATACTTCAATCGTAGCAAGAGCGGCAGCGCAAGCCAGCGGGTTGCCACCAAAGGTAGTCCCGTGGTCGCCGTACTCGATGGCACTGCTCACCTTTTCATTAGAAAGGATGGCGCCAATGGGGACTCCTCCACCCAGAGCTTTGGCAAGGGTCAAGATATCAGGTTCTACTCCGAAATGTTCCTTGGCAAACATCTTTCCGGTCCGGCCCATGCCACATTGTATCTCGTCAAAGATGAGCGCAATGTTGTGGGCATCGCACAGCCTCCTTAATTTCTTTAAAAATTCAGGATCAGCGACCCTGATACCGCCTTCTCCCTGGATCGGCTCGATGATAATACCGGCAGTTTCGCCATCTACCATATTTTCCAGGGCATCAAAATCATTGAAAGGCACTTTTTTAAATCCCTGTGGCATGGGACCAAACCCTTTCTGCATTTCGGGCTTACCGGTAGCGATTGTGGCCAGAGTGCGGCCGTGAAAGGACCCATCGAAGGAGATAATCGTGCCCCCCCGGCCCTGGCTGTGGCCATACTTGCGGGCAATCTTGAAGGCTCCTTCCACTGCCTCAGCACCGCTATTGGCAAAAAACACCCGGTCCAAAGAGGAAAGGGTAGTCAGTTTTTCAGCCAGCTGTACCTGTGGCCGACTCACATAAAAGTTGGAAATATGGATGAGATGGGCGGCCTGGTGAGTTATGGCTTTCACCACATGGGGGTGACAGTGGCCTACACTATTGACTGCTATACCTCCCAACACATCGATGTACTCATTGCCTTCTACATCCCAAACCTTTGACCCTAACCCACGCTCTAAGGCAAGCGGGTAGCGTCTGAAGGTCTGCAGGTAGTGCTTCTGGTCTTTTGTGCTGTATGCCTGATTGGTTTTTTCCATTCTAATTATTACTAATAAATTGTAGTCCCGGTGGCTTCCCCTTGCGCTAAAGCCAGGATTTGATCGGGTTTGGTCCCATTAATGATAGCGACTGAGCGCGCCCCGTTTTTTAGCGCTATGAGGCAGGCATCTAATTTTGGGATCATGCCCCCTTTGATAGTTCCGACACTCAATAGCTGATGGACCTCCCCGGAGCTGACCTCCCTGATCAGGGAGTCGGGATCATTTTTATCCTGAAGCAGGCCATCTACATCGGTTAGAACTACAAACCGGTCAACTTTTAAGGCCCCTGCCATGTGTCCGGCAAACAGGTCCCCGTTGATATTATAACCAAGTCCTGAGCTATCTGATCCAAGGCAAGCCACTACAGGCAGGTAATTTTCTTTTAACAGGGTAAGCAGTAGCTTAGGATCAACGGCATCCACATCCCCTACCTGACCCAGGTCGGCAAGGCTGGTGGTGCCATTATGATGGACCGGCTGCAACCTTTTTTTGGCCTTGACCATTTTTCCGTCACTACCAGTAAGGCCAACAGCATTCATCCCCATGCTGTTCAGAACTCTTACCAGATCGCTGTTGACCCGCCCCATCAAAGCCATCTCCACATATTCAAAAGCTTTTGGTGTGGTCTTCCTTTGGCCTTCGATAAATTCAGAGTCGATTTGGGCCTCGGCCAGTGTTTTTTTAATAAATGGGCCTCCGCCATGCACGATGACCACATCGAAACCCCGGCTTTTAACCCCGGCAATATTTTCCAGGACCATTTTCTTGAGGTCCGGGTCAGTCATGGCATTGCCGCCGTATTTGAATAAAATGATGGGTTTTTTTGTCAAAACTTGACCAGAGGCTTATTAAAGCACAAAGTTAGGAATACCCTTTAATAAACGAAAAAAAACCTGGGATTCCTAAGAAAAGGGGGTTTATCCTGTTTTAAACTATTATTTAAAAGCTTTTCCAAAGTTTAAAATGGATTGTCCCTTCCGTCCTTTGGTATAAAACTAACTTTGGAAAAGCTATTGACAAATTGGAAAAGCGCTCCTTTATAACTTTAATTCCATTCCAAAGAGTTTGGCCACATTCCCAGAAAGATTCTTTTGTACTTCCGGTAAAGGGATGACCCTGCCAAGTTCAGCCGCCATCGAGGTCACAGCCTTGTCTTCGATGCCACAGGGGACGATATGGACGAAGTAGTTGAGGTCGGTATTGACATTGAATGCCAGTCCATGCATGGTGACCCATCGGCTGGATTTCACCCCAAATGCACAGATTTTTCTTGGGTTGGGTCCATTGTCATAATCTAGCCATACCCCTGTAAAACCTGGTATCCTGCCTGCGTCAATATCATATTCTTTGAGGGTGAGGATCACGGCCTCCTCCAGTAATCTTAGGTATTTATGGATATCAGTAAAGAAATTTTCCAGGTCGAGGATAGGATATGCGACAATCTGCCCCGGACCATGATAGGTGATATCACCACCGCGATTGATCTTGTAGTACCGGGCGTCAACCCGTTTTAATCCGGCCTGGTCCAACAGGAGATGCTTCTCTTTACCGCTTTTACCTAAAGTATAAACGTGAGGGTGTTCACAGATCATCAGGTAGTTTGGAGTAGATTGCTGCCGGTCTGGCTGGAGATGTCTGTTGGTAAGTTTTATTTCAATAATTTCATTGAACAGACGTGTTTGCTCATCCCATACTTCCTGGTAGTCACCATTTTTGATATTGATGACCTGCACGGTATTATTGATGACGGCGTTCATCAGGGGATGTAGGTTTCCAGAAATTTAAAATTTTCACTCGTGGCTGTGGCTTCGGCCCCCGGTGCTGCTGCTGGCAGCAGGTACACACCCCCGGTGGCGAGTTTGAAACTCCCCAGGCCGGTCTTAATTGTACCAGCACCTTCCACACCGATAAAGATCGTGAAGGAGTCTCTGTGCCGGTAGTCTCTGGTTACGGTATTTTTTCCGGCTTGTACTACTTCAGTATGGAAGTAGGGGCTTTCTACCACCTTTATCCCACCCGCCACGGGGGGGGTGTAACGTGTTTTATATTCTTGCCTGGTAGAGAAATCGATGGCATCAAGAGCCATTTCGGTGTGAAGCTCACGGAGCTTGCCGTCGGTATCGGGCCGGTCAAAATCGTATATCCTGTAAGTGATGTCAGAGGTTTGCTGTATTTCCGCGAGCAGGATGCCCTTGCCAATGGCGTGTACCCGCCCGGCAGGAATGTAAAACACGTCACCGGGGGCCGTGGGCTCACGGTGCATCAAATCCATGATCCGACCCTCTTCCAGATACTTTAAGTATTCTGACTTTGAAGTCTCCTTGTTAAAACCAAAAATCAACTCCGCCCTAGGATCGGCCTGCAGGACGTACCACATTTCAGTCTTGCCCTTTCCATCATGCCTTTGGGCAGCAAGTTTATCATCAGGGTGTACCTGAACCGACAGGTCATCTGCGGCATCCAGGTATTTAATGAGCAATGGAAATTCTCCACCATACGCCTTGTGAACCTTTTTACCCAGTAGTGCCTCCTTATGATCACTCATAAGTTGGGTAAGGGTTTTGCCCTTTTCAGGACCATTGCTGACCACCGATACATGCCCCTTCACCGTCGAAACTTCCCAGGATTCACCGCAGGGCGATACACCCCCTGTATCTCTGCCGAGCAGGTTCTGGTGTTTGGCACCACCCCATACTTTTTGGATGTATTGCGGATGAAAAGTGTAGGGGTATAAGCTCATGATTTTCTCATTTTTTTCCAGGCATTGATGAGGCCATTGGTTGAAGGATCGTGCTGGGTCACCGGGACCTCATTAGTCATAGAAACCATGACTTTTTTGGCCAGTTGCTTGCCCAATTCTACGCCCCATTGATCAAAGCTGAATATGTTCCAAATAATTCCCTGCACAAAAATCTTATGCTCGTACATGGCGATCAGACTGCCTAAATTCTCCGGAGTTAGGGCATCAAATATAATGGTATTAGTGGGCTTATTACCTTCAAAAACCTTGTATGGCGCCATTTGCTTGATCTGGGGTTCACTCACCCCCTCAGCACGCATTTCTTGTACCACTTCTTCATGATTACGGCCTTTCATAAGGGCTTCAGTTTGGGCAAAGAAGTTGGCCAGCAGTTTTATATGATGGTCGCCTACAGGATTCAAACTACTTGCAGGGGCGATAAAATCAGCCGGGATCAACCGGGTGCCCTGATGGATCAACTGAAAAAAGGCATGCTGTCCGTTGGTACCAGGCTCACCCCAGATAATAGGGCCGGTGTCATAGGTAACCCGCTTGCCTGCACGGTCTACTGACTTGCCGTTGCTTTCCATATTTCCCTGCTGGAGGTAGGCAGCAAACCGGTGTAGATACTGATCATAGGGCAGTACCGCCTCCGTTTCTGCTTCAAAAAAATTGGTATACCACACCCCGATCAGGGCCAGAATCACCGGGATATTTTCTTCCAAAGGTGAGGTGCTGAAATGCTCATCCATCTCATGAGCACCCTGGAGTAAGGCCTCGAAATTCTTGAAACCTACCAGACAGGCAATAGACAACCCCACTGCTGACCATAATGAATACCGTCCCCCAACCCAGTCCCAGAATTCAAACATATGGTCCTCTGAAATACCAAACTCCTTTACCGCGTTCCCATTCGTGGAGACCGCTACAAAATGTTGAGCTACCGCTGCATCATTTTTGGTTTGTTCCAAAAACCACTTACGGGCAGTATGGGCATTGGTCATGGTCTCCTGGGTGGTAAAGGTCTTGGAAACAATGATGAAAAGTGTGGTTTCCGGGTCTGCCTTTTTCAAGGTCTCTGCCATATGGGTGCCGTCTACATTGGACACAAAATAGGCTTCAAGATGGGCTGCTTTATAGGCTCTTAAGGCTTCGGAAACCATAACCGGTCCCAGATCGGAGCCGCCTATTCCAATATTGACTATAGTGCGGATGGGTTTCCTGGAAAACCCTTTCAAGGTGCCACCATAGACCTGTTCGGAAAAATCCTTCACTTGATTCAGCACCTTGTTTACCATCGGCATGACATCTTGACCCGAGACCTTCATGGGGCTATTTGACCTGTTTCTCAAAGCCATATGCAATACCGACCGGCCCTCCGTTTTGTTGATCGGTGTGCCATCGAACAGCATGCGCCGGGCATCCTCCAGCTTGCACTCCCGTGCCAGGCCCATCAGATGGCCAAGAGTTTCCTTTTCGATGAGATTTTTGGAATAATCAATAAGAAAGGACTTCCATCGAATCTGAAAATTATTAAACCGATCAGGGTCTTCATCAAAAAGCCCTGAAATGGTCTGGTGCTCCATTTTTTGGAAGTCCTCTTTGAGTTGTTTCCACGATTTGGTCGTGGTAGGGTCAATTATTGGTAACATCAATTATATAATTAGGATATGGCTCTTTCTATTAAAAGCTAAAATTAATTAAATTGGGTTAGAGATATCAGGATTTCTATGAATTCGAAAAAAGATCTTGGACAAAAGGGGGAGGCACTTGCCGAGGAATATTTAAAAAACAGGGGATATGAAACCCTACATAGGAATTACCGGTATCGGCATGCAGAAATTGACCTCATCACAAAAAAAGATGACCTCCTGGTATTCGTAGAAGTCAAAACCAGGACCAGCTCCATTTTTGGAATGCCTGAAACATTTGTAGTGGACCATCAGGCTGAAAAAATTACCGAAGCGGCAGTGGAGTATATGGAAGAAACAGGATGGGAAGGCCAGATTCGCTTCGACATTATTGCTATTATATGGAAAGGCCAACAATCAGAAATTGAGCATATTGAAGATGCCTTTTACTGAACTGCCGAGCGCTCATATACCACCTCACCTTTTTCATTCCACTCCCGCACTACATGCGGCGTATATTGTTTTTGGTAAGGGTGCTCCTGGTATTGAATGATCTTTTTTCGCTTACCATTTGGGTAATATTCAGTCCAGGTGCCCACCTTGGAATCTACCTGAAACTCTCCGATTACGGCGGGGAGGCCGTTTTTAAAAAAATAATAGTAATTACCCTCCTTTTCGCCATATTCAACCGGAACCACCTCTCTGAGCATGGTGCGATCACCATCATAGTAGCTGACAAGAGATTGCTTCGGCCAACCTTTATAATATTTTTCTTTATCAAGAAGTATATCCTGAGAGCTGTACTTCATCCATCGGCCATGTTTCATGCCTTTATAAAAAATCCCCTCCTCCAGAATGACACCGTTCCTAACCTTGGAATAGGGCCCATGCAGGAGTTCCCCGTAGGCAGGATCAAACTTTCCTCCCACCCGGATCCTTTTAATATTCCGGCGTGAGTCCATCCAGTAAACATCCCGGACATAGGGGTCTGGCTCAACCTGATCCTTTAGCACTCTGAACAACTCAAAAGTGGTGCTTTCGCCCAACCCGGATTTGGTGAACCGTTTCTTGGTTTTCAGCCCATAAAAATATTTCTTCTTGAACTTTTTCTTAGGTTCAACACGCTCTTCTTCCTCTTCCTCAGCATCCAGGTCAATGGTCAATGGTGTATCAATGGTAAACAACCCATCTTCATCCTCTGTGATTTGAGCATAGGATTGCTTAGGCACTATGATGGCCAAAAAAAGAATAAATAGGAGTAAATACCGCATCGTAAAAATTGTCCAACCTACTTATCAGCTAAACGGCTAATAATAAGGTTTATTATAATACAAAAACCCCGGAAATGATTCCCGGGGTTCAAATTTAAAGACATTATCCGATTAGCTTGCTATTCAATTTATAGCCCTATTTGGATACTAATTCTACACTTCTTTTTATGAATTGGGTCAATGCCTTACCGTTCAGCAATCCCTGGGATAATTTAGCAAGATCCAGAGCTTGTTTGGCAAGGTTAATCTGAGATTTTTCCGTTTTCTTGCTTAATATTTTGGTAGAAAGAGCATGGTTGCCATTGACGGTGAGGCTGTACTGATCAGGCATATTCATCATACCAAATCCGCCCCCACCTGAAGCTGCCATGTCCTTCATCCTTCGCATAAATTCAGGCAGGGTGATGGTAACAGGGAAATCATCCGGGGCCAGAGATTCGATACTAACCATCAGATCACCACTATCAGCTGCCTTTTCAAAAATTGATTTCAGCTTATCCTGATCTTCTTGGCTTAATACGCTTTCGATCTTTTCATCCTTATTAATGAGCTTGTCAATAGTATCACTATCCACCCGCTTGAGCTGGGTATTTTCTGCCTTCTGCTCAATATGATTGATGAAATGGCTGTCCAACATCCCGTCAAGGAGGAGCACATCATAAGATTTAGCTTTTGCACCCTCCAAAAATGCATCCTGGCTTTCGGGGTCTGTGGCATAGAGGTACACCACATTTTTATCCTTATCCGTTTGTTGATCTTTAACCTTATCCTTGTATTCATCCAAAGTAAAGTAGCTGCCCTCAACATTCTTTAGTAAGGTAAAATCCCGTGCCTTTTCATCAAACTTAGGCTCGGAGATCATACCGTATTTTACAAACAGCCCGATATCATCCCACTTCTTTTCAAAGGATTTTCTGTCATTTTTAAACAACTCAGAGAGCTTGTCGGCTACCTTTTTGGTGATGTAGCTGTTGATCTTCTTGACATTACTGTCTGACTGCAGGTAGCTGCGAGACACATTCAATGGAATATCCGGGGAGTCAATCACCCCATGGAGGAGCATGAGAAACTCCGGTACCACATCCTTGACCTCATCGGTGATGAATACTTGTCGTGAATACAGCTGGATTTTATTTTTCTGGATTTCGAAGTCCTTCTTAACCTTGGGGAAATAAAGAATCCCGGTCAGATTAAAGGGGTAGTCTACATTCAGGTGAATCCAAAACAGCGGGTCTTCAGAAAAGGGATACAGGTCTTTATAAAACTTAAGGTAGTCCTCATCCTTTAATTCGGTAGGCGCCTGAGTCCAGAGGGGTTTGGTATCGTTAATGATATTATCAACTTTTATAGTCTTATACTTAGGCTTACCCTCCTTGTCTTTACCATCTTCTACAGATTTGTCCTTTTCTCCAAACTTAATACTGACAGGCAGGAATTTGCAGTATTTTTCAAGGATGGAATGGATTCTGTGCTCTTCCAAAAATTCCTCACTGTCTTTATTGATGTGCAGTACCACTTCAGTACCACGGGTAGTTTTATCACCGGAGGTAATTTCAAATTCCGTACTGCCGTCACATACCCACCTGGCCGGCTTTGCACCATCCTGATAGGAAAGGGTGTGGATTTCTACCTGATCTGCCACCATGAAGGATGAATAAAATCCCAGGCCAAACTTTCCGATGATCTCATTGGCGTCTTTGGCATCTTTGAATTTTTCTACAAATTCTGTAGCCCCACTGAATGCAATTTGATTGATATATTTTTTAATTTCCTCCGCGGTCATGCCAATCCCGTTATCCGTCACAGAGATGGTTTTTGCCTTTTTGTCAATACTTACCTCGATCATTGTGTCGCCCAACTCTTGGGTCATCTCCCCGAGTGAGGAGAGCCTCTTTGCTTTTTGAGTAGCGTCTACAGCATTGGAAATCAGCTCTCTCAGAAAAATCTCATGATCAGAGTAAAGAAATTTCTTAATGATGGGAAATATATTCTCGGTGTGAATAGATATTGTACCTTTTTCTTCCATAATGCGTTAATTTTTAAGTACGATGTAGTCAATTATTGTTCCAAATAGGTTTTAGTGACAAATTGACAGCTAATAAAAATGTAACTTTTAATCCTTTGTTTGTAATAAAAATAATGATACTTTTGAACCTACGTTTTAATCAAGAAATCATGAACAGGAGTCTGCAGTGCGGCTTAATTCTTACCTTGTTTTTGTGCGCTTTTACTGAAGTTTGGAGTCAGAAAACCTGGACTGGGGCAGTCAATACCAGTTGGTCAGAGGCTGGCAATTGGAGTCCTTCTGGAGCGCCAGGGACTGGAGCTACAATAATTTTTGATTTAGGAGGGACAGTGACTGTCACCAATGTGACCTCAATCACCTTAGATAAGTTTTTTGTTCAGAATAATACTTCTGTAACTATAAGACCAAATACAGGCTCAGACAGGATTATAACCATCACCAATACCGCCGGAGTGGATGTAGATGTGCAACCTGGCTCTTTTTTAACAGTACAGCCGGAGGGAGTACATCGATTAAATTTTTCACTTCAAACTGGTGGAACAGCAAGGATAGGCGGCCAGGTGACCATGGAAAATGGAAATTTTGGAATTGGGGATGGTACCTTGATCTTGCATACCAATGCATTACCTATGAACAGGATTGTTGGTCAATTTACCCTCGGAACGGGAGCCACATTGCAGTTTGGCGGAGCAGGATTGGAAGGCGGCCCTGCAATAAATCTGCCAAATGAAATTTTTGGCGGGGGATCTCCAACCGGACCTACCTTTGCAAATTTAATCATCAATAGAAATGAAAACGTGATCCTTGGAGATCAAAACCTTAATATTTCTAATCAGGCCACAATGACCGATGGAGATCTGGTAGCTACTGGGGTAGGTAGAGTTTCTTTTACAGCCACTGCTTCAAATCCCATTGAAACCGATGCTAGCAAAATCATTGGGTTTGCTGTAATGCAAAGCCGATCAGTAGGTACGGGTGCCTTAAACTTCCTTGGATTTAATATGGCAGCAGGTCCTGATAATGTGGGAAATGTCTCGATCATAAGGAGAAGTACAGCCATTGTATTTAGTTCCAATACCGGTATCCAAATGCAATGGGGTGTTACCTCATCATCTAATCCTGCCAGTGGTAGGGATATTAATCTTTCCTGGTTGCCACAATTTGATAACGGCACCATCCCTACTTCAGAATTTCAAGTTTACAAGTTTACCGGAGGACCTGGCTGGGATGAGGTTGAGGGGCTCAATCCTTTGGCCAGCGACCTTCCACTAAGGACCACCGCTACGGTCACCACCACCATTATCACTGATTTTACCGTGGCAGATGAGTTTAATACCCTACCCGTTCAAATCACGGGTTTCAGAGGTTGGCAGGAAGATAAGACTATTGTACTGGAGTGGACCACCCAGCAGGAGATCAATAACAGTCATTTTGAAGTTGAAAAGCTCAATAACGACCAGGAATTTGTATTCCTGGGGAGGGTGGAAGGTTCAGGCTCCACTCAAACCCCACAATTCTACCGCTTTACTGATGATGGCCCGGGAACTGGACTGCCTTATTATCGCTTGAAGCAGGTCGATTTCAATGGTGATTTCGAATATTTCGGTCCGGTCTTTGTGCCCTACAAAGCCTCAGGAGAGGAATATCAGATTTTCCCCAATCCTTCCAATGGCCAGAGATTTTTTATTACCAACTCCGGTAGAGATGAAAAAGAGCCTGTACGGGTCGAGATTCTGGATAACAATGGCAGGATTATTACCACGCAAAATCTTCAGATTTCGGGAGATGGCACTGCACTAGATACCGGTAGAATTTTATCTCCGGGACTATACCAGGTCAGACTTGCCACCAAATCCGGTATTATCAATCAAAAACTCGTTGTAAGGTAGTTAACTTAAGGTGAGTTAAGAGCAAATTTACTCAGCCGCTATTTTAATCAAACTTCCTCTACTCAACTGTTCATCCAGTTGCATGCCATTTAGAATGGCCAATTCCTCAAATCGATCAGATGGCATATTGAAATGCTGAAGGGCCGCTTGTAAGGTCATTTGCTGCGGTATAGTTTTTATCCTTACTACTTCGGGTTTTCTGTTTAGTTTTTCCGTCTCGGTGAGTTCTTTAAAATTTTCCATTGTGAATAGAAATGAAGGCCGATAGTTTGGAAACTTAGAAAGTTCAGCAATACCCATCATGCTGTAAATATTTGTCCCGTATTGAATGAGGGCAGCCAAAACACGGATGGTTCCTTGTTCTTGTACCTGATCGGCTACCATAAGGATGGAAGTCAGTCCATTAAAATTTTTTTGTGAGGATTCGACCATTGTGAGATTGTATCGCTCCAATGTTTGGTTAGCGGCCTCCTCCAATGAAGTCCCTCCGGCAAGTGTAAGCATCATCAATGCATCACCGCTTTGTGGTGCCATCTGGACTTGTTGAGGTGTATTTTGTAATCTCCAACCCTCCGGTACGGGGTATTGAAATTTTAGTTCAGGATGATAAAATATTCCGTTTTCAAAAAAACCTTGTTTTGGATCTTCGCCTAAAATAAGGCCTTCAATTCTTTTCAGATAAGCCTCTCTATTGACTTGAGCATCCGTTAAATTCAATTTTTGCTTCCAATCTTTGGCCATCTTTTCAACCTTTGATTGGCGTGCAGTTGGTGAGGGGTGTGTTGATAAGAATTCCGGGATATCCCCTCCACCTGAAATGGCTTGCTGGCGTTCTAATGTTTCAAAAAATTTGGCCATTTCTTCAGCATCATAATTTACTTTTGAAGAATATTCGACCCCCAACTTATCCGATTCCCGCTCGTCATCACGGCCGAAGCTCATCATGGCTAATTGCATGCCTCCGGAAAGTGGTTCTGCAAATTGTCCCAATTCAGGTACCAGAATAATCCCGGCGATTAACCCTATCTGTCCGAGCATGGCATTCCTTTGTTGAATCACCGAATGTCGTGCGGTGATGTGTCCAATTTCATGCCCTAACACCCCGGCAAACTCGGCTTCATTGTTGAAATGTGCCATAATACCTCTGGTGAAATACACATAGCCTCCTGGCACTGCAAAAGCATTAATCACCGGTGAGTCTACAATTTTGAATTCGTAAGCCAGGGAGGGTCGATGCGAAATAGCTGCCATTTCCTGACCCTTTTCATTGATGAAATTTTGTAATACCGGATCCTCGTACAATCCGAAGAAGGCTACAATTTGAGGATCGGCCTCCTTACCCATGGCAATTTCCTGAGCTTCCGACATCATTACCATCTGCCTTTTTCCAGTTACAGGGTTTACGGCACAGGCCGAAAAGTAAAGCATACAGAATGTGAGCCCAATACTTGACAGATACTTGCTTTTCTTCATCATTATCTTATTATTTAATTTCTGTAGTTTTTTCAGGAAACAAAATTAATAGCATTTAACTAAAACTTGTTGCACTTAAGTGGGTATCAATTACATAAGTCACAGATTTCCTGCGTAGGCTTCCTGTAGGGATCAGATCATTTTCAAATTGATCCATCTTCAAATTTTCAAATTAATTACCGAATCCGATCCACTGAGCGTACCAATTGCTCATCCCTCCTGATGAATCTATTGGCTAAAAGGTTAAAAACCATCGCGGCACCGGGTAAAAATAACCCTACTCCGTAATTGCCTGGTATTTCGGTAGCCTTGATGACATCGGTGGCCAGCCATGCGGATAAGCCCAGGGTAGCAGCCATTATCAGGGAATTTAAAGCTCCAATTTTTATTTGCAAGAGCCTGTTTTTAAATCTGGTGATCTCAAAAATGGCAAGGTATATTCCTACTCCTAATAATACCGTAATCCAGTAATATGGTGTATACTGCTTATCAGGGGTTTGATCAGTACCATAGTCCAGCTCCAGATATAGGGTAGTCATGGTATATTTTGGATCCTGACCAACTCGGGTTCCTTCCCAAATAGGAAAAAATACGGTTAATAAAAGGCATAGAGCCACAAGTAGGAGAAATACAGTTTGAATCCTTTGTAACATAGGGCCGTTGGTTTACTTTTGCAAAGTAAAGAAATTTACCGCTCAATCTGACCAGCCAGCCTATAATTATGGAAACCTCCTATATTGTTGATATTGTACGCACCCCAGTAGGGAAATTTGGGGGCACCCTGGCTTCTGTCAGACCTGATGATCTGGCGGCTCACGTGATTAAGTTCCTCATAGAGCGCAATTCTGAGCTTGATACCTCCATGGTAGAGGATGTCATCATGGGCGCTGCTAACCAGGCTGGAGAAGACAATCGTAATGTGGCTCGGATGGCACTTCTCCTGGCCGGACTTCCGGTGACAGTAGGCGGCATCACCGTCAACAGACTTTGCGCCTCCGGTCTTCAATCCATCATGGACGGCTCAAGGGCCTTGATGCTTGGTGAAGGCAGGGTTTACATTGCTGGTGGTGTGGAAAGCATGACCCGGGCACCTTTTGTCACCGCCAAAGCTGACGCGGCCTTTAGCCGAAATGTAGAAACCTATGACACTTCCATAGGCTGGCGATTTGTAAATCCCAAACTATCTGAAATGTACCATCCCTACAGTATGGGTGAAACGGCAGAAAATGTAGCTGAAAAATGGAAGATAAGCCGTGAAGAGCAGGATATCTTTGCTCACCAATCACAGGAAAAATATGAAAAAGCACATCATTCCGGATATTTCAAAAATGAAATAATACCGGTTTCTATACCCCAAAAAAAGGAGGCCCCAATCATCTTTTCGAAAGATGAGCATCCCAGGCTTTCGTCCCCCGAAAAGCTTGCCTCCCTGCAGCCTGCTTTTAAGAAAGATGGTACCGTAACTGCCGGAAACTCCTCCGGGATCAATGATGGGGCTGCGGCTACCTTGCTTTGCAATGAGGCCGTCTTAAAAGAAAATAGCTGGACTCCAATGGTCAAAATCAAGAGTATTGCCATAGCCGGAGTGCCCCCTGAGCACATGGGTATAGGGCCGGTACCTGCAACAAAAAAAGCATTATCCCGTGCAGGGCTAAAGATCAAAGATATAGGTCTTGTAGAACTCAATGAAGCCTTTGCAGCACAGGCTATTGCCTGCATTAGAGAACTGGGCGTGGACCCTGATATCGTCAATGTGAATGGCGGTTCAATTGCTATTGGACATCCACTGGGTGCCAGCGGCACACGCATTTCGGCCACCCTCATCCACGAAATGATCCGTACTAAAACCCGTTACGGCCTAGCTACCATGTGCGTGGGTGTAGGTCAGGGTGCCGCAATTATTTATGAAAACTGCTTATAGCATCACCGGTACATGAGGTATTTTTTTGAGATCGCGTACAAGGGTACGGCCTACCATGGCTGGCAAAGACAGGAAGGGGTACCAACAGTACAAGAGATAGTGGAGGAGGCTTTGAAAACCCTGACCGGCAGCCCCATTTCCATAACCGGAAGTGGCAGAACAGACACAGGGGTACATTGCAGACAGCAGTATTTTCATGCTGACTTTTCCAAGCCACTTGATACAGGCAAGTTCAGACACCAGCTCAATTCTTTTTTAGCCAAGGATATCGCCATAAATGATATCAGACAGGTTGAAGCAGAGGCACATGCAAGGTTTGATGCCAGCTTCAGGGCTTACAAATATTTGATCTCAACCCAAAAAGACCCCTTTTTGACGGACAGGGCATGGAAAGTGATAAATAATCTGGATTTATCAACTATGAATCAGGGTGCTGCGTTATTAATCGGAAAACATGATTTTACCAGTTTTAGTAAAGTAAAAACGCAGGTGAATAACTTTGAATGCGAGGTATTTGAAGCTAATTGGTCCATGAATGGGCCAATTTTGGAATTTAATATCAGTGCCAACCGATTTTTAAGGGGTATGGTCAGGGCCATTGTGGGTACGCTTATCCCTGTTGGGATGGGTAAGGTTCCTCCTGAATCTGTTTCGGAGATTCTCAGGGATAAGGACAGAAGAAAAGCCGGCACCTCAGTGCCAGCTGAAGGATTATATCTGGTGTCTGTGAGATATCCGGAGAAAATTTGGACCAACTAAACAGAAAAACTTGGAGAGGGACCAATTCAGTAGCGGGGAAATTTTTGACCTTAAGATCATCAAAAGGCTTTTCAAATTTGTCAGGCCTTATATGGGGCGGTTTTATTTAATTATTTTCCTTACCATCGCCCTTGCCGTTTTAGCGCCTGCAAGGCCCCTGCTCATTCAGGTTACCCTTGATGATTATGTGGTATTTGGGGATTATGAAGGGCTGGTCATGATGATCGCAGTCCTGATTGGATTACTCCTGATTCAGGCCCTTGTACAGTACTTCCATACCTATATTTCAGGTTGGCTGGGGCAGTACATCATTAGGGATATAAGGGTCAGGCTCTACAGACACCTCCTCCAGCTAAGATTAAAATTTTACGATCGCACCCCCATTGGACGGCTGGTAACCAGGACTGTTTCAGATATCGAAACCCTGGCCGATGTATTTACCGAAGGGATCGCAGCCATGATTGGAGACTTGCTCCAGCTTATTTTTATCCTTACCATCATGTTCATTCTCGACTGGCGCCTGGCTCTGGTGAGTTTGTGCACACTTCCAATTTTACTGATCAGCACCTATGTTTTCAAAGAAAAAATAAAAGTGGCTTTTAATGAGGTGCGCAATGCGGTAGCCAATCTCAATACTTTTGTTCAGGAGAGGATCACTGGGATGACCATTGTGCAAATATTTGGCAGCGAGAAAAGGGAACTTGAAAAATTTAAATCCATTAATAGAGAGCACCGACAAGCCAACCTCAGATCCGTATTGTACTACTCTATTTACTTTCCTGTGGCTGAAATCATCAGTGCTGCGGGCATTGGTTTGCTGATTTGGTATGGTGCTATGGGCGTGATTAATTTCGAAAAAACCGGGATTACCATAGGTACCCTGATTGCTTTCATTATGTACATCCAAATGTTTTTTCGGCCTATCAGGATGATCGCTGACCGCTTCAATACTCTCCAAATGGGGGTGGTGAGCACCTCCAGGATCATGAAATTACTGGATAGTAAAGAGCACATACCTAATGAAGGTACCATCATCCTTGACGAAGTCGCGGGTAAAGTATCTTTTGAGAAGGTGTGGTTTGCCTATGACGAAAAGGATTATGTACTTAAGGACATCTCCTTTGAGGTAGCTCAGGGACAGGTCATAGCTCTGGTCGGTGCTACAGGAGCAGGAAAATCCTCTGTAATCAACCTGCTCAACCGGTTCTATGAAATAGAAAAGGGAAATATCACTATTGACGGCATTGATATAAAGGATGTTCAACTCCAAAATCTCCGCAAGCAAATTGGTGTGGTTTTACAGGATGTGTTCTTATTTTCCGACACTATTTCCAAGAATATTTCTCTTGGTAACCCCGAAATCACAGATGAAATGATCATGGAGGCAGCCAAACTGGTTGGTGCTAAGAAATTCATACAAAAGTTGCCAGGGGGATTGCAATACAATGTAATGGAAAGAGGCGCAACCCTATCCGTTGGGCAACGGCAACTGATTTCCTTTGTAAGGGCTATGGTTTATAACCCCAAAATCCTGGTCCTGGATGAAGCCACTTCATCTGTGGATACGGAAACAGAAGGACTCATCCAAAAGGCCATTGATAAAATGATGAAAGGCCGTACAGCCATCGTTATCGCGCATCGCTTATCTACCATTATGAAGGCAGATAAGATCATTGTACTTGACAAAGGGGAAATAAAAGAGTCAGGTACCCATGAAGAATTACTTGAAAGAGGCGGATATTACACTCAACTCCATAAAATGCAATACAAAGAAGTTGTATAGTGAAATAATAAATTGCTCACATTATTTAGCTAATTTTCCTTCGCATTTTATCAAATAGATTATATTTGTCCCTAATGCCTGTTATTAAGATACTTTTATTTTTAGTTTTTTGCATTTTTTTAGCTATTCCAGCCGAATCGCAGCGGAAGGTAAAAAGGACTCATACCATTACCCATACCAACAAGCGAGCCATGGTGAATATGTCTAAGAAGAAGGCAAGGGTGGTATGCCCAATCTTTATTGATACAGGATACCCATATCATGGGTTCGGCTTTAAAATGGGTGACCCTACCGCCCTGACCTATAAGTTTTATGCAACCAAAAATTTGGCATTTTCTGTTGATGCCGGTTCCGCTGCCAGTGGGCTCTATAACCAATACCACAGAGAGCGATTTGAACATTTTCTCAATCCGGATACACTGGGTGAAAATCGAATTTCATATCTCGCACATGTAATTAATGCAGAGTGGGTATTGGAAGGCAAGGTATTTTGGCAAATCGATGCCAGCAGAATAATGCCAGGCATGCAGTGGTACATAGGCGGTGGATTACAATACAGATTTCTGGATATCAGATACGATTATTTATATGAATTTGGGCTAAGAGAGCGAGAGACAGACTTTTTTGAGCGTAGAAATTACTCTATGGGGCCTGTAGTAGTGGCCGGACTTGAGTATTCCTATTTTAAAATTCCCGTATCGGCCTTTCTGGAAATAGGTGCTTATTTTGATACGGTACAGGATCCGGGGTGGACTCGATTTCAGGGGGGCGTTGGGATTCGGTATGTGTTTTAAATTTGGTTGAATCCATGAAAGTAGTTTGGCTGGTATTTATTCTGATAGTGATAGGTTTTCATTTCGCCACTGCCCAGGAGCATTCTGTAGGTTTAAGGCTGGGTGAGCCTCTTGCCATTTCCTACAAGCTAAGGATAGGAATGATGGGATATGAGGTAATTGCCGGGAGGTACGGCGTACCTGGATCACCTTCTTACTTTAGAGAAGTGTTCAAAGATAAAGACGTATTTGAGGGGCGCTATTATCTGGACCATACCCCTACCAGTGCCTTTGCACTCCACGGCAGGTGGCTCAACCATGTTTCGATACCGGTACAAACTACCAGAAATTTTGACTGGTACTGGGGTTTTGGCGGACAATTGCTGATTTCGCAAATCGAGTATTTCTATACCAATGACCCTGAGGCTACCAATGGCTTTAATCCTGATGGGAATGAGAAAGTCACCCATTTTAGTTTGAGTCCCGAGGTCATTATTGGCCTGGAATATAAATTCGAAAAAGTCCCAGTTTCTATATTTACTGATATGGCAGTAGCCATCGAAGTTTTTCAAAAGCCGTTTACTCCAAGACTTCCTGTGGGAATGGGCATACGGTACTTTTTCTAATCATGAAAAAAAATATCATAGGGTTTTCTTTAGTCATTGGGCTCATTCTGATTGGTCTGTTTTGGGGTTATTCGAGCCTGGGTGGTTTTGATCCAATTTTAGTTGAGAAAATAGATAAGCCTACCATTCATCTTTCAGGGATCAGGTTTAAAGGTCAATACGACGATCCTGAATTAAAAGAATCTTTTGTTAGGGTAAAGGAATTGTCGGGGGAAATTTCTGAAGGATCATTGGTGATTATCAATCATGAACCTCAAAATTATTTGGCAGGCTATGTCCATTATTTCATTGGCATTGCCAAATCCAAGCCTTTTACTAATATACCTTCAGGATTTGAGGTGCGGCACATGATGGCCCAACCCGGATACGAAGTGACCATCACGGCTCATAATTTCGTGATGCCCAGCCCAGAAAAAATAAAAAATAAGGTACTGCTGAAATCCGATGCGGCAGGTCTTCAGATTAAAAATTATACCGTGGAGGTATACGAGAGCTCCCGGTCGCTGAAAATTTTTTTTCCTGTAGAATAGTCTCCCTGGGAAACCTAAATATTCACATCAATTTGATTGCGCAAAAGGTCCTCGAAAGATTCCCGCTTTCTAATGAGTAAAGGTTTGCCCTGATACACCAATACCTCCGCAGGCTTGAGTCTAGAATTATAATTGGAGGCCATAGCAAAACCATAGGCTCCGGCATTCTTGATAGCCAGAATATCCCCGGTCCTGATTTCATTGAGCTTCCTGTCCGTGCCAAAGGTGTCAGTTTCACAAATATTCCCAACCACTGTATAGAAATGCTGGTCCCCGGAGGGATTACTGATATTGATAATCTCATGGTAGGCATCGTACATCATCGGCCGAAGGAGATGATTCAATCCGGTATCAATTCCTGCAAAAACAGTGGCAGGGGTATGTTTTACCACGTTGACCTTTGCCAAAAGTACGCCTGCCTCACTCACTAAAAATTTACCCGGCTCAAACCAAAGTTCCAATTTTCTACCGTACCGGGCGCAAAACTCACTAAATGCCTTGCCCAGCTTGATGCCTAAATCAAAGATATTGGTGGTAACATCCCCTTCCCGATACCCTACCTTGAAGCCACTGCCAAAATCCAAAAACTTAAGCTTTGGGAATTCCCCTGCCACACCAAAGAGGATGTCCGCCATTCTCAAAAAAACCTCCGACTCAAGAATATCAGAACCGGTATGGATGTGCAATCCTATTACTTTAATCTCATAATGATTGACTACTTTGACTAATTGTGGTAGCTGAAAAATCGATACTCCAAATTTGGAGTCTGCATGACCTGTGGATATTTTTCTATTACCCCCGGCCATTATATGGGGATTCAGTCTAATACAACATGGGACCTGGTCACCATATTTTTTTCCAAACTGCTCCAGAATTACAAGATTGTCGATATTGATTACCAGACCCAGGGCTACTGCGGCCTGTATTTCTTCAAAGCTTACAGAGTTGGGCGTATAAAGAATATCTCCCGGTTCAAAACCTGCTTTAATTCCAAGTTTTGCCTCCTCTATTGACACTGCATCCATCCCCGCACCAAATTTTTTCACCAGCTTGAGAATATTGAGATTTGTGAGGGCCTTGACAGCGTATTTGATCCTGATATCCTGGTTGGAAAAAGCGCTTTTTAGCTGAGTTATCTGACTTTCAATCTTTGCGGCATCATACACGTATACTGGAGTGCCAAACCCTTCAGCAATATGGGTCAGAGGAATTCCCTGAAATTGTAGATTTTCCATTTTCATTTTACAAAAAAACAAATATAGAAAAACCTTATCACCCGGGTTTTGTCATTCTGGTGTTTATTTCATAAATTTTATTTCTCAGATTTAGTATTAGTGAAGCCAAATATTAGTTTTGTAAACCTAAATCAACAAGCTGATGATCCAAATTATACCTTCGATTGCCATTATTGGCGGAAAAGTAATCCGTCTAAAGCAAGGTGACTTCACTAAAGAGAAGGTATATGATGAAAGCCCAGTAGATTTAGGCAAAAGGTTTGAAGACCATGGCATCGAGGTGGTGCATTTGGTGGATCTTGATGGTGCCAGAAAAGGCCGCCCTGTCAATTACCATGTGTTGGAAACACTTGCAGGACACACGAATCTTAAAATCGATTTTACTGGAGGCATCCATACTGATGGGGATATCAGCAAGGCTTACGAGTACGGCGCAACTTATATTACCGCAGCTAGCATTTCCGTCATCAACCCTGAATTGTTTGCCTCCTGGATTGTCTCTTATGGCCGGGAAAAGATCACCCTTGGGGCAGATGCCCTCGAAAGAAAAATTGCCTTTAGAGGCTGGCAAAAGAGTTCTGATTTAGACCTTTTTGAGCATATCGATTATTTCTACTCCCGCGGACTAAAGTATGCTAAAACCACTGATATCAGCAAGGAAGGCATCATGGAAGGCCCTCCCTTCGAATTATATACTGAGCTGCTTGAACGCTTTCCCAATCTTTCCGTCCTGGCCAGTGGTGGAGTGAGAAATATAGGTGATATTAAAAAACTTGAGGAAATCGGTCTGTTCGCCGCTATAGTAGGAAAAGCACTATATGAGGAAAAAATTACTCTTAAAGAAATCGAAAAATTTATAGCGGGGGATTAATAAAGAACTACTCTGAAATTTCAGACATTTTATATTTCTGAAAAAAGTAGTGTAGGAAGTTATATCCAATGATACTTTTCTGATCTTCTGATTTTCCAGTTAGCTCTTTTTGTTTGGATGGATCTTTTCTTTCTTCAGGTTTGGTGGTTTTGGGTGGATTTGGCTTTGAAGTAATATTCTCCGTCTTTTTTACCACTGGTTTTAAAGGTATTAATTCATTTTCCGAGTCTAAAGTATAAGTACTTCGATCTTCAGTAACTGGATTTTTATCTTGATCAAGCTCACCCATACCTTCTTCCTGGGCAAAAACCAAAGTAGAAAAACCTATAAATGCCATAAGCATAAAGATGAACCTCCGGGAATTAATTTTACTGTAATAGGTCATAAAATATTTTTACGATAGGTGTTTAAACATGTTTCAAAAAAATTAAACCGCTCTTCCCCCAATTTAAATTTAGTTAAAACAACCTTTAAATCCAAAAAGTTTAAAGTGCCTTATGTTGGGAGTCAGATTGTGAATTAAACTGTAATTTTTGATATTACCAATATTTATAAAGAATTGGATTTATGTATACTTTCCTGACCCTTGCACAGGCTTTGGGCGTAAAGCCGGTAAGGTGTGACTTTCCAGATCTGGAAATAGCGCATCTCATTACCGACACCCGCAGGCCTGGTAATATTTCGGAGGGAATATTTTTTGCGCACAAGGGAGCACATCATGATGGGCACAAATTCATTCATGACGCCTATAAGGCAGGGGTCAGGTCATTTTTGATAGAGCAGGAAGTAGGCTATCAATTTGATGAAGGGGTCAATTTAATCCAGTATGAAAATGCCATCGCGGCACTTCAGAAGATTGCTGCCTTTCATAGAGGTAATTTCTCCCTGCCAATTACAGCCATAACCGGAAGCAATGGTAAGACCATCGTTAAGGAATGGCTTTCTACTTTGGTATCTACCCACCATTCAGTAGCTAAATCGCCTCATAGCTATAACTCCAGGATAGGGGTGCCTATTAGTATATGGTCTATTGGACCTGAGCATAAAGAAGGAATCTTTGAAGCAGGGATTTCCAAATCCGGGGAAATGGGCTCTTTACAAAAGATTATCGAGCCTGATTATGGTATTTTCACCAATATTGGCACCGCTCATAATGAAGGTTTTTCTAACATCGAGGAAAAAGCACAAGAAAAAGCAAGACTCTTCACTAACTGTAAGTGGGTCATTTATTGTAAGGACCATAGGACAGTAGATCATTCTCTCCGGAATATCCGGCAGGAAAAAAAAATATCCTGGGGGGTACACCCCCAGGCACTCATTAAAACATCTGTAAAACGTAAAGATGATGGACCTACCACATTGGAACTATCGCTCCCTGATGGGCTTTGGAAATTAGAAGTGCCTTTTAATGATCAGGCCTCATTAGAAAATATCATGCATTGTATCGTATGGATGTGGGCAAGAGGGTACACAGTGGATCAGATTCAAGCCGGTATCAATGATTTGCGCACAATACCCATGAGGCTGGAAATCAAGCGGGGAATCAACCAATGCTATCTCATCGATGATACCTATAATAATGACTTGGGAGGTCTTGAAGTGGCCTTGGATTTTTTAGAGCAACAAAAACAACCATTAGAAAAAACTGTCATTCTATCGGATATCCTCCAGTCTGGTTTACCGGACCAAACCCTCTACGAACAAGTCGGTGATTTGCTCGAATCCAGAGGTATCAGCAGGCTGATTGGGATTGGAAAAGGCATAAGCAATCAAAAGGATCGCTTTAATCAGAAAGTTTCCTTTTACCCTTCAACAGAGGTCTTTTTAGAAAAGATGGAAGACGAGTCATTTCATAAAGAGTATATCCTGATCAAAGGAGCCCGAAATTTTGAGTTTGAAAGGATTGTAAAAAGGATTCAGGAAAAAACTCATGATACAGTCCTTGAAATTAGCCTAAGTGCACTGGTTTATAATTTAAACTATTACAGGGCTCTGCTGAAACCTGATACCAAAATAATGGTAATGGTCAAAGCCTTTGCCTATGGCAGTGGCCTTGTAGAAGTAGCACAATGGCTTGAGTTTCATAAAACAGATTATTTGGCTGTAGCCTATACTGATGAAGGTGTGACCTTGCGAAATTCAGGGATTAAAACGCCTATAATGGTGATGAACCCTACTGAGGATAGTTTGGATGATTTGGTCCGGCATCACCTGGAGCCGGAGGTCTACAGTATCGATCACCTCAACAAACTTCTAAAAATCAGTATTGATCAGGATTTGTCCATCCACCTCAAGTTAGATACAGGCATGAACCGGCTGGGGCTGTCAGGCCAGGACCTGGAGGTATTAATCCCAATACTCAAGAAAAACCCTCAGGTCCGGGTGAAATCTGTTTTCTCCCATCTCGCAGCAGCAGACATGCCTGAGGAATCTGCCTTTACCCATGCTCAGGCGGATGAGTTTATGCAGATTGTCAACAGATTGCAGGGGGCTATTGGCTACCAACCTATGCGGCATATTCTTAACTCTCCGGGCATTGTCAACTACCCTGATTACCAATTTGAGATGGTGCGGCTGGGTATCGGGCTCTATGGCATCGATCCTGCCAATATTCATACCCAAAAACTCCAACCGGTAAGCACCCTTAAAAGCACCATATCACAAATAAGATTAGTACCTGGTGGCAGCTCGGTTGGGTATTCCAGAAAGGGAAAGGCCGATGAGGCCCGTAAAATTGCCACGATTGCTATTGGTTATGCTGATGGGCTTAGACGGGCTCTGGGTAATGGAAAATTTGAAGTTGTGGTGAACGGAAAGAAAGCCCCAATCGTAGGTAATGTTTGCATGGATATGACCATGATAGACGTTACGGATATTCCTGCTACAGTTGGGGATACCGTGATTATTTTTGGCCTGGAGCCCCGTGTAGAAACCGTTGCGGAATCAATGGATTCCATTCCTTATGAAGTGCTCGCAGGAATCGGAGAAAGGGTAAAGCGGGTGTTTTATTATGATTAATCGCAACGGCGACTACCCGCAGCCAAGATTCTTTTTTAAATCCCTTTCCGGCAAAATTCCCTGATAGGACTGTTCATCTTCATTTTCCTCTTTTGATGAATTTTTGCCGGTTGTTTTACTTTTTTTCTTAGGAGCCACTTTTCCTTTTTTCTTTTCATCCATAGTTTACCACTTAAATAAGCAAAAGACCAAATTCCACAAAAAGTGTATATTCAAAATCCATATATCTATTTTTAAGTTCCTTAAATGCATTATCATGAACCCAATTTTTAGATTTCTAGCACTCACTATTTTTATGACTTTAACAGCTATTCTCCCGTCTTGCAAGGAGGAGGAGTCAAAAAGGGAAATTATCGCCCTGCCTGATGCCCCAATTGCGGAGAAAAAAGATTCCATACTCACTATGCACGGGCATCAAAGGGTAGATCCATATTTCTGGATGCGCCTAACGGATGAACAAAAGTTAGCGAAAGAGGCTGATGAGCAAACCAAAAAGGTAGTAGCCTATTTGGAGGCAGAAAATGAGTACACGGAAAGATCAATGGCGCACACCAGTGACCTTCAGGAAAAAATTTATGAAGAAATCCTTGGCCGGATCAAGCAGACTGACGAATCAGTACCCTACAAGAAAAATGGCTATTGGTATTATACCAGGAATGAAGAGGGCAAAGACTATCCCATTTATTGCCGTAAGAAAGGCACAATGGAAAATGCAGAAGAAGTGATGATGGATGTCAATGAAATGGCTGTAGGGTATAGTTACTACCAGGTGAGTGGCCTCAGCGTAAGCCCTGATAATAGTATGGTGGCTTTTGGGGTGGATACCCTGAGTCGCAGGCAATATACTGTAATGATAAAAAATCTTAACACAGGCCTCATGGAACCTACCATTATCCCAAATACTACCGGAGGGGCCACCTGGGCCAATGATAATAAGACCCTTTTTTATACCAAGAAAGACCCCAAAACCCTGAGATCCAATACGATCTACAGGCATGAGATGGGGAATGATCCTATCCAGGATGAACTCATTTTTGAAGAAAAGGATGAAACCTTCTACACCGGGATATACAAAAGCAAGTCAGAGCAATATTTAATCATTTGGTCAGGCTCTACTCTGACCAACTATTATCAGATTCTTAATGCCAATAATCCGGGAGGAAGATTTATGGAATTTAGTCCCAGGGAAAGAGGGCTCGAGTACGATATTGAGCACTTTGAAGATAAGTTTTATATCGTGACCAACTGGGATGCGCAAAATTTCAGATTGATGGAAACCGCTGCCGGTAAGACTCATAAAGAAAACTGGGTGGAGGTCATCCCGCATCGCAAAGACGTATTTTTACAGGACATCGAGGTATTTAAAAATTACTTGGTATTAGAGGAGCGTAAAAATGGATTGCGTCAGGTAAGGGTAATGGAACAAGGCTCTGATAAAGAGCATTACCTGGACTTTGGTGAGGAGGCCTATGCGGCTTATCTCACCACTAATGTGGATTTTAACACCAATATTTTAAGGTACTATTATACCTCATTGACCACCCCCGGTACTACCTATGACTATAACATGGATACCAGGGAAAAAATACTATTGAAAAGGCAGGAAGTCCTTGGCGGGTATGATCCGGAAGATTATCAGACTGAAAGGCTGATGGTCAAAGCAGCAGATGGTACCCTAGTGCCGATCTCGATCATTTACAAAAAGGGCCTTAAGAAAAATGGTAAAAATCCGACCCTACTTTATGGATATGGCTCTTACGGGGCCACAATGGAGCCAACATTTAGTTCCCTTCGTTTAAGTCTGGTAGACCGTGGTTTTATTTATGCCATAGCCCATATCAGAGGCGGGCAGACCATGGGCCGGCAGTGGTACGAGGACGGTAAAATGTTTAAGAAAAAAAATACCTTCACCGACTTCAATGACTGCGCCAGGCACCTGATAAACGAAAAATATACCCGTCCGGAGCAGCTCTATGCTATGGGGGGCAGCGCAGGAGGCTTGCTCATGGGTGCCATTATCAATCTAGAACCTGAGCTTTACAATGGGATAGTGGCACAAGTTCCTTTTGTAGATGTAATCAGCACCATGCTGGATGAAAGCATCCCATTAACCACTGGTGAGTTTGATGAATGGGGGAATCCTAAAAATAAGGACTCTTATGATTATATGCTTTCATATTCTCCGTATGACAATGTGCAGGCTATGGATTATCCGCATATGCTGGTGACTACCGGGTACCATGACTCTCAGGTACAATATTGGGAGCCTGCTAAATGGGTGGCTAAACTCAGGGATATGAAAACTGACAACAACCGGTTATTGCTCAAAACCGAGATGGAATTTGGACATGGAGGGGCCTCAGGCAGGTACCAGCAATACCGCGAAATTGCTATTGATTACGCCTTTATCCTCGATTTGGAAGGCATCACTGAGTAAGCAACATCAGGCCCATATTCCTGATCCTTCCGGGTAGGAATATGGGCCATTTGCCTCATTTTTCTTTATTCCTCAACCTAAAATATTTAGGGCTGGTAAACCTTTATGGCAGTATGTAAGTTGAGGTCCTTTAAGGGATTCCATTAGAATCACACCTAAGCGGAGAAAATCCGCTAAATTTGACCCAAATTTTTTGAAATTATTGTTCCACTTATCCTTTAATGAAAAATTCACGATCTTTTTTCCAGAATGCCCAAAAAGCATGGCAGGATAAGGCCGAGGCTGCAGAAAAATATTCTGCAAGGCTGTCATTCCTCCGAGTAATTTTTTTTCTGGGAGCCATAGCAATGCTTTTTTTCTTCTACCGATGGGAATGGTGGGGGCTTTTACTTACAGCAGCTCTCGTTTTACCATGGTCATTTGGTATGCTGGTGGTGCTCCACAATACGGGTAACAAAAGAAAAAAAATGGCGCAGCTCAAATTGCGTCTTAATGAGGATGAATTGAAGCGGCTAGACCTGGAAATTGATCAGTTTGAAACAGGGGAGTCATTTAATAATTATGCCCATCCCTATACTCAGGATCTGGATATTTTTGGGCTTCGAAGTATCTTTCAATGGCTTTCACGCTGTGTTTCTCCAAATGGTAAAAAAGTTCTCGCACATTGGCTTTCCAAACCTGGATTGCGTGAGGAGATTTTAGAGCGTCAGAATCGGGTTAGGGCATTAGCAGAAATCACCGACTGGAGGCAGGATTGTATGGCCACTATTGCATATCATCATTCTGAGGAGTTGGAAGCTTTCGGAATTCTGGAAAATTGGCTGAAAAACAAAAATCAAAAAAGAAGAACCCTGCACACGCTGGTCCCCATACTCTTGACCCTAATTACATTGGGGCTACTGGTTCTGGCTTCATTGGGTTTGATCCTTTGGGCCTGGTTTTTGGGAATGGTTCTGATCAACTTTCTGGTGGTCACTCAAGCCAATAAACGCCTTAAAAAAGAAGAAATAAAGGTTGTTGATCGATATGCCGGTCTTAAAGGACTCTCAGAGGTGCTGGAAAAGTTGGGCCATGAAGATTTTAAAAGCCGACTTGATGATTACCGGATTTCAATACAGGGTGAGGGAAATTATAAAAAAGTAACCGGCAAAATACTCCGGTTAATGGACTGGACCAAAGCACGTGGCAACATGTTTTATGGTATCTTAAACATGCTCTTCTTTTTGGATATCCATATCGATGCCGCACTCGAATCATGGAAAACCAACCATAGTGAAAGGGTGCTGCGATGGCTTCATGGCATCGCCATTTTAGAAGCAGAAATCAGCCTTGCCGACCAGACTTTTGCTATGACTCCGGCAACATTCCCTGAAATTCTGGAGACAGGGCCAATTCTGGAGGTCAAGGGGATTATCCATCCCCTATTGCAGGGGGCGAATGCCATATCCAATACTTTTTCCATCGAAAATGAGGGCAGCCTGGCCCTAATTACCGGAGCCAACATGTCAGGGAAAAGCACCTTTTTGCGGACGCTTGGTGTGAATATGGTACTTGCCTATGCCGGAGCTCCTGTGATCGCCCAATCCATGCGTATATCCCTGATGCAAATTTTCACCTGCATGCGTACCAATGATAACCTGAGTGAAGGAGCTTCGGGCTTTTATGCTGAACTGTTCAGAATCAAATCCATGTTAAACACATTGGAAACCAGCCCCATTCATGTATTTTTTATGCTGGATGAGGTCCTAAAAGGGACTAACTCTGATGATCGCCATAAAGGGGCACTTGCTTTGATGCATCAATTATCAAAATCCAGGGGTTTGGGATTGGTTACCACACATGACCTTCCACTGGGTCAGACATGTGAAAAGGAAAAAATTGCGAAAAATTATAGTTTTAATTCGTCGGTAGAAGGGGAAAAAATAAATTTTACTTTCAAACTGGAGCCCGGAATCTGCAATAGTTTCAATGCTTCCTTCCTGATGAAGATGATGGGAATAAAGATATAAATAGTATTAAGTCAAATAAATCAATTTGCCGTTACTGTAATTATTTGCTTAACCTGCCTTTATCGTTTTTGATTTCAAAATTTTATATTTTTATTTACGAGATTATTAAGGTTACACCATGGATCAACCGAGCCCTTTTCAATTAGGATTATTATACCTGACCCATTTGATTATCAGTGCAGATGATGTGGTGGATGACGATGAACTCAACGCACTTAAAATTATTTGTGACACAGAAGGTATCCCTGGTAAAATTTTTAATAGGGTAAGAGGCAACCTTGAAACTCTCACCGAAAAAGAAATTTACCTAAATGGACTTCAAAGCCTTGAACAGTGCTCAGAAGAGGAGCGCATGAAGGTATTTGTATGGCTCTATAAAATGTCTGCCGCTGATGGCAACGTGCACGCCAAAGAGATTAGATTTCTTTTGTATTCTCTACGCAAAGCTGGTATTGAGTTTGATGATGTAGTGAAAGCAGCCAAGAGCTACCCTCCTATTTTTGAATAAAATATTTATGTTGATCTGCAGGGTCATTTACTTCCCTATGCTCCTGATTTTGGCCTTTTGCTCCGGTCCGGATGATTCGATTTCCCAAATTTCTCCAATTGATGATGCTTATATTACCCTTCAATCCTCCATTGTAAAAAGAGATTATAAAGGGGTAATTCCATATACCAAGGCCGCTTCCCCAGAAAAGCGTAAACAAGCTGCCATCGGTTTGGGTAACATCGGTGACACATTAGCCCTTGAGCAACTCAACGAATTACTCCAAGATCCCAATCCAGGAGTAAGAGCCGCAAGCGCAGATGCTCTTGGCCTGTTAGGAGATGCCACAGGCGCAGAATATTTGATCAGGCAGTGGTATACCGAAGAGGTCCCGACGGTGAGAAAATCCTTGCTTAAAGCTCTGGGCAAATGCATTACCTCCAGAGATTACAACTTTTTCTACAGCATCAATCCGGAAGATTCCCTGGAGCTAGAGGGGCTGGTCTGGGGCATTTACAACGCTGGCATCAGAGGTTTGCATGATGGGGTGATTATGGAAAAAATAGCTGGTTATTTTCATTCCGAGCAGCCCCATGAAGTGCGCCTGGGTATCGCTCAATTTTTTGCCCAATCTCGTAATATGGAGTTGATTAGTTTGCAACGGTTGCTGGTCACTGCTGCCTCAAAAGAACCTTCCCCTCAGGTAAGAATGGCAATAGTAAAAGCTTTGGCAAAAATTAATAGCCCAACGATAGGGGCAGTACTTGCCAACATCGCCAAGGCTGATGCTGATGAGCGGGTAAAGATTTTGGCACTTCAGGGCATCCGACCTGATGCGCTCAATAATCCCGGATCTATTGGTTTGGAGTTGATTCAATCCAAACATTCTGCTGTAAGGGTCGCTGCCGCTGAATTTCTATTTAAAACAGGCTTTAACGAAGATGCCACATTAATTGATCTGTTGAATCATGAAACCCATCACGGGGTAAAAGCCGGGATCCTTAAAATTATGGCAGCCAATTCGCCTCAATTTCAATCAGAGATCCTGGATGCCATCCCCAATGCAGATGATCCATACATCAAGGCTCAATACATAAAATCCCTGCCTTTAGAAAAGCCTTTAATTGATCAAATCAAAACATACACTGGTGAGGAGCATCATCCTGTAGTACGGACCACGTCCTATGAGAAAATCATGGCTATTTTGAGGAAAGATCCCAACCACTCCTTACTGATGGATTGGGTGGTCATGGGCCTGGAATCCAAAGATGGTGGCATGGTTTATTTGGCTGCGGATGAGGTTAGAAGGATTCCTTCGGAGGATATAAATGAAAATAAACTATTAAATACGGCCATAGAAAAAGCCTGGGACCAACTCAATATTCCGGAAGATATGGACGCTATGGTGTCTTTGTTGGCACTTGAAGAAAAAGGATTTTCCCCCCCTACCACGATTGCTGTAATGAAGCCGAACCTGCTAATACCCGATTTCAACCGGCTCGCCACAATGCAACGGCACGTCCGATATAGCGTCAGGACCAGTGCAGGATCTTTTATCATCAGACTCTATCCCCGTGATGCCCCGGCTACTGTAAGCTACTTTGACGCCCTGGTGAAAGATGGCTATTTTCACGCCAAGGTCTTTCACCGGGTGGTGCCCGGATTCGTAGCCCAAACAGGCTGCTCTCGAGGGGATGGTTTTGGTTCAGGACCAGTAGTATTACCATCAGAATTATCAAACAAGACCTTCAGAGAGGGAAGTATTGGTATGGCTTCTGCGGGAAAAGACACGGAAAGTACCCAGTGGTTTATTACCTTAGGGGCGGCACCCCACCTTGAGGGTAGGTACACCCGGTTTGGGCAGGTAGAGGAAGGCATGGCCGTAGTACTTAACATTTCGGTTGGAGATATTATTGAAAATATTGAGAGACTCGAAGGGGAGTCTTTATGAGCCATGAAAAGAAAAAAGATAGGTATCGTAGGCGGCGGGCAGTTAGGCAGAATGCTGATCCAGGCAGGCATAAATTATGATTTTTTAATATCCGTTTTGGATCCTGATCCAGCTGCACCCTGCTCCAATCTCACTTCAAATTTTACCGTTGGTTCTCTTAATGATTTCGATACGGTGTACCAGTTTGGCCGCGGCTGTGATGTGGTGACCATTGAAATCGAAAATGTCAATACTGAAGCCTTGAAAAAGCTCCAGGATGAGGGTGTATCTGTTTATCCGGAGCCTGATATCATCGCCTTAATTCAGGACAAAAGGACCCAGAAGCAATTTTATCTGGACAAGGGGTTCCCAACAGCACCGTTTCACTTAACGGGCAATGCCGCTGATGTTAAATCGCAGATTGATTTTTTACCAATGGTCCAGAAATTAGGCAGGGCAGGATATGATGGCCGTGGCGTACAAGTCATGCGAAATGCAGATGATTTAAATAAAGCATTCGATGCTCCGGGTCTGGTAGAAAAATTGATTGATTTTAAAAAGGAACTCGCCGTGGTGGTCGCCCGCAATACCCATGGTCAGGTAAAGGCCTTTCCTGTGGTAGAACTAGTATTCCATCCTGAGCATAATCTGGTAGAGTACCTGTTTGCCCCTGCCCAAATAGAAAGAAAAACTGCTGAAAAAGCTAAAACTATGGCTATTGACCTGATTACAAGCATGGGCCTTACTGGGGTGCTCGCAGTGGAGATGTTTTTGACTAAAGATGAAGAAATCCTCATCAATGAGGTGGCCCCAAGGGTTCATAACAGTGGTCATCATACTATTGAGGCAGGCACCGTTTCTCAATTTGAGCAGCATTTAAGAGCCATTACAGGATTGCCATTAGGGGATACAGAAGCCAGGTATAATGCTGCCATGATCAATTTGCTTGGTGCTCCCGGATATGAAGGCCCGGCGCAGTACGAGGGGATGGATGAAGTTTTAGCTGAAAAAGGGGTGGCCGTCCATTTATATGGAAAAGCCATTACAAAACCTTTTCGAAAGATGGGCCATGCCACTGTGGTGGCCGATGATTTTGCTAAATTGAAAAGTAAAGTGCAATTTGTGCAGGAAAAACTTAGGGTAATATCCTAAACATCAATGCTATGAGTGAGGTAAAAGTTGGGATTATCATGGGCAGCGATTCAGATCTAAAGGTCATGCAGGAAGCAGCCGATATCCTTACGGAATTAGATGTGCCCTTTGAATTAGAAATCGTATCAGCCCACCGTACCCCGGAACGAATGATGGAATATGCCAAAGAGGCCAGAAAAAGAGGTATTATGGTCATCATCGCAGGTGCCGGAGGTGCAGCCCATTTGCCGGGTATGGTGGCATCTATTACCACCTTGCCGGTCATAGGCGTGCCGGTAAAATCCAGAAACTCCATAGATGGTTGGGATTCCATATTATCCATTCTGCAGATGCCCGCGGGGGTTCCTGTGGCTACGGTAGCCTTGGATGGGGCCAAAAATGCCGGATTATTGGCGGCTCAGATTCTTGGCACTCATGATCTGAAACTTGCAGACAGGCTTCAGGATTATAAAAATAATCTTAGAGCAATGGTAAAATCCAAGGCCCAAAAACTTAAAGAAAGCGGCTACTAAGCTCAATAATCTGAATATTAGCAGTTACCTCTTTGCCGATATTAGTATATAGTATTCTTTAAGCACCCATGAAAACAAAAAGTAAAGGTTGGCTTAGTAGTTATTTAGAGGGGCGCATCGCCGGTGCCTTCGAGCCAAAATGGTTTTTTGATGATACCCGGCCTGCGGACCATCCTGACCAGGCCTTATACCGGATATTACAACCCACCGGTTTAATATACGGGCAACCCATCCACTTTGATTATAATGGCGAGCAATCCCTTGAAATGGATGAAAAAATGAACCTAAAGGTGTTGATGGTAGAAAGCTTTATCAATGCTACCCTGCTTGCAGAAAATAAAGGACTCAAGGATACGGTGGCCATAAAGGATATTGCTGAGCGCATCTCTCAATTAATCAGTGATTTTTACCTTAGCTTATATCCAGAGCTTTCCATCTCGTCCTGGTCTCTATTGGGTGGCAAACGTTCCTCAATGGAAATGGCAGAAAAAGTATTAGAAAAAAGAATTGTCATAAACCCCAAGACTCGGGAAAATTTTTGGATCAATTTTTTCCAAAACAGTTTCCTGTTCCTGGATATTTTTATGTTTGCCAAATGGCTGAATATTAAAAAGGACAAGGTAGTCAATGAGTTTTTTCGTCAGGAGAAAAATGATTTTAGGTTTTTGGTCACAAAAATCATTGCAGCTGCAGCACACGCCAACGAAGAGATTGAAGACGAGGAGGAGCGGTTTTTTGAATATTTTGTTGAATCCATCAATCTCAGCACTGAAGAAAAGGCCAAGGCTTATTCCTCCTTCCAAAATGGCATATCGCTTCAGGAAATTGACCTTCCGGAGCGGGAAAGTTGGATTGTAAAAAAATACCTGCTCGAGGTAGCCATCATGACCATCTGGACTGACCGGCTTGTGGAATCTAACGAAATAGCCTTTTTACAAGACCTGCGGAAAGCCCTTGAAATTAATGAGGATGACTTCGAAATGAGCATGATTGCCATTGAGGGGTTCGTCCTGGGGCATTGGGAGGAGTTTACATATCTCAAAAATAAAAATAGTTTTGACCGCCTTAGCAATCAATATTCTGCAAGGCTTAAGGAAATAGTCGGAAAAAATAGTGACCGCATTACCAGCCATATCAAAAATCAGGAAAAACTATCAAATCTGTTAAGAAAAGCGGAGTCTGCCCAATTAGAGCCGGAGGAGCAGGAATTTATCCGGCGTGAGTTGATTATAATTCTCAAAACAATACCTGCTTTCTCGGTGGTAGCACTCCCAGAGTCTGTTATGGACCTTCCTATGTTGATGCGCGTAATCCCAGCCGATCTGCTCAGGGGCTAATGATCTTGTTTGGTATCCAATTCTTCAGGTAATTTTGGTTTAGGCAATTCCTTCTTTGGCCAAATTAATGAAAACACTACTGAAAGCGTAAGGGTACCGATTATTATAATAAAAGAGAGGTTAATCGGTATATGAACGTGGAAAATTTCCAGAAGCATTTTTACTCCGATGAACACCAGAATAAATGAAAGCCCTTTTTGAAGCAAATAGAATTTCTCAATAATACCTGCCAGAAGGAAGAATTTTGCCCTAAGTCCCAGGATTGCAAAGATATTGGAGGTGTAAATAATAAATTCATTTTGGGTGATTGCGAATACAGCAGGGATGGAATCTACTGCAAATATCAAATCGGTCGTTTCAATAAGTATGATGACCAGAAATAAAGGGGTGAAATAAAAAACGCCGTTGATCCTGGTGAAGAATTTGCCACCGTGATTCTCATCAGTGAGTGGCAGGTACTTTCTTGCGAATTTGAGAATAATATTTTTTTCGGGATCAATTTCAGCATCATCATCCTCGAAAAAGATTTTGATACCAGAATAAACCAGGAATACCCCAAAAATATAAAGGATCCAATAAAATTTGCTGATCAGCAATGCCCCAAGGAAGATAAAAATAGCCCTGAAAATAATAGCACCCAAAATACCCCAAAATAATATTTTATGGTAATACAACTCATCAACCTTGAAATACCTGAGAATAAGGAGAATAACAAAAATATTATCTACTGAAAGGGCATACTCCGTCACATAAGCAGAGAAAAACTCCAGGGATAATTCCGCTCCGGTTTTACCTGAAACTACATCATAATCAAAAAGGTAAATGAGATAGCCAAAGGCCAATGAAATGACAATCCAGAAAATGGATTGAAAAAAGGCTGACCTGGTAGATATCTTGTGGGCCTTCCGATGAAAAACCCCCAGGTCGATTACTAAAAATAAGATAATAATAATCCCAAATAAGGAAAATAGCAGGGTCTCATTAGCATTAAAAAGTTTTAGAAGAAACATTTAATAATGGACAACTATGTTATGGAAAAAAATATCATATTTTAATAGTATTCAACAACCTTCCAAACAGCTCCAATATAAAAACTGAAAGGTGTCCTAAATCGTAAAAGTAAAAAATTATACCGAATTACCTGAGATAAAAAAAAATTCAGTTGGCAAACACAAAAAAAAGTTGTGGATTGACTAGTGATTGGAAAAATTTAGGCTAATATTTTGCAAATCTACATTTAATTTCCATTTTAACTGCAGCTTTTACAAACTCCCTGGACCAATAGATCAGCTTCTATATATTGGTATCCCAGGGGGAGGGCAATATTAGGAATATCCAAACCATCCAGGCATAAGGTCGCCTCACAGCGCACGCATTTGAAATGAATGTGATTGTGGGAATGATGGGCTTCAGACTTACAATCCCGGCATAAGGCGTATTTTGCCGAGGCCCCATCATCAAGGACTTTATGGATCATACCCTTGTCTAAAAAGGTTTTTAGAGTACGGTAAACAGTGACCCGATCATGGGCAGATACCTCCTTCTCTATATCTCCATGACTGAGGGCAAAATCCTGATTTAGAAAGAGACTCAGGATTTCGTTGCGACAATTGGTAGATCTGAGATTATAACTTTTTAATAGGCTATCAATTCGATTGCGAACAGCATTGCTAGATGACATAAATCAAAAATAAGAAACCTCTTAAACTAATTGAAATTGTAACCTCAATAAATTTCGGTAAGTTCCATCTTCGAGGGCACTAAGTTCCTCATGAGTGCCCGACTCAATAATTGCCCCTTCCTGGATTACCAGAATTCTATCAGCATTGCGTACGGTGGAGAGGCGGTGCGCTATCATGATTGTGGTTCGGCCTTTCATCAGTTCCTCTAAAGCCTCCTGCACCAGGTTCTCAGAAGCTGTATCTAAAGCACTGGTAGCCTCATCCAGAACCAGGATGGCCGGGTCTTTTAAAATGGCTCTGGCAATAGCTATTCTTTGGCGCTGCCCACCGGATAATTTTATACCGCGCTCTCCTACCAAAGTATCCAGCCCATCTTTAAAGGTGTTGATGAATTCTAGCGCATTGGCCTTTTCAGCAGCTAGCAATATCTCCTCTTCTGATGCGCCTGGTTTGCCATAAGCGATATTTTCTCTGATGCTTCCTCCAAACAAAATCACCTCCTGGGGCACTATGCCGATTTTCTGACGGTAATGCTTTAAATTATAATCAGAGGCAGGGATTCCGTCAATACTAATCTGACCCTCCTCCGGTGTGTAATACCGCAAAAGAAGCTGTAAAATGGTAGATTTTCCAGCACCACTAGGCCCTACCAGAGCTACTTTCTCTCCAGGGTTTATAGTGAAACTTAGGTCTTTTATCACCAGTTCTTCAGGCCTGGTAGGATACCTGAATTTGACCCCCACAAAGGCAATCTGCCCGGTAAGGCTACCAGTCTCAGATTGAACCCCTTCGGTAGGTTCTCCCTCAGCATTTAAAATCTCCAATACCCGCTCTGAAGCCCCTATGGCCCGCTGCAATTGGCCATAAAGATCGCCCAGGCCTCCGATAGAACCTCCGATAAACACTGTGAGGAAAACAAAAGAAAGTAGCTCTCCGGTACTCATGATGTCCTGCTGGACCAGGGTAGCACCGTACCACATCACAGCAACAATACCACCAAAAAGGGCAAAAATAATGAAGGAAATAAAAGCACCTCTATACCGGGCTGCCTTCAACGCAAAATTCACGACGTTTTCAAGTCTGCTCTTATACCGGTTATTCTCATAGGCTTCATTAGTATAGGCCTTTACCATCTGAACTGATTGGAGCGTTTCCTCTACTACCACATTGGCCTGTGCCAATTCATCTTGTGTGCTTTTTGATATCCTCCTGATAAACCTGCCAAAGATCATGGCCCCAATGACCAGGACAGGAAAAACCGAAAGCATAAATAAGGTCAGCTTTGGCGCCAATACCAAAATGATGATGAGCCCTAAGACAAGATTGATTACCTGGCGTACTAACTCCCCCAGCGAAATTGAAAATGTATCCTGTAGCAAACTTACATCAGAAGTGATGCGGCTAATCAGTTCGCCTACCCTACGGGTATCAAAAAAGGGAACTGGCAACTGCATTAGTTTATGATGGATCGTGGCCCTGATATTGGCCATGGCCCGCTCGCTAAATTGTGCAAAAAAGTAAACCCGCGAATATGAGAATCCACTTTGCACCAATAAAATTGCACCTAAGGCCAAAGCTACCTGATCAATAGATTTAAATATAGAGTCGGGCTTGCCAGTAGCTATATCAAAAAGCTTTCCGGCCAGAACAGGAAAGGCCATCGTGCTAAAACTGGATAGAATCAAAAAGACCAGACCGGCAATGAAATACTTCCTATAAGGTCTTATAAAAGAAAAAAGGCTGAGCAGTTTTACCAGATTTTTTCTATCCAGTTTTTTCTTTTCCTGAGGTTCCTGGTCACCGGCATTATTTCTTCTGCTCATTGGCTGGATTTAAAATTATCAGAATTAAAAAACAAAATTATAAATGAATTTCCAGGAATCAGGAGCTTGGGACTTTATTTTTAAATCATTTTTTTTCATCTTTATGCTTGTCATTAATGTAGATTCATGTACTCCTTCCAAAGAATTCTTATCGGACTAGATTTAACAGAAATGGATGAGAACCTGTTCAGGTTTGCCTCAGTATTTCTACCTTACCTGGATGTGGAAACTGTATATCTGGTACATGTAGCCCGAACACTTGAACTCCCGGATGACTTACTTAAAAAATATCCGGACCTTATGGCCCCTCTTGATGAGAGTATCACAGATTCATTACAATCTAAAGCTGACAAATATTTTAAAGGCAGAAAATTTGATGTGAAAATTGAGGTTAAAGAAGGAAATCCCATAGATAGAATCTTAAGATGGACGGATATAAAGAATATCGATTTGATGATAATGGGCCGTAAAAAGGCACTGAAGGG
>JBGTCD010000092.1:0-25970 GCA_041749015.1 Cyclobacteriaceae bacterium
CTGGTGATCGTAAAGGTCGTGGTAGTGGTCAAGGGGTCAGTAGTCACCGTATTGCCGTTGAACAGGCTGCCCTCTGTAAAGCTGTTAGTGCCATCAGTATAATCCACTGCAAAGGGATTGGTACCTGAACTAAAGTTAAAAACTAAAACACCCGTATCACCGGAACATAATTCGGGAGTGGTAGTGGTAAGTGTTGCAGATGGTGCTGGAATGATTTCCAAAGTCATCTGGTCTGCTGCAGAAATACAAGAACCATTACCATCGCCAGTTAAGGTAAAAGTAATGGTGCCAGTCTCTCCTATCCCTGGCTGATAAGTCGGTGTTAAGGTATTAGCATTCAATAAGCTGCCTGCACCATCATGGGTCCATGAGATGCTGGTCGTATTGATTTGTGTAGCACCAATGGTCTGGGTAGTGAATTCAAAGTCGCCAATGCCTGCACAAATCTCCTCATTACTGCCAGCACTCACTACCGGGGCCGAAGTGATTTCCAAGTTCATTTGATCGACAACCGGGGCACAAGTTCCGGCAGTTCCGGAAAGCGTAAATTCAATCATGCCGGTTTCACCGACAGCAGGTTGATAGGTAGGTGTTAAAGTATTGGCATCAAAAAGGTTGCCTGTTCCATTGTGGGTCCATAATAAGCTGGTGGTGTTATCAGCTGTGGCAGCAACAGACTGGTTAGAAAACTGGAAAGACCCCGAGCCTTCACAAATTTCTTCGTCACTGCCAGCGGTGACTTCAGGAAAATTACTAATCCCAATTGCCAAAATGGCTGCCGTGGCATGCCTGTTAGTAGTCCACAAAGCAGTGCTTTCTTTTACTCCTGCTGAGGCCACTACTCCAAACCCAGTTTGGAGGGTTATGGTGTTGGGCATGTACCTGAAGTTGCTACCCACACCATTGGTCCAGGATGCGATTTCAGAATTATCCCGGGTAACCAACCCAGTGACAAGCAACGAAAAATCTTCAGAAACAGCAGCAGTGGTGCCAGAAGAAATTGTATTGACAGTTAAATTTCCTGAATTGTTGGAAGCGGCTGCAACGGAAACAAAAGAGCCACAATCTGTTATCTCATATTCCTGGATAACCAAATTATTTAATTCCCCCATACTCCATGAGGTTTGGACCATGGAGGGTTCAGAAGGTCCAGCTATTTTGTAAAAGACTGCCAGGCCCCTGCGGTCTGTATCAATGCCAAATGATTTAAAATGGTTTTCAACTATTTTAGTCCACCCGTCGGAGGTAGTAAACCCCACTGCAACATCCTCACCATTAATCAATGCCGTGTTATTGGGCAAAGGATCATCTCCGGATCTGGTACCGGTAAACACCACCAATAGGTTGCCTTCCTTGATAGCGGCTGGATAATTGGCAGTAGCCAAAGGATTGCCGTTTGCAGAGGCGTTTTGACTCCTAATTACAGATTGTGCACTGGAAGGGATCGAGGCGATCAAAAACAACAGGGCAAGGAGCACGATGACACCAAACCATCTGAGGCGTTCATAACCAACTATATAGAACCTTTTTCCCAATGGATTATAAGAGTAAAAGTTGAATCAAATTTGAAATTTAAGATAATTAATCAAGTTGACCTATTTTCCTTGAAACAAACTAATAACATTAATATGTTTACCGCCACAATTGTAACCTAGGGTTTCAAATCTCCATTTGTATTGACCTTAAACAATGCCATTTTTTGCTGATTGTCCAGGGTTACTGTACCCAAAAATGAAAAATTACCATCAGGGGTTTGCTTGACCCCACCTGCCAGGTCATTATTACCTACCCCACTTTGCCCTCCGAATTTTCTAAACCAGAGGAGGTCACCACCCGCACTCAGCATGGCCCAAACAATATTTTTACCCCCTATTCCCAATTCTTCACCAAGCACGATAAAATTACCATTACTGGACGCAGCAATTGCCTTACCTTCAAAGTTATTACCAAAGTTAAGTAACCGCTCAAATTCCAACCGAGTTGAATCTGATTCAACTAATGCTTTGGCGAAGTACATATCAGAGTTATTACCTTGTTTGCTGGTGCCAATCATGCCAATAGAATTGGTACCCGGAATCCGGACAATATCGCTTCCAAATTCATTTCTGGTGGTGCCAAAAGATTTCATTTGAGCAATGGTGCCGTTAGGTGTATAGGTAATAAAAGCAAAATTACTTCCTTGCGGTTCCTCTCCAAGTTTGATTTCGGTAGTTAGAAAAAGACCGAAATCACCTGTAGCCAATTTTATGATCTTATTCCCCATTTGATTTGGCACTTCACTTCCAGGATTGGAAGCACCAATGCTGAATCCTAACCAATCAGCTAATGGAACTCTGGTAAAATCAGAGTTGACTCTTATGGAAAATGAGGTAGTCCAGAATGGTTGGTTCTGGGTACCACAAATAAAAAAATTGTCACTTTCCGCATCATAGGTCAGGGCACTTGCCTCAAGCTTCCTCAAGGTAGGGATACCAGTATCATCATCACCATGAATTTCAAAAGGGTTGGCTGGATTTTTTTCATACAGGTATTCCTGTAAAATTTCTCCATTTGGATCCAGCCTTAATAATCCTACAGATCCCCCGGGCGTGTCTCCCGGAAAAAAACTACCCCCCTGGGTGAATAGCACTACCGAAGAACCATCCTGAAATCCAATAATATCATTGGCAAAAATATCCATTCCCAGATGATTGATCTCCTTGGACCAAATTTCATTCCCAAAAGGATCGGCTTTGACAACATATATGTTGGATAAACCACCAAACCGGCTGTTACCCACCATTATAAAATCGCCGGACTCATGAATATCAAACTTCACCCCGGTCTGGTTGCCATCCTTTCCATAATATTTAATGAAATGGTCAAAGGTCTGGGGTTCTACCGTCAGATCATTATCACATGAGTACATGCCCGAAAGGCAGGTGATCATCAGAAGTATGTGAAAGAATCTGTTCATGGTCAGAATTGCCATTATTTCTTATTAAATAATCTCTGGAAAAAGTTCTGCTCAGGTGATTTTAGCCTTGGTTTGTACAAGGGCTTGATATATCCGATTGAAAATAATAACTGATTGATCCGGAAATCATCAGGCACATAAGCATATCGTGTATAAATATTGCTGTCATAATAACCAGGGTCATCAGCATTGGTGGGGAACCTACCATCCGGGTTGGTAACATTGTTCATACCAGCCCTCAGTCTTACCTCCCCAAAAATGTAATCAAATCCGAATTTATACCTTACCCCGGCACCAAAAATCATGGATCTATTGACCCGGCGCATGGTAGACTCAAGTCTTTCATCCGGCCCAACAATTTCTCTGGTTTGCCGATTTCCAGTATCATCTGTCAGAACGGCTGTATTTTCAGAAAATACAAATCTTCCTCTGGAAGAAAACATTGAGTTGACTTCAAGTCCTGCGAAAAAGTAAGGCTTGAATTTGCCAGAAAAGTTGGTAGAATACTTAAGGTATACCGGGACATCAATCCATTGGGTTGATTGCCTCATTTCCAATAAATCCTGTTCAAACATTTCTACCCTAACCTGCCACGAACGGTAGTTATACCCGATCTCACCGACCAGAGAAAAATTACGGAAAAAATGCCATTCCAGACCGGCACCAAGACCAATTCCAAATCCAGGACTGTATCCCTTTCCGGAGCCTTCGGTATTATACACACCATATTCGTGGATGATATCCGGACTGGAAAAGCCCATAAATAATTTCCCTAAATGTAATGAAAAAACAGGACGGGTAGTGTATTTCTCTGATAGATAATACATATCAATCGGATCACGGTCTGCATCAAAGGTATGTTCCGGATTTACACCCAATAATTTAAGATAGTTGATGTCCACCGAATCAGGATCATCCATATATAAATATACTCTGGTCAGCAGCAAATAGGCCTGTGCCTCTTGTTCTCTGGTAAACTCTTCCTTCTCAATGCAGGATTTTAGCAGTTCATTTATTGAATAAAACCTACCAAGATCAAGCTGTTCCTGAGCCAATGTGAGTCTTTCAGTACAGGATAACTGGGCCCTGGATGGGATAGCAATTAAAAATGCCAGGTATAAAAAAATAAAAAATCCGCCCCGCCTCATTTAAAAAAATTAATAATTTTCAAATCTTAAATTTATGCACGACTCACGAAAATCAGTATCAGAATCTACATAGCTATTCCATTCATCCTGGGTCATATTCCGGTTAATTTTACCACAGATTTGATCAGCATATTCCTTAGGATCTAAGGCCCAAACCCTAACCTCCCCATCACTGGTACCCAGTCCTGTGCCGCCGGTAGCTCCGGCAATAAACCGCTCATCTGCACTGAAATCGATATCCCAAACGTACCCATTGTTATCATTGAATATATAAGGCAACTCCTCAAACTTTCCATTTTCCCAAACTCTGATGGTCTTATCCAGACTTGATGAGGCCAGATACTTCCCGGATGGACTGTATTTAAGGGCTGTAACCCTGGATTTATGAACCGTAAATTCCTTTTCAACTTTATCAGTGGATAAATTATAAATTTTGATAATGCCGGTTTCACCACCCATTGCAACCATTTTGCCAGATGGATCTATTGCCAGGGAATGCACAGCAAATCGGAATCGGACATCCAACTCATTAAGTTGCTTCGTGGCCACATCGAGTTTCATTACCTTACCGTCAGGACTGCCAATCAATACACCAGACCCATTTCTGATCACGGCTAATGATTGGGGGATAAAGTTAAGTTGAGCTATTTGCTGGCTGGTACCAGTTGTCGGATCATTAAGTCTGATGGTCCGGTCGCCCCCGGTTGAATAAAACTTATTTCCCTTGTGTTCGAATGCTATTTTACTGACGAAGCTCCTATGCCCTGATATATCCTTAGGCTGCGCCATCATATCGTTGGAAGACAATACCTTGATCACCGCAGAATCACTGGCCATCACGACCCACTGATCATCCGGGCTAACCCGGATCATTTTATTCGGATGCCGGTTCACAGGGATGGAAGTTTGTACCGTATTCACCCGGTCAGCATTTTTTATGAGGACCTTCCCTTCACTACCGGTGCTGAATAACCTGAGTCCGGAATTAGCAAAAGCCACAGACCTGACATCACTTCTGTGACCAGGAGCCGTATTAAATGACCTGCCATCTATCATCATTAAGGCACTGTACAAGGCATTATGAATATTAGGGTCGTGCTTTTCCCCACCATATTGGGTATTGAGATCATAAGCAAGTTTCGCCATATTGGCTTTCAATTCCGGATCTTCAACCTGAAGGGATTTTAAGGCTACGGACCGGGCCAAAGACCTGAAGAAATTTTGATTTGCTCTGTCAGCTTCTGCCCTCGCAAATTCCTCAGATTTAATTGCCTTTCCTTCGTTTTCTTCGGCCCTTTGTTGTTCAGCTGTTGCTCTTTTAAATTGCTCACTAAGATTTTCATTAGCTCTTTCCAATTCAAATTTACTTGCTTCAAGCTCTTTTGCGGATGCCGTTAGAGCTTCATTCAATCTATTAGCTTCATCCCTAGCTTCCTCCGCCAACTCTCTATCTTTCTGAGCTTTTTCTTCAGATTCTAATGCCAATTCTAAATTCTTTTCGGCCTCCTCCGTGGCGGCTATCGCATTCTGCTCATTTCTTAAGGCTTCTGCCTGTTGGGTTAGGGCATACACGAAAAACAGGATCGCAATTATCGCAGCAATTCCCAGGATGACTGCCACGGCCCTGGTCCGCTTAATAAGCCTTTTCTGAAGGGCCTCCTTATTTTTTTCCTCCGCCTCATAGGTGATGCGGCTGGTATCCAAAAACACGATGGTCCGCTCAAAGGCAGGATCGTATCGCTCCGCCCAAAGTCGGGTAGGTTTTTGCTTTTTCTGCCAGTTAAGGGCTAATTGTAAATCCGGAGGGCGCCAAACACCACTTTTTCCAACCTGGTACAGGCTGGCAGCATCCGACAGTCTGCGGTACATTTTTGCCGATTCGTATTCTTCCTCCACCCAGTTTCTCAGGCGGGTCCATATCCGCATAAGGCTTTCATGCGATATTTCAATAACCGAATCCCCATTTAAGGGCACATGAAAACCCGGCATCAAAAAAGACCGGCCTTCACGCCTAAAATGGTTAATGACTTTGATGACATCAGCATCACTAGCACCGGCCAATTCAGCAATTTTGTTGAGGCGCTCCGGACGGCGCACACCCAGGTTTTCATCCCCTTTCTCGGTAATGGTCTTGAATAATATTTCTGCTATTTGCTTTTCGCGTAGGTTCAGCTCCTCAAAAGCTTCGTTTGCGTGGCGCGATAGTGCTTCATCGATCTTTCCTACAGCATTATAATGTCTTACATCAAGGGGCTCATCATCCTCCCTGTTTTCTATCCAATATTCCCAGGTCCGCATCATGGCGTGCTGGAGAATAGGGAGCTGATCCTGATTTTTTTCAATATCCCCTAACAGCCGTTTGACCAACCTTTGAGATATCTGGCCTCCTCCTACGGCTACCGGCCCTTCGATCGCCATGCGTTTTTGCTCACGCGTCATCTGGGGTACCAGATAGTTACTTTTGTTGACCATTTGTGTCAATCCAGGAAACAAAGCACATTCACCGATATGATCAGACCGCATGGTTAAGGCAATATGGACTGGGACCTCCGTTTGGCTGATGCCATTCATCAGAATGTTCACAAAAGCCAGGGCCTCATCATAATCCTGAGGATTATCCTCATCCCGGTATCGGAATAATTCCTCAAACTGGTCAACTAATAACAGTACGTTTTCTTTAGAGTCAGGGAAATAGCTTTTAAGGACCTCAGTTAGGCCATCTTTGCTGCTGCGCAGCATAGTAGAAATAATGGCTTCATGGATAGGGGCATCCTCGGGATCATAATCACCCTGCTGGAGAGACTTGCTGAATATGGAGGCAGCAAGGTTGGCAAACGGATTCTTACCCGGCCGTGAGCTAATTATATTCCAAAATGGGCCACTTTCCGTTGTAAAGCCTCCCAGCAATATAGGTACCAGACCGCAGGTCATGAGAGAGGATTTTCCACTTCCTGAAAATCCCATAACAGCAATAAAACGGTTTTTTATGAGCTTTACGAGTACATCGTCCACCTGGCCTTCCCTACCAAAAAATAAATGGCATTCCTCAATTGTAAAAGGCCTTAAGCCTGGAAATGGATTGTTTGAAGGATTAATTTTTTGAATTTCCCCATGCACCAGCTTCTCGCTGGAATCATCGACCTGAACATTATAATTGAGCATAACTGATAGCCCTCCAAAAAATTAACCACCCTGGAAAAAAATAAAACCAGAGTATTGACAAAAAGTCAAGTACAAATAAACAATAAATCTAACAAAAAATAATAAATTCCAAAAATGAGTCGCATTTTTGATTACATAAAACCAACTACCTTTCTTGCCAAAAACTCATTATCCCCTAAAATTTCATAAAATCTTTCCTTCACGATCTTAATCAGTCGTGTTGGACTTTCTGCCTCTATCTGATGGGTATGAAGAAATAACTGATCCTCAACCAGCTCCCCTATAAATGAACCGGATTTCAGCCGATCCATAACACTACCCTTGTAGAGAATATTAACCGTACCCTCAAAAACTAAAAAGAAGTTTTCTGAATCATTGCCATCCCATGATATCCGCTCTCGAGGCTCCATTTGTACCTCCTCCACAATGTCAATCAACTTGGTTAAAGTCAGTCCGTTGACCTCACTGAAAATTTCAGTAGACTTAAGGAAAATAACCTTTTCAAGCTTAAGGAGGGATTTGAATCCGCTATCTTGATTTTGTTTTAAAATCAACTCATCGAGATAGATTTTATGCTCTTCTTCCAGCCTGGCGGTATGTTCTTCATAAAGTTCTTTGCTAATTTTGAACAAGGCCCAACCTGCCACTTCACGTACCATTAAATCAGGATGGTAAAGATTAGAAACAAGATCAAGTGTGTACTCCGAGAGCTTCAATTTCCCGATTTTATGAATGCAACATGCCTTGGTATACCGGTTGGTTTGATTAACATCCCTGTTGATCAAAAACCTTAAAACCTGAATGGAATCCAAGGCGTTTCGAGGGAAGAAAACTTCAAGTCGGCTGGCTTTTTCTGCTTCATCCACATCTTCCAGTACCGGAATGATCATTTTTTTGAGATTTTCAGAGAGGAATACATCCAAAAGTTCCAAAGCATAAATAACCCCTTCTACAGTACCGCTATCCATATTTTCTTTGACCAACTGGATCGACTTAGAGTCATACAGCATACCCAAAAGCATGTATATATGGTCAATATCATGTTCATTTTCCTCAATAATGGCCTGTTTGATTACAGGGTCGTCCACCTCGCCAATCGCAGCAAAATTCCAGGCAATATCCCGTATATCCGATTCTATGGCATTGATGATTCTTGTCACCTGCGTTACTCCAGCCTTAAACTGGCACTCTCCGAGGGAAGCCAGCACCTGGGAAACTATCCCCTTATCCGGATAATCCATTTTTGCCCATAAGTACCCTATGGCTCTATTTCCTCCTATCCTGCCCATGATCTGCACAATTTTGAGCATAACCGCATCGGACTGGCCTGATCTGTAAAATCCCGAGTCCAATATGGGCAAGGCATCCACCCCAATGGCTACCAGTGTATTGGCAGCCAAATTGTTGTACCTCGGATTATTGAGGTTATCCACCAGAGCGCTGATGACTTCATCGTTGTATTTCTTTTGAGCAGTTTTGATTGTGGCAATTCTTACCTTTTCCGAAGGATCAGAAAGTAATTCAATCATGTAGGATATATAATCCTCACCTTCCACATGTCCTATAAGTTCAGCAGCGTACAGTCGGTCTTCCGTACTTATAGATTGGGAGAGGCGTGCAATGCGCGACCTGCTCACATCGCCATTTACAAAAAGGTGATCAATATCCACCGCCGGGATCAACCGGTCCTTATATTGCCGCATCCCCTCCTCCGAACAAAATATAACAAACCGTTCCGAAACGGAGAGGCCTCTGATTTCATTCAATTTAATTTGGGCAAAATCCTGCACCTTTTCTTCCTGGTGCTTGACCAGTTCATTGACATAAATATCTGACCCGGCCGGATCCATCTTTTCAAGAAGTTTATAGGAAAATACTGCTTTACTGGGATTTTTAGCCTTGATACTGTCGGTAAGATTATTTTTAAGGATATCCCGTCCTGAAATCCAGTTTTCGGAACTTACCTCCTGACTTTCGAGCTTTACGCGAATTTTATTGCGGTATTCATGATACATTTTAGCAATGAGATAAATGTACAACACCAAAATAATGAACATGAAAATCATGTAGTGAATTAGCTCAAAGAAAGGCAGCAGAGATAAAGATAAAATCAACCCGCCACCCAGTAAACGGGCAAATTCATTAACCACCCCTTCCACCCTTGTTTGGACATCAAACCTGATTCTGTTATCAAGGGGCATGAAAAAGAGCTTAAAGCTGGGATTTTCCAGAGCCTCCCTGATGGAGGCACTAAAAAGTCTTGTAAGTGCAATAAAAAGGAAAAAGAACAAAAATGTACTCGCCTCAGCGCTCACCTGATATCCAAACCAAAATCCGGCAAATACTGACAAACCACAAAACACTATGAGGATGACAGGGAGGATCATCAGGGCTACTTTTAGGCCGTAATTACTGATGATTTTTTCATTTACGAAGGTCTGCATGAGCAGACTGATGGTAATGATCGTTCCATTAAAACCTGCCAGGAAATTCCTCAGATCGGTCTCATCAGGGTATTGTATTTGAGCTACCTCCTGGAAGGTATATTGAATAATACTAAAGGCCAGCACCGACAAAATCATAAATAGGGATAATAACCTGATATAATTGTCAGTAAAAAAAGTCTTTATCTTAAGCTCCGGTTTCGGTCCCTGATCATAACCGGTAGGCACCAACTCAGCCTTGCGCAGATCATTAAATCCAACAATAAAAAACAATACGATTACAGCGCAAAGCACACTGATGGCACTAATCAGCAATAGCGCGGAAGTGTCCGGAAGGTACCCGGAAATAAATGGCACAGTATATAATGCCAAAATGGCCGCAATTAACTGGCCGGTATCAATCCAGCCTATTATTCTTTTGGACTGTCTTAAATTAAAAATCCTCACGAATACCCCCCAATAGCTTAATAACACCACCGCAAGGATGGGACCTATCATTGCAAAGAGGATGAAAATTGCTGCTTCTTCCAGTTCGGGGCCTCCCAAATGCAATAAGGTATACATGCCCGCAGTAAAAACACTGATAAGCAGAAAATTGCCTATAACCAGGGCAGAAAACCTGACCCTGGTCTGAATATATGCGAAAAGGGCTGTAGTGATGAGGCCAAGAGCACCTGAAACGATCATAGCCTCCTTAAGGTAACCACCAAGCCGATTCAGAAACAATGTCTCTGCACTTAATCCATAAATTGCCAGGAAAATCCCAAGGAAAAACCCCATTGCAAGCAATAGGGTGACATTCCGTTCTTCATCAGGACGTACCTTTAAGACCCCATAGATTTTCTTATACATGTGGAATATAGTTTAAAAAATAGAAAATCTGGTGAAAATATAGAGCAAAGGAATCAAATAACAAAATATTGAGCCATTCATTAGGATTCAAATAAATGAAAAACAGCCTACGCATCAGTAAATAATTGGTAATTTTACCAATAAATAAATGCTGAGGGAGGTCATTTATCCCTTAATCCGTTTCATTCTTGTTTATGAGCAGTTCTCACTTATCCCTTTTTGAACTAAACCGCCTGATCAGAGAAACCCTGGATAAAAACCTGGATCCCTCCTATTGGATTCTGGCTGAAATCAGTGAGTTGAGGGTGAACCAAAAGGGGCATTGTTATCTGGAACTGATTGAGAAGGATGAAGACAAAATCACAGCCAAAGCAAGGGCTACCATCTGGTCGTATCAATTCCGAAACCTCAGTGCCTGGTTTACCAGCATGACAGGAGAGGCCCTGAGGCCAGGTATCAAAATATTATGCAATGCCTCCGTTGAATATCATGAATTGTATGGCTTCAGCCTGAACATCAGAGATATTGATGCCGGTTTTACTATGGGCGAAAAAGCCCTTAAGAGGCAGGAAACTATCAAAAGGCTCGAGGAAGAGGGCTTCCTAAATAGTAATAAAGCTCATCCCCTACCAATGGTACCCCAAAATATCGCTGTGATTAGCGCACCCACAGCAGCTGGTTACGAAGACTTCGTCAATCAGTTGGAAAGCAACCCCTATGGCTATCGATTTAATATCACCCTTTTTAAAGCGCTTATGCAAGGAGATCAGGCTCCCTTTCAAATTACAGAGGCACTGATGGAGGCTTATGCTGAGTCTGAAGATTTTGATGTGGTCATCATCATCAGAGGTGGGGGCTCCCGTACCGATCTGGATTGCTTCGATGACTATGAGGTGGGAAAAGCCATCGGTATAGGACCTATCCCTGTAGTTACTGGTATAGGCCATGAAAGAGACGAATCTGTAGCTGATATCTGCGCACACACCAGGGTCAAAACGCCTACTGCTGCTGCAGAATTTTTAATATCCGGCTTGAGAGCATTTGATGAAAAGTCGATGCTGGTTTTTGAAAATATTGCTTACCATGCAGAAAAGCTGATCCAGGAGGCAAAAGAGGAAGTTAATCTGCTGAAAATTAGTTTTACTAATGAATTAAAAAGCAGAATTAAGGATGAATTTTATGCGTTGAATAACACTGAAAGGGAATTGAAAATCAAGACTCATGCCCTGTTGAACCAATCCAAAGAGCAGTTAAACTATTATCTGGAGCATTTAAAAACATTAGATCCGGTCTCTGTTCTAAAAAGAGGTTTTTCCATCACTACCATCAATGGGAAAAAGCTTGATGAAGCCACATTAAAGAGTGGTATGATCATAGAAACTGAAACCTTAAATTTAAAACTGACCAGTACGCTTACTAATCAAAAAAGAAAAAAATAATGGGTACCAAACAAAAATTTAAATTTGAAGAAGCCCTTCAGGAATTAAAAAAGATACTCACCGCCATCGAGAGCGGCAACATTAGCATTGATCAACTTTCTGAACAGGTTTCAAAGGCCTCGGACCTGATCGTGAAATGCAAGGCACATTTAAAAAAGACTGAAGACCAGATTAATCATACCCTTGAAACTGGAGAATAAAATTAAGGCAAATATTTTTTGGCTTATTTTTAAATAAATTACAATTTACAACAGCGAATTGCATTAAAGAAGATATTACTTATGAAAATCCTTTCTTCGATCAGATTTAGTTTCATTTTTATTGCTCTGTTATTATTTCCGTTTTTAATTTCTGCTCAGGGCGCGTGGTGGCAGCAGCATGTTTCTTACGAAATGGAAATATTGATGGATGTGAATACACACCGATTCACAGGCAAACAGAAATTGACCTACCATAATAACTCTCCGGACACCCTTGATAAGGTATATTATCACCTGTTTCTCAATGCCTTCCAACCAGGTAGTGCCATGGATATGCGGTCCCGGACGATTGCTGATCCTGACTCAAGGGTAGGCGACCGGATCTCCAAACTCAAAGATTCAGAAATTGGATATCAAAGAGTCAGAACTCTCAAGCAAGACTCTAGAGACACCAAATTCAAAACCTCAGGCACCATTCTGGAGGTTGTCCTCAATAAGCCCATCCCCCCAGGTGGCAAAACGAAACTGGAAATGGAGTTTGATGCTCAGGTGCCCTTACAAATCAGAAGAAATGGGCGGATGAGCGCAGAAGGAATTGACTACTCTATGGCCCAGTGGTATCCTAAATTGGCAGAATATGACTGGGAAGGCTGGCATGCCTATCCTTATATCGGCAGGGAATTTCACGGTGTATGGGGTGATTTTGACGTGAAAATCACCATTGATGCCAAATATACGGTAGCCGGGACCGGTTACCTTCAAAATCCACAAGAAATAGGACATGGGTATGGGACGGTAAATGATCGTAAAAAACGAAAAGACAACCTACTTACCTGGCATTTTGTAGCCAAAGATGTGCACGACTTCATGTGGGCGGCTGATCCTGATTATGTGCACACTACAATACAGGTACCTGACGGCCCTTTGCTTAGATTCTTCTACGACCCTAAATCAGCCACCGTAGACAACTGGAAAAAACTTCCTGAAATGACGTCAAAAGCATTTCAGTATATGAATAAACATTTTGGTAAATATCCCTATGACCAGTACTCGGTGATCCAGGGTGGTGATGGGGGTATGGAATACCCTATGGCTACCCTGATTACCGGCAATAGAAACATGGTAAGCCTGCTTGGGGTAACCATTCACGAGCTGGTCCATAGCTGGTTTCAGGGGGTGCTCGCCACTAACGAAGGCCTTCATTCCTGGATGGATGAAGGGTTCACCGTATTTGCTACTAACCTCGCTATGAGGCACGTATTAGGTACCGATAGTCAGGAAAACCCACATGAATCGGCTTACCAATCCTACCTCAATAATGCCCGTTCGGGTAAGGAAGAACCCCTGACAACCCATTCTGACCGATACCATTCCAACCGGTCTTATGGTATCAATGCCTATAATAAAGGCTGTGTAATACTCAGCCAACTGGGTTACGTCATCGGTGATGAGACCCTGATGCGTGGAATGCGCTCCTACTTCGAAACATGGAAGTTTAAGCATCCTACTCCCACGGATTTTAGAAGGGTAATGGAAAAGAATTCCGGGATGTTGCTGGATTGGTATTTCCACGATTGGGTCAGTACGACTAATACTTTGGATTATGGGATCAGCTCAGTGAACTCCGCATCTGACAAAACCATTGTGACTGTAGAAAATTTTGGGACTGCCATTATGCCCATGGAAGTATTGATCATCACAAAAGACAATCGAAGGGAGCTTCATTATATCCCGCTCAGGGTAATGCGTGGCATTAAACAACCTGAATACACCGGGTTAAAATGGATCAATCACGAGCCCTGGCCATGGACTTATCCTTCCTATTCATTTGAGGTTTCAATCCCCTTGGAAAATATCCAATCCATCGTCCTGGACCCTTCCGGAAGGATAGTCGATATCAACCCGGAAAATCAGGTATGGAGTCCTGATCAAAAGCCGGTGCCATTTAAGGATCCCACTCAATAAATTCCTGTTATAATTACTGGCTGAAAAAAATCAAATAATTTTATTCTGCCACTCCTTCAGACTTTGTTTCTGATAGGACAATCCATTAGTTTTACCACCAGAGAGGGTATTATTATGACCGAAGCAGCGGCAAAAGCAAGAATTTTGGAGTTAACACAGGAAATAAATCACCATAATGACCTGTATTACCAAAAAGACCAGTCCGTAATCTCGGATCTTGAATTCGATCAACTTCTGAAAGAACTTATCAGTCTTGAAGGAGAATTTCCCCATCTTAAATTTCCCGATTCACCCTCACAAAGGGTGGGTGGAACCATCACCAAACAGTTCCCAACGGTAGTACATAAGAATCCCATGCTTTCTCTGAGCAATACCTACTCAGAAGAAGATCTCCGGGATTTTGACCAAAGGGTCCGCAAGGGACTCGGCGATAAACCTTATGAGTATTTTTGTGAGTTAAAATTTGACGGCGTTGCCATCAGTCTCGCCTATGAATATGGCATTCTTACCCGAGGTGTCACCCGGGGAGATGGTACCAAAGGCGATGATGTGACCGCTAATATAAAGACCATCAGATCCATTCCACTCAGCGTTGGTAAAGTGGACACCCCCTCCTATTTTGAAGCCAGAGGTGAGGTATTTATGCCAAGAGATGCTTTCATAGCTTTGAATCAATCCAGGGAAGTAGCTGGGGAGGAGCTATTTGCAAATGCCAGAAATACTGCCTCCGGCACACTTAAAATGCAGGATTCATCCGTGGTGGCCAGCAGGAAGCTAGATTGTTTTCTGTATTCCTTAATGACGGATGACCAAAAGATTTATTCCCATGAGAAGGCCATCCAAATGCTTATCAATATGGGCTTTAATGTTTCTCCGACGTTTGCAAGGTGCAGCAGTATTGAGGATGTTCTGGATTATATCAAAAAATGGGAGGAGAAACGGCTGGAATTGCCACTGGATACGGATGGCATTGTAATTAAAGTCAACAGTATGGAGCAGCAAAAAGCCCTCGGTTTTACAGCAAAAAGCCCCCGATGGGCTATCGCCTACAAGTATAAGTCCCAAAGTGCTGCCACCCTGCTCAACAGCATCACTTACCAGGTAGGGCGCACCGGTGCCATTACACCTGTGGCCAACCTTCAGCCCGTCCAACTGGCTGGCACCACCGTAAAAAGGGCCTCCCTGCATAATGCCAATGAAATAGAGAGACTCGATTTGAGAATTGGGGATACGGTTTTTGTAGAAAAAGGCGGTGATATCATCCCTAAAGTGACGGCTGTGGATCTTGCCCTCAGAAAGCCGGATCTTAGCAAAGTAACCTTTCCAAACCATTGCCCGGAGTGTGAAACACCGTTGGAGCGTAATGAAGGTGAAGCAAACCACTATTGTCCCAACATTACCGGTTGCCGCCCACAGGCTATTGGGCGCATCCTGCATTTTATCCATCGTAATGCCATGGATATTGACAGCCTTGGCGAAAAAACTGTGGCCCTTCTCTACGACAAAGGCCTGCTCAAAGATCCTGCTGATCTTTACGAGCTTAAGTATGAAGATATTTTTCAGCTTGAAGGATTTAAAGAACAGGCTACCAGCAACATCCTCCAGGGAATCGAAAATTCAAAGGTGCAGAGCCTTTCGAAGGTGGTGTTCGGGCTCGGCATTAGGTTTGTGGGAAGAACAGTGGCTGAAAAGCTGGTACAGTCCTTAAAATCAATGCAGGCGATAATGGATGCCAGGGAGGAAGCATTACTTGAAATCCCTGAAATCGGCCAAAGGATTGCAGAAAGCGTAGTCCTTTATTTTAAGGATGAGGATAATCTGGTCATGGTGAAGCGCCTAAAAGATGCTGGCCTCAAAATGACTACCGAGGATGATATATCCATAGAAAATGGTCCCCTGTCCGATAAATCATTCGTAATCTCCGGAGTATTTGAGCATTTCAGCAGGGAAGAAATTCAAGACCTTATCAAAATAAATGGCGGAAAACTGGTATCTTCGGTCTCAGGAAACACGGATTATTTGGTAGCTGGAAATAATATGGGGCCTTCCAAACGACAAAAAGCCGAAAAACTCGGGATTGAAATAATCAGCGAATCTGATTTACAACTATTAATTAAGGGTTAAGCCAAGGTCATGATCTCAACCAAGTTATTAAGAGTAAAAGCCCAATCCTTAAATAAAAAAAGGCTTTCCGAAATGGCTACCCCGGCATATTGGGAGGCCAGACATGTAGGTATTTTATTCAGTATTGACGCTCCCAATATTGTAGAGGCCTGTCACCAACTCAAGACCGCCCTGACTGAAGATGTGAAAAAAGTAGAGGTCCTGTCATTTATACCCCGTAAGAAAATGGTCCCTATTGAGGGTATTGATTCGTTTTATGCCGGTGATCTAGGCTTCTGGGGTGATTTTAAATCAGAAAAAGTGCTGAAGTTTATCAAAACTCCATTTGACTACCTATTTTATCTTGACCCCAAGCCTAACCCCTACCTTCTGGGTATATTGGGGATGTGCAAAGCCAAATGCAGGATAGGGATTGCCCATAATGCTCTTGGCCCCTATACAGAACTGATGATCAACCCTGGAGCAGGTGCAACCACCATCATTCTGGCCGAAGAAATGCTCAAATACTCAAAAAAACTAAATTAATGGACTTTCAACACCTTGAAGGCACCGGGGTGGCATTGGTCACCCCTTTTAAAAAAAATCTGGACGTAGATTATGAAGCCCTCAAAGGGTTGCTTGATTTTACAGCTAAGGGTGGTGTCGATTATTTTGTTGTGCAGGGCACTACGGGAGAGGCTGCCACAACCAGTATTGAAGAAAAGCATGAAATCCTCAATTTTGTATTGAATAATAACACCCAAAAATTACCGGTGGTGTATGGATTGGGCGGGAACAATACCCGGGCATTGGTGCGGCAGATTCAGCAGACGCACCTTTCTGATGTAAGTGCATTGCTATCAGTAAATCCCTACTATAATAAACCCTCCCAAAATGGCATCATAGCGCATTATAAAACATTGGCTGATGCAAGCCCAGTCCCCTTGATTTTATACAATGTGCCCGGGCGCACTGCCAGTAATATGACTGCCGAAACGACTCTTGAACTGGCAGATCATCCCAACATCATCGGCATCAAAGAGGCTTCCGGAAATTGGGAACAAATCCTGAATATTTTAAAAAATAAGCCAAAAGATTTCATGGTTATATCAGGAGATGACCTGCTGGCACCTGCAATTTATGCTCTGGGGGGTACGGGAGTGATTTCCGTTTTGGCTAATGTAGCGCCACATTTATTTCAACAGATCAGGCAGGGATTTGAAACATCAGATTTGGAACAAGTCAGGGAAGCCACCAACCAACTGCTTCCTCTCAACCCTTTAATGTATGAGGAATCCAACCCCGTGGGCGTCAAAGCAGCATTACATATTCTTGGCATCTGCACACCTTTCGTGAGGCTGCCCCTGGTTCACGCTAGTGAAGCACTAACTCGAAAAATAGCCGCTCAGATTAAAATTTGAGCATAAAAAAAGGGATATCAATTGATGATATCCCTTTTTTTAGGATTAGGTTAAAAAATCTTACCCTTTGTTTTTCTGCTCCTGAACCTGAACACGGATGTCCTGAGCAAGGTTTTTAAGTTCTTGCATTCCTTTTCTTACACGGGTGCCAGCGGCGTTATTGCCCTTGCTGTAGAATTTGTCAAAATCGCCTTCGAGAGACATTACAAGATTTTTTACGTCGTCAAATCTATTCATGATAAAATTGTTTTAGGGTTATGGAATTATTTTCGTTTAAATTCAAGAAGCAATATAGTCAAAATCATTAAAAAACAACTAATAAGCTGCTATTTTTTAGGATTGTCTGGAAAAAGGAATGTATTCCTCACGCTGATACTCCCCTGATTTCAGTTTACTATTGACCGCTGCAAAGGCTTCCAGAGTTTCTTCCACATCGGCAAGTGTATGAACAGCGGTAGGGATCAGTCTGAGCATTATCACATCCTTAGGCACCACAGGATAAATCACAGAACTACAGAATAGATTATAGTTTTCTCTTAGATCAACCGATATGTTTGCAGCCTCACCCAAGCCGCCGGAAAATATGACAGGAGTAACCGGAGACTTAGTAGTACCGATATTAAAGCCTTCTCTTTTAAGGCCGTCCTGAAGGGTACGAACTACCTTCCATAAGTTTTCTCTAAGCTCTGGCTTGGTGCGTAAGAGTTCAAGGCGCTTTCTAGCCCCAATCACCAAGGCCATAGGTAATGATTTAGCGAAAATCTGGGACCGCACATTAAACTTCAGATATTTGATCACAGCAGCATCGCCCCCTACAAAGGCACCGATACTAGCCATAGATTTGGCAAAAGTAGAGAAGTAAAGATCGATCCCATCCTGCACACCCTGGGCTTCGCCCACACCGGCACCGGTAGGTCCCATGGTCCCGAATCCATGGGCATCATCGACAAAAAGCCGGAAATTATACTTCTTCTTCAGGGCAACTATTTCCTGAAGTTTACCTGTGTTTCCAGACATACCAAATACCCCTTCAGTAATAACTAAAATACCTCCACCTGTTTCTCTGGCCAGATTTTCAGCTCTTTTCAGCTGCGTCTCAAGGTTTTCAATATTATTGTGAGGGAATACGAATCTCTTTCCCATATGCAGTCTCACACCATCTATAATGCAGGCATGTGATTCCGCATCATACACGATCACGTCTTTACGGTTGACCAGGGCATCAATTACAGAAAGCACCCCCTGATAACCAAAATTCAATAGCATAGTGGCCTCTTTCTTAATGAAATCAGCCAGCTCTTGCTCCAGGATCAGGTGCTGCTTAGAGTTACCAGACATCATGCGGGCACCCATTGGGTAAGCCAATCCATACTCAGCCGCTGCGTCTGCATCAGCTTTCCGTACCTCCGGGTGATTAGCTAGCCCAAGATAGTTGTTAAGACTCCAGGTAAGCACTTCCTTACCGTTGAATTGCATCCTTGGGGCAATTTCACCTTCCAGCTTAGGAAACATAAAATAATCTTCAATCAAATCAGAATGCCGGCCTAAAGGCCCAAGGTCGCCTACAAATTTATCGAATAGATCTACCACTATATATCAGGTTTAAATTTTACAATTGGAGCGTTCAAAAATCGCTACAAATCTACGTATAATCGTAAACTTGTCAAAAAACCGGTACGGTTTCCTTTTAAATTTCATAGATTTAAGCACTAAAAAATGCTTTTATAGCCCAATGCCAAAAATCAAAAAAATATTAATAGCTAATAGAGGGGAAATCACCCTAAGGATCATTCGAACATGCAGAGAGCTGGGAATCAAAACGGTAGCCGTCTATAGCGAGGTTGACCGTAAGTCGCCCCATGTCCAGCTGGCGGATGAGGCTGTAGCCATCGGACCCCCACCCTCCTCGGCCAGCTATTTGGTGCAGGAGAAAATAATAGGCGCTGCCAAAGCCACCGGAGCAGATGCCATCCACCCTGGTTATGGATTTCTCTCAGAAAATGCGGGATTTGCCAGGGCTGTCCAAAAAGCCGGTTTGATCTTCATAGGCCCACCAGCCAATGCTATCGCACTTATGGGAGATAAATTAGAAGCACGGGCAGCCGCTGAAAAAAGCAAAGTCCCGGTAGTCCCTGGAAGTCCCGGAGCAGTAAAAGACCCCAAAAAAGGAATGATAATCGCAGAGGAAATTGGGTTTCCGGTAATGATTAAGGCCAGTGCAGGTGGTGGTGGTAAAGGAATGCGCATCGTATATGATATGGAATCCTTAACCGGAGAAATGAACCGGGCCATGAGTGAAGCACAGTCCGCATTTGGAGATGGGTCCGTCTTTATCGAAAAATTCATTACCAGCCCTAAACACATCGAAATTCAGATCCTGGGCGATCAGCATGGCAACATTATTCACTTATTCGAAAGGGAGTGCTCCGTACAGCGGCGGCACCAGAAGGTGGTGGAGGAAGCCCCTTCCCCGGCAATCAATGCCAGCCTGCGGGAGGATATGGGAAAGACAGCTATCAAAGTAGCCAAAGCCTGCGGATACTATGGCGCCGGAACCGTAGAATTTATCATGGATGAGAATAAAAATTATTATTTTCTTGAAATGAATACCAGACTACAGGTAGAGCACCCGGTAACCGAACTGATAACCGGACTGGACCTGGTAAAAGAGCAGATCCATATTGCGGAGGGTAAAGCCCTTTCTGTTGCGCAGGAGGACCTTAGCATCACCGGGCATGCCATTGAACTCCGTGTCTATGCCGAAGATCCGGAAAACAATTACTTACCACAAACTGGAACGCTGAAGGCCTATCGAAGACCCCAGGGACCGGGAGTCAGAGTAGATGATGGTTTCAGTGAGGGTATGGAGATCCCGATCCATTACGACCCCATGATTGCTAAGCTCATAGTGAATGGTGCTAGCCGGAAGGAAGCTATCGGGCGGATGATCCGGGCTATTGAGGAATACCACATTGTGGGGGTACCGACTACGCTTGACCTGGGTAAATTTATCATGAAACACCCGGAGTTTGTCAATGGGAAGTTTACCACACACTTCCTGGGAAGTTTTTACCCACCTAAGACAAAAGAAAACCCCAATAAAGAAACCACGAAGATTGGAGCCGCATTGGCGGCAGTGCTCTTCGCCAAAACCTCCATTACCCAGGCTGGAAATCAAACAAATGCCAGCGCTGTGCGTTCCAAGTGGAAGGATAGAAGTAAGTTAGACCAAAAATGAAAAATTGAATATGGCGTATTTGATTAGGAGGAGTTTGAGGGGTATGGTAATAATTTTTTTATTAGGTGTCATATGCCATTCGGCAAATGCCCAATTAAAAATTGCCAAATTAAAGTATGGCGGTGGCGGGGATTGGTATGCTAATAAAACCGCCCTACCCAATCTCATCAAATTCGCCAATCAACACCTTAATTTAAATCTAGCCCCGGAAGAAGATATCGTGGAGGTGGGCAGCCCGGACCTGTTTCTTTACCCATACGTGTACTTGACAGGCCATGGCAACGTATTTTTTTCAGAGCAAGAGGCCGAAAACCTGAGGAACTACCTCATTGGGGGCGGATTCCTTCATATTGATGATAATTATGGACTGGACCCCTACATCAGGGCTGAGATGAAAAAAGTTTTACCTAATCTGGAATTTGTAGAGCTGCCATTTGACCATCCTATCTACCACCAGAAATTTAAATTTCAACGTGGATTACCTAAAATTCACGAGCATGACAGCCAACCTGCCCAGGGCTTCGGGCTCATCTATGAGGGAAGGTTGGTATGTTACTACACCTACGAGACCGACTTGGGGAACGGATGGGAAGACCGGGCCGTGCATAACAATCCGGAATCCCTGCGTCAGGAAGCTTTCAAAATGGGCGCCAATATCCTCGCCTATTGCTTTACCTATCCGCAATAGAAAAAATGGTTACCTTAGAAGGACCATAGGTATTTATAACACCTAAACTGCTGATCCTATTATGAGAGTAATCCTGGTACTCCTTTCCCTATTAATATGCAATGGATTAAATGCCCAATCTCCGGTTTTCAAAGCGGAGCCTATCAATAAAAATATATTAAGAATTGGAACAATTGATGTTGAGGATCAGCTTAACAAGGAAATATCAGAATACCAGCTTTTTAGATTGACTCCTGAGCCTATTTTTGAGCATGTTAAGGATACCGAAGTTAGCCGGTTTAGCTTAGTCCTGGGTGAAAAGCTTAGCTGGGAATTTAACCTTGAAATTAATGACCTAAAAAAAGGCAGAGATTTTAAAACAATGGTGCAGAAAAAGGATGGGGTTATCCTTCTGCCTCAAAGAAAATCCAGCACCTATAAAGGCACCATTTCAGGTAAGCCGGAAAGCAGTGTACGGCTCTCAATTAGAAATGACCATATTTCCGGTCTGATCAGTGTGGATGGCGAAAGTTACTTCATTGAACCTGTATCACGGTATGATGACCAGCCCAGTGACTATGATGATTTATTCATCATATACAATCTTCGCGACCTAAAGGAAGACAAGGCCACCCAATGTGGCGTCAATGAAACTACCCCTCAAGGCCGCATGTTCCAAAAGAACTATTTAAAAGCCTCAACAAGTGAATGCCAAAGGGCCAAAATCGTGATCGCTGCTGACAGCGCTATGGTGAAAAAGCTCGGCAGTGCTGAAAATGTAGAAGATGAAATTCTGGATGTTTTCAACGTAGTGGAAGACCGGTTTCTTCATCCGGAAATTAACATTGCTTATGAAATCCGCTCCCTTTACATCGTAGAAGCTAACGACCCCTGGTATCAGCAGGGAAATTCCTCATTTAATAATTATTTATCGAGCTTTCGAAGCTGGGGTAATGCCGGAGGGTTCCAGACAATGGACTATGCCGTGGCTTCTATTTGGACCGGACTGAATTTTGATGGGAATGTGGTGGGCTTAGCCTGGCTGAATGCCGTATGTGGCACACTTAAGTACAATGCCAATCAGCATTTCACCAATAATAAAACCAGACTGATTCAGCTGCATGCCCATGAATTGGGTCACAATTGGGGAGCCGGCCATACCGCCAGCGCTAACAATACCTACATCATGTCACCAAGCATTGGTAATCTCAATGACCAGTGGCATACGGCAAGCATTGAGTCCATAGCGGGGTTTAAAGCTACCAGGACCTGCCTGTCTGATGATTGCACACAGACCACCAATATTATAGTCGCAGCCAGCATCCAGAATGTTGCTAATTGTCCTGAAGATGCAGATGGTGCCATTGAGCTGACTGTGAGTGGTGGCCAGGCTCCGTATAATTTTTTATGGTCCAATGGGGCTACAACCAAAGACATCTACGACCTTACCGGTGGTGAGTATGAAGTGGTAATATCTGATGCCTCAGGAGATACGCTCACCATTTCATATTTTATCATTGCGCCAAATCCAATCAATATATGGGGTAGTGTAGAATATGCCTGCGAAGAAGCAAACCTGGCAACTTCTGTATCCGTTTTCGTAAATCCTGGTGGCAATGACGCCTACGACTTCCTTTGGGATGCAGGTGGCATTTCTCCTGTAATTGAAAATGTAGCCTCAGGAGCCTATGGCCTGACGGTGACAAGAAAATCTGACGGGTGTGAGAAATCTGAGACCATCACTGTTGAAAATTACACCCCTTTATCTTTATCCTTTACTGATCTGATTCATGCTAACTGCGATTACGAACCTTGTGATTGGCGTGACCACAACAATCCCGGCGGTGGTGAGGGGCAAGGGGGGAGTTGCTTTATTGGTAGCGGTGCCGTAAGGGCTGAATACACAGGAGGTTTGGAGGATAAAAATATGACTTATTTCTGGTGGAGTGACCCATTTTTCCTACAGGATTCCATTCTCACCGGACTCATACCAGGAATTTACAAAGCCCAGGTCTATAGCTGGAACTGCATGGCAACCAATAGTGCAGAAATTTTAGAAACACCGGTTTATTCCTATGAAGCAGCAGAAATATGCGAAGGAGAAAGTTACCAATTAGGCACCCAGGTATTGACAACATCTGGAATTTACATGGAGGCTTTCCCTTTGACGGTCACCTGTGACTCCCTGGTGGAGTTATCCCTCACCGTACATCCTGTATTCAATGAGTCAAAAGAGGTTGGTATTTGTGAAGGGGCTACGTATTTTTTTGGTGGACAAAATCTGAACGAGGCCGGCATCTACACCCATATCTTTAATTCAATATCAGGCTGTGATTCTACCGTGGTGGTAGACCTTCAAATTAATCCGACTTTTAATGAAACAGCCACTGTTTCCATTTGTCCAGGAGAGCAGTATTCCTATGGGAGTCAGATCCTGACCGAACCAGGAGCCTATGTTCATACTTTTTCATCGACAGCCGGATGTGACTCAACGGTAAATCTTCAATTAAATATGATCCATATCGACAACAGCATCACCATCAATAACAATATCCTTTCAGCCGGCCTGGATGGCGCTACCTCCTATCAATGGGTGGATTGTGACAATAATTTCCTTGCCATACAAGGAGAAACCAATCAATCGCTAATCCCCATAACCAGTGGCAGCTATGCGGTGGAGGTCACCGCGGAAGGCTGCACTGTTATTTCTGATTGTATCAGCATATTGATACTGGGGATTGATGGTCAGAACGTGCAGGCGGAAATTTACCCCAACCCCACCTCAGGAATTATTACCATAAAACAACCAGATCCCCAATTGCCTTACATTATTGTAGATGCTACTGGGAAAATCATCGCATCAGGTAATCTAAAGACCACCGACCACATTGACCTATCCTCTTTCAAAAGTGGTATCTATTATTTGAGACTCAGTGGAGAAACGGTGAAAATCATGAAGCATTAAAAAAGGCTGAGTTATCCCAGCCTTTTTAAAAATGCATATTATTAGATCCTATTTAGTTCAGATTTTGTGTCTCTGGTATAAAGACTACCTCCCCGGTACCTATATCCTGAACACCCCCAACAATACCAATCTCGTTCTTCTCGATCATCTCTTTTAATATAGGACTGCGCTGCATGATGGCATTCACCGTACGCTTCACATTGATATGGGTCACTTTGTCGACAAATTCGTCATTGCCTGAGGTCCTGTTCTTTTTCACAGTGGTTTCATCCTCTACTGCAGGTCTGATTTTGCTAAGAAGCGCAGTCAAATTTCCCATCTCGACATGGTCACAGGCCCCTTTGATGGCCCCGCACTTGGTATGACCCAGCACCACGATGATTTTAGAGCCGGCTACCTTGCACCCAAACTCCATGCTGCCTAATATATCCTCATTGATGATATTACCGGCTATGCGCACACTAAAGACATCGCCTAATCCCTGGTCAAAGATCAGCTCGGCTGAGGTCCGGCTATCGATGCAACTCAGGATTACCGCGAATGGATGTTGACCATCGGAGGTTTCATTAGCTTGCTGAAGGAGGTTTCGGTTTACTTTGATATTATTCATAAACCTTTTATTACCTTCTTTTAACAATTCTAAAGCCTTTGAAGGAGTGATTGCCGCCTGCATTTCTTTAGTTAACGTTTTCATTTTTCTAGTGTGATTAGTTGTGATAAGAGTAAAATTTAAGTAAAAACTTGTTGAAAATCTCCGTGAATCCTCAACCCGAAATGATTGCATTTTTTTAAAGGCTGGCTTATGATTTAAGCCATATTGACCAACAAGAAAATTAATGCAATTCAGGTCCCTGGAAATCAGGAACATTTAAAAATAGGTAATTATTGGTTAAAAACCCCTATAACACCCTTAAAATTCCCGAAAGGGTAAGATATTACTGGCTGTTTTTTTGCTGTTGGCCATTAGTGGTTAGCTGTTTTGGCCTACAGCACACTGGAGACGGCCAACTCAAAATAGCCGATTTTGACTTTGACCCTGACGCTAACTCTGACTCAAACACGACCTATTATGTATTATTCGTCATTTCGACCCTTGATCTTATCAAAAAAGCTTGAAAATCAGGCCTTCCAAGGGGAGAAATCTCCTGAGTTGAAATCGGAATGATGATTAAGTTGCCTCCTGCATACTGGTTACTGCCTACTCAAAATGGCCAAATACCAAGGTCAAAGTTAGAGTTAGAGTTAGAGTTAAGGTTACAAGCCCTACCCCTGGACTTGCTACATTTGACTGGACAGTAAGTTAAGCGTAAAATGCTAAATTTACTGATTATGAAAAGAGAAAGAAGAAAATTTGACAAGGAGTTTAAAATAATGGCGGTGGATCTATCCTTAACAGCAGGTAAATCTGTA
>JBGTCD010000093.1:0-37599 GCA_041749015.1 Cyclobacteriaceae bacterium
AGCTACGCTAACCACCTCGGGCTACTAAGTGAAGATGTGGATGCCTCCACAGGTAGTCAGTGGGGTAATTTTCCACAGGCCTACAGCCATGTAGGGCTGGTCAATGCCGCCTACAGAATCAGCAACAGACTGGATAAGCCCAATTTCCTGTAATGCTACCACCAGTTATATAAAAAAAGTATTTTTTACGATTAGCGGATTCTTAGCTTTGCGCCTATGTTGACAAGGCTTTTTCTGGTGGGAGTTCTAATGAGTTGGTTTGGGTTGGGCATTACCCAGAATAAACCAATAGAATCAACCATAAAGCTACAACGTGCCAGTGGTCCTATCAGCATTGACGGGTACCTGGAAGAGCCAGAATGGAAAATGGCCGATGTAGCCTCTGGTTTTTACTTGCATTTTCCTGTAGATACCACAAAGGCTACCTACGATACAGAAGTCAGAGCCACCTTTGATGACCAAAATCTCTATTTCAGCTTTGTTTGCTACGACCAATCCGCAGATTATATCATGCAGTCCTTGAGAAGGGATTTTGATTGGCCACTGAATGACAACATCAGTTTGTATTTTGACCCATTTGGTGATTATACCAACGGCTTCGGGTTCATGATCACCCCCATGGGTGTGCAACGGGAGGGTCTTGTAGAAAATGGTGGTGATGTCAACATTGACTGGGACAATAAATGGTACTCGGCAGTGCAACAATACGAAGACCGGTGGGTGGCTGAGATTGCTATACCCTTAAAGTCCATCCGGTATAATGATGACCTGAGAGAGTGGAATATTAATTTTCTTCGCAATCACCTGAGATTTAACCAACGTTCTACCTGGATTCCTGTGCCCCTCCAGTTCAGGGCTTCTTCTATGGTATTTACAGGCAAACTGGTTTGGCCGGAAAACCCACCCAAAGCCGGAACCAATCTATCCGTTATTCCTTATGTCACCGCCAATAATTCCCGTGATTTCGAAAATAGCACCTCCCCCATCCGGGGAGTTAATGCCGGTTTTGATGCTAAAATAGCGGTTACACCATCTTTGAATCTCGACCTTACAGTAAACCCGGATTTTTCGCAGGTGGAAGTAGATGAGCAGGTGATTAACCTGTCACGGTTTGAATTCAGATTTCCGGAGCGGAGACAGTTTTTTCTTGAAAACAGCGATCTGTTCGGGCAGTTTGGATTTCCGACCTCACGGCCCTTTTTCTCAAGGCGCATCGGGATTGCCACTGATACCCTCGGTAATACAGAGCCCATACCCATCCAGTTTGGGGCACGGCTGAGCGGTAAGTTGGGCAGTGACTGGCGCATTGGTTTGCTCAATATGCAAACTGGCCAGCAAGAGTCTCTGGGGCTCCCAGCTCAAAACTACGGGGTCATTGCCTTACAAAAGAAAGTTTTTGATAGGTCTAATATAGGTTTTGTGTTGGTCAATAAACAATCTATGGGGATCGATGAAAGTCAGCCTGAGACATTTTTCAACCCGGAGATCAGGAGAACCAGGATCGTGGATAACGACACCATCCGGGAATTTAAACCCTATAACAGAGTAGCCGGAATAGAATACAACTTATTCTCATCTGATAATAAATGGGAAGGTGATTTCTATTACCAAAATTCCTTTGACGAGTGGACAGAAGACAAGAACTATAACCACGGGGCTTTTCTACGGTACCAATCCAGAAATTTTTCCCTGAGCTATTTTCATGAGGCGGTTGGGGAAAATTTCACTGCTGATGCCGGGTTCGTGCCAAGGGTTGGTTTTAATAGATTCTTCCTGAGCCCCAGAATTAATTTGTTTCCCAAAAATCCCAATATAGCCACGCATGAATTCAGCATTTCAGCCTCTCATATTACTGATACCGGCTTTTTAATCACAGACCGTGAGTACACCGCTCGGTATTCTCTGAATTTTATTGGTTCAGCTACCTTCAATGCAGAGGTCACAAGAAATTACGAACTCATGTTTTTTGACTTTAACCCGATCAGGCCCAAAGGGGATTCGGTATTGATAGTGGGGACAGACTATACCTGGAATCGAGCGCGTCTGGCCTTTGGCTCTGACAGGCGTGACATCGTCAATTTTGACATCGCCTCAAGTTATGGGGGATTTTATAACGGGAGCCTTTTTAATATCACCGGCAGGCTTAATTACCGGTACCAGCCCTACGTGTTGTTATCCATCAATTTTGACTACAATGATATCAGGCTGGCTGAAGGCTTTGGGGAGGCGAAGTTTTTTCTGATCGGCCCAAGGCTCGACCTCACCTTTACTGATAAGCTTTTCCTCACCAGCTTTTTCCAATACAACAACCGGCTGGACAATGTCAACATCAACACCCGGTTACAATGGCGGTTTAAGCCGGTTTCTGATCTATTCCTTGTTTACACAGACAATTATGTCCCCAATAGTTTTGAGGTGAAAAACCGTGCCCTGGTGCTGAAATTAACCTATTGGCTGAATATTTAGTTGATGTTTCCTAATTAATTTTAACCTTCAATTACTTTACTAATTATAATTAAATTCAATTCCAACTTTATCTTTTTTTTCTTTTCCACAATATCAAAAGGTTAACATTCAGTTAATAAAAATCACTTCAGAGTTAATCAAGATTTAACTGAATATTAAGGTTTTGTTACCATCGCCTTATTGAGTTCAATTCAACTTCCATACAGGTTATTTTTGTGCATATTTTATTAAACCAATAACTAAAATTAGAAATTATGCTTACAAAACTTAACAAGTTAACCCAATTAGGATCATCTCTTATGGTCCTGGCTGCTTTAATGTTTGCCTTTGCATGCAGCAGTGATGACGAAGGCACTCCTACTGATCCGGATCCAGATCCAGATCCTGTTGTTGTTGTAATCCCTGACAACGAATTAGCTACAATTATCAGGGAAACCCTCGGTCTAGGAAGCAATGATGACATCACAGAGGATGATATGGAAGAATTGACTGAGCTTAATCTCACCAATTCAATTGTAGAAAAACTTGATGGACTGGAAAAAGCCATTAATCTTGAAGTATTTCTTGCTCGAAATACTGTGTTTGAAAGCATGGAGCCTATCACCGGATTATCAAAACTCAAACGAATTGATATGCGTGATGCTACCATAACGGATACAGATCTAGCATTTTTAAGTGATTTGAATAGTTTAGAGAATATTGATTTCCAGAATACTGCTGTTGATGATATTGAAGTTTTATCTGGAAAAAATACCCTTACTCACATTAATCTTAGGGAGACTGAAGTATCTGACATTGCTCCTCTTACAGGGATGACCCAGTTGCTTTTCTTAAACTTAAACAGAGCTGGTGGCGGTAATGGTGTCACTAATCCTGAAGTTACAATACCAATGGATAAATTATATTACTTAAGCCTTAGAAACACCGTAGTGGGAGATGAAAAATTCTCTCAGATATTTGAAAATAAAACCCGGATGGTTGAGACTAATATGAGGAATACTGGTATTTCTTCTGTGGCTCCCCTAATCCCGCTTTTCGAAGCAGGGGCATTTTCAGTAGCCTTATCTGAGGAAGTAGGAAATAAGCGTTCCCTTGACCTTCAAAATCAGGTTATCCCTGATCTTTGCGATTTGAAGCCATATGCTGATCTGTTTGATGAAAACAATGAGCTTGAGTGGTCAGTTACAGGTGACAACATTTCATCATTTGATGATTGTCAGGACTAAATAAAAATACCAAACCAAAACAGGCTGAAATTCAGTCTGTTTTGGTTTTTTCTATTTTAACATCATATAATAATTTCGGCTTTTTTGATAAAACCATGGTAAGAAAAACGTTTCTGCTGATTGGCCTGATTTTTTTTATTTCATTTAATTCATTTGGTAATACTTCTATAAGAGGCTCTGTATTGGATACTAATAAAGAGCCTATGATAGGAGCTACTGTGGTGCTCACCGGCAATGGTCAGGAATTCATCTCTATTGTAGGACTTGATGGCACATTCGTCCTAAACAAGGTACCTGCAGGCTCTTATAATATCCAAATATCCTATATAGGCTATAAGAATTATCAAAGTACTATCAGAGTAGGCAACGATATCCTGCGACTTAATATCATCATGGAAATGGATAACCAGTTACTTGGTGAGGTAATGATAGTTGGATCGGCCATCAGGGGATCAGATGCACAAGCCAGACTCATAGAAAGAAATTCCGAGAATACGGTTAACGTGGTTTCTGCCAAATCAATTGAATTATCTCCCGACATAACAGTAGCCAATGTGGTAAGGCGCGTTTCAGGACTTACCACCGAACTCAATGAAAATGGCGAAGCTCAATATGCCATTGTAAGAGGGATGGACAAAAGATATAGCTATACCCTTGTAAACGGGGTAAAAATTCCTTCTCCAAGTAATAAAAATAGGTACGTACCCCTCGATATATTTCCGGCTCAAATGCTCGAAAGGTTGGAGGTATCAAAAACACCTACCGCCGATATGGAAGGTGATGCCATTGGCGGTGCCATCAATATGGTCATGAAGGATGCTCCTGACGAGTTTGAGGTAAATATTGATTTTCAGACTGGCTATAATGTAATCAATCTCCAAAGAGGTTTTTGGGCCTATGACCGTGCCACCGAAAACAGATTATCCCCTGCTCAGCAGTTTGGACCCAGGTATGAGGCAGAAGTCAGTGATTTTTCTACCGATAATATTATTACCAGGAATATAACCCCCCTGCCCGATCTTATGGGAGGTATCACTATTGGCAATCGCTATTTTAATAATAAACTGGGCATCATGCTGGGAGCTTCTGTCCTGAACTCATTCAGAGGTGCCAATATTCAATGGTACAAATATGACATTGACCCGCTTGGTACAGAAAGACCTGCCCTTGGGACATTCCAGGACAGACAAACCTCCACCCAGGAATTCAGGTTGGGCACCCATGCCAAAATCGATTACCGAATCAATCCAAACCACAATATCAACCTATATGCAGGCCGGTTTGTGCTTAATGACTTTCAGGCAAGGGAAATGCGGGATATTACAAGGGATGCCAACGAAGAAAATCAAAGCGCCACCTACATCTACCGCACAAGGGTAAGGTCCACTTACAGTGATATTAACAATGCCACCTTACATGGAAATCATTATTTGTTCGGACGAGACTTTAAGGTTGACTGGTCTGCAGTATACTCCATGGCGAATTTTGCCAGGCCTGACAACGCCATATTTGTAAGAAATGGGGAGTTGCGCCAGGGAGTGGAACAACCTCAAAATATTGAAAGAAGGAATCCCAGAAGGTGGGAAACCAACTACGACAGAGACTACACCGGTTACCTGAATCTGACTTATGAGCCATCCTTTGCAAAGGCTATCCTGCCAACAACTCTTCGTGTGGGTGGTATGTACCGTGATAAAATAAGGGGCACCATGTTCAACCGATACCGTTTTGACCCTGACCCGGCCTTGCAGCTTCAATTTAGAGATTGGGAGGATTTCACCGATGTTTCATGGGAGCTTTTGAATCCGAGAGGCACTTTATCTCATGCTCTAAACTATGATGCTTATGAAAAGATAGCAGCAGGATATGCCAGCCTCCTGATAAAGCCAGGACCTTTGGAGTTTACCGCGGGTGTCAGGTTTGAAAATACCCAGCAAGGATATCAAACACGTTCCGAAAACGAGTTCAATGTTTCAAGCGTGGACCAGGATTATTTAGACATCCTTCCAACGGTTAACTTTAAGGTAAAGGTTAATGAGAATATGAACGTAAGAGGCGGCTACTATAAGGCCATCAACAGGCCGGGGTATTTTGAACTAGTGGATGGTGTGTCTGATGAAGATGATGAGTTTCCGATATCCGGAAATCCCGATCTGATCAGGGCCATTGCCGATAATTTTGACCTCAGGTATGAGCTTTTTCCCAATGCTTTTGACCAATTATTAATAGGTGGCTTCTACAAAAGAATAGAGAACCCGATTGAGCTCTTACTGGTAAGAGCAACAACACTTACTTCAGGTCCACGGGAATTTAAGCCGGTCAACTCTGGTACGGCTAACAACATGGGTATCGAAGTCGATTTTACTAAATTTTTCAATAAGATTGGTATCAGGGGTAACTATACCTATACAAGGTCAGAAATGACCACCATCAAAAGTACCAGGGTAAGACAGAACCCAGAGGATCCAAGTTCTAACTTAGTATTACAGGAGCTCACCCAAACCAGGCCATTACAGGGTCAGGCCGATCATATCGGTAACCTTAGTTTTATCTACAAAAACCAGAAATCAGGGACCGATATCCAGTTATCGACGGTATACATCGGGGAAAGAATTGAGTTTATTTCTCCCTGGATCGACCTTGATCTTTGGTCAAGGCCAATGATACAGCTCGACTTCTCTTTTGAACAAAGTGTAGGACCAAACTCAATTATATTCTTTAAGGCAAATAACCTGTTGAATACTACCCAGGAGTTTTTTATTAAAAAGCCCCGAAAAACTGAAGAGTCCATTTTCCCGCTTCAATCAAGGGATGATGTCACTACGATTCAGCTCAGCAATTTTTGGCAATCTTTTAGAATAGGATTCAGATATAAAATCAATCAATTATAAACCAAAAACCATAGTATATTATGAAACAATTATTTAGCTTATTTTTATTGGGTTTCATCTTGGTATTTACCGCCTGTGATCCTGATGATGGAAATTTATTTATCGATGATGACGAAGATGAGGATCCTTTTGAAATAGTGGAAGGCATATGGGAAACAGGATCGACTATAATGGTAACTAAGGACATCATCATCCCGGAGGGAAAATCATTAACAATCGAAGAAGGTGTGACGGTAATTGTTGATGGTACCGGTCGGCCAGGAAGAAGTCCTGAGATCAATGTAAGGGGTAGCTTGTATTGCTATGGCACGGCTGCAAATCCTATTTATATAGGCGTAGAAGAATCCAAGCGTACCGTAGGAAATATATACAGAGGCTTATGGGGTGGCATTATTGGGACCGAAACTGCTAAAGACCTCGTATTGGAGTACACTACTATTGAATTTGCAGGAGCCCCTGCCGAACCAGGGTCATCAATCGTGGCAGAAGGTGAGCTTGCCGAGGGTGAGCCTCGATATGCAATATATTGGGTAAATCCTGAGGGTAACTTCATCATGTGGCATTCGAGAATTGCTTATACAAAAGATGATGCTATTCGTCTGAATGGCGCCAAAACTCTTATTGCTTATAGTGAATTTGCCTTCAATGGTGAAACAGGCGGAGAATCAGTCAATACAAAAAGTGGCGTGGTAGGTGATTTTTGCTACAACGTATTTTACGGAATTGCTACCAATGGCCTTAAAGCTGCTAATTCTAAAGGTAGGGATCCACAGTGTAATAACAATTACTACAATAATACCATGGTGAACTCCGGCTGGAAAAGAGCACAGGCAGGCCGTGGCGGTTCTTTGAATTACGAAAATGGTGCTAGAGGGGAATGCTATAATAATCTGGTGGTCAATTGCCGGTATGGTTTACGCCTGTTTCCACCTGATGATGAACCTGACATGGAAAATATACGCTTTGGACACAATTTTTATTATGGCGATGATGAAGAAGTCATAGTTGGATTTCATCCTGATAATGGGATCATAGGTCAAAATTTACCCACTTACGAAGACATAGTAATACCAGAATCAGATGTATGGGGAGCAATTGGCGAAAATGACCCTATGTTCAAAGGTTATACATTAGGGGATTTTGATCCTGAAGATTCTAAGAGCAATAAAGAGGTCAGGTTAATCACCAACATGTTCGAAACATTTTCTTTACTTCCGGGCTCTCCTGCTTTAACAGGAGGCACTACTACTGAATTTTCACCAATATTTAGTGAATATGTGGTTAACGGCAAAACATACGTTACCCCACTGCCAGCAGAATTTTTTGGAGGTGTAGCACCATCCAATTAATTTTTTTTTAAATTCACCAAAGCATAGCCGGAAATCCCGGCTATGCTTTTTATAAACCCCTTCTAAAAATGCTTTCACATTTGAAGCTTGCCATCCTTTTTTTAGTGTCATTAATTTTCTCCTGCCAACAAGCCTCAGAACTAGAACCTGTAGTACCCTTTTGGGAGGCTCATGAGCCTTTCGAACTGGACTATCAATTACCCAGTGATTTGGTACCTTCAGATAAATTTGCTTCAACTGCCGAGTCGCGCGGGGAATCTGATTTAATTGAAGCCTCTGGTATTGTGATTAGTATTGCCAACCCAGATTACGTATGGACCCATGAAGATAGCAGCAATGACAACTTTGTATTTTTACTAGACAGATCTTCCGCTGAAACTGTAGCAAGTTTTAAACTTGAAGGCATTTTTAATCGGGATTGGGAGGATATTGAAATAGGGCCAGGGCCGGAAAATGGCTTCAATTATTTGTATGTTGGGGAAATTGGTGATAATCAACGGAGGTATAATAATTATAAGATTTTTCGCTTCAAAGAGCCCGTTTTTGAAGAAGACCACCGTGGTAAGGTGATTCCTATTACTGATGACATTGAAACAATTACATTTACCTTCCCCGACCGGTTGAAGCATGATTCAGAGACCCTTCTTCTCGATCCCTGGACCAAGGATCTTTTTATTGTGACCAAAAGAGATTTCTTCTCGATAATATATGTATTGCCGTACCCCCAAAGTACCAATGAACCTATAGAAGCTACGAAGGTCGGAGAATTTCCCTTCACCAGAGCTGTGGGAGGGAATATATCTCTTGACGGGAAAGAAATGTTAATTAAAACTAGTGGTCACATTATGCACTGGGAAAGAACCGAAGTTGAATCCATGGTTGATTTATTTCAGAAAACCCCAACCATTGCACCATACAATCCTACGGAACCTCAGGGCGAGGCTATTTGTTTTGACGAAAATAAAGGGTATTTCACCATTAGTGAATTCAGTAATTCTATTATCCCTGAATTGTATTACTACGAAAGGTTAAAACCATAGGGCCCCCTTAACAATGGTTATTTTACCACATCAAAACGCATCCCCACCCTAATCTTTTCCCAGCTCATCACTATCGCACCTGAATCACTCTCACCCTCGATTGTATAGGTGAGTCTTTGTACAGGGACTTCCAGAATTTCGGGAGTGACGGTTACCCTGACCACATCATTGTCTTCCTTATATTCCTCGGCGAGATGGGAGTCATAAACCTTATTGAGGATGAGGGTCCACTCCTCCTTGCCGGGAATGGTGTAAAACCCATAGGTACCAGCCGGTACTTCAGTGTCCTGGACCTTAATACTAGTGCTAATTTCTACAGCAGTAGCCCAATGTGAACCGCTGACCCATACCTGGTCATAAGAGACAAGGCCATTCCAGATCACTCTGCCCCTCACTCCAGGAGAACCATAATTAATGGTAATATGGGCAGGACCTACCATCCCATGGGCCTCCCGCCTTGCACTGCCCTTAAAAGTATCCACAGGTATTAGGCCTTGATTCACCTACTCGGCATAATCTACCATAAAGAGTTGTTGCTCCTCTTCCATTTTTGATTTTTCATCAACTGCAAGGATGGTCTCCGAAGTTTCTTTTTTTTCAGGGCTACATCCTGATACTATTATTGAAAGGGTAAAAAGAGAAAATATGGCGTACCTCATGGTTTGTTTCTTTAGGATGATATTTTCAAAATTAAAAAATTACAGGGAATTGAGTTCTTCTTTTACAAATCCGGTAAGATTTTTTATGTAGGCACTGCTAAAATCAAATTTGATTCCTGCCGCCTCGTATATTTCAGGAATAGTCCTGGTATACCCAAGTTTCAGAGCATTCATATAGCCCTGGAGCCCTTCCGTTTTGTTTTCCCGGTAGTTTTTCCAAATGGCGATAGCCCCAAGCTGGGCCATCCCATACTCTATATAATAGAATGGCACCTCAAAAAGATGAAGCTGTTTTTGCCACATTTTTTCACGAAAATGTTGCAACCCTTCCCAATCAGTATGGGTATCAGAAAATTGCTCTAATATTTCACTCCAGGCGATGGTGCGCTCACCTTCAGTATGTTCAGGATTTTCGTAAATCCAATGCTGGAATTTATCGATGACTGATACCCACGGCAAGGTTTCAATAATTTGTTCGAGGTGTTCTTGTTTGGCCCTTTTTAAATCCTCAGGGTTATCAAAAAACAAATCCCAATGGTCCATAGAAATCAATTCCATGGCCATAGAGGCCAACTCGGCCACCTCACTTGGGGTGCTTTTAAATTTGTTGAGTTCAAGGGGGTGGGCCAAAAAAGAATGCACTGCATGGCCGCCTTCATGCATCAGAGTCACCAAATCCCTAAGGGTAGAGGTCGCATTCATGAATATAAATGGCGCACCTGATTCGGCCAAGGGGTAGTTATACCCTCCAGGAGCCTTACCTTTTCGAGATTCCAGGTCGAAGTGCCCCATTTCCTTCATTATTTGGAGGCAGGCACCTAAATAAGGATCGATTCTGGTGAAACATTCTATGGATTTATTCAATAACTCTTCGGAATTGTTAAAGGGCTTGAGCGGTGGGCGACCCAGTAGATCTACGGCCTTATCCCAGGGCTTTATGTTCTCAATACCCATATTTTTCTTCCGCTCCAAGACGAGTTCATCCAAAATGGGCACCACCGCGGTAGCCACTGAATCATGAAAGTCAAAGCAATCCTGCGGGCTATAATCAAACCGGCCCATTGCCTTAAACATATAATCCCTGAAGTTGGGGAAATCGGCATTAGTGGACACCTGGTGGCGCAGCTGAATCAGCTTATTGAACAAAGCATCGAATTGGGCATTATCCTTAAACCTTCTTTCATTGATTTTTAGAAAAGCCTCTTCCCTTTTGGAGCGATCGGGCCATTGAAGCCGCACTGCCGCTTGCTGCAGGGTCATTTCCTGCCCATCCAATGTTACCATCATAGTTCCGGTGATCCGGCCATATTCCGTGGCCGCCTTATTGATCTCCGTGTAAATGGGGATGTTCTCCTCCCGGTATATTTCTATATCTTTTTCAACATTTCTGACCAAAATATCAAACCCTCGCTCCTTTTTCAATGCTTCTACATGCTCCGAGGCCATCAACTTTTTATTGAGCTTATCAGAATATGGTGCGATTTGAGGCTGGATATTTTTGATAAAATCTTCATACTGATCGCTGTATTCCGGATTTTCGGTATAACAAGTCATCCTGATATACCGCCAGGCCAGGTCTTCCGATACTACAGCTTCCAATTCACTCATATCCTTAAGCCAGGATTTCAGGTCTTGAGGATTTCCAATATTTCGATCCAGAAGGGCATCGTACCAGGGTTTCAATCCCTCCCATGTGGTAATCTTAAATGTCTCAGGCAGTAAATTTCTTTCGGGCTTTTGCCCGGCTTTGATTTCAGGTAATTCCATATCAGCCTATTTGTATTTTTACGTCATCGGTAAGTGGGTGCCCTACGCAAGTCAGCACATACCCTTCTGCCAATTCAGAATCAGAAAGCCCCTCTTCTTCATCCAACTTTACCCTGCCTGAAATAAGCTTACCACGACACGCAGTGCATAGACCGGACTGGCAACTGAACGGAAGATCAATACCCAGGTCCAAGGCTGTTTCCAGGATGGTGCTGTCAGGCTTTACGGTAAACTTATGGTCCTGCCCGTCATAAACTACCGTAACCACCCGGCTGATAATCGCATCACTGCTAGCAGCAACCACCTTTTCTTCTTTATTGATGGTACCGGATACAAAGCTTTCCTTAAAAGTCTTGTTTTTAGGAATCCCCTGCCCTTCAAGTAGGGTAGTGACGTTATTCATCATACCTTCAGGACCGCACATGAGATAGGTGGTCGAGTCCAGGCCCCAGTTTGGGATCCTCTCGAAGAGCTTGACCAGCATGTCGTGATTCAATAGTCCGGAATACCCCTGCCAATTCATAGGAGCATTGTCCAGTACATGAATCACCCTCAACCGGCCCTCATATTTGGTCTGCAGGTTTTCAAGTTCAGATTTAAAAATAATGCTTTCAACATTTCGATTGCAATAAACTAAAGAAACAATGCTCTCCGGCTCCTGGACCAGCAATGACTTGATAATCGACATCATCGGGGTGATGCCACTACCACCGGCAAACATGATCAGGTGCCTTTTTTGGTCGGCCTTGAATTCAGTAGTGAAATTACCCATGGGCTCCATCACTTTGATGGTCTCCCCTGCTTTGAGGGTATCATTCAAGTGGTTGGACATCAGGCCGTTTTCTACCCGTTTTACTGAAACCTCGATGGTATCTTGCTCCACATAGGGTGAGCTGCAGATCGAATAGGCCCTGCGGACCTCTTTCTCGCCTATGGTTTTGATGAGTGTTAGAAACTGGCCGGACCGAAAGGTTATTACCGGCTGAGGCTGTTCAAAAACAATGCGGATGGCATCGGGTGTCTCCCTGACGACTTCCTTTACCTTTAAATTAAAATAATGATCTGATTTTGGCTCTTGGGCCGGTTTATCTTTTTTAAAAAAACTAAAAGCCATAGCTGAATTTAAAATTTACACATTGAAGCAAAATGAGGAAGCTTCATGGATTAAAAACATTGAAACCCGGCATAGGTTCCATTCGGGTACAAAAGTAATGAGTATTGACCAACATGGAAAGTTATAACAGGAACTAAGCACTGGTAAATTGAGGTAAGCATGATTAAGCCGCCAAAATTCACTATTTTTGCCCTTCCTTAAATTTCAATGCCAAAACAATGACTCCATCTTTAATGGCCATTTCACCCGTTGACGGCAGGTATGCTTCAAAAACCAGGGTACTCGGTGATTATTATTCTGAATTTGCCCTGATAAAATACCGGCTTTTGGTAGAAATCGAGTACTTCATTGCCCTTGAGGAGCTGGCTGGAATACCACAGGTCAAGCTCAATCAAAAACAAAAGAAAGGCCTGAGGGATATTGTAAAGCACTTTGACCCAAAGGAGGCTGCCGCCATCAAGAAAATTGAAGAAAAGACCAACCATGATGTAAAGGCGGTAGAATACTACCTCAAGAAAAAAATGGAGCCGCTGGGACTTTCCAAAGCTCTGGAGTTCATCCATTTCGGACTTACCTCTCAGGATATTAACAATACTGCCATTCCCATGGCCCATAAAGATGCCCTGGAATCCGTACTGCTGCCTGCTTATGAGGATCTGGTGAATGCGATAAAAAACATGGCCAAAGGATGGAAAAATATTCCCATGCTGGCCCGTACTCACGGACAGCCGGCCTCTCCTACCCGGCTTGGTAAGGAATTTTCGGTATTTGCAGAACGGCTTTCAGGACAGATAAAATTACTCAAGGCGGTGCCCCATGCGGCTAAGTTTGGCGGTGCTACGGGTAATTTCAATGCCCATCATGCGGCATACCCTGACACCAACTGGCATGGATTCGCTAAAGAATTTGTAGAAAAAAGACTAGGCCTCACCAGAAGCCACCCTACTACCCAGATAGAACATTACGACCACCTGGCTGCTCAGGCGGATGGGCTCAAAAGGCTGAATACCATTCTCATTGATTTTTGCAGAGATATCTGGCAATATATTTCTCTGAACTACTTCACCCAAAATGTGATCAAAGGCGAGGTGGGGTCATCTGCCATGCCCCATAAGGTAAACCCTATAGATTATGAAAATGCAGAGGGCAATTTGGGACTGGCAAATGCCATCTTTGAGCACTTGTCAGCCAAGCTACCCATCTCCAGACTCCAGCGTGACCTTACCGACTCTACCGTGTTAAGAAACCTTGGGGTACCCATGGCCCATACCTTGATTTCCCTGTCTTCCATTTCCAAAGGGATCTCAAAACTTCAACTGAACCAAAAGGCACTGGCTGCCGACCTGGAAGCCAACTGGGCCGTAGTCGCTGAAGGGATCCAGACCATCCTGCGCAGGGAGGGCTATCCCGAGCCCTATGAAGCCCTGAAGGCACTCACCAGAGGCAATCAGGCCATCAACAAGGAGCGCATCGCTGAATTCATCACTAATCTCAAGGTGAGCCCGGCAGTAAAAAAAGAGCTACTCAGTCTAAGTCCGGGGACTTATTTGGGGAAGTAGAATCCAAAGCTTTGGAGAGCCTTATCTAACCAACTGCTCGAGGAAGCAGGGTGGAGATTCTTTGACAGTGAGTAAGGAAAAGTAAAAAGTCACCCTGAACTTGTTTCAGGGTCTGTGGAAGGGAACCCCTGAGGTCACCCTGAACTTGTTTCAGGATCTGTTGCAGGGTACCCCAGAAGTCACCCTGAACTTGTTTCAGGGTCTCATTGAGGGATGCTGAAACAAGTTCAGCATGACTGTTAGGAACTAAATGACTATCGAAAAAAAACATGAAACAAGGATTTGTATACATTATGAGCAATAAAAACAGAACAACTATCTACATTGGTGTGACCAATGACTTAGAAAGAAGGGTGCTCGAACACAAATCGGGATTTGGTTCAGTATTTACAAAGAGATATTGCTTGCATGATTTGATTTACTACGAATCAATATACGGAATGCAGAATGCCATTGACAGAGAAAAACAATTAAAAAATTGGCACAAGGAATGGAAATGGAACCTGATAAAAGAAGAGAATCCTAAATTAGAGGATTTAGCTGTGGATTGGTTTACAGAAAAAGAAATTGAGGAATATAAAGAGATGATGAGATTCTGAAAGAAGTTCAGAATGACTGTTGGGACAAGTTCGGATTGACGGTAAAAAAGTAAATATGCTAGACACCCAAACAAAGAAAAGAATAGATGATTGCCGTGATATATTGGTAGGTAAACTGCCCTACCCAAAAGCGCAGATTGAGCAGATTACCATTGGCCTGTTCTACAAATTCATGGACGATATGGACCAGGAAGCCATAGAATTGGGCGGCACGGCTAAATTCTTTTCGGGTGATTATGAGAAATACGCTAGGGACAAGCTCTTTGACACCAAAGTAACTGCTGCTTAAATGCTGCGCTTATATTCTGATGCTATTGAATTCTTAAATCAGAATTGATCTGCAACAATATTCCGTATTCCGATAAGGTATAAAATTAAATAAACTATTGTTAATGAGGATTAAAAATAATAATATTACGTATTCGAATATGGAATAAATATCTTATGAATAGTGTACAACCGGTCATGAGCCCTCTGGATGTAGTCGTTTTGGTGAAGTTATGTTTACTGAAGGCTCCAGCATCCCAGGTGTCTTTAGCTAAAGATTTGGGTTTGAGCCAGTCTGAGATCAGTAAATCGATGGCGCGTTCGCGCTTTGCTGGTCTGCTTTTCGGAGCTGATCACCAGGTGATGAGGCAAGGATTATTCGAATTCCTTAGATACGGCATTAGATATGCTTTTCCTCAGCAACCCGGACCCATCGTCAGAGGAATCCCTACTGCACATAGTGCACCCCCTTTGGCAGATCAAATCAGTAGTGATGAACCGTACGTATGGCCATCTGCATTTGGTCATGTAAGAGGGCATGGCATCGCACCGTTATATCCCAAGGCGGTAGATGCAGCCACCAGAGACTTGGAATTACACGAAGTGCTGGCCCTGATCGATGCCCTCAGGGTTGGTAGGGCAAGAGAACGTAATATAGCTGCAGAAGAATTAAAAAAGCGGATATGCTGAAGAACACCCAAATCAACCGTGCCGTAACCAAAAAAATCGCAATTGCATTAGGCCCAATCAATGAGCAAGTTGTATATGTAGGAGGGGCCGTGGTGAGTCTATACATCGATGACCCATCAGCTGATGATGTACGGCCCACCAAGGACATTGATTTCATAATGGAAATTGCCAGCCTTGGAGAGTTAGAATCGCTACGGGAAGCGTTGATTACTCGGGGATTTATCCAGACCGCCAGGGATACCGTCGTTTGCCGCTTTAGGTACGAGGATGTCCTGGTAGATGTGATGGCAACTGTACCTATTGGTTGGGCTCCTGGCAATCGCTGGTTTGAACAAGGATTTAATCTGGCAATTTCCTATGACATTGAAGATTTAAAAATACAGCTCTTACCGCTACCCCATTTTCTGGCTGCAAAGTTCGATGCCTTTTTTGACCGTGGTATTAAAGACCTATGGGCGAGCCATGACTATGAAGATATTGTATATTTATTCAATCATACTTCGGATATAGAAAAACAAGTTTTAAACTCAGAAGAAAAGGTCAAAAACTACCTTATGGAATGCGCATCTAAAATCATTGAAAGTAAAAGTTTACAGGAAGGCATCGTAGGTAATATGTTTTATGAAGGGCAGGATCAGCGCTTTGATTTGATCATGCAAAAATTTACAATTATTGCCAATGGCAATTAACGACCACAAAAGCATAGAGCTTTAAGCATGGGAAAATTGACCTGCACCTATTACGACATGGCAGGAAATGAAATCCTGGTAAAAGCCATTGCACAATAGATTCTTGAATTCAGCATCTATATTCCTCTGCCCAAATGGTGGAAAAAAGAAATGAAACGCCTAAATTTCCACGAAAAAAATTCCGATCCATGGCTGAGAAACCCAAAAAAGCCAAGACCGCGCTGGAAAGTTTTTTAGACATTATTGAAAAAGCAGGGAACAAGCTCCCTGATCCTGCAATTTTATTTCTGGTGCTGATGATCGCAGTATGGATCATATCAGCCTTGATCACTAATGTCTCTTTTACAGAACTAGATCCAAGAACAGGGGAAGTCCTCCAAATCAATAACCTGCTTACCGGAACTGCCCTGGCTGAATTTTTATCTTCCATGGTCAGCACCTTTATGAACTTTGCCCCACTCGGTATAGTGCTGGTGGCGATGCTGGGGGTAGGGGTGGCAGAATACTCAGGGTTTATCAATGCCGGACTGAAAACCATGCTATCTTTTACCCCCAAAATGCTGCTGACCCCCATGCTGATTTTGGTGGCCATAGTTAGCCATACTGCTACCGATGCCGGGTATGTCCTGGTGATTCCACTGGGCGGGGTTATTTTTTATGCTGCCGGCAGACATCCTCTGGCCGGAATTGCTGCGGCTTTTGCAGGGGTTTCCGGTGGGTTTAGTGCCAACTTTATCCCCTCAGGAATTGACCCTCTTTTGCAGGGATTCACCCAATCAGCAGCCCGAATTATTGATAGCAATATTGAGCTTAACCCCCTAAATAATTGGTATTTTACCAGCGCCTCTTGTCTCTTGATTATAGTATTAGGCTGGTACATCACCGACAAAATTGTGGAACCCCGTTTAAATAGGGATACCAAGGTGGATGATAATATCGAGGATATTCCGAAGATGGAAACCTTGTCTAAAAAGGAAAAAATAGCATTCTATATCGCCTCCGGATCCATGGTCCTGGGTCTTGTTTTACTTTTTTTCTGGGCCTACCCGGAAGATTCCGCCCTACGATCCCCAGAAGGTGAAATCACCTCATTTAATGCGCCAATCATGAGGTCCATTGTTCCTATCATATTTTTGGTTTTTCTCCTACCTGGTGTGGTCTATGGTTTGCTCACAAAAACATTTAAGAATTCCACCGACCTCATCAAAAGCATGAGCAAATCCATGAGTGGGATGAGTTACTATATCGTAATGGCTTTTTTCTGTGCCCTTTTTATCGATGCTTTTGGTAAATCCAATATTGGGGCTCTCCTGGCCCTTAAAGGTGCCTCAGGACTACAAAGTCTTGCACTCCCGGCAGAAATCACAATCGTGGGAATGGTCCTGCTCACGGCCTTTGTGAATCTAATGGTAGGTTCAGCATCTGCTAAATGGGCACTCATCAGCCCTATAATGGTGCCTATGCTGATGGGCCTTGGAATCTCGCCAGACCTCACCCAGGCCGCCTACAGGGTAGGTGACTCTACCTCCAACATCATCACGCCCCTGATGCCGTACTTTCCACTAGTGGTGGTATTTTGTCAGAAGTATGTCAAAAAAACGGGTATCGGCACCTTGGTATCCATGATGCTGCCCTTTGCCTTTTTCTTCCTGATTTTTTGGACGATTTTTCTCATTCTCTATTGGAAGACTGGATTCCCGCTCGGTTTGCAATCAACATATGAGTACGTAGTACCCTAAAAACCATCCCCAATTTCCTAAGAAGCCTGTAATACTACCCTTCCTGATATCCAAATTCTGTGAATTATGTAGTATATAATGGCCATCCTGTAACCTTATTAATATTGTGTATGCCGAAATTTGTGGTTCATATTAATCAATCACAAAATGAAAGCATCAAAAATTATCTTTATTTTATTCATCGCTTCTGGCTTGTATTTCTCTGGCTGTAAATCAATGAATAAGTCTCAGAAAGGCGCAGTAATAGGCACAACAGCAGGTGGCGCGGCAGGAGCTGTCATAGGCAGAGCCTCAGGTAATACCGCCATGGGAGCGGTAATAGGTGCCACTGTTGGTGGCGTTTCAGGAGCAGTAATCGGTAGACAAATGGACAAACAAGCAGAGGAAATCCGTAATGAAATCCCTGGTGTAACTGTAGAACGTGTTGGTGAAGGCATTGTCATCGAGTTTTCAGACAATATTCTTTTCGAATTTGATAGTTACAAAACCTCACGCGCTGCCGAGGTAAATCTTGAAAAATTGATTACCATCCTCAACAAATATCCAGAAACAAATATTGAAGTGCATGGACATACTGACAGCAGAGGGTCCCGGAGCTATAACCAAAACTTATCCGAGCAGAGAGCTGGTTCAGTTACCACCTACCTGGCCTCTAATAAAATAGCAGCCAACAGACTGTCAAAAATAGGTTTTGGAGAAGGTGAGCCTAAATATGACAATGACACAGAAGAAGGTCGCTCAAAAAATCGCAGAGTGGAATTTGCCATCACGGCAAATGAAACAATGATCGAAAATGCCAATTAATCGGCATTTCAGATCATCAATTTTTAAATTTAACAAACATAAAATAAATGAAAAACTTAGCAGTAGCAATACTCATAACCCTATTATTCACCGTACAATCAGGTTATTCGCAGTCTGAAACAGCATCATTTGGTATAAGGGCAGGATTTGACTTGCAAAACTTTAACGGCAAAGATTTTAATGGCGATAACGTTGATCACAATCTTGTACCCAGGTTCAATGTTGGATTAATAGCAGAAATCCCCATGGCACCTGAATTCTATGTTCAAACAGGGCTGTTTTACACTACCAAAGGATCAAAAGCTGACGGTAGATTCCTGGGTATGGAACTATCCGCTGAGGCAAATTTGGCATACCTGGAAGTACCAATAAATTTCTTATACAAACCACAACTGGGAAATGGACACCTTCTTTTAGGATTTGGACCATACCTGGCGTATGGAATCGGTGGAAAAGCCTCCTATACCATCGATAATACCTCTTCAGAAGACGATATTGATTTTACGGACGGGTACAACAGTAATAATGATTTTGATAGAAAATACTACAAACCATTTGATTATGGTGTCAATTTCCTATTCGGCTATCAATTATCATCGGGAGTGTTTGTTCAGATGAATACTCAGCTCGGCTTAGCCAGAATTAATTCTGAAAACAGGGGCAATACAGGAGATGAATCAAACTTTAAAAATACCGGATTTGGCCTTTCTTTAGGCTACATGTTTTAATCAGAGGACCCCTACCCTAAGTCCCCATGCTGCTAATCTGCGACATGGGGATTTTTTTATGGCCTGGGCGCAGCCATACCCATAAAATCACCGGTAAGCTCCCGGCACTCTTTTTCCTTTTTGTTGAGCCGTGACTTCCAAAAAGGCCCATTGCGAAATATCAACTTTATTTTAGCACCCAGATTATGCATAAAACGATTGGTACCGGAGCGATTACCCGGCTGTCCTTTAGGATGAATAAGGTATTCAAATCCAAATGATCTGGTTGCTTCATCAAAACACCGGTTGCCTATCAGTAAACCACCAGGATCATTTTTAATGATATAAACCAATCTTCGATCTTTATGGTCGGCCGGATTATCTACAATCGAAGGGTCATTGGCTGTTTTTTTTGTATGGCCAAAGGTCACCTGATCCTGAGCCTGACTATTCAAATTCAGGCAAAGGCAAAAGATAACTAAAACGATATGTTTAGAAGTGGTACCGATAATCCAAAAAATACACAATTACCTGTAAAAAAGCATCAATTGGTCTCAAAAACTTCACTATCAGGATTATAGAGGAGTCTGTTTTGTGAAAAATCATACAAAGTGAGCCTTCTCAAATCATAATAGGCTGACCAAAATGACCTTAGTGCTGCCACATAGGATCTTTTAGCTCTGTCCTTTTCTTCAAGGGCAATATTCAGGTTTGTAATATCAATTTTACCGATAAGGTACCTGTTTTGAGCCACGTTATACCTGGCCTGAGCCACCTCATCAGCCTTTCGGGTAATATTGACCTGTCCTTTAAGCATCTCAAAGCGCCGGACTTCGGTGATGATCTCCTGCTCAAAGTTGATCTCATCCTGGGCAATGATGTAATCGTTGAGCCTCTGGTTGGCCATAGCAGTACGCATTCTGGCTTTGTTTCGACCCCAGTCCATGATCGGTACGTTGAAGGAAACGTTGACCCGCTGCTGGGAGTTGGGATCCTCATAAAGATCGCCCAGGTCAAACCCCCGGTTATTCCATCCGATAGAAGCGGTCAGGTTGGTTTGAAAACGCTGCCCTCTGGCCCGCGCCACCTCCTGCTCTGCCTCTGCCTTCCGCCTCTGGAAAGCTACAAAATCTGAGCGGTTATTCCTGGCATATTCAAGAGCTTCTCCTAATCTGACAGAAAAATCTGGTAAGGCATCTGGCAAGGTCAGCAGGAATTCATCTTCTTCATTAATCCCAATAAATGTCCTTAGCTGGAGTTTGGCGGTCTCAAGGTCAAGGTTGGCCTGTGATACGTCCTGCTCAGAGCGCAAAAGCTGTAGCTCTACCTGCAGCAACTTGTCTTCGGAGGTGGTGCCGATGTTATACCTACCCAACTCTATCTTATAAATGGTATCGTTATTCGCCAGGTTAAACTGGGCAATCTGAATATTAATCTGTGCATCGAGAACCGCAAAAAAACGATCTACTGCAATGCGGGAAATGAATTCCATTTCTTCAACATATTCTCTTTTGGACTCCTCATACCTTAAAGGCTCCACCTCCTGATCCCATTTTAATTGATTAAATGCGAAAAGGGGCTGGTTGAGGAATACATTAAATAGGGTACTGTTATACTCAGTAATAGACCGGTCAAAATCATTAAACTGATTGAGGTTAGTATTGATCGACAAGTTACCACCAGTCAGTGCGATAGGCTGTTCCATACCAAGGTTCACCAGGGTATTGGCCTGTGCTCTTTCACGAAAAGCCAGGGTGCCATCCTCCTGCACCACAGGAAAGAAATCCCGGTTGAAGCCTGGAACATTTCCATTCAACCGAACCTGTGGGTTATAGTTGGATTTAAAAAACCGGTATTGCCAGTACCGGTTTTCTTTTCTCGTTTCGGCCTGTAGTGAAGCCGGAGACTGGGCCTTGGCCCTTTGGATGATATTTTCTAAAGAAAAATTTCTGGTTGTTTGCCCAAGGGCAACAATGGCCGGGGTCATCACCAGGGCCAGGATAAGTGCAAATAGTTTATTCATAACGCAATGAGGTTATAGGGTCCTGGTTGGCTGCCCTTCTAGCAGGGGTGATCCCAAAGATCAACCCTACCGTAGCTGCCACACCAAATGATAAGAGAATCGATGAAAATGTGATTACTGTTGGGATTTCGGCAAAATTGGAGACCACCGAGGCCATGATAATACCTAGAATTACCCCAATAATCCCTCCGGTGACACTGATCATCACCGCCTCAAATATAAACTGGGAAATAATATCAAATTTTTGCGCCCCTAAGGCCAGTCGCAGCCCGATCTCCTTTATGCGCTCCAATACCGAGGCTAGCATAATATTCATAATGCCTATCCCCCCGACCAAAAGGGAAATCCCTGCTATGGCACCAAGGACAAAATTAAAAATGCTTTTGGTACGCTGCTGCTGTTTGAGCAGCATTTCAGGAATAGTAATCTCAAAATCCACTACCTCAAAATGTCTGCGGGTCAGCATCCTGGCTGTGATATCAGCTACCGGTTGCAGGTATTCGGTTTCATCCACCTGGATTACGAGGCGGTCAATCTGATGGTAATTTTCCACTACCTTAGACCCACCACCAGAGGAGCTTACAGAAACGGAGCCTCCTGTAACAATTACAACATTTCCGGAACTGGCGACATTGGAGCCCCGAATCATGCTCTGAGTGATCAGATCTCTATTTTCATATCGAATCAATACCGTCTGCAGAGGGGTATAAACATCCATATTAAAATCCCTGATGCCTAGATTGGCGATGCTGCTTTCTGTGATCAACCGCTCCTCCAGCACTCCGATAATTTCTAACCAGTGCTGGCCTACTTTGATGCTCTTTCCTATGGGATTTTCAGTAGGGAAAAACCTGCTCTTTACTGATTTTCCTATGATGCATACCGGATCACCATTGATTAGGTGCTGGTCGCTAAACATCCTGCCTTCAGCCAGGTTGAAATTGGTTATTTGAAAATAGGCAGGCTCTACACCCACAAGCTTAGCAGACCGCCTGCTACCGGATTTAATAATATGAGTCTCGATGATGATTTCAGGGCTAATCTTATTGACACCGGGTATCACCTCTTTGATGGCATTTACATCCCGCATAGTGAGGCCGGGGCTGAATTTGCGCTTTTCCTTATTATCAAAACCTTCATCCACCTCCTCATCAGTTTGTTCTATCACCGGCTGCACTATGATGTTATTCACCCCAACAAGTTTTATCTGTTCCAGGATCTCGCGCTGCGCCCCACTGCCAATGGCCAGCATGGCAATTACTGCAGCCACCCCAAAAATAATTCCCAATGCTGTAAGGATCGACCGTACCTTATTGGCAAGGACTGCTTCAAAGGCAATGTAAAAATTAGAAAGGAGCCGTTCTTTCATTAGGGTTTCACCGCTTCAGTTCCTTTGCCTTCTTTTTTCACCTTGGTGGTATCACTGGACTGGCCAGGTCTTTGTCGTTGACCCCCTTCTCCCCTTTTCATTTGCATCTGACCACCACTCTGCCTTAGCTGTTCCATGGTAACAGTACGGCCATCCGGAAGGGTAATGGTAGGTGGCATTTCTTCGGGAGCAGCTTCATCAGGCTGTTTTGGAGATCGCCTCCCATCCATTTCCGGAACGAGTCTTATTTCATCTCCCAGGCTTTGTGTAGGTAAAGAAAGATAAACACGGTCTCCAGGATCAAGCCCGGCCAGAATGATGGCATCATTAGTGTTCGTCTCCCCTACTTCTACTTCTTGTTTTATGATGCTCATCCCTTCCCTTTTGAAAACATAAGTAATGGAATCATACTGGTTATGAAGGCTCTCCAGGGGTACCTGGAGCATGTCTGGGATTGTTTTGGCAATAATAGTATTGGAGGTGGTCATGGCTGGCCTGAGTGTCTCATCGATCCCCAGCACTTCAATATTCACCTGAAACACCTTGGAGTCTGAATTAGGCCGCTGCTCCCCTACATTTGCTACGGAAATGACCCGTCCCTTCAATCTTTTTTCAGGAAAAGCATCCAAACCAATGTTTACTGACTGCCCAATTGCAACTTTTCTGATGTCCACTTCATTGACAAAGGTCCTTGACAACATCTGGGAGAGATCCGGCAAAGTTGCCACCACAGGGTTCCACCCGCTGACCTGGGATCCCTCCTTAATAGGCCTGCCATCAAAGCCCTTATGATATATCAGCATGCCATCCTCAGGCGCACTGATCCTGAAGGATTGCTTTAGATCAAGCATGGCGGTATATTCTCTTTTTACCTTACTAAGATTGGCATAGACCTCCCGCATTTTTTCGCGATTTTGCTGAAGTTTGATTTTATAGTTTTCCCGTGCCTGGGTTAGGGCTCTTCTGGCTTTATCTAGATCAATCTCCACCTGTTTGATGGTAGCCGGAGGCTCAAACTGTGACTGCTCCAATCGAAGCTTTTGCTCCTCCACGGCATATTGAAGATTAATCAGCTCGTCTCTTGATTGCCGCATTTGCAGAGCGGTATCCAACTGGGTTTGAATAAACTGCGACTCCCTCAGTTCCAAATCATTCTCAGCATCTTTAATCCTGCCCTCAAGTTCTGAAGGATCTAATTGAGCAACGTACTGACCTTTCTTCACAAGGGTCCCTTCATCAATTATATGCTGAATATTAACATTCCAAATTCGAAAGTTCCTGAGATTGCTCGGCCCGAGGATTTCCTCAGAATTCTTGGCCTCCAGCTCACCAGTGGTTTCAATGGTGAGCTGAAAATTTCGTACCTCAGCAGTCACCAGGATATCCGCCCCTTCACCAGCATCACGGCCAAAAACCATATAAATGGTAAGCACCACTACCAGGATAACCCCTAAGGTTATGAGTAATTTCGTTTTCATCTTTTGAGGGTAATATTTTTAAATTGACTAAGCATTGGTATATAAATTATTACTATTTTTTCAAAAAAAACATAATTTTATATAATAATGACTTTCTAAATAATTTCAAAATTAAATAATAAACCCGGGCGGCTGATTACCAGTTGTGTAATAATCAGACCATCCGGGAGAATATTCGAACACTTATTTAATTCAAAACTTTGAGAGATATATTCTTAAGGGCTTCTTCTTTTTTGATCTTGCCAGAAGCATAGTCATCCAAGACTTTTTTAGTCACGATAAGCTCAATGGCACCGGGCATTTTACATGGGTCACATTCGGTCAGATTTACTTTAAAAATGACCTTTTCCTCTGGCTCAATTGATTTGAGCATTCGCCCGTATTCGAGGATATTGTTTTTGAGATCTTCGGTGAATAAGGGGTACAAGTCATCCACAATTTGATCACGCTCTTCTTTTGACAAATCAGATTTATTGGCAGTAATAATGCTATATCTGCCATCTATTATGGTAGAGGAATAGACCTTCATCCAAAATATCAGGCCATAGTCTTTTATATATTCATGACTGATATTTCTGGTCACATAAAAAGTTTTTGAGAGATCACTTTTATAAAGTCGGCTCATTACCGTGCCAAATACCTCTACATCCGAGCTGGTCTCCCTGGTTTCGGGTTCATCTATTAAGATCTTAGCCTCGGCTTCTGTCCTTGATAATTTGCCGGCCTTAAAATCAGAAATCACTTTTTTCTCAGTCCAAACTGTAAAATCAGCTCCTGTCCTTGAGGTTGCTCTTTGGTAGGACATCGATTCGGAACCCCAGCCCATGCGCCCATCAGCAACCATGATCTTGTCTTTTTCACCCAGCTGGGAAAGCAAATCACCATAATCCAACATAAAGGTTTTGATCACTTTTACCAATTTTTCTTTATCAAATCCAGAACCAGAATGCTGGGCTTCCCAGTCTTTTTTACTGGTACCGGACAAAACCCTTACGGCCACTTCTTCAGCCCTTTGGGCCAGTTTTTCAGCTTCTTTGGCCAACCGCTCGGCCCTTTCTTCCTGGTCGTGGTGCCTGCCCCTGGAACCTCTTATCTCCTCAGTTTCACCCATTTCATGCTCAATAACCTCGGTCATATCACCTTTGCCAGAAGCGAAGGTAAAACGACTTACTCTGGGAAAACCCATATTACCGGGCAGGGTAAATACCACCCCATAATCCTCAATATGCTGGGCTGTTACTGACCTTGTAGCATATCTGTATGAGTGGTTATCAAACTCCTCACTGAGCAGAGTGGCTAAAACATTTTCTGCCACCCTAAGATCGCGGTCCATCCGCTCGGCATCTACCTTTTTTTGGGCTGTTGCCAGGGTCATCATCCCTGCCATGAGCACCATCAATAAAATTCCTTTTTTAGTTTTCATCATTATTAAATTAAGTTCGTTTAAACATTTTTATACAATCATCAAATCCCCTGGATTTAGTTTAGTATTTTTACTTGTTGTTCCCGAATACCGGATTACCGGTAAGTGAAGTCAGCATAGCTCCTGCTTCATATTGAAACAGGTTAGTTTCATCTTCCAGATTATTAAGCCTTGCCTGGTAATACTGCAGGTCATCGGCCCTTTGGCTTTCCATGTACATATAAAACTCGGTGAGTACATGGTTGAGGTATTCCTCATTATCCTTTTGGAGTTCCTGACGGAGACTTTCGATAATTTTATTCATCTCAGCCTGTCCGGAAATACCTTTGGATGAACCACCCGATGACCAGGACGCCAAACGGGTATTCAGGTCTTCATCTAGGTCTTTTCTTATATCTCTGATAGAATTACCAATTTCTGACTGCAAGGCATCCTCCCTTTTGGCCAATATTTGCTCCATTTCAGCTTTGGTGAGAAGATCACCGGGGGTTTCATGCTGCCGGCTGTCTTCGATACCATCTCCAAATGCTATCACCACCTGACCGCCACCTGCCTCAATCCTCACACCAAGGGCCACTCCCACCAGGATCACCAGGGTGACTGCTGCAGCTATGGCTCCTGCCCAGAGGAAGGCTCCATTTAGAAGCCTCGACCGGCCTTTTCCCGCACCTGATTGTGATGGCCCTGTCAATTCGGATGGCACGATCACTTCCTGATCCGGTATGGATTTAAGTGCGGCTCTCAGATCTCTGAGCTGCTTTACCTCTTCCATGGCTTTAGGATTTTTCATCAACCAGGATTCAAAATCCTGGAGGTCCTTGCCTTTCAGCTCTCCGTACAAGTAATCGATTATTTTTTCTTCTTGATTCTTCATGATAATTTCAAATCTATTTGATGCAATTCAATTAGTTTTTTTAATTGTGCGAGACCATAATACAACCTGGACTTCACCGTATTTTCAGACACATCGAGTACCTCGGCAATCTCTCTAAACTTCAGCCCTTCAAATTCTTTCATGACCACCACAGTTTTCTGTTCATGAGGCAGTTTATTTAAAATAAACACCAATTGGTCACTGAGCTCAAGGCTCATATATTTTGCCTCAGGATTATCCCCTACATGTTCAGTAGGGATTTCTTCTTTCAGGCCGGAATCAGGGTCTTCAAAAAAGGACTGAAGCCGGCTTGATTTTCTAGCCTCTTCATGACAGGCATTGGTAGCTATCCTGTAAAGCCAGGGTTTAAAGCTTGAAGAGGTTGCCAACTGGCCCATATTCCTGTACATGGAAATAAAGGTCAGTTGTGCCGCTTCACTGGCCTGGTCGTGATTATTAAAGTACTTCCAGGCGAAATTGTATATCCGCTTATACCAGAGACTCACGAGCCTACCCTGGGCTTCCCGGTTGCCTTCCCGGGCTTTGTCTACCAGGGTATCAGCGTGCATCATGGCAATATCCAATAAAGTTTCCTTCTGCATTGAACCTGGTTATGATTTCAAACCTCTCCATGGTAGGTTTAACGTTTAGATGAATCTGGAATCAAAAAAGTTTTAACCAATATAAAAATTATCTTTGCGATGTTTATGATTCGGATTGCAGAAAATGCCCGGTAATTATTTTCAGGTAAGTCTTATAATCACAAGCTGATGGGTAGAGTAGCCAACCAAAGCATGACCACCATTGTATCCTCCTATATCGGGGTGGTGATCGGTTACATCAACCTGCTTTTTCTATTTCCTAAATTTCTGAGTCCTGACCAGATAGGGTTATTTAAAGCTGTGCAAAGTGTGGCCATGGTCATGGTGCCATTTGCCCAAATGGGCCTCAACAATACCCTGGTGAAGTATTTTTCGGCTTTTAATAAAAAGCCGGGAGGTAAGCATTCCTTCCTGACCATGATGCTTATATGGGGGATGTCATCTTACCTGATTTTCCTTTTTATATTCTCCATTTTCCGCGAGCCATTATCCCAACTATTTGCTGCCAATGCTCCTGAGGTGATTCAATATTTTAACCTGGTGCTGATCCTCGTGCTGGTCTCCACCATCAATGGGATCATGGATGCTTATAGCAGGTCACTGCTCAAGATCTTAGCCCCAAATTTTATCAGGGATATCATACTCAGACTTATGACCACAGTCATCATTCTGCTTTATGCCGGTGAATACATCACCTTTGATGACATGATCATGAGCTTAGCAGTGATATATGCCATGAGCCTGATCATCCTGGCCGGTTACCTGGGATTTTTAGGAGAAGTAAAATTAAAAAGGAGTATCAGATTTCCTGAGGGTGTCACCTTCAGAAACATACTTAATTTTAGCCTTTTTAGTGTAGTGGGAGCAGGAGGTTCCATCATCGTCCTTAGCATCGATACTGTAATGGTCACCACCATGCTGGGTCTTGAGGCGGTAGGTATATATACAATTGTATTTTTTATCGCCCTCGTGATAGAACTACCCAAACGGGCTGTGTCCCAAATAGCCAGCCCCATGATTGCCAATCATTTTGAGTACGGGAGGTTAGATATGATTGGTGATTTTTATAAAAAAGCAGCCAACAACCAGCTCCTTTTTGGCAGTCTGATCTTCATCGGTATCATGACCAGTCTTGACCAGCTGTTTTTATTAATACCAAATGGAGCGGTCTATGCCACAGGAAAAACCGTGGTGCTGTTAATCGCCATATCCCGGATTATCGATATGATGACCAGTGTCAACAGTGAGATCATCACTATGTCCAAACATTACAGATTTAATGTAGTCCTGCTTGCCACATTGGCCATCCTTACCGTTGTTAATAATATATGGTTAATCCCCATTTACGGCATTGACGGAGCGGCCGGGGCTACACTGCTTACCTATGTTATTTTTAATGCCATAAAGCTTTGGTTTGTCTGGTATAAGTTTAAAATCCACCCGTTTTCAAAGCCTATGGTGGGCTCTTTCCTGCTGTTTTTAGGGCTATGGTTTGGAGGCAGCTTTCTGGAATTTGGCTTCGGCCCTATAATTGAAATTCTTCTCAGGTCCCTGATCGTTGCGGTAATCTTTGCCGGGATAGTCATTGGATTCAAGCTTTCACCAGAGGGCCGTGGTTTTATTGAAGAACTCCTTCAAAAAGCTAAGATTAGGAAAAACTAATTGTTCACAAGCTGATCAAGAAGGGTAGCGAGGGTTCCTGCTAGGTCCTTTCTCGAATACCGGGTATCGGGATTGGAAGGGGACAAGTCTCCTTTAGAATATGCTGAATACAGATCGATGATCTTTTCTGCAATGGCCTGGTGTTCGGCAGGGGCGATTATGCTATTATTACCATCAGTTCTGATGGCCCTGCCAAGGGCACCATCTGGTGCTGCAACAGCTAGTATAGGCCTGCCGGAGCCTGCATATTCAAAAAACTTTCCCGGTAGATATGCCCCTGCATTATCAAAATCAGACAAAATCAAAAGCAGTACTGCCGACCTGTTGAATTCCTTGAATATTTCACCATGGGGCATATACCCACCCGTTTGGATAAACCCTCCAATTTCCGGATCGTCCAGATAGGGCTTTAAAAATGATGCGCTAAGAATCCCCGAAAAAACCACCTCAAGATTTTCCTTTATCTCAGGCTTTTGTGCTATTGCAAGCTTCAAGCCTCTAAAAAATGGCCCCGGGTCTCGCAGATCATCTACAGTACCGATGTGGCTGATTCTGAATTTATCAATATCAAACTGCCCGGATTGTGAGGCTGCCGGAAAATCTTCAGGATCATATCCATTGGTAATAACTGCCGCATTGGAAGCTCCCAGTCTTACAAGGTCCCCTTTCAACTCTTGGGTCACCGTCAATGCAAGGTCTGCATGTTTTAAAACCTTTTTTTCGAGCCTTCGATGCCATTTTCTGACCAGGGCTGAGACCTGGAGATGCCTGAGCTGGTGCCACTCCGACCATGGGTCCCTGAAATCAGCAATCCATTTGATGCCGGTGGATTTTTTAAGTTTAAGGCCAATCAGGTGCATGCTATGAGGAGGCCCTGTAGTGACCATGACCTCATAGCCACGATCTATAATAAGGTCTTTGAGGAAGCGCGAGGCCGGCCGTACCCAAAATATGCGTGGGTCCGGAATCATCATATTCCCCCTAAGCCAAACGATAAGCTTGTCTTTCCAGGACCTTCTGGGCTTATCCAGGGCTTGTCCTTGCATTCTTCCTCCCGCTTTGGATTTATTGCCCAGAAACTTGTATGGCTCCCAAATAGGCAGCCTGATCACTTCAGTTTCTACGGGCACATCCTTTTCCAGGGTTTGGTCTTGAAAGGGAAAAGCCGGATTTTCAGGGGTAAAAATGACAGGATCCCAACCATAACTGCCCAGGTACTTGGTGAACTTCAGCCACCGCTGCACCCCACCACCACCACTTGGGGGCCAGTAATAGGTAATGACCAGCACCTTTTTCATTTACTTATAAGTTTTTGATCCACCCATTCCAATATTTCATTCTCATTTCTGGCATCAAACCAATGTACATCGGTTTCTTTTTTAAACCAGGTCATCTGTCTTTTGGCATACCGGCGGGAGTTACGCTTTAGTAATCTGATGGCCTCCTCCCGGTCATATCGAGATTCAAGGTAACCGAAAATTTCCTGATAGCCCACTGTTTGCAAGGGTTCCAGATCACGGTACTGATACAAGGCTTTGGCCTCCTCAAACAAGCCCGAATTGATCATGCCGTCCATCCTCGCATCAATCCTTTTGTATAAAATCGGCCTGGGGAGCTCCAGACCAATTTTAACTGAATTAAAAAATCGCTTCCTGGGTGCCTGATCTTTAAAGTCTGAAAAAGTTTGGCCGGTATGTCTGATCACTTCCAGGGCCCGAATAATCCTTTGCGGATTCTGCCGATCAATTTGCTGGTAAGCCTTGGTATCTAACCTCCTGAGCTCCTCCAAAAGGGGCTCCAGGCCATTTAAGGCATACAATTGATTCAAATCATTACGAATGGCATCCGGCACTTTAGGTATGGCGGACAAACCCTCACACAATGCCCAAATGTATAGCCCTGACCCACCAGTAAGAATTACAACCTTATGGACCTCAAACAAATCTTTGAGTAATTTTAAAGCTTCATTAGAAAAAGTACCAGCATTGATGGGTGTTTTAATGGAATGAGAATCGATAAAATAATGAGGGATAAGGTTTAATTGATCGAGGCTTGGCTTGGCAGTACCCACCTTCATTTCTTTATAAAATTGTCGTGAATCAGCGGAAATAATTACACTATCTAGTTTTTTTGCTATATTGATACTAACATCCGTTTTTCCCACCCCAGTGGGACCCATAACCACCAGAAGTGTAGGAGAATTGAAACTTTTACCGGCCATATTGGGTATTTTTAACTAAATATTATAAAAACTTACATTAGAATCCCTGCGTTCAAAATCCTTGCTTTGTTAAATAGTTTTAAAAAAGTTAATATTAACAAGTATTTAATGGTGTTACAAAGGGACTGGCAAAATAGATTAGGTGTTACAACTTTAAAATATTTGTTATTTTAGCACGATTAAATAAATATTTAAATCCGGAAGATTTGGCTGAGATTGCCAAAACTTTTGAAAAAGAGGCTAATCAACTCGTTGCAAATATCGTGATGGCCTCTAATTCAGGATTATGGGATGAAGCCATAAAACACCTCCATACCCTTAAAGGCAGTGCCAGAACTGTAGGTCTGGATGACCTCGGTAATCAGGCAAGAAAGCTGGAAGTCTCCATAAAAGATGATAAAATAAGAGACTTACAGTTTTTGAAAGAGGATTTAACATTGCTGGAAAATTATCTATTAGACTATAAAAATTACGTTAGAAATAAATTCAATTAACACATAAATCATGAGCAAGAAAATATTGATTGCAGATGACAGTTCTATAATTCAGGTTTTATCGAAAAAGATTTTTCAAGGTTTGGATTTTGAGGTCACGGGGGTGAAGGACGGGAACGATGTACTAAAAAACATGGAATCTACGGATTATGATGTAATCCTGATGGATATCAACCTGCCTGGTACCGATGGTATGAACCTGTCAAAGCAAATCAGAAAGCTGAAAAACCGGGATAAGGCCAATACTCCTATTATTGCTATATCTGGTAATTACAAGAATTACACCATGGATGATTTTAAAAATGCGGGAATCAATGAATTCCATAAGAAACCTCTAAACTATGATGCCCTGGTGGAGTCTGTCCAAAAGTACACCAAGAAAATATGACCATCAGATATACTCAGGGTTTTTTGGATAAACTCGAAAGTATAATTGGAGAAACTGCCTATATGCTCCGGTATGAAAAAGGTAACTTCAAGCCGGGGTATTGCATTCTCAATGATACCAAAATAATCATCATCAACAAATACTTTTCCCTTGAAGGAAAAATCAATTGCCTAATTGATATCCTCAAAATTCTTGACCTAAATTCAGAAAAGTTAAGCGAAAAGAATCAAAAATTGTATCTTGAGCTCTGTCAAACAGCGCTCAAATTTTGATCATCACTTTTTTAGGAACAGGCACCTCACAAGGCGTACCGGTAATCGGTTGCAGTTGTCCTGTATGCGCATCCCTTGATTTCAGAGACCAAAGACTGCGGACCTCCGTGCACCTCAGCATTAATGGCAAAAGCCTGAACATTGATTGTGGTCCTGACTTCCGCCAGCAAGTGCTCCGGGAGCGGATTCAAAGTCTGGATGCCATCATTTATACCCACGAACATAAGGACCATACTGCGGGATTGGATGATGTCCGCTCATATAATTTTAAGCAGGGCAAAGACATGCCAATTTATGGTAGGAAGTCAGTAATAGAGCAAATCAAGGCCGAGTTTGCCTATATTTTCTCCAATTTTAAATACCCCGGAGTACCCAGAGTTGCTACTTTTGAAATAGAAAATAAACCTTTTGAGGTGGAAGGCATTACCATAATCCCAATTGAGGTGATGCATTATAAACTTCCGGTTTTTGGATTCCGCATTAAAGATTTCACCTACATCACCGATGCCAACTATATCAGTGAAGAAGAAAAGAAAAAAATCAAGGGGACTCGCATACTGGTGCTCAATGCCCTGCAACAGCAAGAGCATATCTCCCATTTTACCCTGAAAGAGGCCATTGCTTTGGCCCAGGAATTTGGAGCCGAGGCCACCTACTTCACCCATATTAGCCATAAATTGGGTCTGCACCGTGAGGTGTCGGAAGGGCTGCCTGAAGGGATATTCCTGGCCTATGATGGGTTAAAAGTAAACTGCTGATCCGTGCATAATAATTATCACTTTTTCCAACATCTGGTTCCCTGGATTGAGGATAACTTCAAAGATGCGGTAGTCTCAGAATGCTTTTCGCAGAACAAAAATGAACTGGTCCTGGGTTTCACCAAAAAGGGCAAACCATTATACATCAAATGTTCTCTTAGTCCGGAATTTTGTTGCCTGTATTTTCCTGATCAGTTCAAAAGAGCAAGGAAAAACAGTGTGGATCTTTTTGAAGAAATCATTGATCGAAATGTAACTGAGGTGATCCTATATCCCTATGAAAGAAGCTTTGGATTGAGACTGGAAGGTGAAATGGAACTCCTGTTTAAAATGCATGGCAACCGATCCAATATCATCCTGTTCCAATCAGGTAAGGTTGTAAAAATATTCAATAACAGGCTTAAGGGTGACCTTAACCTGGACCCTAAAATTACCGGTAAGCCTCCCCTGGATCAATCAGCCTTTACAGAATTGGATGGGAATCTGAAAAAGGCATTTCCTACTTTTGGTAAGGTGCCTGAGTTGTGGCTGAAAGAAAAGAATTACCCAGTTATGAACCCCCGGCAAAAATGGAAACTGGCGCAATCGGCCTTAAAAATTATGGAAGAAGGCCGAATTCATATCACCAGGGTTGAGGCTGAATGGAAATTATCCCTGCTCCCAATTGGTGACATTAAATCTACCTATCATAATCCGGTTGAGGCATTAAATCACTTTTATGTCTTTTGGCAAAAGACCCACCAGATTGAGGCCTTGCGGAAGGAAGTCACCAACATTTTAGGCAAAATACAGGCGCAAACTGCTCATGGCCTAGAAAAATCGAAGGAAAGAGTCTGGTCCTTAAACCACCTATCTAAATTTAAAAAGAATGCTGATCTCCTCATGGCCAACCTGCATCGGATAGAACCGGGTGCTGCCTCGGTATTGGTTGATGATTTTTATAATAGTAATCAGCCCCTTGAGATACCCTTGAAAAAGGATAAAAGTCCGCAAGAGTTAGCAGGGATTTGGTACCAGAAGGCAAAAAATCAGATCCGGGAGCTGGAGTTTCTAACCGAACAGATAAAAAAAAGGGAAGCCTATTTGGAACAAATCACAACCGCACTCGACCGCGTGAGAATTACGGATGATACCGCAGAGCTGGAATCAATAAAATCCCAATACAGCAAAAATTCAACCACGGCTCAAGAAGCACAAAGCCTTCCGTACCATAAAGAAATCGTGGAAGGATACGAAATCAGGGTTGGCAAGAATGCCAAAGCCAATGACCTGCTCACCTTTAAATTTGGTGCAAAAAATGACCTCTGGTTGCATGCAAGAGACGTCTCCGGTTCCCATGTGATTATCAAGGAACAGCCCGGCAAAAAAGTACCCAATACGGTAATCTCACGGGCTGCAAGTCTTGCTGCTTTTTACAGCAAAAGAAAGAATGACAGCATCTGCCCGGTGATTGTTACTCAAAGGAAGTTCGTCAGGAAACGCAAGGGTGATCCGCCCGGAGCAGTGGTAGTAGATCGGGAAGAGGTCATCATGGTGGTGCCTGAAAAATAGTGCAACTGTATTGCATATTTTATCTAAATTAAAGACATTTACCTTCTCAAAAATAATTCTGCCATGATCAATGTTTTTAGTGTACCCGTTTTTCTGTCCCTTTTAGCATTATTGATTTCTTCCTGCTCAGGCAACTCCGAAAAAGACTCTAAGCTCAAGGAAGCGCATGAGATCCATGAGGCTAGCATGAGTGTGCGGGCTCAGACGGTTGCCGCCTTGGAAATCATGAAATCCAGTGCCGAATCTGCTGAGGACTCACTGAGGGTAAAAGATCTGGAGATGGCACTCAAGGAGTGGGATGATCAGGTGTATGAAATTCCCGGTTTTGAGCATGATCACGACCATGACCACGATCACGACCACCATCACCACCATAGAAAAGCCCCTGACCTCACCCCGGAGCAGCACCTTGAAATGCAAAACGAAATGATGGCGGAGATCAAGGCTTTGCTGGATCAGGCAAAACAGTAAATCGCCGTTTATACCATTTGGATAGGAAATTTTTCAGGTAATTTAGAATATCGCTTTAAAATACACCTGAAATGAAAAAGTTCGCCTTCCTATTTTTTACAATAATCCTTTTCAACTTCCCTGTTCATGCTCAGGAATGGCTGGGTTATACGCCCAAAGCCAAAGATGAGCAGGAAAAAATCGAATCCAGGCTCAGGTCTGAAACCAATTGGGACCGGTTCAAATACCACCTGGAGCAGATTACCAAGGACCCCCACCCTGCAGGATCACCGGCCAATGACCGCGTGAGGGATTACATCCATGAAGTCATGAAAAATGCCGGATGGGAGGTAACGAACTATCCCTATGATATTCTTCTGCCTAAAGCACCGGGCACCGACTATGTAGCACTCGTCAGGCCGGTAAGGCTGCCCCTCAACAATCAAGAAGTGATCATCGAAGAAGACCCCTACTCCGCACATCCGGACCTATGGCATGGATGGAATGCCTGGTCAGGGTCGGGCGATGTCACTGCCGGGGTGGTGTATGCCAATTTTGGCCGAAAAGAGGACTTTGAAGCCCTTAAAAAAATGGGCATTTCGGTGAAAGGCAAAGTGGTCATCGCAAGATATGGCGGTAATTTCAGAGGTTACAAAGCCAAGTTTGCCGAGGAATACGGAGCCGCAGCGCTGATCATCTATACCGACCCTGCCGATGCCGGATATATGAAAGGCCTGACCTATCCGGATGGACCCTATTATAACGAAAGCGCCATACAAAGGGGCTCACTCCTCACTGTGGATTATACAGGAGATGCCCTGACCCCATTCGAACCTGCACTGCCACTGGATGGGAAGAAAAAAGTGAAAAGACTCAAGCCCGAGGAGGCCGGCCTCCACACCATACCAGTGACACCCCTCCCCTACGGGTCCGCAAAAGAAATCCTATCCCGGATGCAGGGCACTCCTGTGCCACAGGGTTGGCAGGGCGGACTGCCCTTCACATACAGGATTGAAGGGGGCTCTGAATTACAGGTCAGGGTGAAGGTGGAGCAGAAAAAAGAAATGACCCGGGTAGCAAATGTGGTAGGCACCCTCAAAGGCAAGGATTACCCTGACGAGTGGGTGATCCTTGGCTGCCATTTTGATGCCTGGTCTTTTGGTGCCACAGACCCCAACAGCGGTACGGCCATGCTGTTGGCTCTGAGTGAGACCCTGGGACGTATGGCCAATGCAGGTGACAGGCCTTCGCGCTCCATCCTAATAGCCCACTGGGATGCCGAGGAGCACGGGGTGATCGGCTCCTCAGAATGGGTGGAGCAATTATTACCCGAGCTCCAGAATAAAACCATAGCCTATATCAATCTGGATGCTGCAGTGTCAGGTCGGAATTTCGGGTCCTCCGCCTCCCCTACTCTTAAGCAAGTAGTCATGGATGCTTCCAGAGAGATCGCGTTTCCTGATTCCTCAAAAACCTTGTATGAGGTATGGGCCAAAGGTAAGGAGGAGCCTTCCATGGGCAACCTGGGCGGTGGGTCGGACCATATAGGGTTCTATATGCATGCCGGGATACCCTCCCTGAGCGCAGGGCTGTGGAACCCCACCCTGTATCATACCAACTATGATAATATGCACTTCTACAGTAAGTTTTCAGATCCCACATTCAAAATGGGTGGGATGATGGAACAGTTTACCGGCACCCTGGCCATGAGGCTGGCTAATGCCCCGGTAATCCCCTACGATATTTTGCAGTATGCTACAGACCTTAAGATACATTTTGAAAAGGCTGAGAAAGCCATTAAAGCCTACCATCCTGACTTCGACAGTTTTGGGAAAGTACATGATGCCATAGAAGATTTGGAAGCTGCTGCCGAGGCTTACAATGCTGCCCTGGACAGATTCATCAGTGCCAACCCCGGTGACCAAAAGAAAATAAAGGCTCTTAACAAGGCCTTGATAGCCCTGGAGAAATCCTTCCTAGACCCCAAAGGCATGTACTACGGGGCCTGGTACCGATCGCTTTATGCCTCCCTTGACCCCTTTAGCGGGTATGCCTCCTGGATGCTACCCGGACTACAATATGAAATAGAGCTAAAATCAACCGATCGCCTGGATGAATGGGAGGAAAGATATACCACGGCGATCCGGTCTCTTGAAGCAAAAATCCGTGCTTTGATCCCGGAATAGGTGGGATTAGGGGGTGATCGTAAGAAAGTAGATAATGCGGCCAACAATCCAAAATCCCAGAAAAATCAAATATCCTTTCTTAATCGACCAAGCCAAACGCCAAATTTGAATGCCGCTCCAAATTCCAATTAGTCCAATAAAGAATTCTAAAATCAAAATCCAGTCAGGAATCATGAAGTACCATAAAACTTCTGGGTAGGCACGATAGTCATAAAAGGTTTTGGCATTGTGAAAGCTCCAGAAAGCCGAAATTATTGGATGCTTTGAAAAGAATTTAATAAG
>JBGTCD010000094.1:0-4600 GCA_041749015.1 Cyclobacteriaceae bacterium
GAAGATTCAAAAGGAAATCTCTGGTTGGGAAGTGATGGTGGAAATATTTTAGGTTTTGACCAATACAAAAATAAGGCTGAGGTCCCTGAAAGCCTGAGCAAGGCCATCCAAAGAAAGGTTAATCGGATTTTTGAAGATAAATCCGGGAAAATCTGGTTGCTCACTGAGGAGGAAGGATTGTTGGTTTATCGTCCTGAATCCGAGACTTTACGTCATTTTACAAGTGATGCCCGGATAAATGGTGGCATAGCCAGCAATAAATGTCTATTTATTTATCAGGATAAGAAAGAAACCATTTGGGTTGGTACAGAAAAGGGTCTGAGCAAGTACGACCCTTTTCAAAGGAAGTTTAATTATTACACCCACGACCCTGGAAATCCTTATTCCCTGAGCAATAGCATTGTTCGGTCGGTTATTGAGGATAAAGAAGATCAATTATGGATCGGCGCTCATGATGGCAGCATCAATATTCTTAACAGAGCCAACCAAACTAATCAACGGGTAAAATTGCCCGGTTTTAACAATATTCCTTTTTATTTCTATGATTATAATGATGATGAAATGTTGGTTGGGGCACAAATGGGCCTATATCGATATGATAAAAATACCGGCCGTATCAATGAGGATCCTCTTTTGAATCAAAATAAAATTTCCAAGCCAAGGATCAGACAAATTGTACCAACTCAGGACAGAGACATTGTGTTTTGCCTTTCTGAGACTAGCATATTTGAATACAACCTTAAGGAATCTACCACAAGGAGATTAGATGAGATTAGAAAGCAACTTTCCACCACAAGACATTTTGGGTCAGGGGCTTTATTTGTAGACCATAAGAATCGGTTATGGTTGGGTGGGGAAAATGAGGTGGTAGTTTACGAATGGGAAAAAGATTCCGTCTATTCTTATAAGTTTTTTCAGAACCCCATTTATTCAGGCTATTACGTAATTTCTATTGATTATTATGAGGGAAAATACTGGCTTGGCACTGTACATGGTGGCCTTTTTAGCCTGGAAGAAAGACAGGATGGAAGTCTTGAAATACTCCAATTCACTGAAAAAGATGGTCTGCCCAATAATGTGGTTTATGCCTCGGTTCCGGATGGTTTAGGTAACTTATGGATTACCACCAATGTAGGTCTTTCTAAATTTGATATTTCTTCCCAGACATTCACCAATTACATTCCTGAGGATGGATTACAAGGATATGAATTCAACAGGCTTGCCCGATTTAAAGGGCAAAATGGTGAATTATTTTTTGGGGGCATTAATGGCCTGAATTCATTCTTCCCAAATGATTTGGTCAAAAGTCCTTATCCTCTACAGCCAACCATACTTGAGGTAAAGTTACTCAACCAATATATTGAGTCTAACCGCGACATTCAAAAGACCATTAATCTGGTCAACCAAAAGGAAATAAGGCTGAATTATGACGAGAACTACCTGTCTTTTAAATTTACAACTGACCATTTTGGTAATGTGGGAAGAATCAGCTATCAATACCAATTGGAGAACTATGATAAGAATTGGGTACAAGGAGGAAGCAACCGTACTGCCACTTATACAGGACTGAAGCCCGGACGGTACACTTTTAAAGTAAGGGCAGGACTTCACAAGGATTCCGCCCCCAAAGAGGCTTCAATTCATGTTTTTATTGAGGCACCAATCTGGCAGCAAACCTGGTTCATCATTACCAGCATTGCATTGGTCTCCGGGTTGGTATTGCTGACCATCAGGCGGAGGATAAGAAACTATACAAAGCTAAATGAATATCTGAAAGCCAGGATCAAAACCAGGACCCAGGAGTTGGAAAAATCTCAAAGCAGATTGTCCAGGCTTAACAAAAAGAAAGATTTTTTATTTTCTATTCTGGCACACGACCTGAGATCCCCGCTCACTACCCTGGCTGGATATCTGGATCTCTTAGGTGAGGAGATAGAGACTCTCGACAAGGTAAGCATCAAAAACCATATTAATATTATTAAGTCATCAGTGGACCGCTCATTGGATCTGATCGATAATACACTCTATTGGTCCCTTTCACAAATGGGCCGCATTAAACTCACGCCAGCGGTAATCTCTGTAAATCAGATTATAGAGCAAGTAATTAATATTTATGAATTGGCAGCACGAAAAAAAGGTTTGGAGATGAGCGTGAATCTAAAAGAGGAAATATGGATTTTAGCTGATGAAAACACGATGAGCATCACCTTTAGAAACCTCATTTCCAATGCAATCAAATTCACTACTTCTGGGAATTCTATTGAAATAACAGGCCATTTGGATGAAGAATCTTCCAAAGCCGTTATTCAGATAAAGGATGAAGGCATAGGCATGGATGATGAAACCATCAGCAAAATCTTCAATGAGGAGGAGCACCATATCCAAAAAGGAACTTCCAATGAAAAGGGGACTGGTTTAGGGCTCTCTCTTTGCAAAAAATTTATGGAGCTTAATAAAGGAAAACTTGAGGTAAATAGTAAACCTGGTACCGGAACCGAATTCACACTGATTTTTCCAATGGTACCTCTATCCAGTAAAGCTACTGCAGATGTCTCCAGCCCTGTGCCTGGATAGACACCTCATTACCGCCCTTGGTGACCAGGGTGTTCTTTTCCTTTTTGTTTTGAACGAATCCAATAAAATGGATATCTGGATGATTTTTCAGCGTTTCAAAGTCTTCCTGACTTATGGTAAATAATAGTTCATAATCTTCTCCTCCATTCATCACAAAAGTGACAGGATCTAAATTAAATTCCACCGCAGTATCGTATGTGATCTTATCAATAGGAAGATTTTCTTCAAAAACCCGGATGCTGACCTTGGAATCGTTGGCTATGTGCAGGAGCTCGGAAGCCAACCCATCCGAAACATCAATCATGGCGGTTGGCACAATTTTCTTTTCCCGCAATTCATGAATAATGTCCATTCTGGCCTCAGGCTTTAATTGCCGTTGTACTATGTATTGGTATTTGTCCAATTTAGGCTGCATTTGCGGGTTTTGTATAAACACCTGTTTTTCCCGCTCCAGCACATTGAGGCCGGCAAAAGCACCCCCTAGGTCACCGGTGACGCAAATGATGTCATTGACTTTGGCACCATTTCGATAGACAATATCTCCGACCAGCCCTTCACCTAATGCAGTGATGGATATAAAAAATCCCTTCCTTGAGGATGTAATGTCTCCACCAATCAGATCGATCCCGTAATTATCACAGGCCGCCTTGACGCCTTCTAAAAAACGTTCCATGGCTTCCAACGTAAATTTGCTACTGATTCCAAGACCGAGCGTTATCTGCCTTGGTGTGCCGTTCATAGCCGCTATGTCAGAGACATTCACTGCCACAGCCTTATAGCCCAAATGGTGCAAAGGCGTATATGAAAGATCAAAATGCACCCCCTCCAATAGCAAATCGGTAGTCACAAGAGTACGTCCTTTGCCTGGCTTGAGCACCGCCGCATCATCTCCAATTCCCATTTTAGTGCTAGGATGCTTCGCAGGAAACATAGCTTTAATTTTATCAATAAGACCAAATTCTCCGATATCACTAAGAGGTGTTAATTTTTCACCCATAACTAATTAGCTTTTATTTCCTGACATAATTCTACCAATACCCCACCGGTTGATTTGGGATGCAGAAAACAAATCAATTTGTTGTCCGCCCCGGGTTGAGGGGTGTCATTTAATAGCTGAAAACCAGCCGACCGAAGTCTTTCCATTTCCTCCACTATATCATCGACTTCAAAAGCCAAATGATGCATGCCTTGCCCTCTTTTCTCAATAAATTTTTCTATGGCACTGCCCTGACGGGTGCTTTCCAATAGTTCAATCTTACAAGAACCCAAATCATAAAAAGAAGTAGTAATCCCCTCCCGCTCTACCGACTCGTGTTTGTAAGGCTGGCGGTCCAGCAACAAGGCAAACAACTGATCTGATTGGGCGATATCATCCACTGCGATGCCAATGTGCTCAACTTTTATAATACTCATAGGCTCAGATTTACTAAAATATATACATTTGTATTCACTAAGAAACTATTGAATGCCTTAAAGGGTTTTCATGTTGTAAATGAACTACACTATGACTACGGATTCCACCGAAAAAGATATTCATGTAGAAGCTGCAAAGATACAAAGAGAAATCAAAAGCCATCTGGGGCTAAGAAGCAATCAGCTGATTTTTGAATATCACCCTTCTGATGGTAAAGTCCGGCTTGATTTGATCACCATCAATCCACGGCATAACCAATCCTTTTTATTTCACCATGTGACTGGGACCAATAAAGTGGATGCCTTGGATAAAATGCTGGATTACGTGAAAAATTATCGGGAAAAAGAAAGTTCTTTTACCATACAATGGATCGCTAATGGCCAAAAAGAGCTCCATACCTCCTACTTCAGGTCAAGTAATGTCTATGATGCACTGGATAAACTCTATTATGGTCGCGATTTGAATTCAATTACGGTTTTTAGTGTTGTTTTGAATCCTGTTGCTTAAATTTACTGTATTATGATCTCTGTTACTGAAAACGCAAAATCTCAAATAGTAAATCTCCGTGAGAAGGAAGGGAAAACCCACGACTATAATATCCGCGTATCGGTG
>JBGTCD010000095.1:0-3957 GCA_041749015.1 Cyclobacteriaceae bacterium
CAATTAATAATTGCTTCATATCAGTTGCCTTTATTCTTATCATCAAGTTTCTCAAGCTCTTCCAAACCTTTGATGTTCATTTTACCAGAAAGTTTCGAGAGCTGCTTAAGGTCAAGATTTCCTATAATGCTCATCAGAAAAAACTCCTTTTCTCCTCCTATCAGCATCACCAGTTCATTGATCATACCATTTTTTTCTCTGATCATAAACTTCATCTGGTTATCCTTTTCCTGAATACTCATCAGTTCCTCAAACTCATTTTTGGGTAGCAGCTTAAAGGCTTCCTCATATAGAGCCATACCGTTTGTAGTATTGTCATGGCTTAAGATCCTCAACCCCTTCAGGTCTTTGATCATGTTCATCACTTCCTGGTCTTCCGCATCACCGTTTAATTCGAGGTCGGCAAACATGGAGAACATTTTCGGACTGATATTGATCCGGGTAAAATCACTGTTGTTTTCATACTTTTTATAAAAACGACTGATGGCATCCTCCTGAGCCAGGGCTGATAGGGCCATAGCCATGATAACGAATAATACTCCTGCTTTTTTCATGATGTTTATCTTTAGTTATAAAATTTAGTTTTCAATAATTTTATTTTTTGCCTCGTCGATGGCAGAAAGCTTTTGGGTCTCCTTACGGGCCAGGTTAAAACTTTCCGACACCATCATCAAGGCTTTTTTAGTCTCTTCATAGGCTTCCTTCGGATCCTGGAAGGTCTCTGCAAAGTAGGGCTCAAGTTTAGAGTTGATGTATTCTTTGCGAATGCTGTAGGCTGCCACAATCAGCACCAGGCCGATGGCTGCTGCCTTTCCGATAAAAAATAATCTTGCTCCAAAGCCTGTTTTTTTCTCCTGACTTTTTCTCTTAATCATCTCCGGATCCAGGGAGTTTTCATTTAATTTTAAACTGCCTTCATGATCAAAATAACGGAATAGACGGGCTGTTTCGGATTGTACCTCTTTACCATCCCCGTGACAGAAATATTCCCTGAGTTCCTGTTCTTCCACGGTAGTGGTTAGGCAGTTCCAATATTTGTCCAAAAGCAGGTCTAATCGCTTAGAGTCCATACGCATGTGTATTTAAAATTTTTTCTCTCAGGGCCCTGCGGGCTCTGTACAGGTTTATCTTAACCTGATTGATGTCGAGTTCAGTAATTTGACTGATCTCCTGATAGCTGTACCCTTCGATTTCGCGAAGGTGGATTACCTGCTGCTGCTTGAAGGGCAGCATGGCAATAAAATTTGCGATATTTTTCTTGTCGTCTTCGGCCGCTGCCATTTCAAAGGGGTTTTTGAGTTTTTCGTCCTTTAACTGGTAATTATTTTCAATCCCTTCTATCACCCTTTTTTTTCTTCGTTTCAACCGGTCCAGGGCATCATTTTTCACCACCCGCATGCACCAGGCTTCTTTACTGTCTGCTTCCAGCAGAGTGCGCTGATTGATCCAGGCTTTGACCATGGTTTCCTGCACTGCATCCAAAGCCTCATCTTCATCTTTTAACAAGCGATAGGCAAACCTGTAGAGTTTGTCCTTCATTAGAAACAAAGAATCGATGAGTAGTTTTTCAGTCATTCTTAGGGGGTAGACGACCGGAACCTGTGAAAGTTACAACCCAATGATAAATAAATTTTTTAGAACCGTAGCCTTTGGGATTAGGGATGGGTTGGTTTATTTTTGTAAAAAAATTGCATCCATTGGATTTCGAAGCCTTCCAGCAACAAATAAAGAAATACCAGGATCAGGGGTTGCGCTTGTTCACCACCTCCTCCTTTCAGTCGCATAGTCTGGTGCTTTTGCACATGGTTAGCAGGGTGGAGGCCGATATTCCCGTGTATTTTATCAATACGGGTTACCATTTCCCTGAAACTATGGCCTTCAGGGATGCAGTTGCAAAGGATTTTGGATTGAAGGTAATAAACCTGCGGCCACTGGTCAGCAAGGATTTGCAGCGTGATGAGCAGGGGCGGCTATTATTTACTTCTGACCCTGACCACTGCTGCTATCTCAACAAAACCCAGCCGGTAGATGGGTTGCTCCGGACATTTGATGTGTGGGTTAATGGGGTAAGGGCAGACCAAAGTGCGGTAAGGGCAGCCATGAAGGTGGAGCAGGAGGCGCCTCATGGGGTTATCAGGTTTCATCCCATGCTGGATTGGACATCTAAAATGATATATGAATATCAGAAAGCCCATAATTTACCTACACATCCCCTTGAGGAAAAGGGATACTTTAGTATTGGTTGCGAACCCTGCACCCGGAAAATTGACCCTGAAATGATGGAAAGAGAAGCCCGGTGGTATGGCCTGAATAAGGTGGAATGTGGGCTGCATACCGATCTGGTAAAAAAATAATTTCAAGAAGATGAAAGTAGTCGTTACCGGTGGGGCCGGTTATATTGGTACTGAATTGGTCAAGGCCTTATCAATGAATGATATGGTAACAGAGATCATCGTTTATGACAACCTTGCCAGGGATAATCATAATTTTTTTCTGGGTCAGAAATCACCTAATCATCGAAAGGTACGGTTCATGCGGGGGGATATCCTGGATTCACGGTTATTGAGGAAGGCTTTGGACGGGGCTGAGGTGGTTTACCACCTTGCCGCCAATGTGACCACCCCATTTGCCAACTCTGATAGCCACTTTTTTGAGCAGGTCAACCATTGGGGTACAGCCGAACTAGTATATGCTTTGGAGGAAAGCAATGTGAAGCGGCTGATATTCTCAAGCAGTGCCAGCGTATACGGCTCCTCTGCCGAATCAGCCGATGAAAATAAAATCCCCAACCCCAGAACCTTCTATGGTACCTCAAAGCTAAGGGCTGAGGACCAGGTGCGGAGAATAAGTGATCAAATGGAAACCTTTATCCTGAGACTCGGCAATGTATATGGCTACTCCAAAAGCATGCGCTTTGATGCCGTGATTAATAAGTTTGTCTTCGAGGCTAACTTCGGCAGAAGGATTACCATCCATGGTGATGGCAAGCAGTCCAGGTCATTCATTCATATTGACAAGGTGGCGGCCGCAATGAATAACCTCCTCAATTCCGGCCTTGCACCAGGCACCTATAATCTTGTGGCGCATAATAAACAGGTGATCGAGATTGTGGACGTCCTTAAGAGCCGCCTAAGTGACCTGGAATTTATTTTTATTAATCAGCATCTGAAGCTCCGGCAGCTTCATGTCAAGAAAAACCAGGCAGTGAATAAAGCCCTGGGCATCCAAAGTCATAAAACCTTCGAAGTGGAAATAGCTGAGTTTTTGGACAAGTTTAGTTTTTAGGTGACTGTATTGTCTTTTTGGAAAGGTTTTTAGATTTTTAAAATTTATCTAGAACCATGGCCATATTATTTCCAAGAATTCTGTCACTTAATTCTGCCTGATGAATAATCGCGCCGTCAAAGGGTTGTGGTCTGATGGGTATCTGCCATTCTTTTTTTATCTGATAAGGATCTAAAATGTAGACATCATTTAAATTAGTAGGTTTTTTTGTCAAATAATTTTAGCTTTAAATAGGATTGAAATGAATAATAATGATAAAATTTCTTGTGAAGGTTGTCCCATTCAATTTAGCTCTCTCAGCTTTTCTGTTTTCTTCTATAATTTGCTATGATCTCAATGGTCAAAATCTATTGGAAAGTAGAAAATCAAGTTATTACACATATATCTATCAAATTAGCAGTTCTCAAGCAAGGCAAATTTATAAAAACCAAAACTGGAAGCCGGATCCCTCTTTTTTCCACACTAAAATTGACTCATTTCCTACTGATACGGTGTATGAAAGACCACTTGTTGAGGGTCATTATTTAAAAACCTTTAGTGAGGAAAATAAGCAAAAAATATCGATTACAAGTATTCAAAATTTTGAAGCTTTCATTTTAAATAATAACACTGATTTACGCATTCAGGTATATGATTTACAAGGAAATATAATATCTAATGCGGTTTTAAAAG
>JBGTCD010000096.1:0-69636 GCA_041749015.1 Cyclobacteriaceae bacterium
ACAAGAAAGGATTGTTAGAAATTACGGTTGATGGGTTTACTGCTTTTTATGATCTGGAGAGAGAGTATGATAATTCACGGGTAAAGAGAACGTATCGAAAAGTGGTTTATGGGACACCTATTAAATATGTATGGAGCCCCATAAATTTTACCATTAATGTTCCTATTGACGGGGTAAAATCTTTAATCAACTGGTGGCCTCAGGGCACCATATATCGTATAAAGGACTTTTTTGTGAGGCTCTACCATTCTACAGCCTGCCTTTTCGATGATTATTATTGCGATTATTATAGTTTCAGAAAGGAGAATAGGCACCAGGGTTATTTCGCATTCAATAAACCTAAATACTTACCAGATGACACGGTTAAATTTAAAGCTTTTGTGGTTAAGAAAAATGGAAAACCAATAAAGGAAGAAGTATTTGCAAATATTTATATTAAAGGGAAAGAGATAGAGGTTGCTAAAATTTCCCCTTACAGGGATGGTGCTTATCAGGCTGAATTTTTTCTTCATGACTCCCTGGAATTACAATTAGATAGGGAATATCGAGTAAGTTTGGTTTCAGGCAAGGGGAAAAAATATTTTAGTAATTATTTCAAATATGAAGAGTACGAATTAAAAAGCAGTAAGCTAAGCTTAAGAGTAGATCAAACCCAGCACTATAAAAATGACTCCTTGGTCCTATATGCAAAAGGAACTAATGAAAACGATCTCAATATATTGGATGGAAGATTGGAAATTTTGATTTCTCCTCAGGAAATCAATAAATACTTTTTACCAGAGCTATTTGTTCCTGATACGCTGTTCTTCCTTGAGAAAAAGTTAGACCCAAATGATGAAACAGAGATTGTATTAAAGGATGAATATTTCCCACCAATAAATTTCGATTATAATGTAAATGTTAAATTATTAACCTCAGATAATGAAGTCATTTCCGAAAATCAGAAGGTGAGCTATTTTTATGAGAAGAAAGATTTCAAAATTGATTTGAAAGGAGATTCTCTGCAATTTCAGTATGAAGAAAATGGGAAAGTGGAGAGTGAAAATGTTCAAATTTTTGAAGTAGATAATTATGGAAATAGATCTGTGGTATATGAAGGAGTAACTCCTGCCAAAGTTCCATACAGCCAATATTTTTCAAGTTATGTCATTCAAACCGACAGCCTATCAAAAACATTTGATTTGTCGGAAAAGCCCTCCCTAATTCAATGTCTTTCTCTCAGGAGCCCTGATTCATTGATCATACAAATTGAAAACCCAAGAAATCTGCCGTTTAGCTATAATATTTACAAAAAGAATAAAGAAATCGCCGCTGGCTACAACACTGAGCTTAATTTTAGGTTAAGGACGAAATCTAAGCAAAATTATTTTTTATCCCTTCAGTATCTTTGGGGCGGGGAAATTTTAAAAGAAAATTATGAAATCGGCTTAAAGGATAAGCAGCTTAATGTGGCGGTAACTCAACCCAGGATTGTTTATCCGGGGCAAGTTTCATGGTTAGAGTTAACGGTAACAGATATTAAAGGTAAGCCAGTAGAGGATGTAGATTTAACTGCTTATGGCGTCACCAGGAAATTTGGTCATACTCCTCCAACAGTGCCATACCTCGGTAAGGAAAGAAAGCATAAGGAGTTGGTTAATCTTTTTAAATTTAATAATGGAAACCTTCCGAGTGAATTTAATCGTCTTTTGGAATATTCAGAATGGAAGAAAATAGCAGGATTGGACTCTATCGAATATTACCAGTTTATTTACCCTGAAAACTCCATCCGGAAATACCAGTATTTTACTCCTGATTCAATTACACAATTTTCACCTTTCGTTTTCAGTGAAGGGGCTCCCCAGGCTATACATGTGGTATATGGAGATGGTAAACCGGTATATTTCAGTTGGTCCACCCATTATAATCCGTATTCATTCAAGATAGATAGTGGTTTCCATCAAATAAAATTAAGAACCGAAAAAAATATTTTTACAATAGATAGCCTATACTTTCAACAGGGTGAAAAGCTGATTTTTAGTATAGATGAAAAAAGCAATCATGAAAAAATAAGTATTAGTGAGGCAAGTATTGAATTAAACACTGGGGAAAAAAGGTTCTTGTACAGGTATATTTTCCCTTACCGGAATAATTTCGGGGAGCGGTTTGCGTATTTAAAACAGGGGGAGCAAGTGCAATTCCTGAATAACTTTTCCAATTTTGGAAACAGGCAGAATTTTGCAGGGCCTATCGTGGGTGATATTACTTTTCAGTTGATGGATAGCTTTTCAATAAAGTTTCAACATGAGCCATTTTTTGAATATGATTTTGCGCCCCAACTGTTGAAAATGAGAAGCGTTAATGAGGTCCAATATCCTAAAATTTTAAAGGCTTATCCCCCCATTTTTCCATTAAGTGATGTTGTGTTTACCGAACAAAAACTGAAGGAACAATGGCAAGGATATCTTGATGCTAAAAGAGCCCGAACAGCGAGGTATGACTACCCCAATTCTACGAGTGAAGGAGCTGGCAGGCTTTTGATAAAAAAAGTCAATACGAGGAAGGAACCTCAAGATCAGCCATTGAATCTATTGGTTTTCCGGTATGACAATCATGAATTTATTAGAGTGTATCCTGGCCAAATTTCGGTTTTGCACGAGTTACAAAAAGGATATCATCGATTACTTTTCTTTTATCAAGATGCCAATTACCATATTGAAGACTCTGTGGAAATAAAGGGCAACGGATTAAACTATTTTGAATATGAAAAGCCAGAAATCCTACAAAAGGATAGTTTTAGCATTCAGGTCAGTAAAATTATAGAAGAAAATCTATTTAAGGCAAAGCCGTATGAATCGGAGGTCGAAAGAGAAAAAACTCAAATTTATAATACTTATGGAGAGCAGTTTATTTATTCCGGAGTGGGCGATTATGTGGAAGGTTATGTATATGATGAGGTGAATGGATACCCTTTACCAGGGGTAACTATAATGGTAGAAGGAACCCGTTTGGGTACCGTATCAAACATGGATGGTTACTACTCTTTGAAAGTTCCTGTTGGCTATTCTACCTTGCAATTTTCCTTTATAGGAATGAAAAGTCAGGAAAAAGAGGTTGAAGGTAATGTAGTAAATGTAAATCTTGAAGCCGATGCACAGTATTTACAAGAAGTTGTGGTAACTGCCTATGGAGTTGTTCGTGAACGAAAAAGCCTGGGTTATTCGGTCACAAATGTCCAGGAAAGAATGCTTCAAGGTAGAGTTGCAGGAGTTTCTATAAGTACTGGCAGTCCCGGGAGTGCTGTTGATATTAAAATTAGAGGGGCATCCTCATTATCATTTGAAAACACCCCTTTATACATCATCAATGGTTATGTGTATTCAGGGGATATCACGGAAATAGATCCCGAAATCATAAAAAACATTGAAATTTTAAAAGGTGAAAGTGCTACCGCAATTTATGGTTCCAGGGCTGCTAATGGTGTGGTGATAATAGAAACAGAAGAAGGTACATTTAGAAGCCCTTTATCACTTTCTGCCAAGGGAGCAGACTATGATGAAGTCTTTTTTGAGGCAGCCTCACAGTCCAGTTCCATCAGGAATAATTTTTCTGATTATGCATTTTGGCAACCTGGATTAAGGACGAATAAAGAAGGAAAAGCGAGTTTTGAAGTGATATTTCCGGATGATGTCACCAGTTGGGAAACCTTTTACCTGGCAATGAATGGAAAAAAGCAATCAGGGCAGACAAAAAGTCTTATTAAGTCTTATAAACCACTGATGGCTCAGTTAGCTATACCAAGGTTTTTAATAGAATCAGACACGGCTATGGCTATTGGCAAGATTCTAAACTACTCTAATGACTCTGTCAGGGTAGAAAGCCAGTTTGAAATAGATGGAAATATAAAATTTAAGAGAAGGCATATTTTGGCAAATGCCGTTTCGGACACATTACAAATTTTTGCGCCTTTAGATTCCATCACGCTTAAATATTTTCTTGAAAAAGAAGATGGGTATTTCGATGGTGAGCAAAAAGAAATCCCTGTTTTCCCAATTGGCTTGGAAGAAACAAAAGGTCAATTTTTTTCACTTGACAGTGATACTACCATTAGTTTAAATTTTGATCCGAATCTTGGACCGGTAAAATTATATGCCCGTGCCGATTTACTGGATGTAATTGAAGACGAAATCAGCCATATTTTAAGGTATGAATACTGGTGCAACGAACAAATAGCTTCGAAATTGAAAGCATTATTGGTAGAGAAAAAGTTGGTCGAGTTTAAAGGTCAGAAATTTAATAATGAGAGAGAAATAAAAAGACTGATAAGATTGCTTCATAAAAATCAATCAGGAAATGGCCTTTGGGGTTGGTGGAAAAATTCAGGCTATAATGATTGGACCAGTTTACATGTTTTGGAAGCATTGGTTTTTGCTGAAAATCTAGGGTATGAAACAAAAATTAATAAAGATAAAATCACAGAGCAAATGATTTGGGATTTGGAATATCGGTCGGATTTTCACCGCAGTGTTAGGATGCTAAAAGTCCTCCATCTCTTGAATGCTAAAACAAATTTTGCTTATTATATCAATTCACTGGAACAGAAGAAAGAGAAGTCATTAAATGCACTATTGGAGCTTACCTACCTTAAACAATTATTTAAAATTGATGTAAATTTAGATACTATAATTACCTACAAAAGGAACACTTCTTTCGGAAATATTTATTTTGAAAATAAGGAGGAAGAAAGTAGTCTGGTGGTGAATGATTTGCAAAACACCTTATTGGCTTATAAAATATTACAAGCTGATTCGGCTGATAACCAAGAGTTATTAGGAAAAATGAGAGGGTATTTTCTTGAAATCAGGAATAGTGGTTACTGGAGAAACACCTATGAATCTTCCAATATTATAGAAACCATTCTGCCGGATTTACTTAAGGGAAAAGAAAAATTGGATCAACCTATGATCAGCTTATCAGGAGGTGTCAATGAATCAGTAAGTACTTTTCCTTTTGAAATGTATGTACAGCCTGATAAGATAATTGAGCTGTCAAAAAGTGGAGATTTACCGGTTTACTTTACCAGCTATCAAAGATTCTGGAACAAAAATCCAATTGATAAAAAGGAAGATTTTGAAATAACTTCTCAATTTGAAAATGGCCTTAATAAATTAACTGCCGGTAATGAAACAAAGCTGGTGGTTCATGTAAAAGTTAAAAAGGATGCTGAGTATGTGATGATCAATATCCCTATTCCTGGAGCATGTTCTTACGCAGATAAGCGAAATAATATTAGAGGAGAATCTCATAGAGAGTATTTTAAGCATAAAACAACCATTTTTTGTGAAAGGCTACCTAAGGGAGATTATACTTATGAAATCAGCTTAATGCCTCGATACTCCGGAACCTACACCTTAAATCCGGCTAAAATTGAGCTGATGTATTTCCCAACCTTCAATGCTAATAATGAAGTTAGAAAGGTGGAGGTTGAATAGTTATAATGTAATTTTTACAGCTTTTGGTAAAGCGTTAATTAATCAGTATTCCCCCTGCGACCAACTAATTTCCATTGATATTTTCCCTTAATTCTCCTGAATTAATAATCGTGCCGCCAACGGATTGTGATCGGATGGATACCTCCCATCTTCATTATATTCCAGTACTTCCGAATTTTTGATTTTAATTTTATCGTTAAAGAAAATATAGTCAATCCTTCTGCCGGTTCCGGTAATGTGTGGTTCCCAACCATAAAAAGTCTCGCCAGGGGCATCAGGATTTATGGCTCGGTAGGCATCATGGAGTGCCACCCCGATATCCTTTATATTGGCAATAGCTATGCTTGACTCCAGGGCATTCAGGTCTCCCATGATGACGGCAGGATATTTTTTTAGATAATTGTCGGTTTTTTCCTTAATCACCCTGGCGCTCATGGCCCTGGCTTCTTCGCTGACATGGGAGAAGTGGGTATTTAATACAAATATTTTTGTCCCGGTCTCTTTTGATTCAAAAACACCCCATGTGGCAATCCTGGGTAAAACAGTATTCCAACTCATGGACCCGGGGATTTCTGGATTTTCAGAAAGCCAGAAATGGCCATTCTCAATCACCTTCCACCTGTTGGAATCAAAGAAAATAGGGCAACCTTCATCCTTGCCTTCTGCATCCCTGGACACCCCAATAAATTGATGGTGCTCAAGGAGGGAATCAATGACCTCCACCTGGAATGGGAGTGCTTCCTGAAGCCCATAAAAGTCGGCTGGGTATTTCTTTAAGGTATTGAACAAAATAGATTTCCTTAATTCCCAATGATTGGGCCCGTCATCAGCAGTGCCAAACCGAATGTTGAAGGACATCACATCGACTACCTCCTGAACATTTCCCTGATTTGAAGGACCGCTACAACTCATCATGATCATTAAAACACAGAAACACCTCATGGTTTATTATGTATGGTCAGCACTATTTTTCCTTTCACCTTACCATCTTCACTTAAATGGTGGGCCTCCGCTGCTTTGTCCCAGGGCATGACAGCATCAATTATGGGTTGGAGTTTTTGGGTTTTTACCAGTGCAGCCAGTGCATCCAGGTCTTTGGTATTGGAATTCACCATAATGCCATAAGCCTTTTTATGGCTCACCAGATGCATTAATGGGGCTATGAGGATGGTGAAAAAATTCGGCAAGGTCGAAATGTAGACCCCGCCATTATTAAGTAACTTTTTGGTCTTACCAAAGGACTGATTGGGTACTACATCAAAGAAAATATCCCAGGTTTGGTTCAGATTGAAGATATTTTCCTTCTGATAGTCGACCACCTGGTCTGCACCCAATTCCTTGCAGAAGTTGAGGTTTTTACCACTACTTACTGCCGTGACCGCCATCCCAAATGCTTTGGCAATTTGTATGGCATAGGTACCCACACCTCCGGAGCCACCATTGATAAGGATCGAGCCTCCCTTTTTGCCTTTTCCTAATTTTACGATGCCTTGCCAGGCGGTGAGTCCCGCTATGGGCATGGCGGCAGCCTCTTCCATGGATATTGGATCAGGGATTTTTGCAGCGCGACTTTGGTTTATGATCAGATATTCCGCATAAGCACCACCCTTAAAGGCATTGATCAATCCAAACACAGGATCACCGGGCTTAAAATCCTTGACCTGAGTACCAACTGCTTCTACCACCCCGGCAAAATCACCACCGGGGATTTTCGGGAATTTTTTACCGGAAAGGAAGGTCAGGTCGCCTTTGCGCACCTTCCAGTCTACCGGGTTGACTCCTGCCGCATGTACCCTAACTAATAGCTGGTCTTTTCCTGGCATTGGTATTGGGGACTCTTCCATTGTGAGCAATTCGGGAGGACCAAACTGATGATATCTGATGGCTTTCATATGGGCACTTTGTAATAGATTGCTAAGTTAATATAATCATTTAATTAAGTTTTGCTCAGCATAATGGTATTTACAAATCGGATCAATTATATTCGGATTATATGGGAAAGACAATAATAGTATCCAACAGATTACCGGTAAAAATCGAGCGCAACAAGGAAGGACAGCTCCAATATAAAGCAAGTGAAGGCGGATTGGCCACAGGCCTAGGTTCGGTGTATAGAGAAGGAGGTAATCTTTGGATTGGCTGGCCGGGTACCTATTTTGAGAAGCGGAAGGAAAAGACGGAAGTGGAAAGCAACCTCTCTGCTCAGAATATGAAGCCGGTCTTTTTAACCAAAGATGAAATAAAAAAGTATTATGAGGGGTTTAGCAACGAAACCCTATGGCCCACCTTCCATTATTTTAATCAGTATGCCATTTACAAGCGCTCCCTTTGGGATAGTTATTATGAAGTGAATAAGAAATTTGCTGAGGCAGTGCTGAAAGAAGCCCGCAAGGATGACACCATCTGGATTCAGGATTACCAACTCTTATTGGTCCCTGGCATGATCAGGGAAAAACTGCCTGATGCCTCCATTGGTTTTTTCCTTCATATCCCATTTCCTTCCTATGAGGTCTTCCGACTTCTGCCATGGAGGAAGGAACTCCTGGAAGGCATGCTGGGCTCTGATTTATTGGGCTTCCACACCTATGACGATATGCGCCATTTCCTTAGTGCAGTGAGCAGGATCGTGTTTATCAGCAATCAGCATGGGCAACTTTTTTTCAAAAGCCGTTCGGTGCAGGTAGATGCCTTTCCTATGGGTATTGATTATGAAAAATATGCCAGCTCGGCCGCAGCTCCGGAAACTATCAACCGTGAGGTGCATTTCAGAACTTCACTTTCTGCCCAGAAGCTGATGCTGTCTATTGACCGGCTTGATTATTCCAAAGGAATTCCGGCCAGACTGGAAATTTTTGACATTTTCCTTCGGGAGCATCCCGAATACCAGGGCAAGGTTTCACTCATTATGATAGTGGTACCTTCCCGGGATAAGGTGGGTAAGTACAAGGACCTCAAAGAGGAGGTGGATTTACTTGTTGGCCGCATCAATGGTGATTATGGCACGCTTAACTGGACTCCGGTACATTATTTTTACCGGTCTTTTCCGCTCGAAGACTTGTCTGCTTTTTACAGAATGGCAGACGTGGCACTGGTCACACCTATGAGAGATGGAATGAATTTGGTGGCTAAAGAGTATGTCGCCAGCCGCCTTGACAAAAAAGGTGTATTGATTTTAAGTGAAATGGCCGGATCCTCCAAAGAACTCTCTGATGCCATAATTATCAATCCCAATGATAAAAATGGAGTGGTAGGTGCCATTCATCAGGCATTAAACCTACCGGTAGAGGAACAACAGCGCCACATGGAGACCATGCAAAAAACAATCAGGAAGTACAACATCCACCATTGGGTGAATTTGTTTCTTTCCCGACTTGCTGATCTCAAAGTGAAGCAGAAATCTATGGGGACCAAACGCCTTGAGAACAAAACTATTGACAACCTGGTCAAGAAGTATAAAAAGGCTAAGAAGCGGCTAATTTTTCTCGATTATGATGGTACTCTTGTAGGTTTCACCCCCCGTCCGGAGCAAGCCAGCCCTGACAAGGAGCTGCTTACTTTGCTCAAAAAATTGGGTAGTTCGAAGCAGAACAGGGTGGTAGTGATCAGTGGCCGGGGCAGAACATCTCTCAATGAATGGCTCGGAGACCTGCCATTGGACCTGATCGGAGAGCATGGCATCTGGCTAAGAAAATTTGGCGGAAAGTGGGAGACGATTGAGCGACTTTCTAATGACTGGAAAGAAGACCTGCGCCCAATCCTGGAAATGTATGTTAATAAAACGCCTGGATCTTTGGTAGAGGAAAAGGATTACTCTCTGGTGTGGCATTTCCGCAAGGTAGAAACCGGCCTTGGTGAGCTGAGGGCGAGGGAAATCTCCAGTCATTTAAAATATCTTGCAGTCAACATGAACCTGCAGGTACTGGAAGGTGATAATGTGGTGGAGATTAAGAATATCGAGGTCAACAAAGGGAAAGCGGCCTCCAAATGGCTGGATGACTATGAGGCGGATTTTGTGATGGCCATAGGCGATGACTGGACCGATGAGGATACATTCAAGGCTATGCCAGAACATGCCATCACCATTAAGGTAGGGACAGGAAATTCAGAAGCCAGTTATAGTGTAAGCAATCCTGAAGCAGTAAGGAATTTATTAAAAGAAATAGCTGGATAGAGGATAAGGTATTCTCATCTGGTATCAGCATCCGGTCTGGATTGCAGGAATGTTTAAGACGATTTTGGTGCCTTTGCTGAGTTTGCTTTCAAGCCTGATCTTGCCACCCATTTTCTCAACCGTTTGTTTCAAGATATAAAGGCCAAGTCCTGAACCCTGGGATGATTCGTTACCACGGTAAAACATGTTGAAAATGTTTTTGATGACTTCATCCTGAATGCCCACACCATTATCCTCAAAAATAACCGTAGCTTCCGATTCACTGACATTAATGTCTATTTGAAGGAAGGAGGGGTTAGCATGAGGATTTAAATAACATATAGCATTGCTGATGAGGTTTTTGAATATGATGCCGATTCTCATGCGGTCTCCGCTAAACTCCTCACTGCCTTTGATGAAGGTACTCACCTTTAACTTCTCCGAGTTTTTCAAATATTTAAGATCCTCCAGGGTATTATGCACCAGACATTGGAAGTTAATCTTTTCCTGGTATATCAATTGGCTGTTGGAAATGGTATGATCCAGGATAGTCCTGATGAAGGTGTCCTGTTTCTTGACGCTGGTCTGAATGAAACTAATATACTCTTTTATTCGCGCCAGATCCTCCTCTTGTTCGGCAAGATTGGTAAGGCCAAGGATAGATGCCAGTGGCGCCCTCAGGTCATGAGAGGTATGGTAGGCGAAAGAATTGAGTTCAAAATTTCTGGACTCAAGCTCCATTTCAAACTTTTTCCTTTGATTAATGTCAAAATTGATGTGGAAGTATTTGTTGATATTTTGGGTGTTGTCCAAAAATGGTATGATAAAGCATTTGACCCAAAATTCCTCTCCACCTTCACATTTATAGAGTATTTCACCTTTCCAGACTTCTCCATTGGCCACTTTTGTTTCAATTTTTCTGAAAAAGCCTTTATTGTGGTGCCCTGATTTTATGATTGAGAGCCCACCCGCCTTAAAATCCTCAGATGAATACCCGGTCCTTTTGGAGAATTCATCATTGATATAACTGACGTTGCCTTCGATATCTGTGATGGCCACCAAAGCCACCGTATCGATGGCTTTCTTATAAAAGTTTAGTTCATGGATATTTTCCGTGAGCTTTTTCTCAGTTTCTTTCTGAGCAGTGATATTCTGTGAAAGAAATATGGCCGTTTCTACTTCACCATGAGAATTAAATACCGGAGAGGCTGTAAATTGGTGAACCACACCATCATGAGGGTCTTCAAACTGGAATTTTTCACCCTTGAATACCCTTTCAAAAACGCCGGTAAGAAATTCCAACCTTGGGCCATCATACAATTCATAGATGCTCTTGCCTTTATAATATCCATTGGCATTCTGCTCTTTTATCTCTTCGCCTTGAGCCATAAGAATCCTAAAATTCTTATCTATTAGAAATACAGCTCCGTTGGGAATATTTTCACTAATGGTTTGATAATACTCATCACTTTCAAGTCTTTTTTCTAAGTCAGAAATGGGCCGGAGGATGCAGAAAAAGTGGTCCTCATCTTCTTTTTTATGAATATCAAAGAGATAAGATGTGTCAGGTTGTGTCAGTAAATTGACGGTAAATGTAATAGGGTTGCCTGGGGCTACCTTATCCAGTAATTTTTGAATACCCTGGATTTTTTCCTGATCTAAAATGCCGCTTAAGGATTGTAAACTCACATTTTTGGCACCAGAAAATTTCTTAAAAGCAGCATTGGTGTAAAGAATTGTATCCTTATCATTACTTAGCACTGCAAAACCCTGGTCCGTGAATTCAAGAAAAGCTTTTTTATCGACCTTTCCCTCGGATATAGCTTCTTTCATCGATGCAAAGTTAGGCCTAACTTTGCATGTTATTTAGGGTTTGTAAGTAAACTTAAAATCCTGTTTAATTTACTCCCTATTCACCTATTTTTTAATAAAATTGGATGATCGTAAACCTAAAATTATTCCGGGCGTTTGACTAGTAAAACTTTTTATAATCATGCCTAAATCCCGCATTCTATATTTTTTTGACCCCCTTTGTGGCTGGTGCTATGGATTCAGCCCTGTCATTGAAAAACTTCAAAATCAATTCAAGGAAGACCTTGATTTTGAGGTAATAACAGGCGGAATGATAGTAGGGGCACGGGTAGGGCCTATAGGAGTGGTAGCTAGTTATATACAAGAGGCTTATAAGCAGGTGGAGTCCATGACAGGTGTAAGGTTTGGTGCAAAATTTTTAAATATTACACTTGCGGAAGGGACTGCCATATTTGACAGTGAGCCTCCTTCCAGGGTTTTAACCATATTAAAACAGCATAATCCTGCAAGGAGTGTTTTTCATGCAGGTATGATTCAGAAGGCTATTTATCACTACGGGATACAACCCACCCGACCCGAAGATTATTTACCTTATGTCAAAAAAGAAGGATTAGAAGCAGAAAGCTTTCTTTCTTTAATGGAAAGCAGTGAAATCGCAAAAAGGACCAAGGATGATTTCGAATATTCAGGTAAATTGGGCATCAGTGGATACCCCACTTTGGTGCTTCAAGCTGATCAGGAATACCACCTGATTGCAAGAGGTTGGCGGAGTTATGAAGATTTGGAACCGGTCATGGAAAGGATACTTTCTACCACCTGATTAATATTCTTTTAAAAATTGATATTGGTTAGATAAAATGCTCTCCTATGCCTAATGACCTGATATTTCAGATAGCCGGCACCATAAGCCTGATGTCCTGGGTTTTCCTGTTTATTTTTTATAAAAAAGACTGGTGCTACATCGTATTGCTTTCAGGTGTGGTGCTGGCATTCTCCGTAATTTATGCCATCCTTCTGGGCTATGGCCTCAGTACAGGGGGTGTTGAGGGCGGTTTTGGCAGCCTTGATGAGGTGGCCTTATTGTTTTCCAATCGGGAAGCCCTGCTCGCAGGGTGGATCCACTATCTCTCATTTGACCTCTTTGTGGGTATGTGGGAGGCAAGAGATGCCCATAAACATGGCATCAACCGGTGGGTTTTACTGCCTTGCCTTTTCTTTACCTTCATGGCTGGTCCGATTGGGTTGCTGCTGTACCTTTTGTTAAGAAGTATTCACCTAAAAAAAATAGCGCATGCTATTGAGGTACAATAGAAATTATTTCAACCAAAATCTTCATCAGGGTCTTCCTCCGGCCCGGGCATATTAAACATGCTCGAAAGCAGATCTTTAAATCTGGTGCCGGTGGTAAGGGATTTTTTACTGAGCTGACTAAACTCAGCAAGCCCATGAAGTGCAAATTCCATCAATAGGATCTGGAGTTGGTTATCGGAAGTCTTATGACTTGATTTTACAAGGGCTTCAAGCCCGGGAATGCCTTTTAGTGTTTTTTCAAATTCTGTCTGCTTCATATTGGTGAGCAGGTCTACCTCATTGCCCTCTCCAAACCAATTGATGATGGGTGTGTACGGGTTAGCTGTTTTGTTCTTCCTGAGCTTTTCCGGGTCAGGAAAGTATTCAGTGAAGAGAGACCGGATGGCTTTTCCAATCAGGTTATGGGCTACAATCAGGGGCCCTTCCTGCTCCCCTTCGTACACCAGCTCTATCTTGCCTGTGATGGCCGGTACCACCCCGGAAAAATCTGTAATCCTTGCCTGGACGTTATTTTCTTTATTGATCAGTGCTCTGCGCTCGGCAGCACTGAGCAGATTTTCGTAAGCCGAGATGGTAAGCCGGGCGGAAACCCCGCTTTTAGCATCTACGTATTCACTCTTTCGGGCCTCAAAAGCTATTTGTTCGATCAGATCTTTGATCAGGTCTGGCACCTTGATATTTTCCTGCCCGGGCTTAACTCTTGCCTCCTGTTCGGTGATTATTCTACCCGTAGCGATGGTTTCCGGATAGTGGGTGATGATCTGGCTGTCAATCCTGTCCTTCAATGGAGTAACAATACTACCCCTGTTGGTATAATCTTCTGGATTTGCAGTAAAAACAAACTGGATGTCAAGGGGCATTCTGAGCTTAAACCCCCTGATCTGGATGTCGCCCTCCTGAAGGATGTTGAACAAGGCCACCTGGATTCTGGCCTGCAGGTCAGGTAGTTCATTAATTACAAATATACCCCGATGCGCTCTGGGGATGAGCCCAAAATGGATCACCCGCTCATCAGAATAGGGCAGCTTTAAGGAGGCGGCCTTGATGGGGTCTACATCGCCGATCAGGTCAGAAACCGAAACATCCGGCGTTGCGAGCTTTTCCGTATACCGGGCATCCCTATGCACCCACTCTATAGGCGTGTCAGGTCCTTTTTCAGCAATGAGGTCATGTGCGTATCGGGAAATGGGTAGTAAAGGATCGTCATTCAGTTCGGAACCTGCCACAATAGGAATATAGTCATCCAATAAATTCACCATCAATCTGGCCAGCCGGGTTTTGGCCTGCCCCCGGAGCCCCAGGAGATTGATATCATGCATGGATAGAATCGCGCGCTGCAGATCAGGAATTACGGTATCTTCATAGCCGTGGATGCCTTCAAACACCGGTGCTCCTGATCTAAGCTTTTGGAGCAGGTTTTCACGCAACTCTTCTTTAATGGATTTACTGGTATAGCCTGATTTTTTAAGTGCACCCAGCGTGGTGGGCTTGTCCTTTGATGTCATAATGGTTGATTAGTATTTTTTTCTCCTGTTGCGTCGGTAATCTTCAAAAATAAGGTCGCCAAGTCCTTTCAGGCTGCTGTAATAGGCCTGACCGTTATTGGCTTTGGTAAAATCTTTAACAAATTCTTTTAGATATGGATCTGAAGCAATCATAAAAGTAGTGATTTGGATTTGAAGCTTGCGGCATTGAAGTGCAAGGTTCATGGTTTTCTTCAGAATTTTCGGGTCCAGACCAAAGCTATTTTTATAGTACTTGATCCCGACTTTAAGGCAAGTGGGCTTACCATCGGTGATCATAAAAATTTGCTTGTTGGGGTTTTTGCGTCTTCTCAGGATGTCCATCGCCAGCTCCAGGCCTGCTACCGTATTGGTGTGATAAGGGCCTACCTCCAGATAGGGCAGGTCTTTGATTTGGATCTGCCAGGCATCATTCCCAAAAACAATGATGTCGAGGGTATCTTTTGGGTACTTCACGGTGACCAGTTCAGCCAGGGCCATGGCCACTTTTTTTGCGGGGGTGATCCGGTCTTCCCCGTACAAAATCATGGAGTGGGAGATATCTATCATCAGCACTGTGGAGGTCTGGCTTTGAAATTCTTTTTCCCGCACCTCCAGGTCCTCTTCTGTAATCTGAAAATGTTCTAAACCATGATTGATTTGAGCGTTCCTAAGCGACTCTGTAAAGGAGACCTGTTCGAAAGTATCTCCAAACTCAAAAGCCCTGAGATCAGTACTCGCTTCATCACCCATCCCGGTTTTTGAGGTGCGGTGATTGCCCTTTTTAGATTTCTTCAGCTTGCCAAAAATCTCTTCCAAAGCGGATTTTCTGATTTTCTGCTCTCCTTTCGCTGTAATGGATATTTGGCCAGAACCTGATTCTTCGGTGATGTACCCTTTTTTCTTTAAATCTTCAATAAAATCACCAATTCCATAATTTTCGCTCGTGAGGCCGTATTGTTTGTCCAGATTGGTAAGCCAGGCCAGAGCCTCTGCCACATCTCCGGAGGTGATGGTCACTAATTCCAGAAACATTTTCAGTAAATTATCGAAATCAGCCTTTTCGGATGCTTTTTGAGGGATAAATTGCTTAAATCGATAACCTTTCATAGGTTGGAAAATTTTCTTCTATGTTAAAACTCTTTTTAAAAGGTAAGTGTTCGCTTCTGACCCTTTTATTTAAAATTAAAATTGAATATACAGATGTATGAAATTTAAGAGAAGTACAAAAGAAATAGGGTGTAGGGTTTGTAAATTTGTATAATAATTTAAATGAATTTATGAAATGTATAAGGTTGGCTTTTATGATTTTGGTTTCCACGGCCTTGTTGTGGGGCTGCTCCCAGTATAGCTGTCCAACATATGGAGCGGAAAATGCGGAACCAGAAATAGAAGCAGAAAATAGTATTTAGGCAATGGTAGGATACAGTGTGATGAAAAAGCAGGAGCGTTTGGATATTATGATTACCTCGGTCAAGAGATGGTTTAACCAATGGGTAAACCGGCGCAGGAAGCGCTTTGTCTGGAAACAAGAAATTTAAACCGGTCTTTTAACCGGTTTTTTTTTGCCTTTTGGTTTAGTTTTTGAGCCTTGGCCATACTTTCTTATTATTAAGAATTTTTTATTATTAAAACCGATTGATTATATTTAAAATCCGTAGACTATAGTAGAGAGAGCATCATTAACTAATTATAATTAACTACCAAACATCCTATTTAAATGAAAAAGATTTTAGTACCCACCGATTTTTCAGAACAGGCCACCTTTGCACTGGAGGTAGCGGCTCATATTGCCAAAAAGAGTGACTCAATGCTAACCATGCTTCATGTAGTTGAGGAGCCTTCAGGCTCATCGATTAAAATTACCGGAGAGGTAAAAGGCCAGAGTCAGGAACATAAACTTTACATGACCAAACTGGTACATTCCACGCGTGAGCGATTAGAAAAGCTTGCCGAGGCTAGTTACATGAAAGGTGTGAGGGCGGAGACCGTAATGCGGCTCGGCAATCCTTATCATGGTATTCGCAGTATCGTTACCGAAGAGGATGTAGATTTAGTGGTGATGGGGACTAAAGGTATCAGTGGATTTAGGGAGATGCTGATCGGCTCCAATACTGAAAAGGTGGTGCGCTATGCAAAATGTCCGGTATTGACCGTCCATGCAAGGCCGGAAAGTTTTGACTATAAGAATATTGTTTATGCTACCGATATGAATGATGCGGAAAAAGGTTTTGTAGAAACCGTGAAGGAAACCCAAAAAATGTATGATGCCAAGATCCACCTGGTACGCATCAATACACCCAATAATTTTGTGAAGGATAAAGAAACTCTGAAAAAGCTCAGGTATTTTGCCAATAAACATGGTCTGGAAAACTTCACAGTCAATGTATTTAATGACACTTCCGAAGAAGAGGGCATCATCACCTTTGCTGCGGACATCAAGGCAGACCTCATAGCCATGGCTACTCATGGCCGCACCGGGTTTGCACAGCTGTTTACCGGTAGTATTGCTGAAGACGTGGTGAACTATGCCAAAAGGCCTGTGCTCACTTTGGTGATCGATAAATAATGGGTAATAACAAGAAAATCAAAAGAAATAATGACGGGGTCGTGTATTCTACAGACCCCGCCTTTATTTACAAGGAGCCTGAACAATCAAGTGGCCCAAAATCCGGTGCCAGTAAGCAGGTTTTACATTTGCTCATGGAACGCAAAGGCCGGGGCGGAAAAACAGTAACCATTATAAGGGATTTCAAAGGCAATCAAATTGAAATCAAAATATTGGAAAAGGAGTTAAAAAATCACTGTGGCGCAGGGGGCAGCACCGTAGATGGTGATATTATTATTCAGGGTGAACACCGGGACAAGATCAGGACCTTCCTTGAGCAAAAAGGCCACAGAGTAAAAGGTTAAATTGAGATTGATATGAAAGCGGAATGGAATGGAAAAGTGATTGCAGAAAGTGATGACACCGTCGTCATCGAGGGCAACCATTATTTTCCGGAGGGGTCAATAAAAAAAGAATTTTTCAAGGTATCAGGCACCCAAACTAATTGTCCGTGGAAAGGGATCGCCTCCTATTATTCATTAGATGTAGATGGACAAGAAAACAAAGATGCGGCATGGTATTACGCCGACCCCAAGCCAGCAGCCGCTCCTATAAAAAACCGGGTGGCCTTCTGGAAAGGCGTGAAGGTGACTTGATATTTAGTTTGGTATAATCAGCTTGTATGCATTCGGGTTCTCTATATTGTTTCGCTTCAAGCGGATTCTTTCAGCTTATCAGAGATAAATACTTTAATAACACTTTGGCGGGTTACCCCTAATTTCTTGGCAACTTTATCTAACTCATGAACCATCCACTCAGGAAAATCCACACTTACACGCTTAGCTTTTAAACCAGGTCTGCTGGCTTTATCCAAATCAAGAAATTCATTAAGATTTTCACCTTTCTCAAATTTCTCATCAAATTCAGCTGCTGAAATAGATTTCTTTTTCATAGTCTCTGGATTTTCTTACTGATATAATTCTAATTGAATCTTTGCGAATGGTATAAATGGTTGACCAAATACTATTATTTAATTCAGATATCATCATAAAACATTTTTCATCAATTGTATGCGCATCTATGATAATCCTGTTCGGGTCATTCCATAATTTGATTGCTTCTTCAAAATCAATTCCGTGTTTGATTTTATTAGATTCACTTTTAATGGGATCAAATTCAAACATACAAAAAGAATGATACTCTAATTTTACGAAAAAAAATTAATTTATGATTAAAAAGAGCTTAATAATTACTTAAAAAATAAGACTTAATGTCTAAAATCTCACATGTAACAATCTATTTACCAATGCAAAACTTACTAAAGAAATTCTCCAGCAGGTCATCAGTGGTGATCTGCCCGGTGAGGGAGCCCGGATGTACCGGACCTCCATGGCCAGGAAGTCATTGGTGATGGTATCGTCAAGGCGATTGGGTGTAGCTGGAGGTTAGCAGCGCATAGCAGGATAAGAAAAAAATAATCAAAATTTTGTACATTTGAACTATGAATGTAAAGGACAGACTTAGGAACAATTTGGTTAGAAAAATTCAGCAATTGCCCTCAGACAAATTGACTGAAGTGAGCGATTTATTGAGTAGAATTGAAAGCCAGCTTAAATCCAAGGACAAGACTCTAAAACTTGCAGGAAAATGGAAAGACTTAGATGAAGGTTTTTTCAATGAAATGACAGAGGAACTTCACAACAACAGGGCTAACGATAGACAAATTAACTAGACGTGACAGAATCTCTTGTTGACACAGACATATTATCATTCTATTTTAAAGGAGATCGAAAAGTAATTCATAGATTCAATGAGTATTTAAGAGAATTCGATGTAATTAACATATCAATAATAACCTATTTTGAAATCCTTGGCGGCCTCAAATTTAAAAAGGCCGAGAGGCAGATAAAGGAATTTCAGGAGTTTGTAAATAATAATACTATCATTCACATTTCAGAAGAATCAGCAAAAATATCAGGTGATATCTATGCAAATCTGAGACAAAAGGGAGTTACTATAGGCACCTCGGACATGTTGATAGCAGGAATCGCAATTGAAAACGAGCTAACTTTGGTTACGAATAATGAAAGACATTACAATTCCATTCAAGAACTTAAGATTGAGAATTGGAAAAAATAGGCTGCGTGCCACTTTTAATGTTGTGTAACCTCCCCCTATTTTCAATCCTTTTAAAAGCATAAAAACAACGAAGTTGCCGCGGCTTTATCACCTCGTATTTCAGTAATCACTTCCCGATACAAAACTTACTAAAGATGTTTTGAAGCAGGTCATCGGTGGTGATCTGGCCGGTGAGGGTGCCCAGGTGGTGGAGGGCCTGCCTGATCTCCATGGCCAGGAAGTCGTTGGTGATGGTCTCGTCAAGTCCTTTGATCACATTGAGGAGGGCGGTTCTGGTATTGGAAAGGCCTTCATAATGCCGCATATTGGTCACAATGGTATTGCCGGTTTTAAACTTTTCGGCAGAGACGGTCCTGAGGAGTTCTTCTTTAAGCTGGTCCAGGTTTTCATTTTTACCGGCCGCAATCAGCAGGTAATCCGGCTGTTGGCCGGCCCATTCCAGTAAGTCAGGCTTGGCGATATCCACCTTGTTGCCCACCTTGATCACCGGAATGCTTAAATCCTGGAGTTTGGCAGATTCTTGCTCAATATCCTCACGGGTATCTTGGCTCAGGTCAAACAAATAAATGATCACGGCTGCGGTTTTCATTTTTTCTCTGGTGCGGGAAACGCCCATGGTTTCTATGATGTCGGTGGATTCCCGCAGTCCGGCAGTATCTACAAACCGGAAGGTAAGCCCTCCCAGTGTCACCTCATCCTCAATGAAGTCGCGGGTGGTTCCAGGAATTTCAGAAACGATGGCCTTCTCTTCTTGTACCAGGGCATTCATCAGGGTGGATTTACCGGCATTGGGCTTACCTGCGATCACGGTGGATATCCCATTTTTGATAGCATTGCCCAGGTCAAAACTTTCCAAAAGCCTGTTAACGACGAGGAGAATTTTATCGATTAGTGCCCGAAGGTCGTCGCGACTGGCAAACTCCACATCCTCTTCTCCAAAGTCCAGCTCCAGTTCGATCATGCTGGCGAAATGGATCAGGCTTTCCCTGAGTTTGGCGATTTCCGAGCTGAAACCGCCGCGCATCTGATCCAGGGCAGTTTTGTGAGCGGTTTCATTTTCCGAATGGATAAGATCTGCTACAGCCTCGGCCTGAGCCAGGTCAAAACGACCGTTCATAAAGGCCCGTTGAGTGAATTCTCCCGGGCGGGCCAGGTGTGCTCCCTGGTTCAGCAACAGCTTGATAATTTCTTTGATGATGAAAGGGCTGCCATGGCAGGAAATTTCAGCCATATCCTCCCTGGTATAAGATTGAGGGCTTCGAAATACGCCCACCACTACCTCGTCTATTACCGCGCCTTCTGCATTGATGATGGTGCCAAAATGAAGGGTGTGTGAAGGGACTGTACCTAATTTTTTGCCTTTAAATACCCGATCCATGATGGGGAATGTGTCCGGACCACTGAGTCTGATTACGGCAATAGCACTTACCCCTGGTACGGTGGAAAGAGCAACGATGGTGTTTTCGATAGGGTCAGGCATACGAGCGTAAAATTCGACTCAAATTTACCGATTAATTACCACACAAGGGTTGGCGAGGAGAAAAATCATGATTCATAGGTTACGGCAGCATTCTTAGTTCTTTTCAAAAAGTAATTTCTTGCCAGGGCTAGTGCAAACAGGGCCGCGGCAACGATCACCATGGCTCCGGCAATACTCCCATCAAATTCATAAGCGATGAGATACCCTAGAGGAGATACCAGGGCACTGATGAGCACTACCAAAATCAGAATGTGCTTAAGGCTGTTGGAAAGCAGATAAGCCGTAGCCGGAATTACCGTAAGGAATGCCACTACCAAAATGGCTCCTACCAATTCAAAGGAGGCTACCGTAGTTAATGACACGGCCCCCATAATGAGATAGTGCCAGACCGTAGTTGAGATGCCTAACAAGGTGGCGAGCCCGGGATCAAAGGTTGTTATCTTCAAGGCCTTGTAGCCTACTATAACGAGGGTAAGGTTGACCAGGAAGGCAGTCCCGGCAATGTAGATGCCCCGTGGACCCATATTCCATCCGGAATCGGTAAGCCAGACATCAAGTGGTACGTAGGCGATCTCTCCATACAATACGCAGTCGTAATCCAGGTCTACATTACCGGCATAGGCAGCAATCAGGATGATGCCAATGGCAAAAAGCAGTGTAAAAGACACCCCAATCGACGCATCGGCCTGAACCTTGACTTTTTGCTGTAGCCATTGAATCAAAAAGGTGATTAAGATACCGGTAAGGGCGGCCCCTGCCAGAATAAGAAAAGAATCCCTTGTGCCTGCAATCAAAAATGCGATCACGATGCCCGGCAGTACGGCATGAGCAATAGCATCACCTATCATGGCCATTTTGCGGAGCATCAAATAGGTGCCTATGATGCCGCAGGCTGCTGCTACCAGAAATCCTGTGATTATTATGGCTAGTGCCGGGCTCATCATAATTAATAGGGTATTTCAGATTCGTGAGGGTCTACTTCCGGAAAGCCCAAAAGTTTTTCAAGCCGGCCCTCAAGCTCAGGAGTGATAAAATGCTCAATGGTCTCGGCATCATCATGCACATGATCTGGAGCAATTTTCAGGTATTTGGTCAGATAGAGTTCCCAAAGCCGGTGTAGTTTTACTACCCTTTTGGCTCTTGCCAAACCCTCTGGAGTTATGATAACCAGGTTTTCTGTAGATTTTTTTATCAGTTGATCCCGCCTCAACCGATTGAGGGCCTTATTGAGTGTAATAGCATTAAAATTCCTTTTGGAAAGAAGATCTTCTGAAGATCGGGGCTGATAAAATTTTTTTTCAGGCTCTCCAAGCTGATAAAATAGTTTTAGCACATTCTCATCTTCAATAGAAAGTCGTATTTTTCTTCTTATCCACCATCTGGTAACCACGCCCTTTTTAGGAGCGAATACATAAGAAACACCAGCGATCAAAGAAATTAGAATAACGATCCAGGGCCCAGTAGGCATGCCTGGGGCAGCATAGGAGATCACCGCCCCGCCATATCCGGCCATGGCTCCAAAAACAATTGCCAATGCCAGCATGGACTTTAAATTGTTGGTCCAAAACCTGGCAGCCGAGGCTGGGGTAATGAGTAAGGCCGCAATCAGGACGACCCCAACTGCTTGAATGCCGACAATTATTGAAAGAATGGTGATGAGGTTGAGAAGGCCTGTAATCCACCTGACAGGCAACCCAATGGATCGGGCCAATTGCTGGTCAAAGGAAATTAACTGAAACTCCTTGAAGAAAATGATCACTGTGGCCATTACCGTCAGGGCAACGCCTACATAGAGCATCAGGTCATTGAGGGTGAGCGCTGCCGCTTTACCAAAGAGGAATTGATCAAGCCCTGCCTGTCCTGCATAATCTTTGTGTTGGATGATGGTGAGGATGAATATCCCTATTCCAAAAAATACAGAAAGCACAACCGCAATGGCAGTATCGGTTTTTAATTTTGAATGGGCAGGAATCCAATCAATAATGCCCAAAGCCAGAAATCCAGAAATGGCAGCTCCAATTGTAATAATTATGGGGTCTTTTGTCCCGGCAATTAAAAATGCCAAGCCTATTCCAGGCAGAATGGCATGGGCTACAGCGTCTCCGACCAGGGCTTTTTTTTGTAAGAGATTAAAGCATCCTACCAATGCTGTGGTAGCACAAAGAAGCACCACTCCCAAAGCGATCACTGCGGTAATGGGGTCATTGAGGAGGCTGTATTCTAAAAAGCTCTTTATCATGGCCCGGTCTCCCTTTGAGGGAATCTTTTCTTATACATCAGGTTGCTCAGATCGGTGAGGATGCTGAGTTTACCACCATAGGTCTCCTGAAGCAGTTCTTTGGTAAATACCTTGCCTACAGGTCCGGAGGCTATAAGTCGGGTATTGATCAATATAGACCACTCAAAATAATCGATTGCTGATTGCAGATCATGGTGTACTACCAGCACAGTTTTACCCTGTTTGGTTAAAGTCCTTAAAAGGTCGATGATGGCTTTTTCACTGGCCGCATCAACCCCGGAAAATGGCTCATCCATTAAATATACGGTGGCCTCCTGTGCCAGAGCTCTGGCCAGAAAAACCCGCTGCTGCTGGCCTCCTGATAGCTGCCCGATCTGCCGGTTTCTATAAGCGGCCATATCGACCCGTTCTAAAGCCTCCATGGCAACTGCTTTGTCATTTTTTGAGGTCCTCCTAAAAAGTCCGATTTTACCATACCGGCCCATCAGGACCACATCCAATACAGAAGCCGGAAAATCCCAATCCACGGATTCCCGTTGAGGGACGTAACCGATCTCCTGCCGGATGGTCTTGAGGTCTTGCCCCAGCAATTTTACATAGCCGCTTTGAATGGGTACAAGCCCAAGTATGGCTTTGAGCAACGTTGATTTACCGGCACCATTGGGGCCAATGATACCGGCAAGCTGCCCTTGTGGCACGGTAAGGTCAATATTCCATAACACCGGTTTTTTATCATAGGCCACGGTGAGATCATGGATTTCGAGGGCGGGATCAGTTACCTGGATATTCATTGCAAGGTCTGTGAAATTAATTTCATGTTATGTTGCATCATGCCAATGTAAGTATCAGTACCCTCTATTCTTGAGCCAAGTGAGTCGGAATACAGATTACCATCCAGCTTAACCATATAACCTCTGGCCCTGCATCCTGCTACTATGGACCTGAGGATTTTGTCTGGAATGCTGGCTTCAAGGAAGACGGCTTTGATTTCATTTTGGATGATAAATTCTACCATCGTTGAAATGTCCCGAATTCCTGGTTCTGCAAGTGTAGAAATACCCTGGACCCCACGGACCTCCAGATCATAGGCTCTGCCAAAATATTGAAAGGCATCATGGGCAGTGACCAATACCCTGTTAGTAGCAGGTATCTGGCTTGCAAGTGTTTGAAGCTCCTCATCCAGGTGTCGGAGTGCCGCCAAATATTCCTGGGCATTGGCTTGATACACCGTTTCATTGTCCGGGTCTGTAGTGATGATTTTGTCAGCGATTCCTTGTACTACCTTAATCCAGAGATTCACATCCAGCCATATATGAGGATCAGGAATGTTTTTTTCATGGTCTGATAATATCAATTCATTAAAATGTAAGAGTTCAGCGGCTGCGTAAACCTCCTTTGTGCGGGAGACCTTTTTGAGTAATCCTGAGAGTTTACCCTCCAGGTGGTACCCATTATAGATGATCAAGTCGGCCTTCATCAGTAAATTAATATCCCCTTGTGAGGGCTTGTAAAGATGGGGATCCACTCCCGGGCCCATGAGTGATTCAGATTGTATCAGTGATCCTCCAATTTGCCCTACCACATCACCGATGATGCCCGTGGTACTGACCACCAATAGTTTGCCCGGCTCCTTTTGAAAAGGTTCTTTACAGCCCATCAACAGGGCCAAAATAATAACAGTGATGGTGGCCATGAGTTTCATACAGTAGTCACCAGAATATGATGTGCGGCAGCCTCCGAGATAAATACCCGATCCCTATGATTGATTTTTACCTCCAAAGAACCATCAAACTCTTCCCGTTCCAGCACCTCGATATGGGCTCCGATCACGGCCCCGATTTTTTCCAGATATCTCAGCAGTGCAGAACTCGAATCACTTACAGATACGATTTTCCCTTTGGCCCCGTGCTCCATTAGTTTTAAGGGTACGGTGGTGAGTTCAGGCATGATACCCTTCTCATCGGGAATGGGGTCTCCATGAGGGTCAAAACTTGGATGTCCTAGGAAAATATCGAGTCTTTGAATTAAGAGCGGTGATTTGATGTGCTCCAATTGCTCTGCCACATCATGCACCTCATCCCAGGAAAAATTCAGTTTTTCTAATAGAAAAACTTCCCATAACCTGTGCTTCCTGATAATCATAAGCGCGGCTTGCATCCCGACTTCAGATAAATTTACCCCCTGATACTTTTGATAATTGACCACCTTTTTCTGAGCCAGTTTTTTGATCATGTCGGTGACAGAGGCTGGTTTGGTTTCGAGATGGTCTGCGATAGCATTGGTGGCCACCTCATTTTGACCACCATCAGATAAATGATAGATGGCTTTAAGGTAATTTTCTTCGGTGAGACTCAGGCTTATCATACTGCAAAATTATTAAATTTAGATAAACCTAAAAAATTATTTTAACTATATTTAAAAATTTAAGGTAAATAGGTCTGAAGGATAATGAAGCGGTTATTGATCTAACTGGTCAATAAGGTTCAGCAGGTTATTGGTCTGGGATTCCCAGAGTATTTCTGGGCCTGGTAAGGGGTTATAGAATTTAGTATTCAGAAATTTTAGTAGGCTGCTGATTTTGTTTTATATAATGTGTGATCCAATATTCAAATAACAAAACTCTAAATCTTTAAGGATCACTACTCAGAAAATAATGTAAGCAGGTCCTGTAAAAACAAATTGGTTGAGCTAAAATTCTTTCTGATTCTTTTTTGCTTGCCCAAAAAAGAATCAAAAAAAGGCACCACGTCCAAAGACGTCCCTCCCCGCGAAACCCACAGGCCCGCCCTGCAGGAATCTGTCTTGTACAGTCTGCAAATACGACAGATTAAAATAATAGGAATGGGCTGCGTATACCCTATTTCTACCCTGATAGACACATTCAAGGCCTGCTGACCCGCTTGGCCCCGGAACGTCCGCGCTGGACGTGGACACCCAGCCGCACCTTTTTTTCAAATTCTGTTGACCATTCCCCCTGTAAGACTCAATCAATTCCAATAATAACTCTGATAATCAGGAACCCCATAGGGGTGACATCTTTGTAGAATTAGTTACAATTAAAAATTGAGCCCCATAGGGGTGGCCCCAAAAGAACAAAATTCTATGGCGTATAAACAGCTAAATTAAACCCTTGTGCTGAAATCCTCTTCTTTCTTTTATGGGCATTACAAACCTGCCTGCCAGGCAGGTGCGCTTCTCATTTCATCCTCGATACAAACGAGGACGAGGGGGAGTTATTTATCCAACTTTTCTAAAACAGCCAAAAGGTCTTTGATTTGAGATTCCCAAAGTATTTCTGTTTCTGGTTTGGGGGTGTAGAAATTGGTGTTGAGGAATTTTTCCGGAAGTTGCTCCCAGTTTTCATTATCCGGATGATAGGGCAGACAGGCCGTGTATTGATGGCACCAGGGGACCCAGGGAGCCTCCACAGGGATCAGGATTGGCAGGTGATGGGCCATGTACTCATAAATTTTGGTGGGGCGCTTATGGGCAATAACCTTATTGACCCGGTACGACACAATGGCGGCATCAGCTTCTTCAATAGCCTTGATGATCTCCTCGTGGGGCACCAGACTTGAAATACCGATACCCGAAATAAAACTGCTGTCTTCAATGGCTTTTTGCAATCGGGCTCTATCTTCCTTTATGGCACAATAGCCGACGATTTTAAGGTGTAAATCCGGGCAAAAAGGCTTCAGATTTTTGGCCAGTCGGATGGCTTCAAATACCCCGGTTCCGGTACCCAAAGTACCGGTAAATACTAGATTTTTTAAAGCCGCAGGCGACTTCCTTTCCAATTGGGGGGAAGGCTTTATGGCCTTGTTTTCAAGGATGGTATATTTTGACCCTATAAATTTTAATTCTTTTTCATAAGAGGCCTCTGCGAGGAAAAACCAGGAAATCAGTGGTGCTAATAGCCATTCTTTGAATCGGACATAACAAGCGCCTGAATGCCGGACCCCAAAGGGTAGTGTACTCAGGTGCAGGATGTTTTTAAAATAGTTTTCCCGGATATCGTAAATGATTCTATTATTAAAAAATAGATTATAAAAAATAGCCGGAAAGAGCAGGTCAGGTGAAGTGATTACCGTGATTCTGGGCTTAAGTTTTATTAGAAGCCGGAGAAATTTCCATGGTGCCAAAAACCGCTTAAATCCCAGCCTTTTAAAATTGAAAATGGGATGAAGAATAATTTTTTCGGTTTCGGATATTTTTTTTGACCGGAACCCTATGATATTAATTTCATATTTATTTGTTTGGCTAATTGAAACGGCGATCTTCTCAAACATTCTGGTGTCATCTACAGGTTTGAGAAGGGAGGCTATTACAACAGGGGTTTTACCAGCCATATGGCAGCTAATATACTTGATCCATGGAATTAAAAGAATTAATTGACAAAGCTTGGGATGATCGGTCTCTTTTGAAAGAAAAGAATACCCGCATTGCCATTAAGACCATTATTGCTGAGTTGGACTCAGGAGCCTTGCGGGTAGCTGAACCCACCGAATCCGGATGGCAGGTGAATGAATGGATCAAAAAAGCCGTGATACTTTATTTTCCTATACAGGAAATGCAGGTCATCGAGATTGGGCCTTTTGAATTTCATGATAAAATAAAGCTGAAAAATAATTATGACAAGCTAGGGGTGCGGGTAGTGCCGCACGCTGTAGCACGGTATGGTTCCTTCGTCAGCCCGGGGGTAATTTTGATGCCCTCCTATGTCAATATTGGTGCCTATGTGGGTGAGGATACGATGGTAGATACCTGGGCTACGGTAGGCAGCTGTGCTCAGATAGGCAAGGGGGTGCATCTCAGCGGTGGGGTAGGAATAGGGGGCGTACTTGAACCGGTACAGGCAGCCCCTGTGATCGTAGAGGACCACGCTTTTATAGGGTCAAGGTGTATTCTGGTAGAAGGGGTCAGGATAGGAAAAGAGGCCGTTCTGGGTGCCAACGTAGTGCTTACCGGCAGCTCCAAAATAATTGATGTCACCGGACCCGAACCAATTGAAACTAAAGGATATGTGCCGGAGCGTTCAGTGGTGATTCCTGGTACTGTTGCCAAGGAATTTCCTGCAGGAACTTTTCAGGTGCCTTGTGCCTTAATAATAGGCAAAAGGAAAGCAAGTACTGACGTCAAGACCTCTCTAAATGATGCCCTTAGAGCAAACAATGTTTCGGTGTAATACAAAAGTTGGCATCTCATTTGCGTTCATAAGAATAGATACGTTTACCATTATATAGTAATTTCGTATTTATAGTGACCATATTATGAAGCAGACATTATTCATATTCATAGGATTTTTTATTCTGGCTGGTTTTCAGGCATCTGAAACCACTTTAAAATCCGTCAATAATAAAGCTTTTGGAGCTGGAGAATACCTGCAATACCGGCTGCATTATGGATGGATCACCCTTGGAGAAGCTGAAGTATTAATTGACAATGATATCAAAAGAATCAACAAACGCCCTTGCTATAAGGTAGATATCTACGGCCGTACTGTAGGTATGGCCGATTGGTTCGGTAAGGTGGATGACCATTGGGGAACCTTTGTGGACACCCAAACTATACTACCCCATATTTCTGTAAGAAATCTTAAAGAGGGGAACTATCGGAAAAATGAAGTGACTCTATTTGACCAGGAAAAAGGTATGGTTGAGGTTAAAACCATAGATAAGAATACTGGTGACTACAAACCATCGGAGTTTTTTGAAATTGCCGAAGAGGCGAGAGATATGATCGCAGGGTATCTTTTTATGCGGACCCTTAATTTGAATAAGCACAAAAAAGGTGATATCATCATTGTCAGGGGTTTTCTTGAAGATACCTTCTATGACCTTGAGATTATTTACGCCGGAAAGGAAAGGATTAAGACCAAAGCTGGTAAATTCAATACCCATAAAATGGTACCTATTCTTCCTGATAATAAGATTTTCTCCGGAGAAAACGCAGTCACTTTTTGGTTTTCAGATGATGAAAACAAAATCCCTGTAAAGATTGATGCCAATATGGTGGTAGGCCGTGCAGGGGTAGAACTTAAAAGCTACAAAGGGCTTAAGAATAAGATCAATAATTACTAGTTTTTGAATTAGCGCAAATGAGGAGGTAGCTAATTTTATAAGCTAATCCTCAATCTCCACCACCATTTCTATTTCTACAGCAATATTGGATGGCAATGCATTCATACCAACGGCTGAGCGCGCATGTTTGCCCTTTTCTCCAAAGACTTCGACCATCAGGTCTGAAAACCCATTCATAACCTTGGGTTGGTCCTTGAAATCATCGGTGCACTGTACCATGCCCAGCACTTTAACAATTCACTTTACCCTGCTCAAGTCACCGATCTCGGCTTTTAAAGTAGAAAGCAAGGCGATACCGGTGATTCTTGCTGCTTCATAGCCTTCTTCAATGGTCAGATCTTTACCTAATTTGCCTTGAATCAGGCTGCCATCAGCACGGCCCGGACCATGGCCGGCAGTAAATAGGAGATTGCCTGTTCGCACCACTTTTACATAATTGGCCACGGGAGTCCCGGGTTCAAAAAGAGTAATCCCCATTATTTCTAATTTAGTCTCCGGGGTTACTTCCTGTGACCATGCCCATGATAGGGAGCAGGTAATCAGGAGGGAAAGAATTGTATGTTTCATAACCATTTAATTTTATCATTTCCTTTTTTAGTGCCTGCCAAAGAGGAAGGCGCCCCGGAGTAGGAATACTCCGGGACCTTACGGGATACTGCTACCGGGTCCCGGGGAAACGGTAACACGCCTTCCTTTTTCAGTAGCATTTACAGTATTGTCATACATGGCCTCGCAGGAAATTCCAGGAAGATAGAAAGTTCCGGCATAGCTTGCATTGAGCATGATCCTAAATGTTTTTTGTTGGCCGGTGCCAAGGTCAAAGTAGGTCAATACTCTATCGTCACGTACATCCTGATAGTCAGGGGTGTCACCGCCTGCTCCTACAGCATCACCCATCACTCTGGTGTTAAGGATCTCCCATCCCGAGGGGAATATTTGCGTCAGGGCCATTTCTTTATACGGGGATCGGTGGCCCGGGTGGCGCACGGTGACCTCAGCAATGAAGTCAGTACCCTGAATAATGCTTGCCGGATTCATGGCAGTGCCGTTTTTGTCATAATACCGCACGCTCATGCTGAGGTCATTGGAGGAGGTTTCCTCCATACCTTCCTCTGGAAGGCCGTGCGCCACGATCCTGACAAACAATGGCGCTTCTGTCCTGTTTTTGAAACTCAGCTTACCGGATACATCATCAGGCAAATTGGCCACTGCAATAGGCAGATCCGTTTTAGCCTCAATGTTGCCTGCTCCCGGCACCTGGTAGTCAAAATGGATTTGGCCCGTGGTCCCCGATTCTTTCAGATAAGCCCCCACGCCAATCAGGCAATAAGCAGTCGTTTGGGTGCTCATCCACTGATTGGGATCACTCATGATCTTGCTGAGCTCCTGGACTAGCAAAAATCCTTTTTCCTTCTCACCAAGCAATGCCAATGTTTCTAAAATCATTGCCTGGTCACGAACATTGGAACCATAGGTATAGCTCATTTCGCGATATTTAGGAACGTGGGTGCCCATGCCCGCTACTAAATCCAGGGCAGCCTGTTTTTGTCCTGCTATGGAGTAGGCTGCTGCCAGGCGCCATGCTGCGGTCATCGACATGTTGCCGGATTCCCGCATCCTGTTCATAGCTCCCATATCGGGGGCTCCGGCCAGGGCAAGGGTATAGAGCCGGTAAGCCTGCATCAGATCGCTATTGTGGTACTCCGATGGCCGCCAATTTCGGGCCTGACTCTTTTGAAATCTTTGCCAGTTTGAAAGTAATCCAGAAGGGAGGTGATACCCTTTTTTTTGGGCTTCCAGTAGGAAATGACCGGTATAGGAAGTGGCCCAGCTATTGGAATTTTCATTGCCAGGCCAGTAGGCAAAGCCACCATCATTTATCTGAAAGTTGGCTAATTTTTCAATTCCGGCTTTGATATTGCTTTCAATATTTTCCTTTTGAGCCTGATCGAGCGGGGTGACCTCACTCAGATATAGCTGGGGAAAAACCTTGGAAATAGTTTGTTCCAGGCACCCATGTGGAAAACCCGTGAGATATTGGAGCCTGCCTGAAAAATCAATGGGTGGGATTGAGGATACCTCCAGTACGGCTTTGTTGGTGCCCTTCATTCCCGGCATAGGTATGGCAGCCTCCCAGGATGCCCCTGCAGCCACGATTTTATTCTCAATTCTGGATACCCTGGGGTTAGGATTGCGCACGAGGACATCCGTCTCAGACACTGCCGTGTTAATACCGGAGGTTGCTTCAATCTCTGCTACAGCATTGCCCAATGCTTTGGCTACCTCCACTTCAAAATAAATGATTTGCTCTCCTGGTGTACGGAACTGCACCTGCTTCTCAGAGGGCCCTTTGATTTTTAGCATGGCATTCGTCTTCAGTTTAATCTTTGCTGATTTGACGGAATTATCATCAGCGAAAACCGTGACCGGTAGTTGAAATGTTTCACCCGGGCCTAACACCCTGGGCAGGGTACTCAATACCATGAGTGGCTGCTTGACCTTTGAGGATTTTTCGCTGTTGCCAAAGGCTTCAGGGCTTCCGGCTACCACCATGGTTCTCACCGCCCCCACATATTGAGGCATGGTAAACTGATGGCTGTTGGTACCCCCCTTTTTTAATTCAAAAGGCCCCATATACACCACCACAGGTCTGAATCTATTGGATTTTAGATTTTGATCCTCTTCAGCCATGAGCATTTCCATATCTCCACCTATGGATATGATCCTCTCCAGCCTGCCGCCATAGGCACCAATCACATACTCAAAGATATCCCAGGTTTTTACCCCAAGTCCTTCGCGGGCATAAAATGTAGACCATGGGTCAGGAGTTTTAAATTTGGTGATGTCCAAAAGGCCCTCATCAATGACTGCGAGGGTATAGGCCATGGCTTTGCCTGATTTTTCTTTCACAGTAATATTGACTTTTTCTCCTGGCTTGAGTACGTCATTTATCCCAATTACCGGATCCAGATGGGTTGCCGGATTTTCCACCTTAATGGGGATTACCCCAAATAATCTGGATGGCAGATCATTGGAGGTCTGCGCATGCTCCTGTATCAGCATAGCACTGACGTATACGTTAGGTGCCATGCTTTCGGTGACCTTAAAGGTGAATCTGTTTTCATCTGCTTCGGTATTTATCCAATGAGATTCGAGCACTCTGGAGCCGTTTTCGATGGTGATGAAGGCTTTGCCATTTTTGGATCCGGGGATCGAAATCTTTGCCATTTCCCCAACTTCATAAGTGGTTTTGTCAGAAGAAAACGAAAGCATGGTAGCCCCGCCAGGTATATCTCTGCGGTCGCGCCCTGCCCAACCCGGCCAGTCAATATAGATCACTTTCCCGGTGCAATGGCCCGACTCTGTATCACAGGCACGGATCAGATACCGACCCCACTCGGGCTGGTCTACTCTGAATTTCCAGGTGGCTTTTCCATTCGAGGATTGTACCCTGCCCCGGCTTACGATCTGACTTTGGCTGCTGCCGGTATAATGCCCTAAATAGTCGTCACCGGAATCCCACCACCACCGCCAACTAATTTTTTGCAGGGTGAGGTCAATATTTTGATTATTTAGAGGTTTCCCATCGGCACTGAGAGTCACTATTTGTGCAATATGGTCAGTGTCAGTTACCAACAGGTCAGACTGCCGGTCACCCTCAGGAGTGGTGATGCCCACAAAAGAATTGAATGGGTAATAGGGTATGGTAAATTGATCGATGCTGAAATTGCCCCCATCCTCATACACCCGGCCTGAAAAAGTGGCCTTTAAGGCCCCGGGAGGGGTACCATCGACAAAGATTTGGGTATTCACACGGGCCTCACCCTGACTATTGACATACCCATCGAAAATATCATTTTGCTCAGGGTAGAAGGTCCTGGATGGATCATCGAAAGTATATCCGGGATATCCTTCAAAGGTGGTAGTAGTAGGAGAAAGCATCATTGAAAATTCTGCCTTGAGCCCGTTGGCAGGTGCGCCACTCAACCAATTGACTTGTAGCCTGCCGGTGATATCCTGGTCTGTAACCGAAAGTCTTTCTTTGCCAAAATCAAGCTTGATCTTAAGCCGGTTGGGTTTAATGGCTTCTACCATTAAGGATTTTGTAAATTCAGCACCCCCGGCCCGTACTTTTGCCATCCAGTTACCCGTAGGATCATCCTCATTGGTAGGGACAGAAAATCTGTAAAATCCACCAACATGCCTGGTGGTGTTGACCTCGTATACCGTTTGCCCCCGGGCATTGATTAGTTCAAACGAAACCGGGTGATTAGAAGGCAAGGGCTGCCGGTTGCGGTTGAGCATGAAAGTAAGATGCAGGGTGTCCCCAGGCCTCCAGGCACCTCTTTCTCCATAAATAAAACCTTTGGTACCCTTTTGTACCGGATCGCCGCGTACATCAAAATTTGAAAGTGGGATGGAGGACCCGTCATCCATTTTGAGATAACCAGTCTGGTCTTTGAATTTACCAATCAATACGAAGGTCCGGTTTTCCAACTGGAAATGGGCAGTACCATCAGCTTTTGTTTTTTCTTTGCCCAGTATTTTGCCCTGATAATCATAAATAGTGATTTCAGCACCTGAAATGGGGGAGGCCGTTTTTAAATCCGTCACTAAGGCCAGTAGGCTGCCGTCATTGCCTCTCTTCGCCACGATACCGAGGTCACTGGCAAGTATATTTTTTTGCACCTCTTTTTCCTGGTTATAATAAGACACATGGCAAGGATTGTTACGCTCTCTCCAGTTATATTCCGGGTGGTAGTAGTATTCAGAATATGAATCCCAGGACCGGTCAAAATCATCCTCAAATGAAATTTCCAAATCGGTCATTTCAATGGGCTCCAATATGGCACCATCACAGAAAAAAGCCGTGTGCTCCTTTTTGAAGCCTATTCTGATCTGATACAAAGCGCCCTGGTCAGCCTGGATGAGTTGGGAAAGATCGAGGGTGAATCGGTTCCATTTGCCCAGGTCGAGCACCCCCGTCTCCTCGAGGGGTATCAGTTTTTTCATGATGGGCTTCCCTACCCGGCGCAATTCGCTATTACCACTCAGGTGATTTACCTGAAGGAATTGGAGCATGTTTTGCTCATAAATCTGAATCACCGTGACTTCTACTGCTCTAAGGTTCACCGCTTCGAAGGGCATTACCAGGCCTTCCGTGGAGGGTAGGATGGTCCCTTTCCCAATAAATTTAACCTGTGGTGGCAATTGCTCAAAGTTGAGCTTCAAATCAACCCCCTTGTCCAGCCGGTTGCCCTTGATGTTTCTGATACCCGGGCTGATCTTGATATTTTTTTCTCCTGTTTGGCGTATGGGGGGCAGCACTTTGACTTCATTTTGATTAATTTGGAAAGTAAGGGAAGGCACATCCTCTATGGTGATAAGGCCATTGAGGTTTTGATCGGCATCCAGAGGATCAGAAAACTGGAGCAGGATATGTTGGCCCTCTCGCTGGTTGACGCGAGAGTTGACCAAAATAAACTGGCTTACAGCAGGTACAGAATAAGAGATGGTCTCATCCCTTTTGATCCCCAGAGGATTTCCCCTGACGGTCACATCTACCTTTCCGGATTCTCCGCCTCTTTGAATCCCTTCGATAGATATAATATGGTCATTTGCAGGCCCCTCAGTATTGGTTTTGATGGCAAGGGATTTCCCCTGATGAGAGGCTTTTACCATTTCCAGGACCTGGTCGCTTTCAGCTAAATCTGCCGTGACCATTCTGGCCATGACTTGTATTCTGGAGATGTCCTGAGGGTCTGGAAACTGATGCCCCGTGATCTCAAACTCAAAGTCCTGAGCGATGGTCTGAAAGGAAAACTCAAAAACCTTATGCTGTTCCGGCACCTCCAATAGTTTGCCCAAATTAAGTTTGCCCACATACCGCTGACCCTGGGCCATTTTTTCAGTGGGGGTGAACTCCAATGTTCTGGTATCAGTCCATTCGCTGGCACCTTTTATTCCCGGGCTAAATTCCAGCAAATTCTTTACTGACATCCCATCTCCAAGAGGCTCGTGAAACCGAATGATGATGCTGCTCGAAGCGGACACAATACCACCAGTGTAGGTGCTGATATAGGCGCTAAATGCCGGGTCAATTCCTATGGGTCCTGACTGAGCAGCTTTGGAGTCTTGATTAAAATAGAATATTATTGAAATGACTGCAATTACGCAGACAACGGCAATAATAATTTTCGACTTATTGGCTTTAAGGGAAGTCATGTCAAATTAAGGTTGAGTGGACTTCTAATTTATGAACTTTTTTAAGCAATCTTTCAATGGCCCATTAAAAAAATTACCAGGGTTGTCAAAGTATTCCATGGCTGGTTTTCAGTTGATATCCATTTATCTTAGCTTTGATTATCATTAAAAATAACTAACATGAAGAATTTATTTGTCACTTTAAGTTTATTAGCCATAGCAATAATGGTAGGATGTGGTACCGGCACATCTGAAAAAGCATCTGAGGAGGACCAGCAAGCTCAATACGATTCGCTCTTTGATGAAGTAATGGCTGTGCATGATGAGGTAATGCCTAAGATGGAAGAAATTCATAGTCTCAAAAAAAGGATAGAAAAGGAACTGGAAATCGTAGAAGGGGATTCAGAGCAGGTCTTGAGGGATGCTCATAAGGAATTATCAGAGGCCGACCAGGGGATGCGCGATTGGATGCGTAATTTCAGAAAGCCGGCAGATGATTTAAGCATGGAAGAAAAAATGAATTACCTCAGGCAGGAAAAAGAATCCATTTCTAAAGTGAGCATGGATACGCATTCTTCTATTGACAATGCCAATGATGCATTGAGAAGCCTTTCGGAAGAATAAAAACTCAGGGCTTACAGTCGTCGAGAATTTTCCTTATTTCCTGGGGGGTTATCAATATATCCCGGTCTGTCCAGGTATTGTAAATGTAAGTGGTGATTTCTGCAATCTCCAGATCGGTCAGGTTTGGGAAGGCAGGCATGGGTTGTACGTATTCGATATCATTGACCACAATGGGGTCCACGGCCCCATTTTTTATAATGCAAACTGATAATTCAAAGTTTTCCTCCATAAAATCAGAGGGATTGAGGGGTGGGTATAGCCGCCCGAGCCCCTTGCCTTCCTGTCCATGGCAATTGCTACAATGGGCCACATATAGGTCCCGGCCAAATACCATGTACTGTTTTTTTTTGATCTGATCTTCCCGGGATAGGTCTGAGGTATCGCCCTGACCGCCGCAGGCATTCAGGATCAGTCCACAGCCAAAGAATACCTGGATGTAAAGTTTAGACATTTTCTTTTAGCAGCACTTTAATGTCCTTGATAAGCTGGTCCACTGACTCGGGTTCGGTGCCATCATAGTACCCTCTGATGCGTTTTTGGGTATCGATAAGGATAAATGCCCCACTATGCATATAGCCACCGGGTGCATTAGGGTCCTCCCGCGCTGAGACCATATAACTTTTCTGTCCAATTTCATAGATGGTATCCTTATCACCGGTTACAAAATGCCATTTGTTGCTAGAAACCCCCAGTCGATCTGCAAAATCGTATAGCAACCCCACGGTATCATACTCCGGGTCAATGGTATGAGATAGAATCAACAAGTCGGGCTCATCTTTGTATGCTTCATAAACGCGAAGCATTTGGGTTTTCATGGTGGGGCATATATCAGGGCAGGTAGAAAAGAAGAAGTCAGCGATATAAATTTTACCCTCAAATGTATTTTCAGTAATGATGGTGCTGTCCTGATTTACAAAACTAAATGATGGTATGGTATGGTAGGTGGTGTCCTTGACGATTTGGCCGTTGACTTCCTTTTCATTGACTTCCATTCTCCCCAGGATGGGTAGTTTTTTTTCTGATCCACTCGGATTGCAGCCTGCTGTGTAGAGGAGTAGGATAATGCCTGCTAATATTTTATTCATGATTTCGTTCCCTTATTTTCTTGTACTTATATATCGCAAAAAACAGGACCAATGTTATCAACACAAAGCCTAAAACTCCCCAGGCCATACTAAGCGTGCTTTTGAGTACGATTAAAAACACGATCGCTATTAACAGCAGGGTAGCCACCTCATTCCATAACCGGAGTTGAAAACTTGAATACCGGTATTGGTCACTCTGAAGCAAACTAAAAACGTAGTGGCAGGAAAAGTGATACCCGTAAAGCAACAATACCAGCACGAGCTTCAGGTGCATAAACCCCATCTGGAGCCATTGTGGCTGTGACACCAGCATCAGCACACCAATGATCAGGGTGATAATGGCAGATGGCCAGGAAATGATGTACCATAGCTTTTTAGCGCTTTGTTTGTGGTGCAGAATTAAAATACTTCTATCCGGCTCGTTTTTAGTATTGGCCTCTGTTTGGTAAACAAAGATTCTTACAATATAAAATAGACCTGCAAACCAGGTGACTATGAAAATGATATGCAGGGCTTTGATGTAGAGGAAATCCATATTTTATTTGCTTGTGCAAAAATAGCGACTCGATTGGATTAATTTTGAGTAATTCCTGTTTTCTTGATTGAGTATTTATTTTCAGCGTAATTTAAATAATGGCAGAAAAAAGCAGCCTTTGGTTTTTTCAAAATGTAGATCTCTACGATTTGCTTTGTCCGGTTAAAACAGGCCAGGCAGATCAAAGCCATAAAATGGTTACTTTTAATAAAAATGACTTCATCTATTTTACCCATGAACCTTCCAAAGCCATTTACATGATTGAAGAAGGCCGGGTTAAGGTTGGTCATGTGATGGATAATGGAAAAGAGGTGGTTAAGGCAATTCTTAGCAAGGGAGAGATTTTCGGTGAACTGGCATTGGCCGGAGAGGAGCAACGTGCTGATTATGCCCAGGCCCTTGACAATAAGACCAGGGTATGCCCCATGACTGTAGATGAAATGAAAGCGCTCATGGCTGAAAATCAGGAGCTCAGCTTTAAAGTGGTAAAACTCATTGGGGACCGGGTACAAAAACTTGAGCGAAAACTGGAATCTCTGGTTTTTAAAAATGCGCGTACCAGAGTTTTGGAATTTCTCAGAGATGCTGCCGAGTGGAAAGGCCAGAAGGTAGGCTTTGAAATAATGATCCGCACCTCATTGACGCACCAGGATATAGCAGGGCTCACCGGCTCCTCACGCCAGACCGTGACCACTATCCTAAATGAACTCAAAGACAGCAATATCATAAATTTTAACCGGCGGCAGATATTGATCCGGGATTTGGAATCCTTAAAACGGATGATTCAGTCCGCTTAGACTGGTTTTTAACCCAGCATCCATTTTTAGGACTATCTTTTTGAAAGTTTTCTATTTTTGACAAAAATTATACTCTTATGAAATCGAACACGAAACGCTTCCTCACACATAGGAATGTTTATAAGTGAGATTCCATCTGACCATAAAAAAATAAATATAAACAGATGAAATACACCCTATCCATATTACTTATTCTATGCACCATTTGCCTGTTTGGTCAGAAGGTTGAAAAGCTACCAGAGTTCAAACTCTCAAAAGAACTGATGGAAGAAAACCTCCGCTGGCTGGCTTCCGACGAACTCCTGGGCAGGCGTACCGGTACCCCTGAAAATGACAGAGCTGCTGCATTTATTGCTGAAGAATTTCGTAAGGCAGGTGTCAAATTCCTCCCGGGTATGGACAGCTACTTCCAGCCTGTGCCTTTTGTGAAAACCACACCTGCTCCCGATGGCACTCTCAGCTGGGGGGAAAAGCAATTCAGCCAGGGCGAAGAGATGATCGTGCTGTCTTCAGGGGCTTCTTCTGCCACTGCCCAATTCGTATATGCAGGCCTGGGTCAAGCTGATAGTGATTATGAAAATCTTAATGCAAAAGATAAAATTGTAATTGTACAGGTAGGCCAGATCATGGATTTTATTTCCAAACGAAATGACAGGCTGAGGCTCGTGGCTGAAAATGGTGCTAAAGGCCTCATTGAGATTTATAACCAGCCGGTGCCCTGGCAATACATTGTTAGATATTTTAACTCTGAGCAAATTGCTCTGGATGCTGGACTGGTCACTTTGCCTGAAGGTTTTTTCCATGTGGTGATTGATGATGCAAGTAAAGAATTATTAGGAAAATCACAGGAAGATGGTACCGGGACGATTGAATTTTCCACCTCAGGGTGTAAGGCAGAAAAGGTGATTTCCAACAATGTCGTTGGAATGATCCCTGGAAAGAATAAAAAGCTCAGGGATGAATATGTGTTGCTCACAGCACATTATGACCATGTGGGAGCGGGCAAGGCTGCCGGAACTCCTTATACCCCGGAGGATAGTATTTTTAACGGTGCCCGTGACAATGCCTTTGGTACGGTAGGCATCCTTTCGGCTGCAAGGGCTTTTTCTAAAAAGCCTCCTGCCCGGTCGGTGATCCTGGCGGCTGTAACTGGCGAAGAAATTGGATTGCTTGGCAGTAAATTTCTTTCTGAAAACAGCCCGGTACCTCTCGAAAAAATAATTTTTAACCTCAATAATGACGGGGCAGGATATAATGACACAACACTTGTAGGGGTCATTGGATATGGCAGGGTAGGGATAGATCCGCAGTTGGATAAGGCGACAGGGGCCTTCGGTCTCGAAATTGTGGCCAATCCTGCTCCTGAGCAAAACCTTTTTGACCGGTCAGATAATGTGAATTTTGCCTCAAAGGGCATACCTGCACCTACCTTTGCCCCTGGTTTCAGGCAATTTGATGAGGAGGTGATGCAATACTACCATACGCCTGCTGATGAGGCAGATGCCGTAAATTTCAATTACCTGCATAACTTCACCAGGGCGTTCGTTTATTCTGCCCGACTCATAGCCGATATGGAAGAAGCACCAAGATGGCAAGAAGGGGACAAGTATGAAGAGGCAGGGAAGGCCTTATACGGGTATTAGGAAGACGAAGGCTTCCAGTCATCTGGCAGATCGTCGAATACGTCTATATCATTCAGCGTTTCCAGTAGGTGGACATTGAGGGCAAGGTTATGGGCATCGTCCAGGGTGGCATCCAATACCGTAGATGTGCCCCATGCTTTGTGGTCAAATAACTCCGGAATGAGATGTGTCATCCCCAAAAGGTAATAACCACCATCTCTCGCAGGACCAATCACCAGGTCCTTGTTCCCGAGGGCGGCAAAGGCATCCAGAATATGGTGTGAGCCTATTTCCAGACAGTCGGTGCCAATGATACAAACCTTACCATACCCATCCCTGAATGCCGCATCAAAGGCATGAGCCATCCTTTGCCCCAGGTCACCACCAGATTGTAGCTTCTTCAGGTATTTTTTTGATGACCACTGGTCTTCTGTATCGATAAATTCAGAATAATACAGATCGATGTCGAGGGGCAAATCTTCCGTGATCATCCTTGTATGGCTCAAAAGCCGATAAAAAATCGCCAGGGCTTTCTCATCTCCTACTGTTTGGGCCAGCCTCGTTTTGACCTTGCCCAATTCCGGGTTTCTGAGGAAAATGATTAACTTTTCTTTTTTCATCAATTAAAGAACTTAATTCCCTGACAAGTGGGAGCTAAACCACATTGCTAAAATTAAAATTCTTTTTCAATAAACTGCTTCACCCTCTATTAAAAACTTTGACCAGTTCCGGTTATAAGTATGTACCCGCTCTGTTGGGTGGCCCTTTTCATCTACCACTGTATGCCCGGTATTTTTCCATTGGAAAATCCCCCCATGGATGTTGTAAACTGTGGGATATCCTTTTTTCAGTAAATATTCTCCCACCTTCTCACTGCGGTATCCTACCGAACAGTACACCACAATGATGCCCCCTTTGGGCAAAGTATCGAGGTTTGCGTTTTTATAATTATTATAATCCAGAAAATGGGCTCCCGGCAAATGGCTCACCTGATATTCCTCAGGTTTTCTGGTGTCGAGGATATGCACCACCGCCCCAGTGGCCAGCAGTGAGTCCAATCCTTCAGGCTGAATCCGCGGTACCGCATTCTTATATAAAGAGGAGAGCTTATCCTCAAAGTCACGGTGCTGACAGGCAGTGATTGTTCCTGTGAATAATAGGAACAGGGAAAATATAATTGTCAGGGGTTTTTTAAATCGTACCATATTACTGCTGTTAACGTACCGTATTCCAGGAAAGTTAAAATCAATATTTCCTCATACCCTTCGACCGTGTACCCTGCATAAGTAAAAAATATCAAAAGGGACCAAACCAAAGGAAATCTCAGCCCAGCCACTGGTGCCAGGGCTACCATGGGAATGATGTACCAGGGGTGGACCGTTGTGGCGGTGGCCCAAAAAATCATATAGATAAAAATAACAGCCCTTGGTAGTGATGCTTTTGAAATTAATGAATAGGCCAATATGCTCAATCCCCCTACTAGTGCTAATGCTGGCCCGGCCCCGGCGATGATGTTATACCCTTTAAATAAATATCCTGCCTCGCGGAGGAGATAGTACAGGCTTGCATTGAATTCAAAATGGCGAAAATACAGGTCTAAGCTGGAGGCCATGCCGGAAAGCACGTCAGGCGTAATTATCAAAATCAAAGTGCCACCTGACACAACAGTTACACCAATGACATAAACGAGTCCCCGTTTCCAACCAATGGATTTCCATAGGATGGGCAGGGCTATGGCTGGATTGAGTTTGACCAGAATTGCGAAGGAAATACCTGAAAAACCTGAAATGAATTTTTTGGAGCCTATATTATAAATAGCCCAAAGTAAAAAGGGTAAAGCGAGCCCTTCCAGGTGGAGGTTGCCAGACAGCTCCAGAATGGCCAGGGGATTAAGTGCATACCATGCTACCAGGGTCAGTGGTTTTTTGTATTTAGACAGAAGCCTGGTAAGGAGGAGGAGGGAGGCTGCCGCGGCAATTACCATAAAGACTTTCATGATGAGAACCGGCTGATAAATATTCTCAGGCTGGCCCAGTGTGGCGAGATAAAAAAGACCTTGAGCCACCGGGGGATACACCGTGTGGTATTCCGGTGAATTCATGCTATGGAATAGGGTAGCCCATATGGGGTTGTCACTTAGGTATCCTGAGGCTATTAGTTCAGATGGGGTGTATGCAAAGGGATGAATACCCTCATGCCATAACATCCCATCCCAGATGAATCGGTAAAAGTCATCTGACAACCCAGGCAATCCAGGTATCATAAGCACCCTTAGACAGATCCCTGCCAGCACCCAGAATTTCCAGGAAAATTTTTGGTGGTGGGTGCACAAAAAATAGTAATAAATTGCTCCAATTGACCAAAATGACAATAATTGAAGGTTGTCTTCTCGTGATGTAAAATGATAAATCAATAATAAAATAATCGCTAAACCTGCAAGCAAGAAGAAGGTCAGGAAAAATCGATTAGGCTGATTTTTTTGGCTTAAATTCAAAATGATGGAAGTCTAAAATTTATCAGGTGTCAATTTAATTGGTCTTACTGATTGATAAAACACAGCAGAAAATCCTAAAAATAACATGGTATGAAAAAATATTAGCCCTATATCATTAATGTAAATACCTAAAAATATGGCGCCAAGAAAATATAAGGATAAAAGCCCTTCAACAAAAACGCCTTTTGTCAATTTAGCTTTCAAATAAATATTATTGGCCCATAGATCGCTTTTGTTAATAACATTAAACTTCGGGGTTCTGATAAAAGGGGTTTTGATCTTAAGAAATCCTTCAGATACGGCTACTGCATTGTGAAGGGACAGGCCCATGGACATGGCAAGAAAAGTAGGGAAAATAACCAAAAACTTCCATAAGGGGGCCTCTGGGTTGAGCCTTTTCCAGGCATTCCAGTAAAAGACCACAATGGCCATAAAACCAACTAAAAATACGATGCCAAGATTGAACACCCAATTCAGATGAGGATTGAGGTACTTTAGCCATAATAATGGTACGCTGATAATGGAAGCTACCAGAAGAAAAAGGAATACTGAACTATTCAGCAGGTGAAAAGCCGCATGAAATTTGTTCTTCAGCGGCAATTCTGATCTCAGGATTTCCCCCAAATGCTTCCTGGCCGTCTCTGCAGCCCCTTTGTTCCAACGGTACTGCTGGGATTTTATAGCATCCATTACTATGGGCAGTTCAGCAGGCGCCACTACATCTTCGAGGTAATTAAACTTCCAGCCTTTCATCTGGGCTCTGTAGCTTAAATCGAGGTCTTCGGTAAGGGTATCTTGCGACCATCCTCCGGCATCTGCTATGCAGGCCCTTCTCCACACTCCCGCTGTACCATTAAAGTTAATAAAGCTTCCGGCATGGCTGCGGCCACCCTGCTCTATAGTAAAATGCGCATCAAGGCCAAATGCCTGAAGCCGGGTGAGGAGGGAATACTCTTTATTGATATGACCCCACCGTGCTTGTACTACCCCAATTTTTTCATCATCAAACCAGGGCATGGTTTTTTCCAGAAAATCAGGCTCAGGGAGAAAATCCGCATCAAAAATTCCGAAAAAATCTCCGTCACTGATGGTCATCCCATAAGCCAGGGCTCCGGCTTTGAAGCCTTCACGGGTGCCCCTTCTGATATGCTTAATCCGGTCGTCAGCTAGTTCCTTCAGAATATTGTCGATGATTTGGATTGTTTCGTCTGTTGAATCATCCAGTATCTGGATTTCAAGTTTTTTTTCCGGATACCTGATTTCACTGACTTTTTTGATTAATCTTTCCACCACATACTTTTCATTATACACTGGCAGTTGGATGGTTACTTTTGGCGCTTCATCAAATTTAAAATCATGTTCTTTCTCAGAAACAGGGGATTTACGGGCCTTTTGGTAATGCCAGGAGAGGTGAAGTTGCCCAAGACTGAATAAAAAAATAAAGGTGAGCCCGACAAAATAAAATCCTAAAAGTATGGCAGTGATCATCGGTATTTAAAAATTGTGTAAATGATTTTATATCCTGCCATGATGGTGCCTTTTACAGTGCCTGAAATTTTAGAAAATCCCACCCTATTGCGGTAATGGGCCGGTACTTCCATATAAGAGATACGAGCTTTGGCAGCTTTTAGCTGCATCTCTACCGTCCACCCGTAGGTTTTATCCTGCATATTCAGTGCATTAAGGGCATTAAGCTTTATGGCTCTGAACGGCCCCAGATCCGTAAATTTAGCATCATAAATCCATCGCATAAGCCTGGTGGCCAGCCAGTTGCCAAATACTTGTTGTGGGGTCATTGATCCCTTTTCTCTATTGCCTAATGCTCTGGACCCGATGACCAGTTCGGCTTGTCCGGCCAGAATCGGCGCAACGAGCTCAGGGAGCTGCTCCGGATAGTCAGAGTGGTCGGCATCAATGAATACCACAATCTCTGGCTTAGGCTCGTGGTCGTTGATATATTGTATCCCCTTCAGGCAGGCTCTACCGTAACCCTTCTCTGCTTCCCTGAGCACGGTTGCACCTCCGGCTCTGGCATTCCGCTCTGTATCATCGGTAGAGGCATTGTTGACCACTACCACCTCCTCGACCCAACCATCTGGAATTTCCTTCAGTACCTGGCTGATCCCGTTTTCCTCATTGAATGCCGGGATGATCACTTTAATAATGGGTTTGTTTCCCGGTATTTTCACCCTGCAATATTAATTTATTTTTCCAGGGTAATGCTGTCATTTCCTATTAAAATAGGCTTATTGAACCGCCCTTCCTCGTCCCTGTTTTCGAGATTTAACACGCCTCTGGGGCAAACAGATGAACAGATGCCGCAGCCTACACAAGAGGCCCGGATGATGTTCTGCCCACGCTGGGCGTACCACCGCACATCAATACCCATCTCACAATAGACCGAACAGTTACCGCAGGAGATGCACTGACCACCGTTAGTAGTGATCCGGAATCGTGACTTGAATCGCTGGACTATCCCCAGGTAGGCCGCCAGCGGACAGCCAAACCGGCACCAGACCCTGTTGCCCATCAAGGGATAAAATCCGGTGCCTACCACTCCTGCAAATCCTGCACCGATCCAAGCCCCGTACCATTCCCTCAAGCCATAAGAACTGACACCCAAAATCTCGGAAGAGCCCGTCCAATAGGTGTACAACACACCCGCGGTCATCACCACTGCCAGCACCAGCACCCCATGCACCATCCACCGCTCTACTTTCCAGGCCCCGAGGCTGCGGTCAGAGAGTTGGCGGTAGGGGTCACCAAGTGTTTCGGCCAGACCCCCACACCCACATACCCAGGAGCAGTACCATCTTTTTCCAAAGAAATAAACCAGGACAGGTACCGCAATTATGATCAGGGCAGTGCCCCAACCAAGCATAAATATGCCAAGCGTTCCAGACTCTATCATTTCGTTGATTCTGGTATCGAAGAAAAAGGAATAATCCAGGGGCCAGATATTTTTAAAATCGTGATAAGGCTTATTGAGCCTGATCAAAATCTCCGGGATGAGAAAGGCGAAGGCGGTCTGAAAGAACATCACCGAAATGGTTCTGATGATTTGGTACTTGCTATGACGGTATTTTATGATCATCCTCACGCCCATGACCAGGATGGCAAGGGTATATATATATCCGTAAAGGAAAAACTGCCCGGCCTCACTGCCCTTGATCCAATGGCTGATGGGGTCTACCATGATCACCCAATTGACCATATGTTCCGGGGCGAAATAAAGCACTATGTAAAATAATATCAGGAAACTGCCTGTGATGATACCAAGCCATCCCCTGTTCGTCATAGACCGGTGAAAAATCCCATTATTTTTAATCCCGGGGTGCTCCGTTTTTAACCTGGGAAGAAATATCAAAAGAGCGCCAATGATGCAAAGGCCGTAAGTCAACATCAGGAATAATCCCGGCCTTTTATTTACTGGATTGGTAGATGATGCTCTTGCAATGTCGTAGCGGAGGCTTTTTTGCTCATATCGGTCAAAGCCTTTTTTCGAGTTGATCTCGTAAGAAATGATATTCTTATTGACCTCACGGAGTCTTTCTTTCAAATCAGCACTACTTTCGAAGGTCTGACCTTCCAGCCACCCTCCATAATCTTTGAGAGCATTTTCCCTAAACTGGTCTTTTTCCCTATCACCAAAGAAATCCTCTGCTAGATTGAAATCCACTACCTTCTTTTCATTGAGAAGCGTCACGGATAGCTTTTCCAGGTCACTATCCGAAAAGCTGTAGGTTAAGTTTTGACTGTCATTGACCTGCTCTATAGCCTTGTCCAGGTCGCTTATCAAGCCAAAAGAAAACCTGTAAGTGCCGGGCTCAAAAGCCTCGATAAGCATCCGACTCTTTTCGTTATCACCGGCGACCTTGGCTAAGGTTGCTTCATCAACCTTATATTCACCCAAAAACTGAGAGATAAGGAAAAAACCAAATCCAATGATAAATAGCGTATACCCTAATTTTTCTATTGGCTTCCTCATAGTCCTGCAATTTTTTGAAACCAATGATTCGATTTTTTTAAGGGAACTGCCATATCAGGAAATTTTTCATTGAAGTGTGACTTGATTTCTTTTTCATGCCGGGTAAAAAACTCCGGATCGAAGTGCGCTGTTTCCCACTGGTCGATTACTTCGCGAATGGTCTTTTCTTCCCTAATCCACTGGTCCAGCAACTCGTGACGGATCCGCATATCGAGGGTATTAACACCGATCAACGCTTTAGATTTTTTTTCAAATACAAAGTGCAGGCACTTGCGGCCCTCCTCATGGGTCCAAACAAAACTTTCCTCGTGATCCTGATCTTCAGGCATTACATACCCATAGGTCTGATATTCAATATCCAGGAATTTGGCAGAATTGAACCAAACTCCCGGTTTGTATGCCGTGCGCTTACCGGTGATGGTAGCGGCTACTGTTTCGCCCATCATCCGGGCGGTATACCATACCTGCTCAATAGGCCTCCGTCCCGGCATGGGATTTTGATGCTCGGCACAGTCTCCGATGGCATATACATCAGGGTAGTTGGTCTCCAGATACTCGTTGACTTTAATGCCTTTATTGGTCGCGATGAGACTATCTTTAACGAAATCGATGTTAGGACTTACCCCGGCAGTGAGGCCTACAAACTCGCAGAGTATGGCTTCGTCTTTGTCGGTGACAACAGCCTTGACCCTGCCTTTTTCATCGGAGAGAATTTCCTTCAATTCTGTTTCGAGACGCAAGTCTATACCGTGCTCCCGAATATGGGATGAGATTATGGTCGTTTCAGGTTTAGGCAGCACATTATCCCAAAAGCTGTTTTCCCTCACGAGAAAGGTTACGGGGATATTTCTGGATTGGAGCATCTCTGCCATCTCGATCCCAATAAGACCTCCGCCCACTATGACAGCCCGTTTAATATTTTTGGTATTTTCCTCCATGAGTTGAAGGTCTTGATAGCTGTACATGCCCTGGACTCCAGCCAGATCCTGACCCGGCCAGCCAAATTTATTGGATCTGGAGCCTGTGGCAAGAATGAGGATATCAAATGCTACAGTATCACCATTTTCCAAGGTGAGATTTTTGGCTTTTGGGTCCACCGACTTCACATAAGCCCTCAGGAGGTCGATTCGGTTTTTTTTCCAGAAAAAGTCCTCATATGGCTTAGTATGTTCGTAAGTCATGTGGCCCATGTAGATGTACATGAGGGCCGTCCGGGACCAGAAGTAGTCGGTCTCTGCTGATATGACGGTAATCCGGAAGTCACTCTGCTTGCGAATATGTCTTGCAGCTGTGATGCCACCTACGCCGTTGCCGATGATTACGATATGTTTCATTCCTTTTACAAATGTCCCGATCTGTAATTTGAATATTTGTCCCGTTAATGACAAAAGATAAAGCTTAAATCGGAGGTTTTGGAATGAACCTTGGATTTAAATCCTATCTACATTTCATTTTATCTGCTCCTCTATAATATCAAATCCAAGGGTTTCCAGTGCCTTGAGCACCGGCTCGTAAATGGCCTTTAGCGTGGGGATGATCACACCGGTTTCTTTGATTTTACCATCAAGGATTAAAGAGGCTGCCAGGGCCAGGGGCAATCCTACCGTTTTGCTCATAGCAGTATCGGTATGGTCAGTCCCTTTGGCTATCATGGTAGCATGGATTTCCCTGGGCTGTCCGGATTCCAGGTACTCAAACTTATTCCACATTACGATCATGTCCCGGTCCTCTTTCCGGAGGGTCCATTTTTTCTTCAAAATATGTTCGAGAATCTGGGCCGGGGTGCCCTTCTCTAATCCAACGGGTGTAATATCAAAAATCCCTGACCATTTCAGCCGGTGCATTTCCGGACCATCAAGTTCCAGGTGCATGTAATGGGCCAGTTTGAGTTCTACCGAGTCATGGGGATTGTAGTACATGAAGGAGTTGATAAAATCCCGGTGGGTCATGCTGGACACGCCTTCCATTTCATAGGTGTCATCGGTGGCGCCCAGTTGCACGAAGACATCCCAGGTGCGGCAAAATCCCGGCCTCCGCAAAGTGCCTCGGTAAATGGTATCGACCTCTCTTAAATTATATAGGTCGAGATACTTGAGAGAGTCTCTGTTAGCATACCCTTCGAAGTACCCATATCCGGGGATGTGGATCATTTCAATCCTGCGGAATAGTTTGTGGTACGGGATGTATTTGTACTTTCCTTCCTGTATGAATTTTACAATACCCTGCCCTGCCAGCACCACATTCCGTGGATTCCAGGTGAATTTATATTCCCAGGGATTACCTTCATCAGTACCGGGGGCCAGAAGGCCTCCTGCAAAGGATTCAAAAGTTTTGAGTTCGACACCTTTTTCTCTGAGTTTGTCGAGGATGCGCATGGCCCCCATATGGTCGAGGCCGGGATCGAGACCGCACTCGTTAAGAAGGATTGCTCCTTTTTCCTTAGCTCTGTCATGGAGGGCTTTCATCTCCGTACTGACATAAGAGGCGGTAGCCAGATGAATGCCTGCTTCCACACAAAATTCTGCAATCACCGGGTGAAACTTCACCGGCAGCATGGAGATCACCAGGGCATTTCCGGGAAGGTGCTTCTGCAAAGATTCAGGGTCATTCACATCAAAAAATATGGCTTGGGCCCGACCATTGACCTTATCCCTTGCAAGGGCTTCATTGTAATCCCCAACGGTAACAGACCACTGTTTTTTTTCGGAATGGTCGAGAAAGTAATTGATTAAGGCGGTAGAAGACTGTCCTGCTCCCAGGATAAGGATTTTTTGCATTTAAATTTCAATTAGAATTGAAGATGCTAAACTAAAAAATCTTTCTTGATTGAAATATTTTGAAACTAATTCTTATAAGATTTATTCATCTTACTTCTCAAGCACCTCCAACACTTCCTCCGAATGCTGGATAAGGGAAACCTCCTGGGCATAGAGCTCACTTAACCGCATCATAAAAATTTCGAAATTTTCAAGCCAAAGTTCCTCTCGAAAATATTCCCGTTCATTATAAAGTGCAAGAAGGTTTTGCAAGGCATTTCTCGTGTACTCCTGGTGTTCATATAGTCTGCTTAAAGCCATGCTGGTTTTAATATCAAAAGTGATGCGGTTGTGCCTGGCCATATTCCAGGCGTCATTGGTTATGATGGCCCTCATAATGCCCTCAGGAGCAAGGTCGCCCTCCCATAGGATTTTTAAGGCCTCCTCGTCTTCTTCAGCATATGCGGGGGTAACGTTATCGATGATCTCTTTGTGGTAGGCCGACCAGTGCTCCAACAAGGCCTTGTTATTTCTGATTTCCGCAGTTATGGCATGAAGTGCCATTTTGGTATCTTTCTTTTCTTGTTGACCAATCCGGCATTCATTAAGCATGAAAGCCAGGAACACACTGGTGAAAATGAGGCCTCCATGGATGAGGTGATCCAGGGTACGGGTGCCCAGGTTAAATTTTTTGGTGTTACTTTTCTTTTTTGGTTTGGTCATTATCAAGGGATTGGTTCAGGTGGCAGAAATAGTCCGGTAACAGCCCATCGGTGGTCATAAATGGAGGCATATTCGATATAGGGCCGGATGTCTGATTGCTCCAGGTATTCCCGGATTTCCCTGGAGGCTGATTCAGCATTACTAATTTTAAAAATGATTAATTCCTGTCCTGCAGGAATTACTTTACCGACCATTAAATTACTGTATTGTACCATCATCCCTGGATTATTTGTTACAGGTATTTCCTGAAGAAAAATGGCAATATCGGAGGCAATAGAATCTCCGTTTTCCATGATTTTCACCTTTTTGATAAAAGCAGGCCCTACGCCGGTATTGACCAGACTAATTTCATAGGATTCAAATGTAAAAGAATGGGTCAATTCCAAATAGGGTAAGGCGGAAGCATACTGTGTTTCTCTTGCCAACTCAAATTGCTGGTTGATCACCCTGGTCTGATATAATAAAACCAAAAGGGTCCACACACTGATGGAAATGGCCGAAATGCTGATGATTTTATTTGGATTCCAGAATTTGACTTTGCTGGAATCAGGCTTTTTCGGTTTTTTATTTGCCATAAAATTTACTTTTTCCTTGTGGCAATATGAAAAAAATCAATGATTTTTTAAAAGGTCATAATAATTTTCCTGACCAGGAAATATGCCCTTCAGGTAAAGTCCAGGTTGGGGGCGGGGTGGCAAAAATTCCAAATACAGATGATCCGGATCCACTCATGGCGGCATATATTGCACCATGCTCATAAAATTGATTTTTGATCTCCTGCAATTCGGCCCTGGTTTTAAAAACGGTTGTCTCAAAATCGTTTTTCATCTCTGAACGCCACTCTTCCACGGGTAGTTTAATTATTTCTTTCAATTTAGAGACAGGTGCTTTAGGATGGATGCCTTTATAAGCCTCTGCGGTATTGATTCCAAAATCAGGCTTGATGATTTTGATAAAATATCCCTTTAGGACATTCTCTACAGGCTCCAGCACATCCCCGATACCTGTTGCCATCATGGGTTTATTTTTCAAAAAAAATGGGCAGTCACTACCGAGTTTTACTGCAAGTGAAGCCAATTCTTCTTCTTCAATTTTCAGATTAAAAAGTTGATTAACTACCAGTAGCACATGGGCCGCATCCGATGATCCCCCTCCCAGTCCGGCACCATGGGGGATGGTTTTGTGCAGGTGCAGATTTATTGGAGGCACCTCATAATTTTGCCGGAGTAGGGCGACTGCCTTGTAGCAGAGATTGTCTTCCTTTTGGGTGGTAGTTGGGATCCCAGTAAAGGTATACTGATCGGCCTTTGCTTCTAAAATCTCCAGGATATCACACCAATCTACAGGGTATAGAAGGGTCTCAACATCATGGTAGCCATCCGCTCTTTTGCCGATTACCTGTAGCCCAAGATTGATCTTAGCATTAGGGAATACTACCATCAGGTCCTACTTGGTAAGCCGCTCGATCAGCTCTTCGGTGATACCGCTTGATGAGAAACCACCGTCATGCATCAGGTTTTGCATGGTGACCATTCTGGTATAGTCAGAAAACATCATAATGATGTAACGGGCACAATCCTCGGCTGGGGCATTGCCCAGGGGCGACATCATTTCAGCATAATCAAAAAATACATCAAAACCTGTAATGCCTGTGCCTGCAGTAGTTTTGGTTGGTGATTGGGAGATGGTATTGACCCGCACCTTTTTTGATTTTCCAAACCGGTACCCATAGCTTCGGGCTATTGATTCCAGCATGGCTTTGGCTTGTGCCATATCGCAATAGTCAGGGAAGGTACGCTGGGCAGCGATATAGCTTAGAGCCATTACTGAGCCCCATTCATTCAAGGCATCAGTTTTCTCGGCAGTTTGCAGTACTTTATGAAATGACATGGCTGAAATGTCAAGGGTCTTGAGAAACCAGTCATAGTTGAGGTCTCCATAGTTTCGGCCTTTCCTGACATTAGGGCTCATGCCTATAGAATGGAGTACGAAGTCTAATTTTCCACCGAGGATTTCCTGTGATTTTTCAAAAAGTGCCGTAAGGTCTTCAATGGAGGTGGCATCAGCAGGGATGACCTCTGAGCCACAGGATTCAGCAAGTTTTTGTATTTCGCCCATGCGCATAGCGACTGGAGCATTAGTAAGGGTAAATTCTGCCCCTTCTTCTTTGGCAATTACCGCTGTCTTCCAGGCAATGGAGTTTTCATCCAAAGCGCCAAAAATGATTCCTTTTTTTCCTTTAAGTAAATTCTGACCCATAATAATTTCAGTTTTTATTGAATGAATGAGGATACAATATTAATAAAAGTTTTTATTAATGGTGGGTCTTGAATACCCTTCATCAAATCATGCATTTCTCACCAAATCCTTTCAATTTCGAGAAGGAAAATAATTGAATTTAATTCAATGAATGGAATGCTGTGACTTTTCCTTAATTAATCCCCAAATAATAAGGAGGTTATGTTGGATAATTTTGTTTTGAAAAAAATAATTTTTTACCTTGTACAGCAACCTTTCATTTAAACCTAAACTTGATCTACAATGAATAATATGCAGCAGTTTTTAGATGTATGGAACGTCTGGGCCATTTATGCAGCCATATTCTTTGCTGCACTGGGATTGGGTATCTTTATTTTCCACAATTTGAAGATATCCATGTTAAAGGATTTGAAGACAAAGTACGACTACATCAACAACTGGGAAATAAAGCTATTTTGGTTCAGCCTGATTAGTTATATCATCGCAGGAGCATTTTACTTCAACACGCTGGGATCAGAGTCGGTGGAATATCATGGTTTCTTTTGGTTTTTCGCAAGGGTATTTATATCAGTATGTCTGGTTTTGATGGCATATGTGATATTCAGAAATATTTTGGATGTGTACTACCCAGCTTTCGTAGCCAAGAAGCTTAAAACACTGAGGTACAAGCCCAGGATTTCGCCTACCGGCAATGTAATGAAGCTATTAAGTGAAGATGAGGAAGATGTGCATCTTGACGAAGGGATGCAGGCTGAAGAGGATGCCTTTTCTGTAGATTATGACGTGTGGATTGATGAGGCAACGGGCCATACCCAGATTGAAAAGTATATGGGCCATAAAAATGCAGAGCAATGTGCTGATTGCAATTACTACACCCTCAAGGTAGAAAGGGAAGAGGTGCTTATTTCACCGACTACGATCGAACCGGGGCAGCTAATGAAGCATTATAAATGTTCCTATTGTGGTCATAAAGAAAGGAAATCTTTCAACATTGCCCAGTTGGAACCTAATGTATCGGAAGCAAGCCCTGCATAATATTTAATCGTTTATTATTACTAAAGCCCAGAGAGGGCTTTTTTTATTTGAGGGATAATTCTTTTCCAAGAAACCCGGACAGATATCCGGCAAAAACCTTTGCGAATTTTTCAAGCTTCTTATCCCTTGAGGTTAGAGCGAAAAGCTCTTGCTTTTTGCCATCTTCGTAAACTAGGGTGAATGTATAATGATGGGATTGGTAGGATTCTGTCTCAGAGCTCACAAAATCTGAGCTTGCATCAACCTTCATTTCGAGGCATTGGATGTCATCAAACTTTATACCGTGAGCCTTGTTGTTGCCCCATCTGTTAATGTTGAGTAATTGCTTCCTCTTGGAGATGAATATATTAAAATGTTTTTTGCTGTAAAAGCTATAAAGCGGGAAGAATATCAGCGCTGCACCACCACAGACCAAAAGAATTTGAAATATAATATCAGCAATTTTTCCAGAGTGCGGGACTAATAATCCCAGCAGGAAGACGAATAGCCCGGAAAACATAATCAGGATTTTTATCAGTATCCTTGATTTGGGAGCACCAACCAGGTTGATTTCCAAATCATTTTGTGGCTGTAGCAGAAACTCAAAGTCTACCAGCTTTTTGTTTATCTCATCTAATATCTGATCTGATGATCTCAAGGTTATTTTTCGGATTTTCGCAAAATATATAAAGAAATTTTTAGAATCCCGGCCCGATTCCTCTATAAACACGCCTCATTTTTTTTCGCTAAGCATTATTTTATTCACTTTTGTACCAATCATCATGCAAATCAGTAGTCAATCCCCAATTGGGATATTTGATAGTGGAATTGGAGGTCTTACCGTAGCACATGCTATCCGTAATAGGCTGCCTAATGAGTCTTTAATTTATTATGGTGATACGGCTCATCTACCCTATGGTGACAAGTCGGAGGCGGCAATCCAGGCTTATTCTGTTAAGATCACCCAGTTGCTTTTAGATAAAGGCTGTAAGGCTATCGTGATTGCTTGTAATTCAGCAAGTTCTGCTGCCTATGAATTACTCAAAGAATACACCGGCTCAAGGGCTAAAATCATCAATGTGATAGATCCTATGGTCCACCAGATTGTAAGTCAACATTCCAATAAAAGAATAGGGCTTATTGGCACCAAGAGGACGGTCAATTCCAATATTTATAAAACCAAGATAGAAGTACTAGGTCAGGGATTGGCGCTAAGCACCCTGGCCACGCCCTTACTGGTGCCCATGATTGAGGAGGGATTTTTTAACAATAAGATATCTGGTGAGATCATTGAAAACTATCTCAAAGACCCGGAGTTAGATGGTATTGAGGCACTTATACTAGGATGCACCCATTACCCACTTATTAAAAAGGAGATAGAAGCCTTTTATAATGGCAAGGTGGAGGTACTTGACTCCTCAGAAGTAGTGGCTATTGCTCTGGAGGAGTATCTGAGCAGTCAAGGACTTCATAATAAAAATGGTAAACCATCAGATGTATTTTTGGTATCAGATTATACTGCATCATTTGAAGCCTCTTCTAAATTATTTTTCAGGAAAAGGGTAGAATTAGAGCGATATCCTCTTTGGGATTAGATAAACAGTTGGATTTGGTGAGCAATACCTATAAGTTTATACCGATATGAGTTCGGTATTATTTTTTCTTCCATTCCTGCTCGTTTATGCCTTGTTTGCAATTTATGCGGAGCGCAAAGTTTCCGCTTTTATTCAGGATCGGTTAGGCCCTATGGAAGTGGGATATTACGGCCTGGCCCAAACCATTGCTGACCTGCTTAAACTCATCCAGAAGGAGGATCTGATGCCATTGAAGGCAGATAAAGTCCTCTACCTAGTAGCCCCTATTTTGATATTTACGGCTGTTTTTACAGGATTTTCTGTATTGCCGGTTTCACCAGGCTGGGCTGGGTCTGGCGCAGAGTCCGGGGTACTGTTTTTACTGGCCATAGTAGCCCTTGATGTCATCGGGATTGTTTTTGCTGGTTGGGGTGCCAATAGCAAGTTTACACTACTAGGTGGTATGCGTTCTGCTTCTCAAATGATAGCTTATGAGGTGCCCCTTACCCTTTCGGTATTATGCGTAGTAATGGTAACCCAGACCCTTGACCTGCAAGTGATTTCATATCAGCAGGGCATTTTGGCTGATCCGGACTTGCATGGTACGCGTTATTTTTTAGGTATTTCCGCCTTGGGTATCGATGTCAATAACATTGGTGGGTTTATGGCGTGGAATATTTTTACGATGCCCTTGTTGATTCCCGTGGCCATCATATTTTTTATTGCATCCCTTGCTGAGTGCAACAGGGCCCCATTTGACCTCCCTGAAGCTGAATCGGAGCTTGTAGGTGGCTATCACACTGAGTATTCTGGGTTTAGGTGGGCGGTTGTAATGCTTGCAGAATATGGTTTAATGCTTTTGGTGAGTATATTAGCAGCGGTTTTGTTTTTAGGCAGTTGGAATACGCCCTTTCCTGATATAGGTTCGGTCAAACTTGCTTCATGGACTAGCGGTGCCACAGGCACTTTTTCAAGTTATGTTTGGGGTATTTTCTGGCTATTTTCAAAATCCATCCTTTTGGTATTGGTGCAAATATGGATCCGATGGACCTACCCAAGACTTAGGATTGATCAATTAATGACATTAGGATGGAAATATCTTACACCTGTGTCATTGGCGCTAATATTTTTTTGTGCAGTTTGGCGATTATTATTTTATTGAAAGTTGAATTCTAAATATAGTGTGGCTAAAATTTAAGTATTCGTTAATTGTTTTTCTTCTGGCTTCATTGACTTATGTCGATGCCCAGGTGCTGGAGAATAGGGATTCATTGATTCGTCAGTTAGACAATACTAATAATGACTCGCTCCGGATTGAACTCCTGATCGATCTATCTCAAACCTACCGATATAATGATCCTGTTCAGGCCCTTTCTCATGCTGAGCAGGCACTTTCTGCTTCAAAGGTGTTAGATCAAATCGCATTAAAGGGTGCAGCCCTCAAAAATATGGCTGAGATTTATACCACCCAAGGCCAATTTGGCAAGGCCCTGGACTACGATCAGGAATTGCTCAAATTAATGCGTGAGGCGGGTGATAGGAAAGGAGAGTCCATTGCCCTTAATGGTATGGGAAATAGTTTCTTTGAACTGGATAATTACCAAAATGCCTACCGGTATTTTTTGGAAGCCTATAAGATTGGCGAGGAAATGGACGACCAACTGCGGGTTGCGATTGGGCTTTATAATCTAGGCAGAGTTTATATGGTGCAGGAAACCTTTGACCTTGCTTATGAATATTTCCATAACTCCATGGAGACCAGCAAAAGGATCAATGATATTGAAGGTGTAGCATTTTGCAATCATTACCTGGGGTTGTGGGCAAAGGCGGTGAAAGAAATGGACCGGGCAAAGGAATATTTTGATAAATCCTTACAGATCAGTAGGGAAAATAACTTTTATGAGGTGCTGCCTTTTACCTTACTTCACACCGGGAACTTGTATAAAGACCTTAAAGAATTTAAAAAAGCCGAAGAATATTACAAGGAAGCACTTGAACTAAACGAAAGGCTGGCCAATCAAATAGGCATTATGGAAACCAGGCTTGGGATAGGTCTTTTGCAAATTGAAAGAAAGCAATTTGCCCTTGCTGAAAGAACTCTGAATAGTGCTCTGGAGATTTCTTATTCTATTAAATCCAAGGATACGGAGTCAGACCTGTATGAGGCCTTTTCCCGACTGAATGAAGCCAAAGGAAATTTTGCTCTGGCTCTGCAATATTTAAGGCGCCATCAGCTCCTTGAGGACAGTTTGTTCAGTCTCAGAAAAGACGAGCAATTTGCCAGAATTCAGGCCCAATATGAATCGGAGAAAAAGGATCGGGAGATTGAATTATTATATCAGACTGAGCAACTTCAACAAGTAAATCTGGAGAGAAATGAAATGATCAGAAATATCCTTGTGGTGATTCTGGCTTTTACTGTCATAATGATTGTGAATCTTTCAAGAAGTAGCAGAAGACGAAAAAGAATTAATGAATTACTCATTAAAAATCAAAAGGAGGTTGAGGAGAAAAACGCAAACCTCAGGCAGATCAGTGAGTTTAAGGATAAGTTCTTTTCGGTGGTTTCACATGATCTAAGGTCACCTTTGAATGCTCTGAGTGGTGTACTTGATCTGATGGCTGACAAAACCCTTACCGCGGGAGAATTTGAGCAACTCAGGCAGGCATTGCAGGCGCAATTCGAAACTACCAGAAATCTGCTAGACAATCTTTTGGATTGGACCCTTGTACAAATGGATAAGTTGGCTACTCGCCTGGAAGACTTTCGTTTAAATGATTTAGTCGATGAAAATCTTAAACTAATCAAATCTGCCGACCACAAAGAAATCACGATAGAGAGCAAGATAGACCCTGCAGTTAAGGTACATGCCGATGAAAATATGGTGAACCTCGTAGTGCGCAACCTCTTATATAATGCCGTGAAATTTACCGAGCGAGGCGGAAATGTGGAGATCAATGCTGAAAAACAAAACGGAATGATTCAGGTTTATGTTAAGGATTCTGGGGTAGGGATGTCTGAATCGGTGCAGGCCAAAATATTTAATGATGCTGAGCATTATTCATCTTCAGGTACTGAAGAAGAGTCCGGTTCCGGATTAGGCTTAAAGCTCTGCAAAGAGTTTGTAGAAAAAAATGGGGGTAAAATTTGGGTCGATAGTGCGCCTGGTGAGGGCAGCACCTTTTATTTTACCTTGAAAAGCGCTTGATTTTTTGTCTAAACATGGCTCCTCATATTGGAAAAATTTCCATATAGCCTTTGTCACTTTATGGCAGGGGCTGAAGATTACCTTTGGCCATATTTTGAGATCAAGAAAAAGTGTCAAGGCATTTGATGTATCCAGTCCAGACTATTTCAAAGGACAGGAAGGCATCAGCACCCTGCAATACCCAAAGCAAGCCATGCCGGTACCAGATGTAGCACGGTACAGACTTCACAATGAAATCGATGATTGTATTGTTTGCGACAAATGCGCAAAGGTATGTCCAGTAGATTGCATTGAAATTGAGCCAATCAGAGCGGTTGAGACTTTTGGCAATACCTCAGATGGGACGCCAAAAAGAATTCATGCCGCTCGGTTCGATATTGATATGGGTAAGTGCTGTTTTTGTGGCCTTTGCACCACGGTTTGTCCTACTGAATGCCTGACTATGACCAAGACCTTTGATTTTAGCGAATATGATATCAGGGACCATCTATATTCATTTGGCACCATGTCCCCTGATGAAATCGAGGAAAAACAAAAGGCCTTAGAAGCCCACCTAGCCAATAAAGTAACACAAAATCCGACCACCCAAGCTGACACTAAGGCAACAAAGCCATCCAGACCGGTATTTCGGCCAAGGGTAGAACCTCCTAAAAAAAAGGAAGAGTAATATGGATGCGGCCATTGTAACATTCTACATGTTTTGTGGTTTGGCTGTGGTAGCTGCCACAGGAATGGTGTTCACAAAAAACCTCTTGTACGCAGCTGGGCTCCTTGCCATCGTGATGCTTTCATTGGCAGTGGTATTTATTTATGCTGGGGCTATGTTTTTAGCTGTTTCCCAAATTCTCATTTATGTTGGCGGTATTCTGGTACTCATTATTTTTGGCGTGATGCTAACCAGCAGAAAACCAGGATTCTCTTTTGAGGCGGGCACCCATTATCATTTCTTTGGATGGCTCGCAGGATTGTCGATTATGGTAATCCTGATCATGACAATCCTGGATTTTGATTTTACCAGATGGATGCACCCTCCGGAAGTGCCGGATAATTTATCCGGATATACCAGCATCCAGCATATTGGGGTTTTATTGATGAGCAAATACCTCCTGATATTAGAACTAGCCGCTATATTTTTACTGGTGGTAATGGCAGGTGCATTACAAATCGGGGCTAAAGAAGAAGGAGGTAAGGCATCATGATTCCGATCTCACATTTTCTATTATTCTCTGCTGTACTATTTGGTCTCGGGCTCATTATTGTGTTTACCAGAAAGCATATTTTGATGGTGCTTATGGGCATAGAACTTATGCTGAATGCCGTCAACATTAATCTGGCGGTTTTTGGGCATTGGGATACCAAATTCCAACAGGGCCAAATATTCGCGTTGTTTGTGATTTTGGTGGCAGCTGCTGAGGCAGGTGTGGCTTTGGCCATCATCATCAAACTATTTAAAAACTTTAAGACAGTGGACCTGAGTCGTATTTCCGGATTAAAAGATTAGAAGTTTGGAGGCATTACCTTTTCACAATTGGTATTGGGACCTTATTTTTTTAGGACCTGTTTTGGGGTTGATCCTGGGGCTTGTGCTTTTCAAAAAGAAGGTTGGAGTTTTTACCACCCTGGGGATGGCTTTTTCTACCTTTTTTTTGGTTTTTCTCTGCCTCTGGAACCTGGATACACCCGTTACTTCTAAGATTTTTAACTGGTGGCATATTGGATCAGGTCAAAATATCCTTCAGGTAGATATTTTATTTACCAGCAACAGGCTTACCCTCTTAATGGGCAGTTTGGTAGGATTCATCGCCACGCTTGTATTCTGGTATTCTACCCATTATGAGGCTCTTAAAGGAGATAAATCCCGGTATTATGCCGGTTTGGTATTGTTCACCTTTGCCATGATGGGGATAGTTTTTTCGGGTAACCTCCTCCTGACTTTTGTGTTTTGGGAGTTAGTGGGCTTTTCTTCATGGTTTTTGATTGGTTACTGGCACCATAAACCAGAGGCTGCCCGTGCTGCCAGGAAGGCTTTTTTGGTCAATAGGATTGGTGATATTGGGTTTATTATTGCCCTTATGCTGGTTGGTGTATATGGGGGTACATTTGATATCGAGGTTTTGCTCAGGGAGGCGCACTCCGGGCATCAGGCCTGGATGACTTGGGCAGGGGCGGGGCTCCTGTTGGCTGTAATTGGTAAATCAGCACAATTTCCTTTGCTTACCTGGCTGCCTGATGCCATGGAGGGGCCTACACCTGTGTCGGCCCTCCTCCATGCAGCCACTATGGTGGCTGCCGGAGTGTTCCTCCTGGTTCGCATGTTTGACTTCCTTGCCGAACCGGTACTCACCACAGCGGCATTTGTAGGCGGTATTACCGCTTTTATGGGGGCGTTTGCCGCCTGGCGGCAGGAGGATATCAAAAAAGTGCTGGCCTTTTCTACCATTTCCCAATTGGGATTCATGATCGCATCTATTGGGGCCGGGTACCCCCAGTTCGCCTTTCTTCATCTGTTCACCCATGCCTTTTTTAAGGCCGGACTTTTTCTGGGTGCAGGGGTGATGGCCCACCATGCCAACTCTTACAGCCTTGAGGCAATGGGTGGGATGCTCAAAAAAGCACCCTGGGTCACCTACGCATTCATCGCGGCCGCCCTGGCACTTGCAGGAGTGCCGCTTTTTTCAGGATTTATTTCTAAAGAAGCGATTCTGGCTGGCATTAATAACTGGACAGCCATTTCGGTAAGGGAGGGATTTCATTCATCCATCCTGGTGAGCATTCTGCTCTGGTCTGGTGTATTCCTTACAGCAGTTTATGTGGCCAGGATGCTAGGTTACTTACTTAAGCCAAAAAATGAAACAGCCGCAGTTAGTACTCCAAATTCTCAATTGATCCCGGTGGTTTTGCTTGGGATTGGTTCCATTTGGCTTGTTGCAGGGCTTTTACCCTGGGATTTTTCTCAGGCCTGGATTATTGATCAAAGTGCAGAATCCATTCCCGAGGCGCCTATTTGGATGATGCCCTTAACAATTTCTCTGATAATATTTGGGGGATACCTGGGATACCGGGATGTTCATTATACTAAGCAAAAAGCATTTAATAGGGCTGTTACCAACCTATCCCGTTTGAATTGGCAACTAGATGCTATTTATAATGCTATGATAGTAGCTCCCACGCTTTGGGTTGCCGGGATGGTGAGGATTATTGATAAGAAAGTATTGGATGGCTTATACAATGGTGCCGTTGCTGGATTTGTGGTTGTCGGTCATTTTTTAAATTTGGTAGACCGGTACCTTGTGGATGGCACGGTACACCTTTCGGTTTATGTGGTAAGGCGATCAGGGGTCCTGGCCAAAGCTGGCAGTGGCAGCATTCAGGCATATTTGATCTGGGCAGCACTTTTTCTGCTGGTGCTTATTATCACGGTGTTTTTTATGTTTATTGGGTTTTGAAAAATATTATTTCTTCCATTAACCGCTTTTCAGGAAATTTGACCAAGTTTAAACTTTGCTTGGCCGGAGGATAGGCTATGACTATGGATCAGTATCTGCTCAGTTTTTTAATCTTTACTCCTATTGCTGGAGCACTGTTGGTGCTGATCCTGCCTGCTAAGTTTGAGTCACAATACAAACTAGTTGGATTGGGTGCTTTGCTGATCATGGCGCTTATTCTAATCCGCATTTATACCCTCTATGATCCTCAACATGGTGCAGGTGTATATGAATTGGAAGCCTTTCACTTTGTCGAGCATGCCCCCTGGTTTACTTTAGACCTTGGTGCCATTGGTAGTCTTAGAGCTTCATACTTACTTGGGGTAGATGGTTTCAGTTTACCTCTGGTCATGCTCAGCGTGGTAGTTCTTTTGGCGGGAGTAGTGGCTTCATGGGGCATCAAAAAAAATCTCAAGGGCTATTTCAGCTTGTATCTTTTGCTTTCCGGGTCGGTCATGGGCTGCTTTGTAGCGTTGGATTTTCTGCTGTTTTACCTGTTTTTTGAATTTTTGCTGCTGCCCATGTTTTTTCTGATAGGGCTGTGGGGTGGTTTAAGAAGAGAATATGCTGCCATTAAATTTTTCTTATATACCCTCTTAGGTTCTGTCCTGATCTTGATTGTAATGGTGATGCTTTATCTTTCAGTGCAGGAGGGGGATGGTGAGGCATTTTTCAAGACTTTCAATATGGTCTCCATGACTCAGGCTGAAAATTTCATTCCTGGGAGTGCCCTCGATCCTGGAGGTGATCAGATGCTTTGGGGCTGGCCTTTGCGCTGGGTGGCCTTTTTACTTTTGTTTATCGGATTTGCCATCAAAGTACCCGTGGTGCCCCTTCACACCTGGCTGCCTGATGCGCATGTAGAAGCCCCAACCGCCATTTCAGTGGTTTTGGCAGGGGTTCTGCTTAAGGTGGGGGGCTACGGTATACTTAGAGCCGGATTTTTAATTTTCCCTGATGGTGCTATTGAGTTTGCCGGGTTTATTGCTGTCTTAGGTTTGATCTCCATTATTTATGGTGGGCTTAATGCTCTGGTGAGTAAGGATTTGAAACGACTGGTAGCCTACTCATCAGTTGCGCATATGGGCTTTGTGGTATTGGGCTTAGCATCACTGACCAACGAAGGTTTTTCGGGAGCCATTTACCAGATGGTGAGCCATGGCCTTATCTCATCCTTGTTATTTCTTGTAGCAGGAGTGCTATATGACAGGACTGGTGACAGGATGATAGAAAAGTATTCAGGGCTGGCCCAAAAGATGCCCCGATTTACGGCCATTTCCGTGCTTGGTCTGTTTGCTGCTTTGGGCTTGCCTGGGCTGCCTGGATTTATTGCGGAGATCATGGTTTTTTTAGGTGCCATGACTGCAGCAAAAGGCCCAGATCCTTTGTTTTCAATTGCCATCCCAATTCTGGCTACATTGGGTTTAATTATTGGGGCAGGCTATTGCCTTTGGGTGCTTCAAAGGATGTATTTCGGAAAATTCTACGTGCATAATCCTGCCTGGGAAAAATCTCTTATTGACCTTACAAAAAGAGAAAGTATACTACTGTACAGCCTTGGCTTGCTAATCCTTAGTCTCGGATTATTCCCTTCATTTTTGATAAATATTTATGAGGGCACCGTTGAGGCTGCTGTTTCAGGGATTTTAGAAACCGGTAACGCCATTTTAAATCGATAAAAATGGAACAGGAAGTCTATTCAACCCTTACAGAAACCCTGGATGGACTTGGCACTTTTTTGCCGGAAATAGCACTTGTAGCTTCTATCCTTTTGATTTTTGCTCTTGAAACCTTTACCCGTGGCCTCAGCATTCAATGGTCTAGGGTAATGGGTATCGGTGGTTTTATGGTGGTTTTAGGATTGTCATTATTACAATGGCCGCTATTGGATTCAGGTAATTCCATTACCCTTTTTGAGGAAATGCTCATCTTGGATCGTCTTTCTGTGTTTTTTAAAATTCTTTTTTCTATTGCCGGAATACTGGTTCTTTTATTCCCGGTAGAAATCAATGGAGAACCCAGACAAGTTGCACATCGGTTTGCTGTTTTCGCAGTGCTCATCCTTTTCATGGCTCTGGGTGGACATTTACTCTTGATGGCCTCCAACCTCCTGATGGCCTACATGGCAATCGAAGTCCTATCTATTTCTGGGTATTTGATCACCTTTTTCAGATTTGAAAAATATTCAGGTGAGGGTGGCATTAAATATTTGATTTTTGGAGGCGTTTCTTCGGCCGTCATGCTATACGGATTTTCCTTTTTGTACGGCCTGGGAGGGACTCTTGATTTTACCAATCCGGACTTTTTTGCACAATTGTCTGTATCATCAGTTCCTTTGTTAGTAATAGCCATCCTGATGTCTTTGGCCGGGATTTTATTTAAACTATCAGCAATACCCATGCATTTTTGGGCACCAGATGCGTATAGAGTAGCGCCTACCGGAGGTTTGGCTTTTATCTCGGTAGTCCCCAAAATAGCTGCTTTGGTATTATTGATCAGATTGACCCCAGGGTTCTCCGATATTCTTGCCGCAACCCCTTTATCCTGGATGGTGCTGATGGCAACCATTGCAATGATCACCATGACAGCAGGAAATGCTGCTGCCCTATCCCAGAAAAATGCCCTTCGGCTGATGGCTTATAGCGGCGTAGCCCATACCGGTTTTTTATTGATCGGGGTGGTGGTGCTGACCGAATATTCCTTCTATGCGGTGGTGTTTTATGCTGTAATTTTTGCCTTAGCTAACTTAGGCACCTTTTTATTGTTGAGTGTTTACCGCCTGAATAACCCAGGCTTGGAAATGAGCCGGTTCCATGGTCTGGGATTTAAAGCGGCATTGCCGGCGGTGCTGCTCCTCATCGGGATGATAGCCCTTACCGGTTTACCACCAACCGCAGGCTTTTCGGGTAAGCTGTTATTGTTTTCATCTGTTTGGGAATCCTACCAAAGTATTGGGAACACCATCCTTACGGCTTTGCTTATTTTAGGAATATTGAACACCGTTGTAGCATTGGGCTTTTACTTAAAGATTCCTTACCTCATGTTTTTCCGGCCACTGCCTGCAGAGGCTCCCAGGATTCAAACCCCATCATTGATCATCGTATTTAGTGCCATGGCCATGTTTTTGCTATTGTACATTTTCTTTCAGCCTGATTCATTGATGAGATGGATTAATAGTATTAATTTTGCCTTATAATTTCAGGAATTCAAATTCTTTTTTAGTTGTTATCCTATTTCGGTAACTAATTGATTGAATGATTTGATTTCGCTCTTTTACTTTTTTATATGAGTGATGCTGTTAAACATGAGTGTGGTATAGCCCTTATAAGGTTAAGGAAGCCACTGGCTTACTATATTGAAAAATATGGCTCCCCTGCCTATGCGGCCAATAAGATGTATATCCTCATGGAAAAACAGCATAACCGTGGTCAGGATGGAGCCGGGATTGCAAATATTAAGATCAATCAGGATCCTGGTTTTCGGTATATCAGCAGATACAGGTCGGTCAGTTCGCAGCCAATTTCATCTATATTTAAAAAAATAGGTAAAAAATTTTCCAAAGCTCAAAAGGAAGCAGGAGATCGATTTTGGGATCCGGAATGGCTGAAGCTAAATTGTGCCTTCACCGGAGAATTATGGCTAGGGCACCTAAGGTATGGTACCCATGGTAAAAATGCTTTGGAATATTGCCACCCTATGCTCAGACAAAACAATTGGAGGAGTAGAAATCTGGTCATGGCCGGCAACTTTAACATGACCAATGTTGATGATTTGTTTAATATTCTGGTTGGCCTTGGGCAGCACCCAAAAGAAAAGGTAGATACCGTCACGGTGATGGAAAAAATAGGCCACTTTCTGGATGAAGAAAATGACCTGATATTCAAAAAATATAAGGAGTCCCATTCAAAAGCTGAAATCACCGAACTAATTGAAAATGAGCTGGACTTGCAGCGCGTTTTAAAACGTTCCTGCAAAGACTTTGATGGTGGTTATGCTATGGCAGGGCTTACAGGTTATGGTGCCGGTTTTGTGGCTCGGGACCCATCAGGGATTAGGCCTGCCTACTATTATGCTGACGAGGAAGTAGTGGTAGTGGCCTCTGAAAAACCAGCCATTAAAATAGCTTTTAATGCTGATTATGAACAAATCAAGGAAATTAAACCAGGCCATGCCCTGATTATAAAAAAAGATGGTACTTTTTCTCAGCAGCAGTTTATAAAGCCACTAGAGCGCAAGTCTTGTAGCTTTGAAAGGGTCTATTTCTCCAGGGGCACCGATCCGGAAATATATCAGGAGCGCAAGACTCTCGGTAAATTGTTGGTACCACAGGTATTAAAAGCCATCAATTTTGATTTAAGAAATACGGTGTTTTCCTATATTCCTAATACTGCTGAAACAGCCTTTTTAGGAATGCTCTCTGGTCTGGAGGACTATCTTGTAGAAAGAAGGAAAGAAGTAATTATTGAGCAGAAACCCCACATCAACGAAATTGAGGACTTGCTGTCATTCAGGTTAAGGGTCGAAAAACTCGTGATCAAAGATGCCAAACTCCGAACCTTTATTACGGACGATGATCATAGAGATGAGCTCGTTGCCCATGTGTATGACACCACATTTGAGGTGGTAAGGAAGAAGGTTGATACCTTGGTAATTATAGACGACTCCATTGTGCGTGGTACCACGCTCGAAAAGAGTATTTTGACCATGCTGGATCGGCTGGAAGCCAAAAAAATTATCATTGTTTCCTCTGCCCCACAGATTCGATTCCCTGATTGTTATGGTATTGATATGTCTAAACTCAGCGAGTTTGTGGCATTTAGGGCCATGTTAAAATTGATTAAGGAGAATCAAATGGAGCACTTCCTGGATGAGGTGTATGGGCTTTGCAAAAGGGCTGTGGAAGATAAAGAACCCATCAATTATGTGAATCGCCTGTATCAGCAATTTACCCCGGAAGAAATTTCTGATAAAATTGCCGAGATCGTGCAACCTGCAGGGATGCGTGCGGAGGTGCAGGTGATATACCAGACGGTAGAAAACCTACATAAAGCCTGTCCCAATCATCTGGGAGACTGGTATTTCACCGGACAGTTCCCAACTCCGGGTGGAAATAGGGTAGCCAATAAAGCCTTCGTCAATTTCATGGAAGGCAAAAGGGTACGGGCTTATTAATAAGTATTTCCTTTTCCGATTATAGTAAATCACAAAAATAATCCGGGGGTAATCAATTAATTACCCAATGCCACAGCTTTCCTTTTTTTAAGAAATTCGTTGAGGTCACTAACATCCATGACATTCAGAGTTTGGTGGCTTAGTAAACCTCCTTTTCTTGCTACATGCACGCCATAAATCATTTTCTCCAGGCTTTCATGGTCGTGGGCGTCAGGGTTGATACAAATCTTTACGCCTTTTTCCCTGGCATAGGGTACCCATCGCCAATCTAAATCCAGCCGCCGGGGGTTGGCATTGATTTCAATGGCCACATTTCTTTCCGCACAGGCATCAATGATTAATTTATGGTCCACCGGGTACCCTTGACGGATTAATAATAACCGCCCTGTAAGATGCCCTAACATGGTGGTATAGGGATTGGCAATCGCACCGAGAATCCTGCGGGTAGCTTTTTCCACATCCATATTCAAATTAGAATGGATAGAAGCTATGATAAAGTCAAATGACGCTAATACTTCAGGTCTGTAATCCAGGGAACCATCGTCTAAAATATCAGATTCAATGCCTTTGAATATCTTAAAGGGTGCCATCTCCTTATTCAAGGCCTCTATTTCAGCATGTTGTTTTTTGATAGCATCTTCCCATAATCCTCCGGCATACACTGCTGTTTTGCTATGGTCCGTAATGCCGATATATTGATGTCCAAGCCCCCGGGCAGCCTCTGCCATTTCCCTGAGGGTGTGCTTTCCATCACTGTAGGTGGTGTGGTTATGTAGCGAACCCTTAAGGTCATGGGGCTGGAGCAGGGCATCTTCATGATCAGGGGTTTCTATAAATTCACCTTCTAAAATACCCTCCCGAAGTTCTGGTGGGAGGCAGGGCCAGCCAATCCTCTTGTAAAAATCTTGTTCAGAATCGAAATTTCCGTTTTGGGCAAGGAGCTTTATAGGCTTGCCTTCTACGGCTTTGTTTAAATGGGCAGGGGCTCCAGTCTGCAGGATGAGTTCATTAACAAACTTTTCTGGGGCTACAAATCTAACTTTCAGGTTTAGACCTTCCACCTCAAAGAATCCTCTCCAAAAATTAGGGCCGCTCATCTCAGGTAGCCCTTTAAGTAATGAGTTTTGATTCAGCCAATCAATAATTTCAGATTTTTTGACGGTTCCGACAAGGATCAAAACTTCCTCGATTACCTCCATTTTTCTTCTGAATGCCCCGGAAAATTCTACAAGTACTTGTGGAAAAGCTTCTCTAAGATCCTCCACAAATGGCAAGGCAAGTGCTTCTGCTGTGGCATAGTGGCGTTTGTCCTTATTGTTCAAATAGAATTGTAAAGCCTCTAGGAGATTGCCCTCTGATTTTTCTCCAAATCCTTTAAGGGGGGCGATCTTATGATCTTGAGCAGCCTGGTAGGCCTGCTCCAGGGTGTTGATGCCTAATTCTTTCCAGAGTACCCTGGTTTTTTTTGCTCCAATCCCACGGGTACGGGCCATGATGTATACTTCCGGAGGGGTTTGGCTTAAAAGGTCTTCTACCTCTTTAAGAATTTTATTTTCTTTGATCTCAGTTATATATGCGGCAGTTGATTTGCCAATTCCCTGAACTTTACTGATTTCTTCTGTACTTAATTCTGATAACTTTGATGGAGTTTTCTCCAGTTGAAAAACGGCATTTTGGAGGGCTTTGACTTTAAAAGGGTCGGCTCCGTGTAGCTCTTTAAGCGTGACAAGTTTTTTTAGCTGCGAAATGATTTCTTTATTTCCCAAACTTTTATTTGGTTTAGTTTTAAGACAAATACCAAATGAAACGGTTTTCATTTAGTATTTGTAAATTTATAAAACCTTAATGGTAACTTCTTAAAAATAACTTATAAATGAACTATTGGCTGATGAAAACCGAACCAGGTACCTACTCCTGGGATGACCTGGTAAAAGATGGTAAAACCTTTTGGGATGGCGTAAGAAACTACCAGGCCCGGAATAATTTAAAAGAAATGAAAAAGGGAGATATGGCCTTTATTTACCACAGTGTCAATGAAAAACGTATAATGGGTATGGCAGAGATCATTAAAGAACATTACCAGGACCCCGGCACCGGGGATGATAGATGGGTCGCTGTTGACATCAAGCCATTGGATAAGTTTGATAATCCGGTGACTCTTGCAGATATAAAAGGTGACAAAAGGCTTTCTGAAATGGTTTTGGTTAAGAATTCCAGACTTTCTGTTCAGCCTGTGAGGCGGGAAGAATTTGACATCATTGCAGGCAAGGGAACAAGTCAATGAAATTTGAGTGGACATATAGGGCCTTAAAATTGCTCCCTGGGTTGTTAAAGGGATTTATCTCTATTATTCTTCTTTTTTCCCCTGCCATCCTTTCGGCTCAGGTGATCGATCAGCCTCAACGCTTTGAAATAGAATTGGAGCGAAATGAAGATCCCTTTGAAATTGTGCCATTAGGTGAAGACGGCTTAATAGTATTCAGGCAGATACATTCCAAAGGATTGGATCCTAATTTTGTATTTTTTGAGCTAATAAAGCTGGACACAGGATTCAATAAGGTCTGGACCAAAATCATTCCGGTAGATCATACCAAAAGGCTTCTAGGCTGGCAATATTATAATGACCGCCTGTATTTTTTGTTTGGAGATTACCGAGGGACTAATCGCAATTATGATATTATTTCGATTGATCAGTTTGATAATATGATCCATAAAAATACGGTCAAAAATATCATTCCATTAAATATTGATGGTTTCATGGTGGGGGACCAGGCGGCGTACATCGTCGGATACTATAACTATCGTCCGGTTGTCATACATTATAATTTTGAGACCGATGTTCCCAGAGCATTGCCAACCATATTTAATGAACGGCATGAAATCGTCTTTTATAAGATTGGTTACTATGGCGAGTTTGAAATCATCCTCCAGGGTAGGGCTTTTGACAAAAGGACTACTCTTTTTATAAAAGCTTTTGATGACCAGGGCAATTTAATTAGAGATGTGATTATGAATAATGACCCAAAAAGAAGTCTTCTTTTTGGCAATACAACGGAATATGAAGATGGCATACAATTGATAGCAGGCACCTACGGATCTGCACAAAATCAATATTCCAGGGGCCTCTTTATTGGCGAAATTAATGAATATGGTGAAAACCAGGTTCAATATCATAGCTATGGAGACTTAAAGAATTTTTTTACCTATATGAAAGCTAGAAGGGCTGAACGGGTAAAGCGTAGAATTGAAAGAAAGAGCATTAAGGGAAAAAAAGCCAAATTTAATTATCGCTTAATGGTTCATGATATTTTCCCATATAAGGACCAATATATCTTGGTGGGGGAAGCATTTTATCCTCGTTAT
>JBGTCD010000097.1:0-14934 GCA_041749015.1 Cyclobacteriaceae bacterium
AGCTAAAATTCCTGCCAACATTCATATTGAATTGGAAACCGGGATGAACCGCACCGGATTTCATAAGCCAGGCCTTGAAAAGGTGGTGAAACTCATTAAGGATCATCCCGATGAGGTGCAGGTGCAGGGGGTATGCACACACTTTGCTGGTGCTGAAAGCGTAGCCAATTATTTAAGGATAAAAAACCAGCAAGAGGTATTCAGGAAAAATTCACAATGGCTCAAAAAGCAAGGCATCATCCCAAAAAAGTACCATACGGCCTGCTCGGCAGCATCCATCGTATATCCCAAAACAATGATGGATTTGGTCCGTATTGGCATCCTGCAATATGGATTTTGGCCCAGCAGAGAAGTATTCATAGACTATTTGGGCAAGAAGAAAAACGGAGAGTCTAAGGAAGACCCACTTAAAAGGGTGATCTCCTGGAAAAGCAAAGTGATGAGCACCAAAACAGTTTTGCCAGGAGAATTTGTAGGGTACGGCACTACATTTCTGGCCCAGCAGAAAATGAAAATTGCTACAGTCCCGGTGGGGTATTCGCATGGATACAGCCGGATGTTGAGTAACCAGGGACGGGTGCTTATCAATGGCAAGCGGCTCTCTGTAATCGGTATCGTAAACATGAATGTAATGATGGTGGATATCTTAGAAGCCCCGGAGACCAAAAAGGGGGACGAGGTGGTCCTAATTGGTTATCAGGATGAACTGGAAATCACTGTTGGGTCTTTCGGAGAACTCAGTAGCCAGCTCAACTATGAACTGCTCACCCGCCTGCCTCATGATATCCCTAGAATAGTAAAAAACAAAGATTAATGGCCTATATAGAATTATACAGAAATAAACTTCAGCATAATTTTAATTTTCTTAAAAAATTATTTGATGAGCGCCATATTGATTGGGGAATCGTCACCAAACTGCTTTGTGGTCATAAACCCTACCTCAGAGAGGTGATCAACCTTGGGATAATGGAGATTCATGATTCCAGAATCAGTAACCTAAAGGCAGTGAAGGAAATCAATCCTGAAGTGCAGACGGTATACATCAAGCCGCCTGCCAAGCGCAGCATCCCCAGAGTGATGGAATATGCTGATGTTAGCTTCAATACGGAGTTTTCTACCATTAAAATGCTTTCCGATGAGGCAGTAAAACAAGGCAAAGACCACAAAATTATTATCATGGTAGAAATGGGAGACCTCAGAGAGGGCGTACTGGGGGAAGAGGTATTAGAATTTTACGGCAAAGTATTTGAACTTCCAGGCATTGAAATTATTGGTCTTGGCACCAACCTCAATTGCCTCCATGGCGTAATGCCATCCCAGGATAAACTCATCCAGCTAAGCCTGTACGAACAACTGATCGAAGCCAAGTTTAACAGGAAAATTCCTTGGGTTTCCGGTGGTACATCGGTGGCCATCCCCTTACTTTTAAAAAATATGCGCCCACTGGGTGTAAATCACTTCAGGATTGGGGAGACTTTGTATTTTGGCCTTAATCTTTTTTCCATGGAAACCATCAAAGGCATGAACGATGATGTGTTTAAACTTCATACTGAAATCATTGAACTCCATAAAAAGCCCAAAGTGCCCTTGGGTGACCTCGCAGAAAACCCTTCTGGAGAAGTATTTGAGGTGAATGAAGAAGATTACGGGAAGTATTCCTACCGGGCCATCATTGATATAGGCCTATTGGATATTGCACCGGAATATCTGATACCTGACGACAAGCATCTGGAGATCAGCGGTGCCAGTTCAGACATGCTGGTCATTGACCTTGGAGACACGGAAAGAAATTATAAGGTAGGGGATCTTATTTCATTTAAATTAAGGTATATGGGTGCCTTGAGTATCCTTAATTCAAGTTATATTGACAAAAAAATCGTAGAAAAATGAGTTTAAAATATTGTGTAATTTATGGTTCGGTAAGGGAAAAGCGTCAGGGCATCAAAGGGGCTTTATTTATAATCAACCAGCTTAAAGACCGGGGCCATGAGGTTAAATTTCTGGATGCAAAAGAAGTAGATCTCCCATTTCTTGATAAAATTTACAAGGAATTCGAATCAGGCAGTGCTCCTGAAAACATGGAAAAAGCAGCCGCAACCCTGCGATGGGCCGATGCATTTGTCATTGTGACCGGTGAATACAACCATGGTTTGCCTCCGGCCTTAAAAAACCTCCTGGACCATTTCCAAAAGGAATATTTTTTCAAGCCCAGTGGCATCGCTTCTTATAGTGCAGGTGCCATGGGAGGGGTCAGGGCTGCCATGCATATCCGCAACGTATTAGGAGAGCTCGGTATGCCATCCATACCTTCTATTTATGCCATGCCTGTAGTTCAAAAATCTGTTGACGAAGAGGGTAATGCCCTGGAGGAAAAATATAATAAGCGCATCTGCAAATTCCTTGATGAGTTGGAATGGTATACCAGGGCACTGAAAAATGAAAGGGACAAGGGCTTGCCTTACTAATTTATATCCGGTGTTAAAGCTTATTTCCTGATCCCACCACTCATATAAAATTTGAATCCGGGAGGTGGATTTCCGTTTGAATGTTTTTCAGAACTTTTATCTTGCGGGGGCGTAATTGGTGAGGTAAAGCGCAAATACTATGTATAGAAATCTTATTCCGGCCTTTATATTTATTTTTTTAGGCTCAATTACCGTGTCAGGGCAGCCTGGGGCTTCATCATCGGAGATCTACAAAGATATTGAAAAGCTGGGGGTCCTGGGCTCCGTACTCTATGTGGCTGCCCACCCGGATGATGAGAATACCCGCATGATTGCCTGGTTGGCACAGGGCGAAAAGGTGCGTTCTGCTTATCTTTCTCTCACCCGTGGGGATGGTGGCCAAAACCTCATCGGGCCCGAAATCGGTCCGGGATTAGGAGTAATCCGCACACAAGAGTTAGTTGAAGCAAGGAAAATTGATGGAGGGCACCAGTTTTTCACCAGGGCTGTAGATTTTGGATATTCCAAATCACCTGAAGAAACCCTCAGCAAATGGGACAAGGAATTAATTCTTAAGGACATTGTATGGGTGGTGCGGTCTTTCAAACCTGATGTGATCATCACGCGCTTCCCGCCGGATAGCAGAGCAGGGCATGGCCACCATACTGCCTCAGCCATGCTTGCTGAGGAGGCCTTTAAAGCAGCCGGTGACCCGAATCGGTTTCCGGAACAGCTACAGGAACTGGAAGTATGGAAGCCTAAACGCATTTATTGGAATACCGGCAGGTGGTGGTACCCTGAAATGACCGAAGATGAGGAAGGCATTATCAGTCTTGATGTTGGCGGTTTCGATCCTGTCCTAGGCACTTCTTATGCTGAGATTGCTGCCAAGAGCCGCAGCATGCATCAAAGTCAGGGATTTGGAAGCACGGCTTCAAGAGGGCCTCAGCCGGAATACCTTCTCTTATCGGAAGGTACCAGCTCTAAGAAGGATATTTTTGAAGGCATTGACCTGACCTGGTCCAGAATTCCCGGGGGCGGGAAGGTACAGCCATTGGTGGCCCATATTCTTCAGGGGTTTAATATTAATGACCCATCCGCCTCTGTTCCTGCTATGATCGCGCTTAGGAGAGTCTTAACCGGATTACCGGATTCCTATTATAAAAGCATTAAGCTTAAAGATATAGATGCGGTAATTCTGAAAGCCCTGGGTGTTTACACAGAGGTATATGCCTCACAGCCCTTGCACCATCCGGGGGCTGAATCAGAAATTCAGGTCAGAATCATCAACCGGTCAAAAACTCCCATTAAGTGGTCCGGCTTTTCTATTGAAGGCGCATCCTATGACACCTTAATGGATGTTTCCCTTGAATATAACGATCCGGCAAGAATTACCATTCAAGCCAGGATCCCAGGAAACACGCCTTTTTCCGAATCCTATTGGCTTAAGGATAAGGAAGTGCTAGAAAAACTAGCCGCCATAGAGGCCACTAAGCCTGAAAATGATCCCGTGCTCCATGGTAATTTTGCCGTTCAGATCATGGGGGAGACCATCATGTATCAAAAGCCTGTTCAGTATCGTTGGAATGATCCGGTAATGGGGGAGAAGATCAGGAATATCGGGATCGTACCCCCAGTATCCATCAGCATGGACGAAAGTATTTATTTGTTAAGACCAGGAAAATCAACCACCATCAATGTAACCCTGGAATCTCTTACAGGGAAGGCTACCGGCTCCCTCCGCCTTCAAATGAATAATGGGGTAAGCATTTCTCCCGAAGCTTATGACTTCTCGCTAAGTAAAACCGGTGAAAAAGTGAGTTTTGAATTTACCATGGCTCCTGGAAAAGACTTTCGTGATGGACAAGTCAGTGCTGCTGTGGAAACCGGGGATTTTAAATATAGTCTGGGAGTGAAGGAGATTGATTATGACCATATCAGCCCACAGTTGATGTTTCCAAAGGCTGTGTCTCGAGTGATCCAGCCGGATTTGCAGGTGGCCTCTCATAAAATAGCCTATATCCAAGGTGCAGGAGATGAAATCCCCAAAGCGCTGAGGCGGATGGGTCTTGAGGTAGACGAGATCAATGCCGAGGATTTCAAACCTGAACAAATGCTCCGATATGGTGCCATCGTCCTTGGCATCAGACTTTTAAATACCTACTCCAAGGCTGATGCGCTTATGACTGACCTTATGCATTATTCCAAAGAGGGGGGCACGGTGATTGTTCAGTATAATACGACCATGAGAATGCGGGCTGAGGAGTTTTCGCCTTATCCTATCAGTATTTCCCGCAATAGAATCACCCAGGAAGATGCACCGGTAAAGCTTATTAACCCCAAGCACCCTGTGCTGAATACCCCCAATAAAATCAATCTTGATGATTTTAATGGTTGGGTGCAGGAAAGAGGACTGTACTTCCCCAATTCCTGGGATAAGGCTTTTGAGCCGGTGATTTCCAGTCAGGATCCGGGGGAGGATCCGCTCGAAGGGGGTATATTGGTGGCGCCATACGGCAAAGGCTATTATGTTTATACCTCTTTGTCCTGGTTCAGGCAGTTACCGGCGGGGGTGCCGGGTGCATACAGGATATTTGCGAATCTTGTATCGCTCAAGCAGCCTCTCAAGTCGGAGGGAAAGAGCAAAAAGAACCGTGACTCCATAAATTCAAATGATCATGGAAAATAAGAAGGAAAATGATGAAAAACCACCATTTTTCAGCTCCTGGTCCAGGATTTATATGGTAGTGCTTGGCTTTCTGGGCCTCCTGATCATACTTTTTTATTGGTTAACTCTTGCGGTCCGATGAGCAGCCTCGATTGGTTGGTCCTTTCTTCTACGCTTATTTTTATTGTTTCATACGGAGTATGGCGCACCCGTGGCTCCAAAGATATCAGTGGGTATTTAAAAGGGGACAATACTATGAAATGGGGAACAGTCGGGCTCTCGGTAATGGCCACCCAGGCCAGTGCAATTACCTTCCTTTCTACGCCGGGGCAGGCTTATGAGTCTGGGATGGACTTCGTTCAAAATTACTTTGGACTTCCCCTTGCCTTGATCATAGTCGCAGCGGTATTTATTCCTATATTTTACCGGCTCAAGGTTTACACTGCTTACGAATATCTGGAAAACCGATTTGACCACCGGACCCGCATCCTGGGCGCTCTGCTTTTTTTAGTGCAGCGCGGGCTCGCTGCTGGTATTACGATTTATGCACCGGCCATTGTCCTGTCCACTATGCTCGGCTGGAACCTCACCTTTACCATCCTGGTAGTGGGTATTTTGGTGATCATTTACACCGTTTCGGGTGGTACCAGAGCGGTTAGTCTTACTCAAAAATATCAGATGGGAGTCATCATGCTGGGCATGGTGATCGCTTTTATTTTAATCCTCCAGAAGATGCCTGAAGGGGTAGGGCTAGGCTCCATGGTATCCCTAGCCGGAAACATGGGTAAGATGGAGGTGGTTGACTTTTCGCTTGATTTTAGCAAGCGGTATACGTTTTGGTCCGGGATTACCGGCGGGCTGTTCCTGGCTTTATCCTATTTTGGTACCGACCAGTCTCAGGTCTCACGATACATTGGAGCCAGTTCCATTACAGAAAGCCGCATGGGCCTGATGTTTAATGCGATATTCAAGATACCGATGCAGTTTTTCATACTTCTTACTGGGGTAATGGTTTTTATGTTTTACCAATTCGAAAAGCCACCTGTTTTCTTTAAGCAAGTTGCTATGGAACAAGGGCTTAGCGGTCCATATGCAGAAGAAATGAGGGCAGCTAATGAGGCCCACGATCAAAACTTCATCCTTAAAAAGGAGGCTTTGGAGCAACTGCTACAGGCCAGGGCATCTGAAGACCCTGTGGCAATGGCGGAGGCGAGAGATTTGGTAGATCAGCGATTAGCAGAACATAAGGCCATCAGAACTGAAGTTAAAGATTTGCTCGTAAAGACTGATGACAGAATTGAGGTAAAAGATTCTGACTATGTGTTTTTAACTTTTGTGCTCAATTACCTGCCGGCTGGATTCATAGGATTGCTTTTGGCGGTCATACTTTCAGCAGCCATGTCGTCTACATCCTCTGAACTCAACGCCCTTGCATCGACTTCCATGGTTGATTTTTACAAACGATGGTTTTACCCTGATGCATCCCCAAAGCATTATCTGACCGTCTCCAAACTCCTGACAGCAGGGTGGGGTGTATTGGCCATTACTTTTGCGTTGTTGGCATACATGGCAGAAAACCTCATTGAAATGGTTAATATCGTAGGCTCTTTGTTTTATGGTACCATCCTGGGGATCTTCATAGTTGGTTTTTTTATTAAATATATTCGCGGCATCGCAGTCTTTTGGGCGGCACTCCTTGCTGAGGCTTTGGTGATCACCCTGCACTTCCTCACGGTGTACGAAATATTCGTGCTGAGCTATTTATGGTACAATGTGATTGGCTGTGCATTGGTAATTGTCTTCGGCTTTATCTTTCAGTTTCTTAAAACTGAAAAGCAATTATCATGATGAGCCGCATAATCAATGATTAAACCTTGGTCAGTTTCCATTTTCCTCTTTTAAATAATATTATGGCCACCACGGCAATGACAGACTCAGCTATGGATATTGCCATGAAGGCGCCATTGGGGCCAAAATCCAATATTATAGCCAGAAAATAAGCCAGAGGAATTTGAAATAGCCAAAATCCAAAGAAATTGAGAATGGTGGGCGTTCTGGTATCTCCGGCACCATTAAAACTTTGGACTACTACCATACCATAAGCGTAGAATATGTAGCCCAGGCTTACGATTTGCAGACAACGGGTCCCATAATGCAATACTGCCGGCTCCTGGGTGAAAAATCCAACAATCGGTGCGGCAAAGACAAGAAAAACCACCGTTACCAAGCCCAGGAATATCATATTGTACAGTGCCGTTCTCCATACTGATGTCTCAGCCCGGTCAGGTTGGTTGGCACCGAGATTCTGACCTACCAGGGTAGCAGCAGCATTGGCCATACCCCAGGCAGGCAGGATGGCAAAAATGATCACTCTTATGCCGATAGTATATCCTGCCAGGGCATCACTACCAAACTCAGAGATGATGCGTACCAAAAAAACCCAGCTTGCAGAAGCAATCAGAAACTGTCCGGTGCCACCTGATGCGATCAACAGCATTCTTTTGATGATCCTGGGAATGATGTTGAGCGGAATACCGCGGACTTTGATGATCCCTTTACCATTAAACAGGTAATAGCATTGATACATCACACCACAAGACCTGCCTATAGTGGTTGCAATGGCGGCCCCTTCCACGCCAAATGCCGGAATTGGCCCCCATCCAAAAATAAGGATCGGATCCAGGATGATGTTGAGGATATTGGCCAGCCATAGGGACTTCATGGCCAATGAGGCATCTCCGGCACCACGAAAAATGCCATTGATGACGAAAAGTAAAACAATAGAAATATTGCTTCCCATCATCCACTTGGTGTATCCTACACCCTCATTAATGAGGGCCTCAGACCCACCCATCAGCCGCAGCAGATCTTCAGCGAATAATACCCCGAATATGCCAAGGACTATAGAAAATCCTATGGAAAAGTATATCCCCTGCACAGCTGTGATGGAAGCGCGCTTAAATTGTCGCTCACCCACCCGCCTTGCCACCATGGCTGTGACGGCCATACTTAAGCCTATTGCTATCGAATACACGATGGTAAGCACTGATTCCGTAAGGCCCACGGTTGCTGTAGCGTCCACACTTACTTTACTCACAAAGTAGATGTCCACCACAGCAAATAAGGATTCCATGAGCATCTCAAGCACCATGGGCACTGAAAGCAGAAAGATGGCTTTATTAATGCTGCCGGTGAGGAAATTTTGTTCCGTACCGGTAACAGCCTGTCTAAAAAGAAGAAATAAGGATTTGAATTTAGGATGCCGTGCCATATTAAGTTTTTACAGTAATGGAAAATAGAATAAACCCAAACCTGGGAGGATGGGAGGGAAGAATGTGGTCAGGCACTTAGCCTGATCAGGCGACTATTTCCATAATGCTGCAATACTTAATACAAAAGCAAATATATATAATTGATGGTGAATGGGTTGTGAAAAATGATAAAAAAATTATTCCTGACCATGAGCGGTCTAATAGATGGCTGAAGGAATAAAAGGAATGACTGGTTTTCCGTTTTACTGAATGAATGATCTCAGGAATCTACTGAAGTAGTCCTGTGGTTTATTTTATTTAAAGCCCAACCGGAACCCGAAAGTAAAATTCTGACTTAAGTTAAGATTTTACGATCTCAATGGGTTGTGGGGCACCTGCCATGATGGTCTCGCTGGCGTAGGATTCAAACTTTTCAAAGTTTTTTAGAAAAGCACTTGCCAACATATTGGCTTTCTGATCATATTCTTCAGGGTTTTCCCAGGTGTTTCTAGGTAGGAGTACATGGTCCGGTACATCCGGGCAGGAAAGTGGCATGGCTACTCCAAAGATTCGGTGTTTTTTATATTCCACTTGGTCAAGTTGGCCTTCCAGGGCCGCTTTAATCATGCATCTGGTATATTTTAGCTTCATCCGGGAGCCAATGCCATATGGACCACTAGTCCACCCTGTGTTGACAAGCCATACCGAGACCCCGGCCCTTTGCATTTTCTCGCTAAGCATATCAGCATAACGGGTCGGATGAAGGGGCATAAACGGGGCACCAAAGCAGGCAGAGAATACTGCCTTTGGCTCTGTAATACCTGCTTCTGTACCAGCTACTTTCGCTGTATAGCCGGAAATGAAATGAAAAGCTGCCTGTTCTGGTGTAAGCCTTGCTATTGGAGGCAATACCCCATAAGCATCACAAGTCAGAAAGAATATATGCTTTGGATTATGCCCGATAGAGGGCTCAATGATGTCATTAATATGGTAAATTGGATAGCTGACCCTTGTATTTTCGGTGATGGTGCTATCGCTATAATCCACCTCGTTGGAGTCGGGTTTGAAGGTCACATTTTCAAGTAAGGCACCAGACTTAATGGCCCGGAAAATATCAGGCTCCTTTTCTTCAGACAAATCGATGCATTTGGCATAGCAACCGCCCTCAAAATTGAAAACCGTATTTTCATTAGACCAACCATGCTCGTCATCCCCGATCAATAACCGGTCAGGATCGGCTGAGAGGGTTGTTTTTCCCGTGCCTGAAAGCCCAAAAAATACAGCAGTATCCCCTTGTTTCCCTACATTGGCAGAGCAATGCATGGAAAGGGTATTTTTTTGATGTGGTAGGATGAAATTAAGTGCGGAGAAAATACCCTTTTTGATCTCTCCCGTATATCCTGTACCACCTACTATGGCCATTTTTCTGGTAAAATTGATGATGGCAAAATTGGCTTGTCTCGTCCCATCCACTTCCGGGTCAGCCATAAATCCGGGCGCGTTGATGACCACCCACTCAGGGTCAAATTGCCTTAATTCCTCATCATTACACCTAAGGAACATATTGTAAACAAATAAATTGGACCAGGGCAGCTCTGTGATGAATCTGATGTCAGTTCTGTATTTGGGGTCAGCGCATGCGTAGGCATCACGCACATAAAAGGTTCTTCCATTAAGATAATTGGTCAACTTATCAGCAAGTTTATCAAAGTCCCCGGGATCAAAAGGCTTGTTGATAGGGCCCCACCAAACCGAATCTCTGGTGATGTCATCTTTTACGATAAACCGGTCTTCAGGGGATCTTCCGGTGAACTTACCAGTATTAATTGCAATGGCGCCGGTATTGGTTTCACGAGCAAGGCGGTGCTCGATACTCATTTTTTTAAGTTCATCCGGTGGCAGGTTCCAGTAGGCGTGTCCGGATTGTATTCCAAGTTTAGTAAGATCGGCATTATGAGGTTTGACTCCGGTTTCCTGAAGCATATTATTCTGATTAGATGTGTACTACAAATTAATACGTAAAAATAAAAAATAAAAACGTGAACAACACCTAAATTTTTGCTTTCAATCGATTGCAATGGATAAAAATCAAAAATTTTGCTAATAATGATTGGAGTAACTATGTTTAGGCTCCGTTTGTAAAAATTTAAATTGCATCGAACCATTATGATGATATGAGCAGAGGTAAAGATTTTTTAGGTCACCCCAAGGGGTTGTTTTATTTATTTTTTGCAGAATTATGGGAGCGGTTTAGTTTTTATGGGATGCGTGCCCTGCTCACCTTGTATATGGTTGAGCAAGTGTTTGCTTCTCTGGCCAACAGGGATGTGGTGTCTGCGATTATTTATTCCTCCTATGGGTCATTAGTATATGCCTTTCCTGTGGTGGGGGGCAAAATAGCAGACCAGTTTTTGGGATACCGAAAAGCCATCATCCTGGGGGGTACCCTGATGGCCATTGGTCATTTCGTATTGGCCATTGAAGATAACACCGCTTTTTTTCTGGCTTTAAGTTTTATCATCATTGGCAATGGGTTTTTCAAACCCAATATTTCCACTTTTGTAGGAGCCCTGTATCCTCATGCTGATACCCGAAAAGAATCGGGGTTCACCATTTTTTATATGGGAATCAATATTGGTGGATTTGCAGCACCTTTAGCCTGTGGCATGCTGGCCTATACTTATGGTTGGCATTATGGATTCGGGCTTGCCGGTGTTGGTATGGTTTTAGGCCTTCTGGTATTTCTGGTGGGTATTAAAAAGGGTGTTTTTGGGGACCAAGGGCTGCCACCATTTCCTGAGCGTCTGGAAAAACGGTATCTAGGGCTTAAATTAAAACATTTAATCCCTGTTCTAGCCCTGCTAATGGTGCCGGTAATCTCCTTTCTGATTTCTTCATATGGGTTTATTGCTGGTGGGGATAGTTTCCTTGGAGATATCACCATTGTCAACCTGATATTTTATGCGCTTGGTATCATCATTCTGATCTACCTTGCCTATGAGATTTTTAGATCGGAGCCGGCAGAAAGGGGGAAGCTGGTTGCTGCTATTTTCCTGACTTTGTTTATGACGCTGTTCCGGGGGTTCTTTGAACTTTCCGGGAGTATCCTTACCCTCTTTGCAGCTCGGAATGTGGCCTTGCCCACCTTTGATTTTTCATGGGTAGGATTAGGAAGCTGGGCCATGGATGCCGCACAAACCAATTCAATTAACTCCTTTTTTATCATCCTGCTGGCCTTGCCCATTTCCTTCCTGTGGCGGTTTTTGTCTAAAAGAAGAATTAATCCCAGGACGCCCTATAAGTCCTTTTTGGGCTTAGCTTTTCTTGGAGCTAGCTTTTATGTTTTGTATCTGAGTGGAGGGTTTGCCAATGAGCAGGGTTATGTGCCCTTCTCTTTTCTAGCTCTGATGTACCTGATCATGTCCACTGGAGAGCTCCTCATGTCACCCATAGGGCTATCAAAAATAACCGACCTGTCACCGAAGCGCATCGTAGCATTTATGATGGGAATCTGGTTTCTATCTTCTGCTTTTGCATTCCAAATTGTAGGCTTTATTGGCAAGAAGCTGGCTATTGAAGGGGATGCCGAATCCCTTCAGGAAACCGCGCAGGAAAGTGCTTTTAAAAGTCTGGACTTGTACACAGATGGATTTTTAAGCATTGCCTATGTCTCCTTTGGAGGCGCCTTACTGGCATTAATCTGTGCCCCGATTTTAGTTAGAATTATGAGGGAGGTCAACTAATCAAATCCGGGATATCCATTCTGAAAATCATCTCTTACAATCCTACCTTTTATACTGTGCAGGGGTATTTTTGTCGGGTAAGGATTTTATTATAAAATTTCTTACATGGTCATTGGAGGCCTTAAGATCTTCCTTGCGCAGGTACATCATATGACCACTGCGGTAGCCTTCAAAACCTATCCTGTCGCGCATCTTACCGCTAGGGTCTAGTTGCCACATGGTGTACTTGGCTTCAAAATAGGTGGTGGCCCCATCATAATAACCTGACTGAAACAGCACATTGAGGTATGGGTTTTGTGCCATGGCCTGTCTCAGGTTTTCACCGGTACCATCATTAAAGCGGTCCCAGTCCCATGGTCGTACCGGCCCAAACATATTATATTTGATATCAGTTTTATAATTGAGCTCGGTGCTGAAGTAGTGGTTGATGGCTGGGGTAAAGGAGTGCAGCCATGAGGTAAGTTCAGCATTGAAGTCGGGACGACCTCCGGCATCGGTTCGGTCGATGCCCAGATATCTTGAGTCCAGGCGCCCCACACTAAATCCCTCTTCTCTGAGGAGTTCTTTCCAAAAATAGGAGGTGGGCACATCCAGATTGTGTTGAAGAAAAACTTTGGCTTCAATACCAGAGTAGTATGCCATTTTTTCTGCGGTTGATTTTCTTTGCTCATCGGTAATATAGCCACCCTTTGCCATAATAGGGATCAATTCATCAATGGTATACGCCTCTACCTCGGGCAGGAGCTCATCGAGATCGCGGGATTGGAGGTCTTCAGAAAGAAGGTTATGATGCCAGGCTGTAGCGGCAAAATAAGGCAGTCTGTTGGCTGCTTCTATCTGACTGCCTCTATTGACACCTAACTCAGTAGGGGATACCAAAATCACCCCGTTCAGATACATCCAGTGGGCATTTTGAAGTTCGAGTGCCAATCCTGATACGCGTGGGGTGCCATAGCTTTCACCAATTAGGAATTTAGGAGATGGCCAACGGTTATTTCTTGAAATAAAGGTATTGATCCATTCAGCCAGATATTTGATATCTGCCCGTAGTCCGAAAAACTCCTCTCTTTTGGTTTCTTTATCCAGTATCCGGGAGTATCCGGTGTTGACAGGATTTACATATACGATATCTGCTACATCAAGTATGGAATGGGGGTTTTCTTTAAATCCGTAAGGTTGTAGGGGGTAACCCTCCGAGTCAATATTGAGAATTCTTGGACCGGTATATGCCAGGTGCATCCATACAGAACCTGACCCCGGGCCACCATTAAATGAAAATACGATAGGGCGGGAAGCCTTATCCCGGACATCACTGCGCTCATAGTAAGTATAGTGCACCGCTGCTATGGGCTTGCCATCCTCATTCCAAATCGGTTGTGTGCCGGTAACGGCCTTATAAGGAAATTTTTTACCGTTTACCGTTACCTCGTGATTGGTAGTTACAGTTTTATCTGCTTCTACGACCCTTTCTTGCGCAGGGGCCATTGAGGTGACTATTAGAAGGATACTTATCAGGAAGGATGCTTTAAGTTGATTCATAAGTAGAAAGTGTTTGATTATTTAAATTAAGGTAATTCATTCAAATAATCAGAATAGATTTATTTAAACGGCATTTTAAGCACAAATACTTCAGGCTACAAGCTGAAGACTCCCTATTTTTTTACCCAGTCGTCGGAGGAGGATACTCCGAAACTCCCATCTTTGTACACCATGATAAAATCAAGCAGTGTACCTTCCCGGCAGCCCTTGAACCCGGGCCCCTGGGTGCTTTCCATGAGTATGGGGTATGAGTACCCATATTCGCGGTCATACCGCAGAATCTTCCCTTTTTCATCAAGTAAAAAGCCCCAGATAATGGGTATGGGATCATATTTACAACCTTGAAGGGGGAAAGCAAAAACATCGTAATGGTAGGTGCCGGTACCATCTTCCTTCAATTCTAAATATCCTTTTCGAGGCCCTTTGTATATCCCAAAGAACTTACGATCAACCTCATAAGTGGTCATCACCTCTGATCCATTGTGCATTATGGCTCTCTTTTTTTCATTCTCTGGAAAGACTAATAAGCTGAATAATATGCTTAAGGTAAATAAGGATTTCAACATTTCTTTAAAATTTTAGCCAATTGAAAGTTACCCCATTCCGGCTCATTTCCACAGCCGGAGCAGGAATTTTAATCATGTTTCCTAAAAAAATAAGGGTGTTGAGCCATTTTGAGTCACCCCTGAAATGGGTCAGGTCCAGGTCCAGACTCAGGTAATATCTGCGGTAGGGGTCAAAACCAGCCTCCAGGTTTTGTTCATCCCTCGCGAAGACCATATTATTGGCCCCATACCCTGCGGCAATATTCAGCCATCCGGGGAATCTGTCAGGGTTTTTCATGAACTTACTCAGGTCAATAGCCAACCAATAGGTTTGGCCGTTGTAGTCTTTGATGATTTGTTCTTGAAGATTGGCGCCTAATAACCCGGGCCTATTGGCGGCCAACCCACTTCTGGAAAAGGAAAATTTAGGATGAATGCGCACTTCGTCCCAAAGCATGTGTTGTCCGTAAAAAAATGCTGAACCACCAAGGTTGGCGGCCATGTCGCCCCAGGAAAAACCAAAACCCTCGGAATACCCATCGAAAACCTCAATGGGCGCAAGGGCAAGGCATCCTGCCATACTGCCCCAAAAAAGGGCCTTTTGCTCGTCAGATCCAGTCCATTTTATGCTTTGGAAGGTCCCCTGACTTAAGTGAAATGCAGTATAGAAATGCCCGGCTTTATCCATCTGCTTCCATTCAGCATTATCATTAAAAAATCTAAAAGAAGAAGTACTTAAGTCTG
>JBGTCD010000098.1:0-6160 GCA_041749015.1 Cyclobacteriaceae bacterium
GCTAATATTTGGTATTTTGGACAGAATGCCGGTATTGATTTTAATCCCTTCCCTGATGATCCGATCATAGCCCTGGATAATTCCGCAATGATTGCCCCTGCCGGAGCTGCGGCTATTAGCGACAGAAACGGGCAGATCATATTCTATACTAATGGGAATGAGGTATTTGATCGCAATCATAGTATGATCGACAACGGGATCGGTGGTGATCCCAATTCCTCTCAATCAGCCATCATTGTGCCCTTTCCCGGTGATGAAACCCTGTATTATATCTTTACCACTCAGGAAATTTACGGCACCTATGAGTTTGCCTTAAAATATTCAGTGTTTGACCTTAAGGAAAATGGTGGCTTCGGAGCAATAATAGAAAAAGATGTACTCCTTTTCAGTGGCAGTACCGAGAGAATAACCGGAAATGATGGGTGGGTGATCATTCATGAATATGGCAATAATGCCTTCAGGGCTTTTCCCATCACCGGTGCCGGAATTGGAGTACCCGTGATCAGTAATTCCGGCTCTGAGCATCGCCAAAATATCCCGGAAAATGGGTAAGGATATATGAAGCTGGGGCCTCAAAACAGATTAGCTGTAGCACTCGCAAGCCCCGGAACTTCTAATTTGGTAGAAATATTTGATTTTGAAGACAGCACAGGGAGAATTAATAATTTCAGGCAAATAGATCTGGAGGAGCCCTCAGGACAGGTCTATGGTGTGGAATTCAGTGCTGGGGGTAATAAGCTCTTTGCCTCAATTTTAGGCAGCCCAAGTGCACTTTACGAATATGCCTTTGATTCTCTTGGTATCCCTTATCAAAAACAGGTTCTTGATAACCAACCATTTGAAATTGGTGCCATACAGATTGGCCCGGATGGGCAGATATATGTTGCCATGAATACTCAAAACTTTTTGGGTACCATCCAGGTCGCAGAGGATACCGCCCAGGTTTCCGCCTTTTTGCCATCAGGATTTGCCCTGGCTCCAGGAACTTCAAGCGGACTGGGGCTACCAAACTTTATCCAAAATATCTCCAGTCCTATTGGAGGACCAAGCATTTCTGTTGTGGGGTCCTGTGTTGGAGAAGAAATTTCATTTAATGGCACTGGTCTCTCTGATATCGACGAGTTTGAATGGCAGTTTGGAGATGGAAACGGAGCTACCGGAGAATCTGCCACCCATGTTTATGGTAGTGCAGGCATTTATAATGTGACCCTTCGAATCACCAATAGATGTGGCCTTGATACCCTGCTCAATGAAACTGTGGAAATTGGTAACATTCCTAATGACCCAACCTTCCCTCCAGTGATTTCACTTTGTGAGGATGAGATCGTGCTGGAAGCTGCGGCAGCAGGAGACCCCAACCTTGCAGATCTTAGTTTCCTCTGGTCTACTGGTGATTCCACAAGAACCATTACCGTAAATCAGCAGACCATTGTATCAGTGACTATTACCAATGGCTTTGGATGTACCTCCTCAGGTGAAACAACTGTGATCGACAACCGACCGACCATTAACCTGGGCCCGGATGCCCTGGTATGTCAAAATGATAATTTCGCGGATCTGGATGCCTCTAATACCGGTGCTGACTTCCAGTGGACCATCAACGGTGCCAATGCTTCCACCACCAGATTCCAAAGCGTGGATACCAGTACGCCGGGAGATTTTATTTATGAAGTTACAGTGCTTGACCCCATTACCACCTGTGAGGCTACCGAATCAAAGCTCATAACCATACAACCCGCACCCACCTTTACGGTTGATGGCCTCAACTCACCAGGTTGCGGAAATGATGACGGTACGATTACTTTGGAAATTCTTGGCCAGGGCTCCTATGCTTATACCGTAGCCGGGCCCCAACCTTTCGGTGATAGCAACATCACCGCCCCATCCGGACCTATAGTTGAGGGTAATCTGCCAGTCGGCACTTACCTCGTCAGGGTCACCAATGAAGTTAGCGGATGCGAAAATGATGAATCTGTGGTGATTGAGGATGATGCCTCCACTCTGGATATCACAGCCACCGGACAACCTGGATGTAATCTCATGGATGTGGGCGTATCTGTGGCTGGTTCAGGCTTCCCCACCGCCAACTTCATTTTAACAAACATCAATACCGGCAATACGATCCAGGGTACCGGTGTCACATTACCCAACTTTACCGTGCCTGATGTACCTCCGGGTACCTATACCATCCTGGTAGATGATAGTGGTTGCACAGAGATATCTGATAATTTTGATGTGGAAGAAAATGATCCGGCAAGAATCGATGTAACGGTAGATGAATGTTTGGATCCAATTTCGGCTACCGCCAGCTCCCCTGATATCAGCGCTGGCAATTCCGCATTCCTTTGGTCAGGCCCTGGTGGATTTTCATCCATCAATGGCACTGTCAACCCCACTACCTCAGGTTCCTATACTGTAACCATATCTGACAATTCTGGTGCCTATTGTAATGCAGATACTACCTTAACCATCAATGTCAGGCCTCCGGTTGTACCAGAAATCAACCTGGTTGGTGACCCTTGTGATGGTCAGGTGGTTTTGGCCGCCTCACCATCAGGCGGCAACTATTCCTACCAGTGGCGCCTGAATAATAATGTGGTGCCCGGGGGCCAGCAAATCTCAGTCAACTCTTCCAATGATGGGATCTACACGGTTAGGGTAAGAGACCAGATTACAGGCTGTGAGGAGATATCTGACCAATTTGAAGTAAGGGTAAATGAACAGATATCACTGACCCTTGAAGCCACTCAAGCCTGCGAAACGCAACCATTTACGATTACCGCCACGGCTACCCCACCCGGAGTAAACCTCTCCTGGGCTTTTGAAGGGGAGGATATTTTTGCTTCTTCGGGCTCCAACACCCATGAGGATGATCGTGGGGGTGTCTATACCGTTTCTGCTGAATTAGAAGGCTGCGTAACGATTCGCACCATCATTATTGTACCCCTGCCCCTTACCCTTGGTCAATTACCCAACAGGGAAGTAATCTGTGATGATCCTGATAATGCTGATCCTGAGACTTCACAGGTTGACCTTGATCCTGGAGATGGTTTTGTAAGCTATGAATGGCGGGTACAGGGAACTACCCTGGCTATTTCAACAGATAGAATTTATACCGCCACTGAGGCTGCGATATATGAGGTGGAATTGACCAATTCATTTGGTTGTACCGATATTGACATGGTGGAGGTGATCAATGACTGCATCCCGGTTATTAACGGGCCTAATGCTTTCAGGCCATCAAGTGGTATTGGGACCAACACAGAATTTTTCCTGATCTCATTCTTTATTTCAGATTTTGAAATATTCATATTCAATCGTTGGGGTGAGTTGATATTTTATTCCGATGATCGTGATTTCAGGTGGAATGGCGGGATCAATAATAACCCCGACAATATCGTTCCCGTAGGTACTTATGCGTACCGGGTAAAATACCGGAGTGTGTACAGGCCCGATCAGGGCGAACTTGAACAAAAAGGGTCTATTACCGTGATCAGGTAATCATTTTCAAATGTTTAATTATTAATTAATCAAATCAACATGCTCAATATGAAAAGGAATATCGTAGTTGTAATCGTAGTTTTACTAATGGTTGGGACAGGATTTACGACCTACCAACTTATCCCTACAAATCTGCGGGTAACAGTGATCAGTGAGGAAAATAACGCCTTTGTAGAGGGTGCCTCAGTAAGTATCTACACAACAGAAGCAGACTTCAACAATAGGGAGAATCATATCGGTGAGATCCAAACGACAGACCGCAGAGGCCGCACCACTTTCAGAAAACTGGAGGCTGCTGAATACTATATCTATGCTGAAAAAGGTGACCTTAATAACATCGGAATGGCCGTAAGAACTGACAGCCTGGAAGCAGGAAAGATTAACGTCATTAATATTATTATTAATTAAATACTTGTTAATAATATTTTAAATGAAAAATGTTAATTCTTAATAAGTCGTTTGTTGGTCACACCGTCTTTATAGACCAGTGTAATGATGTACATACCTTGCTCTAAACTAGTTATGTCTAAATTCATATTTCCATAGAATCGATCATTAGAAAAATAGACCCTTTTACCATTTAGATCAGTAATAAAAACTTCTTCCACCCATGTTCCTGGATTATTGATTCCAATGTTTATTTCACGATTGGCAGGATTAGGGTAAAGATCAATGTCGTGGGCAATTTTACTATCAATTCCCAAAACATATTCATATCCATTGTCCAGATAATTATCTATAGCCTGAGAGGTAAATATTCTGAATTCACCGGGTTTTAGGTTTAATTCATGCCCAGTATTTGATACTATGATTTCATCTCTTGAAAAATAATCGTGCCAGGTGCCGGTATTAATAAATCGACCAGTAACTCTTCTGGTTTCATTGCTAAAGTTTCCTACAACCGAAATTTTTACATCAGGATTATCAAACCACATATACTTGGTCGTTCCACCGGCCTCCCATTCGAAGTTTTCGTCATTTAAATAAGAGGTTCTTGTTTTGAGCTTAATCATCGAACTATAGAGATCAAAAAGTCTTTTCCTGGTGGGCACTTCAAGATACTCCCATCTGGTTGGTTTGATTCCGAGTCGATCATTATTTAACTCTTCATCATAACCGAACTCCCCAAATTGCCAAAGCATTTTTGGTCCCGGAATCATAAAGAAAAATACGGAGTTGAGGGCTAGCCTTTGAATTTGATAGTCTAGTGGATCATTGCTGGTTTTCTTTAATTCCCATAAGGTTCTTTCCTCATCGTGACTCTCCATGTAGGCAATCAAGTGTGTATCATTCCAGCCTCTGGATTTATGATAGGCCCAGTCAAGCGGCACAGTTTGGCCACGGGCAGCATTTATATAAGCACCATGCATATTACCCCAAAGCATCATGCCATAATTGGCTAATTCTCTTTCCTCATTGTTGTCGGCAAAATGCTCAAGCATTACATAATTATCAGGATCGGTTTCCCAAATTACGTCTGCCATTCTTTTTAGAAGGGCTACTCTTGAAGCGTCATACTGATTCCACAATCCGATATTGCCTAGAGTATTTGTTTGGGTAAATCCTTTACTTAAATCAAATCTATAGCCATCGATATTATAGTTTTCTATCCAATAAGTTACCACATCATCGACATATTGTTTAGTATAGTCACTTTCGTGATTAAAATCATTTCCCACATTAAAATCATGCTTAGGAACCCTGTTTAACCAGACATTTTCCAAAGTGGGAGCACCATATGGTGGGTCATTATCGAGCCTTACAAGTGGGCTTCTTCCAAATACATGGTTCAATACGATGTCGAGAATGATTGCCATGCCTCTTTTATGAGCTTCGTCAATCAGCTCTCTTAATTTGTTTTCTGTTCCATAGAATTTATCCACGGCAAACATGAATGATGGATTATAGCCCCAACTAATATTACCTTCAAACTCCATGACAGGCAAGAGTTCAATGGCATTTACTCCCAACGATTCAAGATAATCCAGTTTATCAATGACTGCTTGAAATGTTCTTAAGTCCGTAAAATCTCTTATTAAAAGTTCATATATAACAAGATCTTCTTTTTTAGGTCGAACATAATCCTGGGCTTCCCAGGTAAATTGTGGTTGACTGGTCTGCAAAAAAGAAGCCTCATGACTTGCAAATTCAGCGGGATATGGTAGCAAACCAGGGTATCTGTTTTCCTCAATAATCTGAGCATCATCGTATGGAGAACTAACCTTTTCAGCGTAAGGGTCGCCAATTCTTATATTGCCATCTACTAAATATTGAAAAATATATTCTTTCCCCTTTTCCAAGTCATCGATTTTAAGCCAGAAACGGTCATTATCCTTGTTCATAATGAAATCTTTGTCCAAGGTCCAATTATTAAAGTCCCCAAGTACAAATACATTAGACTTATTGGGAGCTACCAAAACCAATGTTGCAGAAACACTGTCAGCATGATAATTTATTCCATCATTTAATCCAGCAGGCAGTGGTACTGTTGGGGTTTGCGGATTGGTGATATAGGAGTAAACAAATGATTGGGTTTCATCTTCAAAATTGGCACTGATTTTTAATTGATGAGTTTCACCATCGTCTAACACCTGATGGGTAGTTTGAAAATTAGTTACCCCTAGTTCCGATTCATCCAAAACTTCATCAATAAAAAACT
>JBGTCD010000099.1:0-1561 GCA_041749015.1 Cyclobacteriaceae bacterium
TGAACTGAATTGCAGTGTTTATACGCAGAAGGAGTGGGAGGCGCCTGATGGTGTCTCTCACTCATTCTTCTAGGTAAAAAGTTGACAAAATTGGCCTATTTTTCACTTTAGGCCCGTGTGCCACATTTTCATCTAATCAAAGGAGGCAAGAAGTATAGTGAAGATTTTTCTAGTTTTTGTCCCTTCAAGGATGCTCTCTAGTTCACTCCATGCTTGCCATTGACAATGAGATACGGGTATCATTGCTTCAATATGGATTTTTTTTAAATACACAATACCGATGATCAAACCGTAAAGCTAGAATTTTGTGAATTCACAATTCCCGTTGGAGATGGCTTTTGAGGATTCTGATTGTAGCGATTTATTCCCTTTCCTGATTTCAAGTCAGGTTCCCATTCCACCCCGGCAACTTGGGTAAGATCATTTCCCCAAATCCTCTAAATGAAATGGGATTTGCAAAATGCCTGGAAACCGATAAATGGAAAAAAACTCATTAATGCTGAAAAAAAACTTCCCTCAGCAGGAAGACCGTAATGCTCACCTTAGGCAAACCATAACTTCGCTTTAGAATTGATCAAAAAGCAACTTGCAAATTCTGAATATGGAAGAGCATACCGTAGAAAATTACCTGCAATCACAGTACGACTTTCGCTATAATGTAGTTACTCGGCGGGTAAGTTTCAAAGCCAAAACAGAAGCGGCATACTGGATTCTTGATGATCACGACCGCTGGAACAGACCTATCGGGTTAGTATCCCATTAAGAAATTTGGACGGCAAATATTATTGGTATACTTAAAGAAGTACCGCTATCCAGGTGGATAAAAACAATTATATGATGGCTCACTTAAATACTTATGAATATGAAGGAAGATGGACTAAGGATTTAAACCTTGAATCATGAAAAAAGTATGCCTATTTAGTTTATGGATTTGTGGTTCTGCATGTTTTACCATGTTCTGCACTGATCAATTTGCCGCAGGAACCGGCAATATTGATGATATAACATTAGCCAGATAAAAAATTGTTAAAAACGAGTGTAACAAAATTATACTTCCTGGTTCTTCAATGTAGCATGAAAATTTATTACCACAATTTACTCAATTTTCATTTTTCTACGGGACTTAGTTTTTCACTTTAAATTTAAAAAAATGAAAAAGTTTTTTTTATTGATTATTACTTTGACTTTCGTGGTTAACGTAAATGCTCAATGGGGTTGGATAAAAAAAACCGCCAAGGTAATCGTTGCACCTATTACCGTACCAGTTGAATCGCTTTATAATACTGGGAAAGTAATCACTGGCAAAAAATCTCCTAGAAGTATTTACCAACCCTATACAGAAGCAGTTGGGACGGCAGGTAGTCTTGTTCCTGGATTAGTAGAAGGCCTTAATTATCCTCAAAAAATTATGATGGAAAATGTGCAAAAATTTGCCCATACCATTGGAGGAGATTATGGTGGCTTCATTCTGGACGTCGGTACATTTACAAATAGATATTATCCGGAACTAAGTTACTCATTAGCTCAAAATGTTAATTCTATAGCTAATGGCAGAAACCCT
>JBGTCD010000100.1:0-11051 GCA_041749015.1 Cyclobacteriaceae bacterium
GATCATTCTGATCCTGATCTTGATCTTGGTCTTGATCGTTTTGGTCATCCTTGTCCTGCTCCTCTTCCTGGTCTTTGAGGAGTTTTTTTAGCAGTTCATAGTTGTATCGCGATGCTTCATTGGTTGGGTCAGCCTTCAGTGATTTTTTGAAATGATCCAGTGCCTTCTCATATTGTTTTTCTTTGTGGGTGTTAATGCCTAACTGTTGATGGGCTACAGAACTGATGGAGCGGTCTTTTGAATGAGTCAGTTGATTATAACCCTGGATTGCTGCTTCCTGATTGCCCAGGTTAAATTTAGCGTTGGCAAGGTTCAGTCTGATTTTATCATCATCCATTTGCATGGAATCCAGCAGGTATTGCCATTTATTGGCAGCTATTTCAAAGTCACCTTGATTATAGGCTTCTTTGGCTTCTTTCTTTAAGGCGTTTGCCTTGGCGATTTTATTAAAATCATTGATTGGATTGGCAGCAGCCAAAAATGTTAGTATCAGAAATAATGATTGGAAGCTCATATCTAAATTCAACCCTATTAACGATTCAAATACAAAAGGAATATAAGTGGCATAAAGTTCGGTATCAAAAATGGAATACGAATTATATTTTAACGAGTTTTACAGAGGTCATTAAATCTAATGCAATCAACCCCAAAGCTGCCATCAGAAAATAAAAATATTTGTTGGCTGTGGTATCTACCTGCTTGACATCCCGGGATATTCCTTCCAGCTGCTTGATGGTATTGATAAGCCTATTGATGTCATTAGTGGTGGCATTGATTTCAAAATATTTTCCATTCGTATTCGCGGCCATTTTTTTTAATTGTTCGGGATCTAACCGGCTGATAATTTCACGGCCCTCTCTGTCTTTCCTAAACCCACTCCCCTCACGGATTTTACTACCCTGGAGGGTGCCTATGCCCAGGGTGAATAAGGATATACCACTTTTCTTAAGAAAGTCAATAGCTGCCTCTGTGCCCTCACCAAAGTCTTCGCCATCAGAGATGAGCACGATTATTTTTGATTTGGACGATTCCCCGGACTCAATATCGGTACTCAGTTTTTCCACTGCCATTAAAATAGGCGGTCCAAAATCAGTACCGCCACCAGGTACCAGGTCCGTGTTGAGTGATTCGATAAAGAGGTTCATCGCGCCATTATCATAGGTGAGCGGGCACTGCATGAAGGCCTCTGACCCAAATATGATCAGGCCGGACCTGTCGGTAGCAAAGGCGTTCACCATATTTTTCAGCTCGAATTTCATTTTTTCCAGCCGGGTAGGAGGGATGTCAAAGGCATCCATAGATTTAGACAGGTCTACAAGAAAGAATATATCCTTCCCTTCAGCTTTTAGCTCCTTGGTGGCCGGACCGAATGACGGCCCCATCAAAGCCACCATCAACAGTGCGAGGACCAGACCCCTGACAATTAGTTTGAAGAGGAGGTTGGCCCAAGAGCCGCCGAGTACCCTTTGGGCCCTGATCACCCTGACAATATAACTGATATACAGGGTGCAAAATATTATGATCGCTATTGTAATAAAGGTGCTATGTCCGTAGATGAACTCCATAATTGTATTTCAACTGCAAATATAGGTTTTGGTTTGGAAAGGAGCATACCGAAGCCGATATATAGCCGGCCATTAAACTCTGACCGAAATACACATGTGTAATATTCGGACATAAAAAAAAGCCCCAGGGGGCTTTTAGTATTAGTCGGGGTGGCAGGATTACCTATGGTGATCCTTGGTGGAGGGGTTACAATAAAAAGCCTTCTTCACTTTGTTCAGAAGCCATTTTTGTTTGACTATCTGCGCACAAACAAGCTTGGCTTGAAAGCCAAATAAAAAAGCCCGATACTTTCGTATCAGGCTTTTTAATGTCGGGGTGGCAGGATTCGAACCTGCGACCCCCTGGTCCCAAACCAGGTACGCTAACCGGACTGCGCTACACCCCGAACTTATTACTTGTGATTCCACCAGGACTCGAACCTGGAACCTACTGCTTAGAAGGCAGTTGCTCTATCCAGTTGAGCTATGGAACCAAACCTGCGCTAACCGTATGCTTCGCGCTTTAATTGCCTTTTTGATGGCAATTACCACCAATATTTATTTCTACAGATGAAAACAAACCTGAGGCATCCTATCCGATACCTAATGTATTGCTCCCTGTTTATTTTCCTGAGAATATTTATTTCAATGAAAATGATCGACCAAACGGACCTTAAGGAGCAGCCTGGCGGAGAGAGGGGGATTCGAACCCCCGGTACCTGTGAAGGTACGGCAGTTTAGCAAACTGCTGGTTTCAGCCACTCACCCACCTCTCCAGTCTTGGGTTTTTTGAGCATCCCGTATGGATCCTTCATTATTTTAATCGCGGGAACCCAATCAAATTGGAAACCCCTGTGAACCCTATTAAATACCAACAAAAAGTTCGGTTAATAGAATCCCTGATTTGCTCATTTGCAAAACGAAGTGCAAATATAGAATACCATAGTAGATAATACCAATCATGGGTTGAAATAAATTATATTTTGTAAAAATAAGGAGGGGTCAGACCAACAATTTGGAAGATCAATTATTGCGCCATAATAATGGTGACCATGGCAGCACTAAGCCTTATTGCCCTTGGGTATTATTACACTACAGTATATTTTCTACAAGATCTGAGGCGGTAGGACTAGAGCGAAAACTTAAGAGCTGGAAAAATCCCGGTAAGGTTTTATCCTGGATCAACCGTCAATCGGCGACATGATTTGATTATGGTATCCTGACCGATCCTAAAAACCTTAAAGGGCTTTTGCTTTTTGACCCTAAAAATTTATTTTTTGAATAAGGGTATTTATTTATTGAATAACAATAAATATTTATTATGTTTGTGACATCAATTTAAATTTTATCAATGATGTCAAAAACAAACAACTTCGTATTTAAAGGCTTGCATATTGTAGCATGGGTCATTTTTGTCGGCTTGTGCATTGAAGCAGGTGGCTTGATTGTAAACTTTGTATCTAGTGTATTTAAGCCGGAAATGGTGAGTAATCTTTACCAAAAGCTTGATTTAAGCAGTATGTATGAACAAAGCCAATGGGCTTATTTCAGTATGTATAGTTTTGTAATGTTCATTTCAGTATTAAAGGCAATGCTCTTCTATATTGTGATAGAGTTACTATACAAATTAGATTTGTCAAAGCCATTTAGCGGTTTTGTAGCCAAAAAAATTATCCAAATCAGCTATTATACTTTTTCAATTGGAATTTTGAGTTTCATAGCAAGACAATCCGCAAAAAATTTGACACATCACGGTTATGAAATAGATAAACTAAGTCAGTTTTGGGTAGACAGTCAGGCATTTATTTTGATGGGGGCTGTAATCTATATTATTGCGACTATTTTCAAAAAAGGAGTAGAAATTCAAAACGAAAACGATTTAACAGTATAAGCCATGCCAATCATTGTAAACTTAGATGTAATGATGGCAAAGCGGAAAATGTCGCTTAATGAGCTGTCAGAAAAAGTTGAGCTAACACTTTCTAACCTTTCCATTTTAAAAACGGGGAAAGCAAAAGCCATTCGTTTCAGCACCTTAGAAGCTATTTGTAAGGCACTCAACTGTCAGCCTGCTGATATTCTTGAATACGTAGAAGAAACCCACAACTAATTTTGATTTAAAAAAACAAGCCCACTTTTGTAAAATACTAAAATAATTAGTAAGTTTAAACTATTGTTTACTTTAGATGTTTTATACTAACTAAATTAGTATTTATGGAAGTCCCATTAAAGATCAAGTCCAAAAAATTACCTTCCGGCATGTGTCAGGTCCGTTTTGAAATGGCTGCCGGTGCCAACAGACCTGCCTGCTATGGGTACTGCCTGGCAGAGCCACACCGAACGGTAGAATCAGTGGTGCGAGAGATTTTTGGTTATTTCGAAAATGGGGATGGTGTCTTTTTTCAGAAAAACAGACATTTATTTTCATTGGAAACCAGGTCAAAACCTGATATTTTTCCGTTGATTTACCTTTCCTGATCATGGTAGCAGAAAACATTAAATTTTTTCGCAAGCATCTTGGAATGACCCAGGAGCAGCTTGCCCAGAAACTTCAGATCAAAAGATCTTTACTAGGCGCCTATGAGGAGGGGCGGGCCGATCCCCGGCTGAGCAACCTTCAGAAGATGGCCCGGTTATTTGAGGTTTCGGTCGACAACCTCATCGGAAGGGACTGCAGCCGGATGCGGCCCTCAGAGCTTAGGCAATCTCCGTATGAACGAGGAAATACTGTACTGGCAGTTTCTGTAGATGAAACCAATAGGGAGTTTATCGAATTGGTTCCACAAAAAGCTGCTGCAGGATACCTGAACGGGTTCGCAGATCCGGAGTACATTCGGGAATTACCCAGATTCCGATTGCCCATGCTGGCGGATGATGGCACCTATCGGGCTTTTGAGATCAGCGGCGATTCTATGCTGCCAATCGAGCCGGGCACCATCATCATCGGCACCTATCTGGACCATCTCAAAAACATCAAAAATGGCAAAACCTATGTGCTGGTCACCAAAAAAGAAGGGGTGGTGTATAAAAGGGTTTTTGACTACCTCGAGGATTCCGGCAAACTATTTTTAGTATCGGATAATACGGCCTATGCGCCATTCCAGGTGGAAGCCCAGGATGTGATGGAGGCCTGGGAGGCCAAAGCTTTTATCAGCGTGAGTTTTCCGGATGGGAATAAAGGCAGCGGCAAATCCAATGTGGATGAGTTGGCGGCCATGGTGATGGAGCTCAAAAGTCAGATGCAGGAGTTGAAGGGAAAACCTTCGGTTTGAGAACTAAATACTGATTACTGACTACTGCGGCTCAGGTGCCGGTCAATAAATTTTCGGTTCAGTTCGTCGGAATCCCCATAGTGCCTGCGCACCCCCTCCAGCCTGGCATGCATATCCTTCTTTACCGCTTCATAGGAAGGGTCATCATATACATTTTTCAGCTCTTGCGGGTCCTCCTGCAAATCATAGAGCTCCCATTCGTCGATATCATAGTAAAAATGCATGAGCTTATAGCGGTCCGTGGCCACCCCATAATGGCGTTTTACCATATGCACAGAGGGGTACTCGTAGTAAGTATAATAAACGGCATCTCTCCAATCATCGCTTTCCCCACTCATCAGCAGTCTGAAGGACTCCCCTTGCATATCCTCCGGCACTGCTACGCCTGCATAATCCAGGAAGGTGGGAGCAAAGTCTAAGTTCTGCACCAGGGCATTGATTACCGTACCCGGCTCAATTTCCCTGGGAAACCTAATCATCAATGGGGTACGGAAGGACTCCTCATACATAAAGCGCTTATCAAACCAGCCATGCTCCCCCAGGTAGAAGCCCTGGTCTGAAGTGTACACCACGATGGTATTTTCAGCCAATCCGGAAGCATCCAAATAATCCAGCACTTTGCCAATCCCCTCGTCTACTGCGGCAATGGTTCCCAGGTAATCCTGCATATACCGCTGAAATCGCCATCTCATCAAATCCTCCTCACTCATATTGGGGTATTCCCCGATGAACTGTTCATTGATGGGGCCATATACCGCATCCCAGGATGCTCGCTGCGCCGAGTTCATCCTGCCAATGGTCCTTTCAAAGGCTTCCAGGTCCCAGCTAATATTGTTGGGTCTCACCACCGTTGGGCTAATGCCCAGCTTTTCAATGGTTTCGGGATAAAGCTTAGAATCACCCGCCCAGTTCATATGCCTGAGGATGTTCATTTCAGCCGCTGTGGCCGCTGTGCCCCGGCCCTCGAAGTCGTCGAATAGGGTAGATGGTTCCTCAAACACTTTTTTAGTGAACGCCTTGTAATGCCGCTCTGCGGGTTCCCACTCCCTGTGTGGGGCCTTGTGGTGGTATAGCACACAAAAAGGCTTATTGGGATCCCTGGTGTTTTGCAACCAATCCAGGGTAGTATCGGTGATGATATCGGTCACGTACCCCTCTTTGGTAACCACCGCCCCATCAATCAGAAAATCAGGATTGTAATAATGACCCTGCCCGGGCAGCACCATAGAGAAGTCAAAACCCTGAGGAATCCCATCCATATGTATTTTTCCGATCATGGCGGTTTGGTAGCCATTAGCCTGAAGCAACTTGGGGAAGTTATCCTGATCCCAATCAAAGTCCTCTTTATTATCGATTTTGCCATTGACAAAGGAATGTTTACCGGTAAGTAACACCGCCCTGCTGGGTGCACAAATCGAATTGGTCACAGTAGCGCGGGTAAACAAAGCCCCCTCTTTGGCAATGCGGTCGATATTAGGGGTCTGCATCAGCTTGTCACTGTAGGCGCTGATGGCCTGGTAAGCGTGGTCATCGGTCATGATGTAGATGATGTTGGGAGGGGATGGCGCTTCTTCCTTCGCAGGTTCACAGGAAAATAGAACAGCCGGCAAAATAAGGGAAAGAAGGATGCAATGTCGAAATAAAATGGTGCCTGTCATGGTGAGTTTATTTTTGGCCAATAAAATCATTAAACAGTTAAGGAATTAAAAATTGCGAAATTTTCAAAATCATGGAAACTCGATCATGACCCTGACCTTGACTAATGTGGCATCTATTAACTGCATACTGAATATTGTGGACTGAAAACTTTGACTATGACCTTAACACTGTCGACTTTGACTCCTATGTTTGCGTATTATTTGGTGGAGGCGCCTTCTATTTTGCGATTTTTTACAAATTCCTCCAACCAGTTATCCATTTCCCAAAACATGTGCAGCACCGATTCCATGGCCCGGTACCCATGGCTTTCGTGTGGCAACATCACCAGCCTGGTGGTAGCGCCATGGCCCTTCAGGGCGTTGTAATACCGCTCGCTTTGGATCGGGAAGGTCCCGGAATTATTGTCTGCTTCACCATGGATGAGCAGGATAGGGGTCTTTACTTTTTCAGCATGCATAAAGGGCGACATGTTATTATACACCTCGGGAGATTCCCAGTAGGTCCTTTGCTCATATTGAAAACCAAAAGGCGTCAGCGTACGGTTATAGGCCCCGCTCCTGGCAATACCCGCTGCAAAGAGGTTCGTATGGGCCAATAGGTTGGCGGTCATGAAGGCCCCGTAACTGTGGCCACCTACACCGATCCGCATCGGATCACCCACTCCCATATCTTCGAGTATCTTGATGGCTGCACGGGCATTCATCCGCACCTGTTCTATGAAGGTATCATTAGGCTCCTCATCACCCTCGCCTACGATGGGCATGCTCACGGCATCAAATACCGCATAGCCCCTGGAAACCCAATAAATCGGTGACCCCCAGCTCAATCTGATGAACTCATGGGGTGATCCTGAGATCTGCCCTGCGGCATCCATGCTTTTATATTCCCGGGGATAGGCCCACATAAATACCGGCAAAGGGCCGTCTTCCTTCTTATATCCTGCCGGCAGATACAAGTTACCCGATAGGGGGAGCCCGTCTTCCCTCTCAAACTGTATCACCTCCTTGGTGACACCCCTGAGCCCTGGATACGGATCTTCAAATGCCGTAAAAGGCGTGATATTGCCATTTTTAAGATTTCTAACAAAGTAGTTGGGTACGGCCTCCTCTGACTCCCGGCGGGTAATGACCAGCCCCTTTGCAGGGTCGATGATACTGACTGGTGACTCATAATAGGGTGCCTCCGACTGCCATAATCTTTTGGCCTTCATGGAGCGCATATCCATCTCGTCGATAAAGGGGCGGTTGCCTTCAGGAGAGGCGCCCTGCCCGGTAAGCAAGAGTTTTCTGCCCTTGTTCAGCATGAGGAGGACGTTTTTGCCATATTGATTGTCGGTAGTCACAAAATTCCCCGGGTCGTTGTACCGGTCTTCGTAAGATCGGTCAAAGAGCACTTTTTTAGACTTTGCATCTTCTGGTTTGAAGGTGCTGGTAATGGCCTGACGGGTATTAAACCAAGTCTCGTAGGCAATGGCCATGTTGTCATCACCCCAGGTAACGCCCGCATATCGGAGCTTGAGCTCAATGCCCGGACGGGCTGCCCCCTCAAATGGTGCCGGGAGGTAATACATCCGGTCGCGGATGGCTGCTTCTACAGCAGGGTCTCCACCATCCTGGGCTTCTACCCAGTAGAGGGTGGCGGGCTTATCTGCCCTCCAGGTAAAGGACCGGGGCCCTTCCCAGGTAGCACCGAATCCTTTGGGCAGCTCCTCAATCAGTGGGAGGGACGCGACTTTTTTAACTAATTTTCCTGAAAGGTCATGGATGGCCACATCCAGCGGAAATCTGGAAGCCGGCACCAGGTAGGAGTATGGCTTATTCACCGACTGGACCATAAAATACCCGCCTCCGGGTGCAATGCTGACGCTCCTGATGGTGCCCTTCACACCGAGGGAGTTGTTGTTCCCATTCAGGTCGGCGACCATGACTTCTGAGAGAAAATAATGGTCAAAAAGCGCTTCATCATAGGCATTGGCTAGTAGGTCCTGGTAAGTCCTGCTGGGCGCTACCTTCCCGCGGTTTTCCTGGATCACAGGGCCTTCCGGTGCGATGGGTGCTACTGGTGCCGGACCTCTGTCCGCAGGCACTGCCATGAACATGATCCGCTTATTATCAGGATGCCATTCATAGGGATTGCCCCAGAAGGTATCGTTCAGGACTGGTGCTGTCAGTTTTTTGGCCCTGGGTTCTGCGATGGAGGCGGTGTATAAGGCGATGCCTTCAGGATGAGTCATGGTGAAGGCGATCTGCTTCCCATCCGGTGACCAGGAGATGTTTTGGATGACCGGATTTTGCGGAAGCACTTCCACGCGCACCTCTTTTTTACCGTCTGTGCTCTTGAAGAGGAGGCCGTTATAGCTGAAGCCTCTGCTGGAGCCATTATTGGCAGGATTGATTCGCATCCCTGCGAGGCGGAGCTCCGGCTGGGCCACCTCCACGATGGAGGGGTAGCTGGGCCTTTCGAGGAGCAGGGCCCAGTCGCCGGCATTATTGACGCTGACGAGCGGGGTCTGCGGGGCATTCACCAGGTCTTCGATGGGTTTTGGGGGTGTTTGATACGCGGTCTGGGCGGTGCAGGGCAGTATCAGCACAAAAAACAGGAGGGGCAATAGCATATTTTTGATCATGGCGATGGGGATTATTTATGATGGAAATTAAGACAACCACCGGCTATTCGCAAATATAAATTTACAGATGGCTTTTTGGTGGTTCAAAATGCCGGGGAATAATGGATCTTAAATGCCTGATAATCTGGAAGGGGTGTGATGGAGGGATTAGGATATATTGTTTATCCCTTATATATTTAACTTGTTTTAAGAAGCATTTGTAGGCTTAAAAATAGGTTTGTTTATGGTCTAAGTGATGAATTAAACCAATGATTCAGATATGAAGTCAAAATTTTCATTGAGGTACTTGCTTGTTTTTATAATTGTGCTATTGTTTTTGCAAAACATAGCAGCACAAAACAAAGCATTCATCAGAGAATATTATTACAAAGCAGGTGAAACGGACAGTAAAGTTACTTCCCGACAAAAGGCTTTAACTGAGGTAAAAGCCCTGTTGATTGAAGAGTTAGGAATCTACGTTGAGAGTTATGTCAACCATGTTGTAAAAGAAGAGAATGGCGTAATAACCAAGGATTTCTTCACCAATGAAATTAAGACTTTGAGTACCGGCACCACAGAAACCAAGATACTGGAAGAGCGCTGGGATGGATACGAATACTACATAAAAGCCGAAGTAGTAGCCGACCCTGAAGAAGTAGTGCGGAGGATTAACCAAACGCTCTCCTTAAGAAATAGCAGCAAAGCAATTGATAGTTTGAAGATTTTGCTGCAGAGCTCAAATAATGAACTCATCCTGAAAAATAGTGAGCTTTCTGAGCTTAAGGAGCAACTGGTGGTTCAACAAAAGAAAATCGATTCTACCCAAACATCATTGATTGGGCTGAATCAGCAATTAATCGAATCGAAGAAGCAATTGGCCTCTAACCAAGCCCAGGAAAAGCGGCTGTTATCAGAAATAGAAGAAATCGAGCAGAAAATGAAAGATGCAACAAACACAGCAGTTGCAAACGTGCGCATTGGCATGACACCAGAAGAAGTTGTTAAGGTATGTGGCAAACCAAGAGCAAAGGGTTGTGGTAATATGAATTATGGAGGCGTTTGGATTCTCTTTGAGAGTGGAATAGTTATGGGAATGATTGACTCAAGAGACTATCGTGGGTGTTTGCCTTTAAGTTACTATAAATCTCAAAATCTAAAATTCATATTGAAATGACTAGAGTAAAAAAAAATTCTCTGTCCTGGCGGTTCCTGTAAATGCCTGATGATCTGATAGGTAGATTGATGGAGGGATTAGGATGCATCACTTATCTCTTATATATTTAACTTGTTTTAAGAAGCAACTAGAGGTTAATAATAAGAAGGGGCTTTAAATTTTATATTTATAAGCGACATGGCGGTTTTAATATTCGGATGTTGGTGCCTATCAAATGAAATGAAATTTATTTTTGCAATCATATTGCTATTTACTTTAAATGGACTCTATAGTCAAAATATAGCTGACAAAAATGACCCTTTGCAAAATCCTTTATTTACTAATAAAATATTTCTCGATCAAATTGCATCTAAACCAATTGACTTTTACCTTAAGCACAATGACATTAACGAAACCGCAAAGTTGTTTTACAAAGGACAATATGCAATTTATGATGATGAGGAAACCTTTGCTTTTATAGGTAGTCTACTAACAAAAAATTCCGAAATCAGACCATTTTATTTTTTTGTGTTTAATCAAGTTCTGAACCTATCGGATGGAGCTATTAGTGAGTACGTAGGAGGTATTGCCAAAAAGTACATAGAGCTTTATCCTTGTGAGTTCATTAGTATTATGACATATAGTAACTATCGTTTAGACATTGAAAAGTGGGCACAATACATAGGCTTCGAGCTTTATACAACGACCAACTATTATGAATTCACTAATTCTATTGAGAAAAGAATTGCAATAGAATGTAACTATATGACAAGCAATTGGACTCCAATTAGAAATCATATTAAGAAATACCTTGAGAA
>JBGTCD010000101.1:0-2336 GCA_041749015.1 Cyclobacteriaceae bacterium
CTCTCTGGGATTTCGGAAACTAAAAACCTGGCATTATTATTAGAAAAGCCCGGCACACCTGTTTACTGCCTTGGCGATGAGGCCATGTTACATCAGGTGTTTAACAACATCATTGGCAACGCGCTGAAGTTTACAGAAGAAGGTGGCGTTACCATTTCCATCAAGCCCGAAAGTCGCAGAAAAAACTTTGTAAGCATTTTTATTCAGGATACAGGAGTAGGGATATCAGAACATTTTTTACCTCAGATTTTCCAATCATTTATGCAGGAGAAGGGTGGGCAAAATCGGGAATATGAAGGCAGTGGACTGGGGCTTTCCATTGCTAAAAAATATGCTGATCTCCTTGGAGGGAATATTTTGGTTACCAGCAAAAAGGGCATAGGTACCACCTTTGAAGTACAATTACCATTGTATCAGGATGCTTTAAACAGATTAGGTGAAGCTGAGAATATTGAGAAAAAAAATAAATTTAGGTGAAATGGATGTTGACTTCCGGAGTGATACATTGACACTACCAACTCCAGGCATGAAGGAGGCCATGATGAATGCGCCTCTTGGTGATGATGTATTTGGGGAAGACCCTACTATTAAGGCTCTGGAGGAAAAAATTGCTAAAATTTTCAATATGGATGGGGCCTTGTTTTGTCCTTCGGGGACTATGGCCAACCAAATCGCCATCCGGATGCATACCCGCCCTTGTGATGAGGTGATCGCCTATGAAGGGTCTCATGTTTATAAATATGAGGGTGGTGGTGCCCCGGGCAATTCTGGCATCTCTTTTAAATTGTTGAAAGGGGACAGGGGCAGGATTAGTGTCAGCGAAATCGAAGGCGCCATCAATCCTGACGATATCCACGCGCCCCCATCCAGACTTGTGGTACTGGAAAATACTGTCAACAGCGCAGGAGGGTCTTGCTATCATGGATCAGAGATCCAGGCTATCGCCAGGACCTGCAAAGAGCGTGGACTTTTATTGCATATGGATGGGGCAAGAGTATTCAATGCACTGGTGGCAACTGGGGAATCACCGGACCAGATCGGCCCACACCTTGACTCCCTATCGGTATGCCTGTCTAAAGGGCTGGGAGCACCTGTAGGATCGGTACTGCTCTATAAAAAAGAATATTCCCGTAGAGCCTTGCGCTTGCGCAAGATTATGGGAGGGGGTATGCGGCAAGCCGGGATGCTGGCAGCCGCAGGGATTTATGCCCTCGATAATCATATCGACCGACTGGCACAGGACCATGAGCAAGCCAGGATAATTGGGGGGATCCTGGCCCGCCAGGAATGGGTGCGAATGGTCCATCCGATAGAGACCAATATCATTATTTTTGAAACCGAAAGGGTTGAGGTGGTATTAAATGGCTTGCAAAAGCATGGTATCAGGGCATTGGGATTTGGCCCTGGCAGAATCAGGATGGTCACCCACCTCAATATCACCAGGGATATGTCGGATCATACTCTGAAGGTGATTCCCAAAATTATTTAACGGTTTTGAATTCTTTCAATAACCCATTTTGAAAACTCAGGGTCATTGCCTCAAATTGCCAATCCTCCTTGCTGCCTTGCCTGTTGATGGTAGTTATAATCTTTATCGGCTTACCCAGGCTATAGACAGCCATTTCATCGCTCATTCCAACCCATATCTCCCTGTTGATGATTTTACTGATGACTTCAGTGCCATACCGCGATCCAAATTTTTCTTTGATCAGGGACTCACGCTGCTTTTGAGATTGGATATCTCTTTCTGCTTTATCTCCTTTCCAACCGGCCACATAAGCATCAGTCATAGCAGATTTTAAAGTTTTTTCTTTAGCCTCCATGATTTCGGTAAAATGCTTTACCTCCTTATCTTTCTGGATGTCCACATCTTTAACATACCCTAAGAGACCGCCAAACTCAGCCAAATACCTAAAATCCTCATAGCTAATCAACATGACATAGGTATTGGGTTCAAAATACCCAATCACTTCCTGGCTTTCGGAGTCTTTATATACCCTTGCTCTTGATCGGATCTTTGCCAGTACCTTCCTGGTGCCTTCCCTGATTTGTCTGGAAGTAATCTCTTTTATGGCATCATCAATACGATTTAATGAATCCTGATATGCCTCCTTCAAATTAGTAAGTTGCTTCTTTTTTAGCTCCCAGTGCTTGAGATCAGCATCTCTCAATTCCTGACCAGACGCCAAGTGCGCTGTAATGATCAATCCGAATATCAATGCAGGTATTTTCATTTGTTTATTTTTTTATCTAAAAAAGAGCCTTAGAAGTTGATGATCCTAATTCTCCATTGTTTCCTCCTGGTATTAAGGGCTGACATTTATCCTTTTTACCAA
>JBGTCD010000102.1:0-31523 GCA_041749015.1 Cyclobacteriaceae bacterium
AAGCAGTATTCAGTCGCTCTAAGTTATTATTGAAATATTAGCCTGAATGTCAGATATACGACAGCCACACATTATTTTATACAATGCCTGCACTATTGGCATTGCCATTCACTATTTAAATTCCTCGTGCTTATCTGGCGCAGGGCTTCCGGGAACCTCTATTCCGGGAACCTCCGTTCGGGGAACGTCCGTTCGGGGAATATCCATCACCGTACCGCAGTTGTTGCAGGTGCGCATGGCTTCTGATTGGTAAAACTCCCTGAACCGTGGCAGAAAGTCCTTTTCGATATTGGTCAAGGGGAAGTAGGTCTCATGAAGCTTATGGTTACAGTTTTCACAAAACCAAATAAGGCCATCCTGGTGATGCTTCTCACGCTTTCTTTCGATTACCAGGCCTACCGAGTCTGCAGGCCTGGCAGGCAAGTGGGGTACCCGTGCCGGATGCAGATACATTTCCCCCTCTTTGATGGGCACTGTCACCGCTTTACCTTCTTCCTGGATGGTTACGGTAATATCACCTTTGAGTTGAAAGAACAATTCTTCAGTTTCATTATAATGGTAATCTTTACGGGCATTGGGGCCGCCCACGATCATCACGATATAATCTCCTGCGTCTGCATAGAGATTTTTATTCCCTACCGGAGGCTTGAGAATGTCTTTATTTTCATCAATCCATTTCCAAAGGTTGAAGGGTCTTTTGATAGCCATGGCGATTCAGTTTATGCCATGAATTTAGGTATTTTTTAAGAGTTTAGGAAATTTAGGGATTGGATAATCCAAGGCCGGAATCCCTAATTGATCAGCAATCCAAATCGATCCATTTTGAGATTTCATAGTGGACTTCCTGACCGGCACTATCAGAATATATGCGGACTATTTCACCACATTCATCAGTGGCTTCATATTTTTCTGTGTTGCCTCCTCTGATAAAATAGAAAAAATTACCATCCTTTAAAGGAAAACAGCCATGGTAAACACCTTCAGCAAATTCAAGTACCCATTTAGGATCATATTGCCATTGTGTAGCGAGCCTCAAGATGGCGATTTCTGACCCGGGTGGGGTGCTTGAAGTTGGGGTGACATGCACACTCACCATTTCATCTGACCAATATTTTAAGACAATAGAGAATTCCCCGCCTTGATCGGAAGTATAAGTGTGAGAGGCCTGATCACAAGACCCATCCACTTCAAAAATTTCGGGATTCCCGTCTCGGGTAAAATAAAACTCATCACTGGTACTCAGAGGGAAGCACCCTGAATAAATTCCTTCCGAATTTTGAAGGACATAATCAGAGCTGTAATACCAATTGGTCATGGTACCTATCATGGCAATTTCGGCTTCAGGATCAGTGCCTTCAGGGGCTTCTACCATTACCGTCACCCAATTTAATGCCTCACATTCATTGGGGTTGATGGCTAATTGTACTCTGATAGTATCCTGCGTACCCCAGGTAGTGACTTCTTTGAAAACCGTATTGTTATAAGTAAATTCGGTGACTGACCGGGTAGGGTCATAGCTGATTTGAAAGATTTCTTCTCTTAGCGGCCCCAATCTCACACCAAATTGGAAAAAATCTTCTCTGAAGTATGTAGGCATAAAACCATGCCCAAGTTCCCCATCCTGAATCAGCGGAATACTGGCATTAAAACCCTGGGAAATGATGTACCGCATAGAAACAGAACCAGGCAAGTAGGGGCCATCAGGACTGATCATGTTGTCACCAGTATTCTCATCTAACACATGGATGATAAACAGCCGATTACGATGGGTGAAATCGCCAGGCACTTTGTCCTCTTCACAGGAGGAAAGAAAACCCAGAGCAATGAGTGCTATGATTGTACAATATTTCAGCATGGGGCATTAAATACCAAGATACAAAAATGTTAACTCTACCTTGCAAATCCAAAACTTAAAAGACTTTTATAGCAAAAACCGTGCAATCCAAATAATAAGCCTAGAAATTTCTACAAGATAATTAAAGAATAAAAAAATGCCGGTTGAAGAAACCAGCATTTAAGATTGTTTTTGGACAATTAACCTAAACTACGAAATTAATTACACCTTAATATCACCAAACAGGAAAGTGAGTAATTAACTGCAATTGCACAAAAATTACACTTAATCTTGTTTAAAAGTAAATACTCCAAGTTTAAAAGTCAAAAGAACTTGTCAAAATTATTGAAAAAATTTCCGCAATCGTTTGCAATCCTTAATTAATAATGTTAACAGGTGATTTTTGAATCCCTGAATTTATAGGTGATTTCCAAATCTAAGTGCTGGTGAAGGGAAGACCTTAGTTTTCATTGATACTCAATATTTTTATTTAATTTTATATTTCCTGATCAACTTGGTTAGTCTGGCTTATGGCAGTAGCACGCAAGAAGAGAGTTTATTGGATTGTAGCCTTTCTCCTGGTATCCATTATACTGGTGATCGCCACTGCCCCCTACATCCTCTATAAAAATCAAAAAGCTATAACCGCCTCGGCCATTACCACCCTTAATGAAACACTGGTTGGCCATTTTACCATTGAGGATAGCTATATCGCACCTTTTGCCAATTTCCCTTACGTATCTATTGATTTCAAGGGTGTCAAATTTTATGATGACCACAGGATGGAAAAGGCTCCGATATATGAAATTCAGGATTTGTATGTAGGGTTTGATTTTTGGGATATTATCAAAGGCAAGTACAATATAAAAGCTGTGAAAGCTAAAGAAGCCCGCCTTAATCTCATCCTGGATGAAAATGATGAAATGAATATTGCTGTGGCCAGTAGTATGGCGAATCCATCTGATGAGGTATCTCTGGAAGAGGATGCGTTCACCCTGGACCTTAATGATATACACATTCAGAACCTTGCCTTTGTTAAACTCAATGAATCTACCGGGCAGGTCATTACTATCGATTTTGACGATCTCAGGTCTAAGTTAAATATGTCTGATGATATCATTACCGCTTCCCTTGATTCCAGATTTGTCTTGAGCATCGTGGAGGCTGATAGCACTTCCTTTTTTAGGAATAAATCCTTTGATCTGAAAACAGACTTTCAATTGGATACGGAAATAGGTATTCTAAGAATTTTAGAGGGTGGTTTTTCACTAGAGGATGGACAATTTGCCCTGGATGGCGTCCTGGATTTTAGTGATGATTTTGAGCTCGACCTGAGGGTATCAGGGAATAAGCCTGATTTTGATTTAATTTTGGCCTTTGTGCCCAATGAAATTGCTGAGGTATTAAAAGGGTATGAAAATCAAGGGAAGATTTTTTTTCAGGGGGTAATTGTCGGGCCTGCTGGTGGTGGCAATAATCCGTTCATAGAAATTGAGTTTGGATGTGAAAATGCTTACTTCCTCAATCCAAGGGAAAACAGAAGACTCGATCAGATAGCATTTAAGGGATTTTATACCAATGGCGAAGAACGCTCCCTAACCACTACGGAATTCCGACTTACCGATATTACAGCCCGTCCTGAGGAAGGGGTTTTCACCGGAGATATTTTGATTCGAAATCTTGCAGACCCCCACATTTCTGTAAAATTATATTCCGACATTCAGTTGGAGTTTTTAGGTGCATTTTTAGGGATTGAAGGGATGCGAAAAATTAAAGGGCAGATCCTCCTGAGTATGGATTTTCAGGAGCTGGTAGATTTTACTCTACCTGAAAACCAAATGGTAAAACTCAAAGAGGGCATCGATAGTGAACTAAGGGTAAAGAACCTTAGCTTTACTTTTCCTGATTATCCCTATGCCCTGCGGGATGTGAATCTTTACGCTGCTATGCGAAAAGGTACCCTCGTTCTGGATTCATTAACAGTAAAAGCTGGGGGTTCTGATTTATTGTTGAAAGGATCATTGACGGACCTCCCGGCAATTTTTCACAAACAGGAGCAACCTGTAAAAATTAATCTTAAAGCCGCCTCCAATAAATTGATCCTCAAAGAGCTCCTGGCTTTTGATAAAAATCTCGCAGATAGTACCGAGGAGGAAATTAGTGATTTTAGTACGGAGCTCACCTTTGAGACCAGTGTCAATCAGTTGCTTAATGGTGCACCGCTACCGAAGGGGGAGTTTTTCATTGATGATTTATATGCAAAACTTAAAAATTACCCCCATGCCTTCCATGATTTTCATGCCGACATTCTTATCAACGATACCTTATTAAGGGTCAAGGATTTTCATGGGGAAATTGACCAGTCCGATTTTGATTTTACAGGGCTGGTGGTCAATTACGATAAGTGGTTTCAGGATGTAAAAAAGGGGACTTCCTATTTCGAATTTAACCTGAAATCCAACCAACTCAGACTCAATGATTTGCTGACCTATCAGGGGGTCAATTACCTTCCGGAGGATTATCAGGATGAAGAATTTCGCGAGTTGATCGTCAATGGTGACCTCGTCCTAAATTATGATACCGCTTTTGCATCGGCAGATCTTTTAATCCATGAAGTTGAAGGAAAGATGAAGGTGCACCCTTTAATGCTGGAGGATTTCAAGGGAAAATTTCATTATGAAAATGAGCACATCATGGTAGACCGGTTTTCAGGTAAGCTGGGGGCAAGTGATTTTATGATTGACATGCATCTATATACCGGTGAAGATCCGGGCAAAAAGATTCGTGAAAATAAAATTCATTTTCGATCTAATTTCCTGGAATTTGATCAATTGTCTAATTATGATCCGTATAAGGAAGTGAATCACGAGGATTCGTTTAATATTTTCATAATTCCTTTTACTGACCTCGGCATTACCCTTGATATCAAAAGGATGAATTATCATAAGATCAGGATTGATGATTTTAAGGGCAATTTAAATATGAGGGCAGATCATTTCATCCATATCGATACCCTCCATATGCTGATTGCAGGGGGTCAACTTGGCATGAAGGGCTACCTCAATGGATCTGACCCTGAGCATATTTATTTTAAAAGTGAGATGGTTGCCCGCAACATAGAGATTGACCAGTTGATGTTCAAGTTTGATAATTTCGGACAGGATGCCATGCTAAGTGATAATATTGTAGGGCAGATCAGTGGGCGTGTCTCCAGCCATATGCTCGTATACCCGGACCTGGTACCCATTGTGGAAAAAGGGGAAGCTACTATTGGGATCACCATCACCAATGGCACATTGCTTGATTTTGGTCCCATGAGGGCCATGGCAGCTTTTTTTAATGATCGTAACCTGAGCAGAGTCCGTTTTGATACTCTTGAAAATACCCTGACTCTAAAAGATGGGAAGCTGCATATTCCCAAAATGACCATTAATTCCTCCCTCGGGTTTATTGAATTATCCGGCAACCAATCATTGGATACCAGTATGGATTATCTGATCAGGGTACCGCTAAATCTGGTCACTCAGGTAGGCTTCCGCAGTTTGTTTGGAGGAAAAAATCGGGAAGAAATTGATCCTGATAGGGAAGATGCCATAGAAACCCGAAGAGGGGACAGAAGGATACGTTTTCTCAATATGCGGGTAAGGGGCACCCCGGAAAATTATGAATTTTCATTGGGGAAAGGGAGTTAACCTAAGGTTTTAGAAATCCTTTTTATTGAATGCCCTGCTGGCCAAAAGCACCGGCCATGACATCCACAATATTAATATCCCGGATGAAATCAGCGCACCTTTGGCACTGCCAAAAAACTGCTGGAAAAAAGCTCCGGTATAACCCATTAGTGCTGATATATCCAATTGCATCAGCATGATGATCCTGCCCAAATCTATTGGGTTTAAAAAAACTAAAGCTAAGGTGGTATTCTCAAGTGGGTATTCGGAGAAGCTGTAAATGAGATACAATACCAACCCATCATATATCAAGGCAAAGTAAATCCAGATTGATAAACTGACTCCTATTGCCTTGGCCTTATCCCGGGTATATACGGAAGCTAAAAAGGCAATGCCTGAAAATACAATAGAAAGAGAAGCACCGATACCCAATAAAATGATCAGACTTTTATCAGCACCCCAAATAAGCATAGGCACTCCAAATCCAATAATAATGGCGCCACTAAGCATAATGGCCAAGGATATGACCTGACTTAAAAACACATCCCTTCGCCTCACAGGCTGGGCCAGCATTAATTCTGTAAATTCCAGATTATTGAAGAAATGGGTAGTAGCATAAACTGCCGAAATGAGCGGCACTATCATCAACATGATATTCAATAGGCTCAAGGTAACCTTACTCATATCTTCACTCACCTGGTAAATGGATATGGCTACCAAAACCATAAATAATGTGTACAGGATGGCAAACCTTGATTTTAGGATATCGTAAAGCGAATATTTTAGAAGTTTAAGCATTGATGAGTTCAGTTTTTTTTGTGTTTTTATTGATGCTCCACTCCATGACCCTTGCTATAGCCGTTGAAAAATTTCTTTCGCCAGTAATCTCTTTTAAACGCTCGGTGGTATCGTTGAAAAATACCCGGCCTTCATTGATATAGATCGCATGGTCGGTAAGCACATCCAGGTCGCTGAGAACGTGGGAGGTGATAAGTATTAATTTATTTTTGTCCCGCTCTTTGGCTATTTTTTTCTTGAGGGTTTCCACCGCCATTGGGTCAAGACCTGCTGTAGGCTCATCCAAAATAAGAATCTCTGGGGAGAACATAAAGGCCAGGGCCGCACTCACTTTTTGGCGGGTGCCCCCACTCAAAGTATGCATGGGCTTTTCAAGAATTTCACTAAGCCCAAACTCAGCCACAAGTTCCATATCATAATTCTGTATTTCGGGCCGCATATCCTGCATCATTTTAAAGAGCTGCCCAATTTTGATATTGCCCGGGTACCGGCCTATCTGAGGCATATACCCGATGATTGAACGATACCTGAAACTGCCTTTGATGGATGTACCATGAAGGGTGACATCCCCGCTATCAGGTATCACCATGCCCAGGATAGCTTTGATTAGAGTGGTTTTTCCTGAACCATTTGGGCCCATTAAGGCATAGCTGAATCCCTGGTTAAACTCAATATCAAAATCCTTGAGCACTTCCAGTTTACCAAACCTTTTATTGATTTTTTTTATGGAAATCATAGGGCCTCATTTTTGGGGAGTTATCAATCATATTTTCTGGCGTGATGGAAGGAATCACCCGCTCCATACTGTCCAGCAATCCTACCAGAAAACTGCGCCAAAGGATGACAGCAGCAGGTACTTTTTCTACAATCATGGAATACATGCTTATAGGGCGGTAGGGCACATCTCCTATCATGTCTCTATCAAGGTCATAGCCCTGATATTTGTCCCAGAAATTAAGCTTGAGAGTATTGAGTACTACCGATCCGTTAGTACTAATGTCAAAGGTGTTTCCTATAAAATTATTGGCCTCAAAAGTATTTTGATCACAACTAGCCATGAGCTTAAGGGCCCAGCCATTTTCCCTGAAGGTATTATTTTTAAACAAAATTCGGCTACTGCCTTCCATGTAAATCCCGATGGTATTTTTGTGAAAAATATTGCCGGTTGCCTCACTATCGGAGATGTCCTTAAGCAGAATCCCGTAAGAGCTCGCCCCCCAGTTTTCTTCAAAAATATTATCTTTCATCAGGACCCTTTTGGTGTACATAACGGCAACACCGGCACCATTTTTTCGGAATGTGTTTTTGATATAGCTATTATCATGAGAAAACATAAAATGCAGACCATAGCGCTTATTGCCTTCAACCGTATTATTTAAACTTTCAGTATCGGTGACAAATTCAAGATAGATCCCGTCTCTATGGCCACGGATGTAATTGTTTTCGATTATGGAATTATTGCATTTCCAAAGGTGGATCCCATTTCCGGTTTGATATTCTCGTTCAGCCTTAGCAGTCATTTTGTTCCCGCGGATGATCAGGTGGGAGGAATTAGAAAAGTGGAGTCCAAAAAAGGTATTATCAAGGATATTGTTTTCAATCAGGCAATTTTTGGAATCAAAAAATTTAATAGCTGCAGAGTCATCCATGTTGGAGGCCCCGGTATTGATGAGCTTTAGGCCAATAATTTGGACATGATCAGATGCCGCAATAATGATGTTACCTTTTCCCTCTCCATCTATCACCGGATGGTCGTTTCCTATTATGGTCAGGGGCTTGCGGATGGTAATTTCATTTTCGAAATAGGTGCCTGAATTAAGCATTAACGTATCACCACTTTTTGCTTTATCCACAGCCCCTTGGATAGATTCCCCTGGATTTAATGTAATAATCGTGCTAAAAGCATCCATGCTGCCAAATAGCATAATCCAAAAAATGACCCACCCGGTCTTATTCATGATTGTAAGGTTTGATAGTTACTATTTAAATTGGGTAACCAGCTCTCCCCAGGCCAGGTAAATCCCTCCATGTTCAGCCTTGTATTCTTTCAGGATTTCGTAATCTGAGAATGCCACAATCTGACTTGCCATAGGCGTTTTAAAATTCTTTGACTTCAAATAAAAAGCAATTGTGGCATCGGTAAGTGTATCAGGCTGGTGGTAGTCTGCTACCAGAATGTGGGCTAATTCGAGATCCTTACCTTCTTCCGAATCCATAAACTCTAAAAGGCAATTGACATCATCGAAAATGAAGATTTTTCCCTTTTCCGTCACTATTTCTGCTCCAAATTTTGGATCCATTAGCTGCATTTTGCAAAAGTGACAGATGTCTTCACCATACTTAATGGCCCTTGGCTCGGTAGTACAGGATGCAAGTAGAATTATGATAATAAAGCTTATCAGTTCATTCTTTAATTTCATAGATTTAATAGTTTAAGGTTTTCTATTTCGCCATTCAATTATTACAGCAAATGTCAGCAATAGCCCTGATCCTGCCAAAAACCAGCCGCCTGTATCAGGTCCGGAATATGCCAGAAAGTTGAGCAATTCTTTGTACCCAATTAATGGTGGTTGATAGGCCATCCCAGGTACTTTGATGGCTGCTGTAGGATCAAGATTGTGACCATAGTCATACCCCCAGCGATACATATCTATCAAAACGCCAATCCCTAGCAATAGAAATAATCCCAGGAAGGTGAATAATGCCCACCGCCGGGCTATTATAGCAGCAAAGATTCCAAAGACTATTATGGCGCCTATTATGTAAATGAGGAACTCAAGCTCCGGGAACATCTCTGCGCTGATATGTTTCATCCCTATGTAATGGTTCACCCCATTTATAATATCAATGTCACCACTCAAGCGGTCGATGTGGATTTTCATATTCAACCCTTCGGGATATTGGGGTGCCCAAAGGCTTATCTGCCATAATGGTGTGAAGTAGGCAGTTATCATTAATAGCGCTGCTATCAATACTAAAAATCTGCTTAACGGGCTTATTTTTTTCATTTCGGTTAGAATATCACCGCCAATCCAGGGACTGGCGGTGATGTTAAGATTTAGTTGCTTTCCCCTGTGGAAAACTTAAGTGGTACATTACTTCCTGCAGGAGAAACTCTTACATAACCCTGCATTTCCTGGTGTAAAGCTGAACAGAAATCAGTACAATAAAAGGGGAAAATACCAACCCGGTCGGGTACCCATTTTAGAGTGGAGGTCTCTCCCGGCATGATCAGCAATTCCGCGGTATTGGCACCTTTTATGGCTAATCCATGAGGTACATCCCAGTCCTGCTCAAGGTTGGTCATATGGAAATACACCTCGTCACCAACCCTGATGCCTTCTATATTATCAGGTCTGAAATTAGACCGGATGGTAGTCATATAAATATGAACCTTATTGCCATCCCGCTCTACCCGCGCATCATTGATGCCTTTAATTGCATGAGGGTGCGCATTGTCTTCAAGCCGGTAAAATTTCACCTGCTTATCCTTAATCAGGCTGGCAGGGAAGGCTTCAGCATAATGGGGCTCCCCAATGGTAGGGAAGTCTAAAAGCAGCTGCATTTTATCTCCTGAGATATCATAAAGCTGGGCAGAGTGGCAAAGCTCAGGACCCGTAGGCAGGTACCGGTCTTTGGTGATCTTATTATAGGCCACCATGTACTTGCCATGAGGTTTTGCAGTAGGCCCTCCGGGTATCGAGAGGTGGCCAACAGAATAATAGGTTGGTACTCTATCCAGTACTTCAAGGGTTTCAATATTCCATTTTACAATTTCAGAAGAAACAAACATTGAAGTGTAGGCATTCCCCTTACCATCAAACTCAGTATGGAGCGGACCCAGTCCAGGCTTCTCAACCTCTCCATGCAATACTGATTCATACCGGAGGACTGGCATCCCCTGAAGGGTGCCTTCAAAGTCTTCATCTTCTATTGCCTTGAGCATTTTAGTAAAAGAAAATACTGGAATAATTGCCGCAAGTTTTCCACTACCAATAATATATTCTCCTGTTGGATCGGTATCGGTACCGTGTGGGGATTTTGGACAGGGTATGAAGTATACAATGTCTTTCAATTCCGTGGGGTCCAATACTAATACATCCTCTTTGATGGTGGAGGTAGCCACATGGGTTTTCTTATCCATGATGTTGTGCGCATATTTGGCTTTTTTCTTTTTGGCCTTCCCTTGCTTGACATATTCCTCAGCCTTTTTCCAGTTCACAGCCATGATAAAGTCCTTATCTTTTTGAGAGGCATTTACCTCTAATAAGGTATGGGCCATTTCTGTATTGTAAGTTGAGAAAAAGAACCAGCCGTGAGACTTTTTCTTACCTGCACGAGCCAAATCAAAATTGAAAGGGGGAGCCTCAATCTGAAAGCTTAAGTTCATTTCTCCACTTTCAGGATCTACCCCGATAAAGCTGATAAAACCTTTGAAGTTTTCTTTATAGGTATCGATGGGCACATCCCGGGCTTCATCATCACCAATTGGCACGCTAAAACGGGTACCCGCTACAACGTATTCTGTATTTTCGGTGATGAATGGAGATGAATGATTACCAGCCGAATTGGGTATTTCAATAATCTCCACGGTGGTGAATGTGGTCAGGTCCACTCTGGCAATCCTGGGAGTATTATTGCCATTTCCAAATGCCCACCTGGCATCATGCTCGCCATTGGTGGTAGAAATAGCAATATGGTGCAAATCATCCCAGGGCACAAATCCATGTGTAGTGTTGAGCATGGGTTTAGTTTCTTCTGAATACCCATATCCATTTTCCGGGTGTGTTGAAAAGACCGGCAGAATTTTGAGCACCCTTCCTGAGGGGAGCCCAACCACACTCATTTGCCCATTAAACCCTCCGGAAACAATGTTGTAAAATTCATCATGTTGCCCTGGTGGCACATACACCTTACTGGCGGCTTCTCCGGAAATAGCTGTTTCCATGCCCTTTGGCTTACAGCCAATTACAAGGGCAGTTGCTGCAATCGTTATTGCAAAAATCCATAATTTAGTTTTCATGTTTATTAAGTTTAAAATTAAATATTTGCTGCTTCATCTTTGGAGCCCGTTCTTTCTTGGTCGTTCTTCCTTAAGTATTCCAGGATATCTCTGGAGTCTCCAATAGAAATATTTTGATTGGGCATTCTGGTGAGACATTCTTCCAGTAACTGTCTAGCCACAGGGTCTTCTTCGAGCATGACATCGACATTGGTGATCATGTTCATGATCCATTCTGGTCTCCTGCGGTTGGTGACCCCCTGAAAGCCGGGACCTACCAACCTTTTGTCATCAAGCTGATGACAGGCGGTGCATTTCATATCAGCGATGGCTTTACCTCTTTTTACCATATCCTCGTCAAGGGGATCTGTCAGGTCTACATGCTTGATTTCCCCAACACCCCGTGGATCAGGTTCAGGCTTTTTTGCAGTGGTTTCAGTTTTGTCTGATTCCGTAGACTCGCCACCACCACATCCTGAAAATACAAGTGCGCCGGTGATCAGCGTAATTAGCATAGTTAGTTTCATAGGTTTAAAATTTAAGTGATTATTAGAGTTTGATTTGTTGTTTTTTGTAGGGTAAAATTGTTGGTTAAGGATTTTTAAAAAATGAAAATATTGGTCCCAAACCACTACCCCTAGCCCAAGGAGAATAGGTAGTGAAGTGATCACCAATAAAAGGTAATAATGGGGCAGGAACCCAAGCTCAAGCCATAGTAATGTTCCCTGTCCAAACAATAGAAGCTCAGAGCCCAGGAATCCTGCCAAAACCATATACCATCCAATCCTGGAATGGTTCCCACTAAAATTGCTGCCTGCTTTTGTAAGCAGTCCTACTGAGGTCAGTGTAATAAAGCCTAGCATAATCAGGTGAATGAACCCGATTACAAAGCCTCTTATGGTATATGAAATAATGGCTACAGCAGGTATCGCCACGGCCAATTGTATGATGACTTTTACCACCAGGCTGGCAAGACCAAGCCTGATGAGGTGGTTGGTCCAATGAGGTTCCTTTTTGAGCCAATGGTGTAATGCCCTAAATACAGGGAAAAGGATGCTGAAAAAAACTCCGGCCTGGAGTATTACCCCGGCAGAATTTAAGTAAAATAAATAGCTTGAAGGTGTGCTCCAGGTTACGCTTTGTGCGTAAGTTAAAAGCAATGCAAGATGCAGGAATATTTCCTGTTTCCTGCTCATGGTTATGGGAGTAACCTTGGTATTGAGGTAGTAAATGGTAAGTCCAAGCACGGCATAGGTAAACCAACCATTAAACTGGAAGTGTAAAAACCACTGGATGCTCATGAAGTATATCGGGTGGAGTTTACCAAGGATTTGCCCTATCGGTCCTACTGCCCATAAACCTATGGTCGATACCAGCATCCATATAACTGCAAACCGAACCAGCCTATTTGCGGCAGTGGGGGGATGTTTCCTCAAAGCTTTTAAGAAGAAAAATGCAAACACATAACTTACCAGAATATGCAAGGTGGAAAAAGTGATGCTCACCAGGCCATACCCTTGTGAAGGAAAGCTGATACCCATCCCTGCTACAGCAAAAATGGTCCAGCCCAATAAACGGGGGAAAACCTTATTTTCAAGTGGATTTTTAACCCATATATAAACCAAAAATCCCGTGACCAGCATGTATCCCCATCCCAGCAATGCTAAATGAGAATGTGCATGGAGCAGATTTTTGAATTTAAAAAAAGGCACTTCATTAACGAAGAAGTACCGCATCATAAGCCCAAACAAAGCAGCGATCAAAAAGAAGATCAGGGCCCAAAGCATCCATTTGATAAAAAAGATCCTGGTACTTTGAGCCTCCTCTGGTTTTTCAATATTTACCGCTGCTGTATCCATTTCTTAAAAATCGAATTGCTGGTACAATGCTTTTGCTTTGGGAAATAAAATGTTGTTTTCTAAGTGTATGTGCAAGTGCAGATCATTATCAAATTCCTGCAAAAGGGCAAAGGCCAACTTGTAAGTCTGGCAAGCGTCTGCAGGAGGGGTGTATTGATTGCTGATGACGGCAATCTTTCTGAACCTTTCCCCTTCGGCCTCGTGGTCATCCTCCATGCCGTTGATAGGGTTGTCAATATGACCAAAATGAGGTTCAGAAAGTGTAAAGTTTTGAGATTTGGAGGACTCCATCGCAACGATGTAGGGGAAGAGCACCAGTTCCTCCTTTTCCATGTGAACTTTGAGTGCCTCAGCAGCCTGAAAAAATTGATCTCTGATTTCAACTAATTCGGGATGTCTTTCCCCGTGCACCCTGACCAACTTATCCAGATAGGTTTTGAGCGCCGGGATGGTCCCGTTGACATAGGTGTGGTGGCTGGTTACAATATGGTCTATTAGCTGACTAAGATTGTAATCAATGTATCGAAATTCATCTGGGCGTTCCAGCACCTGCTCGATGTCCCGGATAATTTCAAGTGGGTCGATATTTTTTCTTTTACAAGCTTCCTTAAGGGTGATGCCCCCGCCGCAGCAGAAATCAATCCCGTAATTTGAGAAGACTTTAGCAGTCCTGAAGTTACCTGCTACAATGTTACCGATGGTATTGTTTGATATAGTATTCATAGTTATTAAGGTCCTTTTATCTTTTATTATTTAATTTTAAATAAGCCGCCCCGGTCGTGATATCTGAAGCCACCTCTTGCAGGGAGGTGGAAATCAGCATACCGGAAAGATGGTCTCTTATTGCTTTATATTTATGGTGTATGGCGCAGGGGTACTGCTCCGAACACTGTGTCAGGCCAAGAGCACAACCATTGAATATCATGTCACCGTCAATGGCTTGGACGACAGAGGCCAGCGTTATAGCTTCCGAATTTTTTTTTAAGTAAAATCCCCCATGAGGCCCTTTTGCTGAATCCAATAAATCTGCTTTTACCAATGCCTGAAGGATCTTACCTGTAAAAGCCTCTGGGGAATTTATTCCAACCGAAATATCCTTTAAACCCGCCCTTTTATACTCCTCAGGAAGGGTAGCCAAGTAAACCATGGCGTTAATCGCGTATTTGCAGGTTTTAGAAAACATATGTTGCCAGCGTCCGATACAAATATATCTAATAAATAATAAAAGACAAAAATATCCGATAATATTTTTTTCAAGCCCTACTAGTTTATGCTAACGGGTTATTTTACAGAATTTGGTGGCCTTAAGGTTAATCCTAATTTTGAAAAATTTAACTTTGAACTAATATCTGTTATTTTTTATTAAGACTATATATTTGTAATCATGTTTTCAAAGTCCTGTCAGTACGCTATAAAAGCGGTAATTTTTATTTGGGTTCAAAGTTTAGAAGGCAGAAAGTCCAATCCCAGTGAGATCAGCAGAGGCATCAACGCCCCACAATCCTTCACTGCTAAAATTCTGCAAACACTGGTCAAAAAAAATATCATTGCTTCTTTCAAGGGCCCTACTGGCGGTTTTTTTTCTAACCAGAACCATGAAGCCAAAACTATTTTTGACGTGGTCATGGCAATAGATGGAGACACCATTTTTGAGGGGTGCGGCCTTGGCCTTGATCAATGTTCTTCAGCAAACCCTTGTCCACTTCATGACGAATTTTTGAAAGTAAGAAATCAGACAAAGGTGATGCTTACCTCCAAAACCTTGAAGGAGTTAGCTATTGAGGTAGGGGATGGTGCTGCCGTGCTGGCAAGATTCTAATTCTTAATCACTGCTTAGAGGAAAATAATTTATAAAAAATGATTAAAATCATTTAAGATAAAAATATCCTTTATTAAATTGTGGAGGAAATTTAAAATCAACCATCATGAAAAATTTAAGACTACCTCTATTTTTATCCGCCTTTGTATTTATAATATTGTCAGCTTGTGGTACTTCTGATTCACAGGAGCAGGCAAGTTCAGAAAAATCACAGCCTTTAAGTACGGTTGGTCAATCAGGTGTCCAGGATGCTGACTCTAAACCAAACGTGGTGCAAATTGCAGTTGGGTCTGCAGACCATACCACCCTGGTTGCAGCATTGCAGGCTGCCGACTATGTGGATGCCCTGACCAACGTGGGACCGTTCACGGTATTTGCACCTACAAATGCCGCATTTGATGCTTTGCCTGAGGGTACCCTCGAAACTTTGACCAAACCGGAAAACAAAAGGACCTTAAGGGATATTTTGGAGTATCACGTTTTGATTGGCGTATATCCCACTGCTAATCTTACCAATGGCCGTAAAATTGGCACCGCAGATAGCAGAAGTATTGAGGTGAAGATCAGTGAGGATGGCACCGTTTTGATCAACGATGCTAAAATCATAGCTACGGTAGAAGCTTCCAACGGCTTGATTCATGTCATAGACCAGGTGCTGCAACCTTAGTAGGCTAAGACTATTATTTGAAGTAAAAAAAGAGGCTTAATTGTATCTTGAGGTAAAGGTATCCCAGGATTTGCCATCTACCTTAGTGTATTTGGCATCAATACCTCCTTTTACCTTTAGGCCGGCAGTCTGTGTTTCTGAACCCATTTTGGCATATTTGATGTTGAGCTCTGAGCCTACTTTCGTGCCACGTAAGTCGATGCCCTCATATAATTTTGCATATTTAAAATTGGCATCTCTTTTAAATTCGGCTGATTGAAAATATCCAATCCTATCAAATTTGGCATACTTAAAATTGCCGCTGCCATTAAAATTGCAACCCGTGAACTCGCTTTCTTTGTCAAACTTGGCATACTTAAAATTGGCTTCCCGATGGAATACAGAGTTTAAAAAACTGGCATCCTTTTGAAACTTCGAATATTTGAAAGCTGCCGCACCCTTAAAGGTACAGTTGATAAATGTTACTGAATTTTTAAAGGAGGCGGTGAAGGTATTATTATTATCAACATTGATATAGGCGATAAAATCATCTTCGAAGGTACAATTTTTAAATACGAGTTTTCCATTGATCATCTTTTCATCCACATTAGTACTGCCCCACCATTTTCCTGACCAGAATTTTGCAAACCACCCTTCATCCCTATCCTCGGAATCAGAGTTGGTCAAGTTAACCACTCCTTTGATGTGGGCATTTTCTACGATGATGTCTTCTCCAGCTTTGGCTCTTTCGGCAACATTGGAACCATAAACTTTGCTTTGGCTAAATACTGGAATCGTGGAAATAATCAGTAAAAGTAAGAGGAGGTAGGTAGTGGACTTCATGATGTTAAGGATTTTATTCTAATATAGTCAAGTTGTTTAATATCAGGACTACAAAATCCAGCAGAAGGTTGCATATCTACCGGGAGTGGTGGATAGGGTGCGGTAATTGGATGAATAATATGGGTTTTTTATTGTTCTCTGGTGACCAGGCCCTGTGCAAAATGTTTGAGTTGACCCCGGGCAAAGGGTGCTGCATTCACTTTTGCTAAATATCGAAATCCCTTTTCGAAGAAGCCATTCATTCTGTCTTCAGCAAGGGTACGAATTTCCAGTTGATCGTAAATCCTGGTAACGGCTTCTACTTTTTCTTTAGGATCAAATTTCTTTTTACTAATCCAGGAATTCAATTCTTTGGCGGTCTTCCCCTCAGCGAGTTCCAGAGCTTTGATCAGAAGATAGGTTTTTTTGTTGGAAATGATATCTCCGCCTTGCTGTTTGCCAAATCTTGATTCTTCTGCATACACATCCAGGATATCATCCATCAGTTGGAAGCCAATACCAATCTGGATTCCAAAATCACGCAATTTTTCTTGGTCGGCTTCATTTGCACCACCAATATAAGCCCCCAACCAGGTGCTAAAGCCCAGCAGCTCGGCTGTTTTTTTTCTGATCATTTCCAGGTAAGCGCCTTCGGAGACAAGGTCAATGGACTCAAAATCCATATCAATTTGCTGTCCCTCGCAAACGGCAATAGCGCAGGAGTTAAAAGCTTCTAAAACCTTGCGCAGTTTTTCGTCAGGGATTTCCATCAGCAACTCATAGGCCCGTACCAGCATGGCGTCACCTGATAAGATTCCGATATTGACATTCCATTGCTCATGAACCGTCGGTTTACCCCTTCTCAATGGGGCATTATCCATAATATCATCATGCATTAAAGTGAAATTATGGAATACCTCTACGGCAACGGCCGGGGATAAGGCAGGGGTTAAATCATCTTTAAAAATTTTGTAGGTAAGCAGGGTGAGCAGGGGCCTGAGACGCTTTCCGCCAAGTGACATCAGGTAATAAATAGGATCATATAGTGTAGCCGGTTCTTCCCCCAGCTTCAGTTTCCCAATGGCGTCCTCAACCTTTTTTAATAAACTTTTTGCCGACTGTCGCATAAGATGCGGTGTAGATAATTATCTAACAATAATTTTAGTCTTTTTTGAATTCAAGGTCTACGGTACGTTTGTTTAGATTGGTACCGGTAACCCTTACCGTAACCGATTCACCCAGACCATAGGTAACTTTATTATGGCGCCCTACCATTGCCATATTCCGGTCATCAAATTCATAGAAATCATCCATCATCTGGCTTACCCGCACCATGCCTTCGCATTTGTTTTCTACCAACTCCACAAAAATGCCCCATTCGGTAACCCCTGAAATGATACCCTCAAAGACCTCCCCAACCTTGTCGGACATGAACTCTGCCTGTTTGTACTTGATAGAGGCTCTTTCGGCGTCAGAAGCCCTCTTTTCCATTTCGGATGAATGCAGGCATTTGGGTTCATATTCCTCTTTGGATACCGGGGCGCCATTATTTAGATAATGCTGCAAAAGCCTGTGCACCATCATGTCAGGATACCTCCGAATAGGGGAGGTGAAATGGGTATAATGGTCAAATGATAAACCAAAATGGCCTTTTTCAGCGGTAGTATATTTTGCCTTTGCCATAGAACGTATGCCCAGCTGCTGCAATACATTTTCTTCAGGCTTCCCAACTATTTCTTCCATGAGCCGATTGAGCTCGTGGGCGATTGAAGCTTTTAGATTTAGCTTATGGCCAAATTTTCCTGCAAATAGCGCGAAGCTTGCAATCTTCTCGGGGTCTGGATCATCATGCGTGCGGTACACAAATGGATGCGAAGGACCATTTTTGCCTTTATTGAAAATGAAAGTGGCTACCTTTTTATTAGCCAGCAGCATGAACTCTTCAATCATTTTGTGAGCATCCTTCCTGACTTTAGGGATGACCTCCAGAGGCTTTCCTTTCTCGTCAAGCCGAAATTTCACTTCCGTAGTTTCAAAATTAATGGCGCCCTCCTGATACCGCTTTGCCCGCATTTTTTTTGCAATAGCATTGAGGGTTTGAAGTTCTTTGGCATAATCGCCTTTGCCGGTTTCAATCCCCTCCTGGGCATCCTCATAAGCGAATCTACGGTCAGAATGAATCACCGTCCTGCCAAACCATTCTTTATATACTTTCCCTGACTCGTCCATCTCAAATATGGCTGAAAACGAAAGTTTATCTTCATGGGGTCTTAGGGAACAAAGCTCATTTGAAAGCCTCTCAGGCAGCATCGGAATGGTACGGTCTACCAGGTACACGGAAGTGGCTCTGCTGTAGCCCTCTTCCTCGATAGGGGTGCCCGGCCTCACATAGTGGGTGACATCTGCAATATGGATTCCAATTTCGAGCCGGCCATTGTCCAGATCACGGATTGACAGGGCATCGTCAAAGTCTTTGGCATCTTCAGGGTCTATGGTAAAAGTAGTCACTTTACGCATGTCCCTTCTTTTTTTGTATTCTGCATCTGTCAGGTCATCAGGGATTTTTTCAGCGGCATTGATCAGATGAGGGTCGAACTTAAAGGGCAGGTCAAACTCTGCCATGATGGAATGGATCTCCGCATCATTTTCGCCTGCCGCACCCAGCACATCCACGATTTTGCCTTTGGGATTTTTTTGGAATGATGGCCACTCTGTTATTTCCACAATCACCTTATCATTATTTTTAGCACCCCCTGCACTTTCAATGGGCACAAATATATCCTGGTGCATTTTTTTGCTATCAGGCACCATAAAGGCAAAGTTTTCGGAAACCTCCAATCTGCCCACGAACCTGGTTCTTGCCCTTTGTACAATACGCTGTACCTTGCCCTCCGGTCTGCCGCCTTTGCCGGTACTGGTGATCACCACTTCTACAGTATCACCATCCAAAGCAAATTTTAAATCCTGGGCTTTTACAAACACGTCCTGTTCAGTTTCCGGATTTACAATAAATGCAAACCGTGAACTCACAAAATCTACCGTGCCTACAATACCTTTTGATTCACTCGTGCTGGCATAATTGCCTTTGCCTACCATTTTTATTTTATCTGCCTGCTGTAGCTCATCCAGGGCATAGGGCAGGTCTCTTAAGGCAGTGCGCGAATGGATGCCAAGCCTTTTCTTTATTTGCCTTTGGGTGAGGGTTGCACTGAGATCAGCATCCAGCAAGTTGCTGATAGCACGCTTTAATTCTGATAAATTACTGGTAGTTTTTTTGGGTTTTTTACCGCGGGGGTCACTCTTTCTTTTTCTTCCCATATCTAGGGTTCCTCTTTAATGCAAAGATGCAACTTATTACAAAGCCTTCCTTGGCAATTCTTAATTATTTCCTGAAGGGGATGTTATAAAACACCTGATAATTGAATCCCCACCAGGTGTTTTTGATGGTTTTGCCATAGCCGGGCACTTCGTAGGAGGCATGCAGGTCATCCCCCGTAATTTTAAGGCCCAGTTTGAGCCGGGCGGTAAAGCCCATCCATAGCCCTTTATATACCGGCACTTTAAGCCCGGAGGTAATTTCAAACCATCGGGCGGTTACCTGATTATTGACCAGCCTTATTTGTCCATCAGTTTCCCACGCAATATCATTATAATAGTAATACAATGCATCTGAATATCGGCTTCTGCCATATCTAAACCCAAAGAAAATACTGCTTTCATCGGTAAGATCTTTCCAAAAAAAGTCCATATCCAGGCCGGCACGGAAGTAATTGCCAGTGCTGGAATACGTAGAAAATTCACTACCTCGTGAAACATCCCAGGTGCCTAAATCCACAACCACAAAATATTTATGAATGGGGATTTCTATGTTCAATTCCAACTCAGTGTACTGGGGTTTGGCAAAGGTCTTGCCTATGGCAATCAAGTCGGTGCCAAGCCGTATCCCACTGGGGATAAAGTCTGGTTTTAGGCTGTCGGGCAGCACCTCTTTCACGGCCCTCTTAGCCTCTTCCTCCTGGGCAAAGACCTGGCAAGCCATGAGCATGAATACTATGCTAATTAATAACCTCAAAATTGATAATATTTTTAATTTCTAAATCAAGGTTATTGACCTTGAGCGAGTCGAAAGTATGCCGGGCTACTTCCATATTGGTAAGCTCAATATTGAAACCGCAATTTTCAGAAACAAAGCCCGGGCGAGAATCATAGTTTAATACAAGTGTGTCTGTGCCGGATAGCCGCTCAAAGACGAAGGTGGTCACCGTATCGTTAGGATTGATCAATAAAATGAAAGGGGTAAAAATAGTGTCTTGAAAAGCATAAAGGGCATTGGAATTGAGGGCATATATCCTTTGAAAAATCAAAGTATCCTGAACATTTCGCAACTCATCATCTACCTCCTCCAACCTGAGAAAATTAATTTCGATGCGGTTATCTCCTTCAAAAACACAATCCGGCCGGTCCAGACAGCCCATAGCCATCCTGGATAGCACCAGACCCATGATAAAATACCGGATTGTTTTATAGTGATTCACAATGACCCGCAAATATAGATACTCAGCTTTAATTAATGGAACGAATTGTTTTTTGTATTTTTGCAGTCCTTTTAAAAATTTATTTTGAAAACAAAAACAAGAACCAGGGATAAGGTCAACATCGTAACGCTAGGATGCGCCAAAAACATCGTAGATTCTGAAGTGCTCCTCACCCAACTCAAAGGTAATGATATTGACGTTTTCCACGAGCGCAAAAAGAATGACGCCAATGTGATCATCATCAACACCTGCGGATTTATTGAAAATGCCAAGCAGGAGTCCATCGATACCATCCTCATGTATGCAGATGCCAAGGATCGGGGACTGGTCGATAAGGTTTTTGTAACCGGATGCCTTTCACAACGGTACAAGGATGATCTTCAAAAAGAAATACCACAGGTAGATGCTTTTTTTTGGCACCATGGAACTGCCTTTGCTGCTCCGAAAGTTTAAAGCGGACTATAAGCACGAGCTTGTCGGTGAAAGAATAACCAGTACCTCCAGACATTACTCCTATTTAAAGATATCAGAAGGGTGTGATCGTCCTTGCTCCTTTTGTGCCATACCGCTAATGCGGGGTAAACATGTCTCCAAGCCCATCGAAGCCCTGGTGCATGAAGCCGCCCATCTGGCAAAGAATGGCACTAAAGAACTTCTCATTATTGCTCAGGATTCTACTTATTATGGACTGGATATCTATAAAAAAAGGAATCTGGCTGAACTTTTACAGCGATTGGCTGATGTAGATGGTATTGAATGGGTGCGCTTGCATTATGCCTTTCCTTCGGGATTCCCTGAGGATGTTCTGGATGTAATGGCTGATCATCCTAATATTTGTAAATACCTGGATATCCCACTTCAGCATGGCTCCACAAAAGTTCTTCGGTTGATGCGCAGGGGCATTACCCGCCAAAAAACCGAGGCACTCCTGGATACCATTAGAGCTAAGGTGCCTGGGATTGCCATCAGGACCACCCTTATTTCCGGCCATCCTGGTGAAACAGATGCTGATCATGAAGAGATGCTGGAGTTTGTGGAAAGATCAAGGTTTGAAAGGTTGGGCATTTTCACCTACTCACATGAGGAAAACACACATGCCTTCTCCATGGAAGATGATGTCCCTGAGGCGGTAAAGCAAGAAAGAGCTGATCAGGTCATGGCCCTTCAGCAATCCATATCCAACGAAATCAATCAGGAGCGCATAGGAAAAATCTATCCGGTACTCATCGATCGTAAGGAAGGGGAATATTTTGTTGGGCGGACGGAGTATGACTCTCCGGAGGTGGACAATGAAGTGCTTATTGATGCCAAAAATCAGTATTTAAGAATCGGGGATTTTGTTAAAGCCCGCATCACAGGAGCGCACGATTATGACCTGCTGGCAGAAGTGGTGTAAAATGAACCGAACTTATAATATATGGATTCGTTGAAAGAATATATTTAGAGCCTGACCTCCTGACTTTTTATGCAAAAGCATTGTCTCGACTTCTCAAAAATCCGGTTGTTCACACCTCTATTTCTTGATTATCTGGGTCAGAAAAAAGAGCTTAAATCTTTTTATGGTTTATTTCCCAAGCCTGAAAACTTCCAAAAGCAAATTGATTTCAAGGCTGATAATTTTTCTAAGGAATCCAGAGCAGTTCTGGTGAAGGCCTTAAAAGCCCAATACGCAGAAATTAAGTTGAGCGGTCAGGTAGCCGATAATATTGAGTGTTTAGCTGATTCCAAAACATTCACCGTTACCACCGGCCATCAGTTGAATATCTTCACCGGGCCATTATACACCTTTTATAAGATCATCACCGTAATCAAGGCTTGTCAGGAGCTTACGGTAGCCTATCCTAAGAAGAAATTTGTACCGGTATATTGGATGGCAACAGAAGATCACGACCTGGCTGAGATCAACCACTTGTATTTTAGCGGGTCAAAGATTTCCTGGGATACGGATCAGGAGGGTGCGGTAGGGCGAATGCACCCTGTCGGCCTTGATGCAATAGGCAAGCAGGTCGGCAAGGCCGGAGCTGTTTTTTCAGAGGCCTATAAATCCTCCGCTAATCTTGCCGAGGCAGTAAGGAAATATTTTCATGAGATTTTTGAGCCTTATGGATTGGTAATTCTTGATGGTGATGATCAAACTTTAAAAGCCAGATTTAAGACGGTGATGGAAGAGGATGTATTTAGACATACACCAAATGATCTCGTCAATGCATCCTGTTCTGATCTTGAGGGCCTGGGCTATAAGACTCAGATTTTCCCCCGTAAAGTCAACTTTTTTTATCTTGATGAGGGTGTTAGATGCCGGATCGAAGCCGACCAAAATGGTTTTACGGGAGTAGGCACATCGTTGAAATGGACGAAAGAGGAGATGCAGGCACTGATCAATAATAATCCTGAAAAACTCAGCCCTAATGTCGTGCTGCGGCCCTTGTATCAGGAAATGGTGCTCCCCAATCTTGCCTATGTAGGTGGCCCGGCAGAAGTGGCCTATTGGTTACAACTAAAGCCAGTTTTCGATCATTTTTCCATTACCTTTCCTATGGTAATGCCGAGGAATCATGTGCTATGGGTAAGCGGTAATGCCAGACGGAAATTAGAAAAGGCTGGATTGAATACGGAGCAATATTTTGAAAGTCCGGACAATCTGATTAGGGACTTGATTGAGGAGTCGGAAGGGGAGGCCCTGAGACTGGATTCCCAAAAAACGGAGGTCAGGAAAATTTTTGAAGTGATAAAAACACAAGCCGTTTCTCAGGATAAAACATTGGAAAAAATGGTATTGGCGGAGCAACAAAGAGCACTTAATAGCCTGGAAAAAATTGAAAAGAAGATGATGCAGGCTGCAAAAAGGAATAAGAAGGATCAAGCCAGACAGATAAGGTCAGGGCTGGAGGCATTATTCCCGGAAGGTACTCCACAGGAACGCAGAATCAATATCCTTGACCTGGGGGTAGATCCGTGGCTATTCACTGCTCAGGTTATTGCTCAAATAGAGCCTTTTGATTACCGGTTCCACATCCTTGTCGATAATGAATAAGCAGGACCTGCGAAATAAGTACCTGAAGATGCGTCATGGGATGTCAGATGCGGAGGTCTGGAAAGCTTCTGAAAAAATATCCAATCAATTTTTTAAGCATTTTTCATTCAAGACCGTCAAATATCTTCATAGTTTTCTGCCCATAGACAAGAACAAAGAGCCTAATACCTGGATTTTGATAGAAAAGATATGGAACGACCATCCAACTGTGGAGTTAGTGGTGCCAAAACTAATTCCCGGGGCTAAGCGGTTTGATAATATTCTATTGTCTCCAGGTACCAAATTATTGACCAGTAACTGGGGTATTTTAGAGCCGGAGCAGGGGACTTCAGTCCCAGAAGAACTTTTAGATATGGTTTTTATACCACTATTGGCAGCAGATAAAAATGGGTTTCGGGTAGGCTATGGAAAAGGATTTTATGATCAATTTCTAAAATTATGCAAGCCTGAAACCATACGCATAGGCATAAGTTTTTACCCACCGGTTCACGAAATTGAAGATTTACATGAAGGAGATGAACCTCTGGATTACCTGATCACCCCTGACCGGGTGTACCGTTTTAATCGTTAGATTGAAAGAAGCTGTGGTCTTTTGCCTCCAGCAGCGTTTCACCCATTAAGTGTAAGTCAATGGCCCGTGCAGCTTCCCTGCCTTCGGCAATAGCCCACACTACCAGGGATTGGCCTCTGCGGCAATCTCCTGCAGCAAAAATATTTGCTTTGGAGGTCTTGTATCCCTGGGACTGGATATTGCCGCGAGCATCAGGCTTGAGACCGAGCTGTTTTACAATTCCGGAGGATTCAGGGCCAGTAAAGCCAATGGCAATTAAAGCCAAATCACAAGGAATATTGCGGGTACTCCCTTCCCTTTCGGTAAAGTGCATTTTACCTTGCTCATCCTTGTGCCAGGATATTTCGCTAACCTCCAATTGGGTAACTTTTCCAGATTTATCACCAATGAACCTTTTGGTAAGTAGTGCCCATTCACGATCCACACCTTCATCATGAGAGGAGGATGTTCGGATTACCATGGGCCATTCAGGCCAGGGGTTGTCTTCACTGCGCTCATGGGGGGGCTTTTCCAATAACTCGATTTGGACCACTGCTTGAGCCTTGTGCCGGTTGGAGGTGCCTACACAATCGGAACCCGTATCACCACCACCGATTACCACTACATGCTTGCCAGTGGCTGAGATGGCTTTATCTTCATCTACTGAAAGCCCGGCTACCCGACGGTTTTGCTGGGTAAGGAAATCCATGGCAAAATGAACTCCTTTCAGGTTGCGACCAGGAATGGGGAGATCTCTGGGTATGGTAGCACCGGTGCATAGCAGAATCGCTTCATACTCTTTTTCGAGTGTTTTTGTGCTGATATCTTTACCAACCTCTACTTTGGTTTTAAATTCTATTCCCTCTTGCTTCATGACCTCAATTCGACGGGCTACTACCCATTTCTCTAATTTGAAGTCAGGGATCCCATAAGTTAATAATCCGCCTATCTGATCATCTCTTTCAAATACTGTGACGTTGTGTCCGGCCTTATTAAGTTGTGCCGCTGCACCCAGTCCGGCCGGACCAGAGCCTATCACGGCAACTTTTTTTCCGGTCCTGTTTTGAGGTATAACAGGTTTGACATAACCTCTTTCAAAAGCCGTTTCAGCGATACTTTTTTCAATATATTCAATAGTCACAGGGCTTTGGTGGATGCTTAGTACACAACTGGTCTCGCAGGGTGCCGGACATATTCTTCCGGTAAACTCCGGAAAATTGTTAGTATCGGCTAGGATCTCATAGGCTCTTTCCCAGTCCTTTTCATACACCGCGCCATTGAAATCAGGAATTATATTGCCCAGGGGGCATCCCTGATGGCAAAATGGTATCCCGCAATCCATGCAGCGGGCTGCCTGTTTGGTTGTTTTTTCTTCTGAAAACGGCTCGTAGATCTCCTCATAATCCTTGATCCGTTTTTTAGGGTCACGCTCCGGAGGCAGCTCCCTGTCGTATTTTAAGAATCCTTCTTTATCTGCCATACTATGCTACTATTTTTTCTTTTTGCTTAAGCAATACTGCTTTATAATCTCTCGGCATTATTTTAATAAAATGCTGTAAACTCAGCGACCAATTATTCAGCATTTTTTTCGCCGTTTGGCTGCCGGTGTATCGGGCATGCTTTGAAATCATGGCCTTTAAAGTTTGCTCATCTTCTGCATCCAGGGGATCAAGGTCCACCATTTCCGGGTTGTAAAGACTAGAAAAATTCCTATCAGGATTATAAACATAGGCAACGCCACCGCTCATACCCGCTGCAAAATTTTTGCCGGTAGGGCCCAGCACGATCACACTTCCGCCAGTCATGTATTCGCAGGCATGGTCACCTACACCCTCTACTACTGTCTGCACCCCTGAATTGCGCACGCAAAACCGCTCCCCTGCCATACCTCTGATGAAAGCCTGCCCGGAGGTGGCACCATAGAATGCCACATTCCCTATGATGATATTATTCTTGGCTCGAAACAAGGCCTTTTCACTTGGATAAATAATCAGTTTGCCCCCTGAGCAACCTTTGCCAAAATAGTCATTAGCCTCACCCTCCACTTCAAACTTTATTCCCTTAGCCAGAAAGGCACCAAAACTCTGACCTGCTGAACCTGTAAACCGGTAATGCAGGGTATCTTCCGGCAGCCCCTGGGCATGAAATCTTTTAGAAATTTCATTCGAAAGAATCGCCCCTACCGCCCTGTTGATATTTCTTATTTTAAATCTTGCGTTAATATTTTCCAAATTATCAAAGGCGGGTCGGGCTGCTTCCAGCAACTGAAAATCCAGGGCTTTTTCTAATTCAAAATCCTGATCTTTTTGCTTGAAAAGTCCCACATGCGGATCAGTTTTAACCTGATGCAGTACCGGGCTCAGGTCAATCTTCATTGATTTCCAATGCAGATTTTCCTTGCGTACGGTCAAATGAGTACTTTGTCCCACCATTTCGTTCACCGTTCGGAATCCCAGAGAGGCCATAATCTCCCTAAGATCCATAGCCAGGAAGGTGAAAAAGTTGACCACATGATCGGGCTGCCCCGTAAACAATTTCCTTAATTCAGGATTCTGGGTAGCCACCCCGACAGGGCAGGTGTTCAAGTGGCATTTGCGCATCATGATGCAACCTTCCACGACCAAAGCCGCTGTGGAAACCCCCCATTCTTCAGCGCCGAGCAGGGTGGCGATTGCAAGGTCCCTTCCGGTACGTATTTGCCCGTCAACCTGGAGCCGGACTCTGCTCCTTAAATTATTTTTTACCAGTGTCTGGTGGGCTTCTGCCAGACCCAGCTCCCAGGGCAATCCGGCATGCCTTATCGAACTAAGCGGTGAGGCTCCGGTACCGCCATCAGCACCAGCTATCAGGATGGCGTCTGATTTGCCTTTGGCTACGCCTGCAGCTACAGTGCCTACGCCTGCCTGACTCACTAACTTTACGTTGATGTCCGCTGACCTGTTGGCATTTTTTAAATCATAAATGAGCTGTGCCAGATCTTCTATAGAATAGATATCATGATGCGGGGGCGGGGATATCAGTCCTACTCCGGGGGTAGAGTGCCTTACCCTGCCAATCCAATCATCTACCTTATGACCCGGGAGTTGTCCTCCCTCTCCTGGTTTTGCACCCTGAGCAATCTTAATCTGCAATTCGTCGGCATTGGTCAGATAATAGCTGGTCACCCCAAATCGGCCCGAGGCCACTTGCTTGATAGCAGAGCGCTCCCAATCCCCATTAGCCTTCTTTTCGAAACGGATTTCATCCTCACCACCCTCTCCGCTATTACTTTTTGCGCCGATCCGGTTCATGGCTATGGCAAGAGTGGTGTGGGCCTCATGAGAAATAGCTCCAAAGGACATCGCTCCCGTAGAAAATCGCTTTAAGATTTTCTCTATGGGCTCTACTTCTTCAATGGGAATGGGTTTTCTCTTTTTAAAATCAAGCAGACCTCTCAAAGTCATGGTAAAGGCTACCTGCTCGTTCATTTTTTGAGCATATTTTTTATAGAGACCATAATCGCCTTTTCTAGAAGAATGTTGGAGCAAATAAATCGAATCAGGATTAAACAAATGTTTTTCTCCTCGTCTTTTCCATTGGTATACGCCGCCAACTTCTAGCAGGTCATCTATTGGTCCTTTGGCAGGAAATGCCTTTCTGTGACGGATCAGGACCTCCATAGCAAGATCATCAAAACCCAAACCACCAATTCTGCTGATAGTACCATTGAAGCAGCGCCCAATCACTGCAGGCCCAAGCCCAATTGCTTCAAATATTTGGGAGGATTGATATGATTGCAGGGTACTGATGCCCATTTTTGAGAGAATTTTTAATAATCCTTTTCCGATAGCATTTTGGTAAAGAACATGAGCCTCTTTGCGTGAGATATCTCCCATTTTACCCTGCTCGCAAAGATCGTGAACGGTTTCAAAGGCCATGTAAGGATTTACTGCGCTGGCACCATAACCAATAAGCGTAGCAAAATGATGGGTCTCTCTGGCATCCCCCGATTCAACTACTATACCTGCTTTGGTACGGATTCTTTTTTCCACCAGGTAATGGTGCACTGCACCTGTAGCCAACAAACTGGGAATAGGAGCTAAAGATTCTGTAGCACCCCGATCTGAGAGGATAAGGATTTTAGCTCCTTTTTTAATGGCTGCTTCTGCTTTTTTACAGATTTGGTCGAGGCCTTCTTCCAGCCTGCCATCTTTTCCATCAGCATTAAACAGGGTTTGAATGACCGCATAGTCAAAACCCACACTCACCAGTCTTTTCAGTTTTTCAAGGTCGCTGTTAAAGAGTACCGGTTGACTTAAATGAATCTGTCGGGTGTGATTTGGGGTTTCGTCAAGAATATTGAGTGATTCACCAACACGGGTAAACAATGACATCACCAGCCGTTCTCTGATAGGATCTATGGGGGGATTACTGACTTGTGCGAAAAGCTGTTTGAAGTAATTAGCTGGATGCTGACTGTGGTGTGAGAGCACCGCAATAGGCGTATCAGCACCCATGGAGCCCAAAGGTTCAGCGCCATTTTGGGCCATGGGAAGAATCAGCTCCTTGATGTCTTCATCGGTAAAGCCAAACAAATGCTGTCTTTGTCGTAAAGTTTTCAGGTCATTAAGAGAGGTATAGTCTTCCGGAATTGGCATAAATCGTAATTTGATACGATTTTCCATGATCCAATTCAGGTAGGGTTTCTTGTTGCAAATCGCGGATTTAATCTCTTCGTCAAATATCACCTGGCCCTTAGTGAGATCAGCCAGTAGCATTTTACCAGGTTGGGTCCGGCCCTTCATCACAATATTTTTCTCATCAATCTCCAAAGCCCCTGCCTCGGAGGCCATGACCAGCCGGTTATCTGCAGTAATGCAGTACCGTAGTGGCCTTAACCCGTTCCTGTCAAGGGTGGCACCTACCTGTATCCCATCGGTAAAAATCAATGCAGCAGGCCCATCCCATGGCTCCATGATGGAAGCATAATATTTGTAAAAAGCTTTGAGGTTGGTATTCATGAGGCTATTGTCTTGCCATGCCTCAGGCACCAGCATCATCATGACTTGTGGCAATGGTCGGCCTCCCATCACCAATAGCTCGACCATGGCATCCAAATTAGCCGAGTCAGAGTTTGTAGGGTTGGTAATTGGCAACAGTGCCTGCAGTTCATCTTTCGTAAATAAGGTGGATTCAAGCAGGGCTTCTTTTGATTTCATTTTGGTTACATTTCCCCGTATGGTATTGATTTCACCATTATGAGCAATGTACCTAAACGGTTGCGCGAGTTTCCAATTGGGAAAGGTGTTGGTAGAAAACCGCGAGTGAATGATTGCGAGGGCAGAGGTGAGCTCAGGATTTTGGAGGTCCGTGAAAAAGCGTCTCACTTGGTCAGTGCGTAATTGTCCTTTGTAAATTACCGTTCTTGCTGAGAGGCTGGCAATATAGAAGCTTTCAAAATCAGGCGATAGCTGATGGATGGTATGAGAAGCAGCATTTCTCAGAACGTAAAGCTTCCGTTCCAAATCCTGGTCCCTTAGCTCATTGTCATTATGGGAGAGAAAAACCTGTAAAATCAGTGGTGCCACCCGGCTGGCCTCAGGTCCCGGCACCAAAGGGTCTACAGGCACCTGCCTGTATCCAAGGATATTGAATCCCAGCTCCTGGGATTTTTTTTCAAAAATCTTCAGGCATTGGTCCTTAAGAGTTTTTGCTTTAGGAAAAAACAACATACCGAGCCCATAAGTACCAGCATCTGGCAGTGTAAATTTTAATTTTTTGGTTGCTTTAGAAAGTAATTGGTGCGGGATTTGAATTAAAATGCCTGCACCATCACCTGTTTCAGGATTGCTGCCTCTGCCACCCCTATGCTCCATGTTTTCCAGCATGGTCAGGGCGTCACTTACCAGTTGGTGGTCCTTGCTGCCATTTACGTGGGCGATGCACCCTATACCACAGGCATCGCGCTCAAAATCCTGATGGTATAAACCTTCATTCATCATAAATCTATATCTCGGTTTTAGAAAAAACTAGCCAGAAAATTCCGGATGTGAATTATAAAATTAATAAAAAAAACTGAGTTTTCAGTAGGTGGGATAGAGATGGAAATAGCAAATATTATGACATTTTTAATAATCAACCATATTATTGCAAATTATATAAATTGCAATCCTTCCCGGTTGGAGAATTTTAGGAATTGATAATAAATCTTTCCAAATATAATTTTGACTCAGGCCATTAATCGTTCAATGATTTCCGGCTGAATGGGCTTTTCTAAAAACGAAATTACATTGGGGTTTCTTTGGGCCCTTTCGATATCAAATGGATCAAGGGTAGAGGAGAGCATAAAAATATGGGTTACTTTTTTTAAGGCTTCTGAGAAATTCTCATAGGCTGATAAAAACTCAAATCCATCCATCCCCGGCATCCGAATATCCAGAATGACTACATAGCATTCTGATGGGTCGGATTCCTGTTCGGTCAACCAGTTTAGCACTTCCTTACCGGAGGGAAATTCGATGACTTCACCCATTTTAATTTTATTGTCCAATAAAATCCTGGTGATCAGCCTATCGGCAGCATTATCATCCACTATAAGAAATTTACAAACGTTGCTCATACTTTAATGGGTATTTTTATTGTAAATGTGGTGCCTTGGCCATATTCAGATTCAGCTTTAATGGTCCCCTTCAACTTTTTAACACATTGCCGGGTAAGGTATAAACCCAGCCCGGAACCCTTTTTGGTTTCCTTGGACTGAAAAAACATATCAAAAATTTTGCTCAGGTTTTCTTTCACTATCCCGATGCCATTGTCCTCAAAAGTTAAAATATAAAATTGTTCCTTCTCATAAAAATCAACCTTCAAATATGATCGACTTTTATTGGGATCAAAATATTTTATGGCATTTGAGATCAGGTTATTAAAAATTATTCTGATCCGGATGGGGTCTATAATAACCTGTTCTTTAGCAA
>JBGTCD010000103.1:0-34572 GCA_041749015.1 Cyclobacteriaceae bacterium
TCGCCCGCCAGGTGCTGCACTCCCAGGACATTCCCAACGCCTAAATCTGCGCTACCCTGAAAGCTGGCAATTAAATTAACTAATAGCTCGGGTAATGAGGTGCCAAATGAAACGATAGTGAGCCCAATTACCAGGCTTGAGATTTTCATTTTTTTACCGACAGAAGAAGCCCCCTCTACCAGCATGTCGGCACCTTTAATCAAAAAAACAAAGCCGACTACGAATAAAAAATAATCCAGAATCAAACCCCTCTTTGTTTAAAAATAAATCAACTGTGAATGATTATCCTTCAATTATAGGAGAAAATTTAATAAAATTTAATAAAACTGTTAATTTTTATTAGGGAGGATAGTTTAATGGAACTGTACGTAATGTCGCCATTTTTCAATTACTTCCGTAAAGTCCGAGGGTGGCTCAGCTTCAAATACCATTGCTTTTCCAGTTGCGGGATGCTCAAATCCTAAACGCCGTGCATGCAAAGCCTGACGTGGGATGATTTTAAAACAGTTTTCCACAAAGGTTTTATATTTTGAAAAAATTGTTCCCTTTAAAACCTTATCACCTCCGTATGTGCTGTCATTGAACAGTGGGTGGCCGAGGTGCTTAAGGTGGGCCCTGATCTGGTGAGTCCGGCCTGTCTCCAGCCTGCATGAAATCAGGGTTACATATCTGAGATCCTCTATGAAGGAAAAATGGGTAATAGCCCTACGTCCCTGTATTTCATCCGGCATTACCGCCACTACCCTACGGTCTTTCAAACTTCTTCCCAGTGGGGCATTGATGGTACCTGAAGGTGGTTCGGGCACTCCCCAGACCAGTGCCAGGTATTCTCGATCGATGCTATGGTCAAAAAACTGCCTGGCCAGGCTGGTCATGGCCTTTTCGGTTTTGGCGATAACTAGAAGACCAGAAGTATCCTTGTCTATACGATGTACTAATCCTGGCCTACCGGCATTGCCTTTCATTTCAGGGAGGTTTTGGAAATGCCATGTGAGGGCATTCACCAGAGTCCCGGACCAGTTTTGATAGGCTGGATGTACCACCATGCCAGCGGGTTTATTAACTACCAGCAAGTGTTGGTCCTCATAAATGATATCCAGAGGGATGTTTTCAGGTACCACGTCGGTATCTCTGGGAGGCTCGGGGAAAGCGATCACGATGTGGTCGCCTGGGTGCACTTTGTAGTTGGGTTTAATGGTCTCGTTATTGACCTTCACAAAACCCTCTTTGATGCCCTGTTGGATTTTATTTCGGGTCACATTGGGCAGGCGGTCCATCAGGAAACGATCGATGCGAAGAAGCTCCTGTCCGGGATCAACATTTATTTCATGATGAATGAATAGCTCATCATTGGGATTGTCTTGAATATTTTCAGACATAGGTCTAAAGAAATTAACTGATAATCTGGTAAAATTAGCAGATTTTCCTGAAGATTGGGCATGCTTCCTATGTACAGAATCCCATTTATTCAGAAAATTGATCATCCTATGTGCCGGGAAAGGCAGATTAATCTTTCTGTATTACGACTGGATGTAGTGCACCCTGAGGTGCCGGGTAATAAATACTGGAAGCTCAAGTATAACCTTGAGGAAGCCAAAAGGCTTGGTTATGATAAACTATTCACGTTTGGAGGGGCTTATTCCAACCATATTTATGCCGTAGCTGGTGCCGCATCCCAGGTAGGTATGAAAAGTATAGGGGTCATCCGTGGAGAAAGGATAGAGCCACTTAATCCGATTTTGGCATATGCGGAGTTAAGGGGTATGGGCCTTCATTTTGTATCCCGGGGGGTGTACAGGGAGAAGCACCTGAAAAGTTTTCAAGAGGAACTGACATCAAGGTTTGGCTCAGGATATATTATTCCTGAAGGAGGAAGCAACCCCCTGGCGGTAAAGGGTTGTGTAGAAATATCTCAATTCATACCTCCGGAAACGGAGGTAGTGGCAATGGCTGTAGGTACCGGAGGCACTATGGCGGGTGTGATCGCAGGGAGTGGAGGCATGTACAAAGTAATGGGATTTCCGGTCCTGAAGGGAGGCGAATTTTTAATGGAGAATATTAGGATACTTTTAAAATCATCAGGCTTTAAAGACCATGCCCAATGGGATTTGGTGACTGATTACCATTTTGGCGGCTATGCCAAATCAACCCAGGTGCTGGAGGCCTTTATTGAAAATTTTAAATTGGATCATGACTGCCCCCTAGATCATGTTTATACAGGTAAGATGATATATGGCCTGTTCGATATGATCAGGAACGGTTTTTTCCCAAGAAATAAAAATATTCTTGCCATCCATACCGGAGGATTGCAGGGGAATATGGGGTTTATTTAGATATCCCTATTTCCTTTTCTCAGAGCTGAGCCAGGTGCCAATCCCACGGCGGCTAGGCCGCTCAGGTAGAATTCCTGCCTCATTGGCACTTTTTACACTTTCTACCGTGTAGAAGGCGGTAGGGTTGGTTTCCTTTATTTTATTGACCAGAACTGTCAAATCTTCTCGTTTTATTACGGTAAATACAATCGACTCTTTGCCATCCGGGCCATTGGCATCCATGACCGAATGCCTGAATTTATTAGCCATAAGAAAAGATTTTAAGGCTTCGATATCACTTCTGGTGATGATCCTAATCACCAACTTTCCCAGAGCTAGTTTTTCTTCAATCCGCATTCCGACATAAATTCCTGCGGCAAACCCGGCCGGATAAGCAATATAGGATGCGACATTATCAATATGTTGAAAAATTTGTCCTATGGCCATGAGCCAAATAAAAGATTCAAAAAATCCTAAAAAAGTAGAGATACCCCGCCTCCCACTCATCACAAAAATGATCCTAATGGTGTTGATGGAGACATCCATGATCCTGGCCAAAAAAATAAGCAGGGGAAGTAGGAGGTAGTTAAAAATCCAGGGAGGTATACCGAATAGCTCAAAAAAGAAATTTTCCATCAGGCAAAATTATCCAAAAAGATCAGCAAATACCGCTCTGATGTCTGAAAATCGCTTCACCTTAATGGGAAATTTATTGGTATTTAGTTCTTTTGCACCAAACTTAGAAATGTAGATGGTGCCAAACCCAAGTCTGGCCGCTTCTGAAATGCGGATTTCCAGCTGATTTACTGCCCTTAATTCCCCGCCCAAGCCTAATTCTGCTGCAAAACACGCTTTGTCACTTACCGGGATTTCTTCCAGTGACGACACGATAGCTGTAGCAATGGCAAGATCAATTGCCGGGTCCTCAATTTTTAAGCCTCCGGCCATATTGATGAACACATCATGAAGACTTATTCTAAAGCCGGCTCTTTTTTCAAGCACCGCTATGATCATATTGAGCCTTCGGGTATCAAATCCGGTACTGGTGCGCTGTGGGGTACCATAGGCCGCTCCGCTCACCAGAGCCTGAGTCTCAATCAGCAATGGCCGCCTGCCCTCGAGGGTGGCCCCAATCGTCATGCCGCTAAGCTCCGCATCTTTTTGGGAGATCAGTATCTCCGAAGGATTGGAGATTTGCCGGAGCCCCTTATCCGACATTTCATAAATCCCTAATTCTGCAGTTGATCCAAACCGGTTTTTTGAGGTTCGAAGGATGCGATAAGCCATATGCCTGTCGCCTTCAAATTGCAGGACCGTGTCAACCATATGTTCCAAAACCTTTGGCCCTGCAAGGTTGCCATCCTTGGTGATATGCCCCACCAGAAAAACAGGGACATTATTATCCTTGCTGTAACGCATCCAGTCGGCAGCACATTGCCTGACTTGAGATAGGCTACCGGGTACGGATTCCACATAATCACTGTACATGGTTTGTATAGAATCAACAATGATTAAATCCGGGCTAAAATTTTTGAGATGGCCCATAATCCGGTTCATGTTGGTTTCAGCTAAAATAAGGCAATTGTCATGGAGTTGGGTCATGAGCCGCCCGGCTCTTACCTTTATCTGGTTTTCACTTTCTTCTCCGGAAATATACAGGGACTGTATTTCAGGATTTTGCAGTGCTATTTGGAGCATCAGAGTCGATTTCCCTATTCCCGGCTCTCCGCCTATCAGCACCAGTGATCCTGGCACTATGCCCCCTCCCAAAACACGATCAAGCTCCTGATCATTGGTTGATTTTCTAACATCTTTTTCCGAGGAAATGGCGCTCAGAGGCCTTGGCATCTTTTCAATTGCCGGACCTGGAATGGAAGGTTGATCATTTTTTGTAGATTTTGAAATGACCTCTTCACGAAAGGTATTCCATGAGTTGCAGACCGGGCATTTCCCAAGCCATTTGGCTGATTCGTATCCGCAGTTATTACAAAAAAAGGTGGTTTTCGTTTTCAAAGGTGGAATTTAAGTAATTTAGGCTGGTATTATTAATTTTCAGAACATAAATAAAAGGTACTTTTTAGTTATTCAGTTTTATTTTTTATTATAATTTTTTTAAAGAAATTAATAGGTTTAATATGTGAAAAACAATTAATTAGTGCTGGAAATTTTAAATTTTTCTAATTTAACTAAAATCACCATGCGGTTTTTATCAATTCTTTTTATTCTGATTTTCTCCTTAACTTCTTCAGAAATTTTTTCTCAAAGGTCTCCTATTAAGTTTGGAAAAGTTTCAGAAGAAGAACTAACCATGGATCAATATGAAAAGGACCCAGAAGCCGCCGCAGTTGTTTTACTGGATTACGGGTTTTCTAAAATTGATTATAATCCAAAGAGTGGATTCCAATTAACATTTGACCGCCATTGTCGTGTGAAAATTCTAAGTAAGGAAGGCTATGATCAGGCTGATGTTTCTATTCCCTTATATTTTGATGGAAGTAAAAAAGAAAAAATTTTGGGGTTAAAGGCGGCGTCTTACAATTTAGTCAATGGCAAAATGGTGGAAACTAAGTTGAAAAATAAGGAGACTTTCACTGAAGACATCAGTAAGAATCTTGTAATTGAAAAATTCACTTTACCTAATGTTCAAGTAGGTACAGTTATTGAGTTTTCATATAAAATTCAATCCGATTTTTTTCATCATTTTCAAGATTGGGATTTTCAAGCAGAAATACCCACTATTAGGAGTGAATACCATGTTCTTATTCCGGAATATTTTCATTATGAAAGATTCGTTCAGGGTTATATTCCCTTGGAACAAGAAGGGGATGTGAAAAACAGAATTATAAATTATTCAACCAGCACCAGAGAAGGGACAATCGCAAATCAGCACACTATGGGTGCAGGAAGGATTGAATATAGGGAAAATTATACTAAGTGGGCTGCCAATCATGTGCCTGCTTTTAAGCCGGAGCCTTACCTCTCTTCACCTCGAAATTATAAATCTAAAATTATTTTTGAGCTAGGGAATTTGAAATTACCAGATCGCCCTATACAAGTGATAATGGGGACTTGGGCAGACTTAAATAGTAGCTTTCTGAAAAGTGAGAGCTTTGGGATATCCCTAAGGGGGTCGAATTTTCTGAAAAAAATTGTAGATGAAATTGTTTCAGATATTCCCTCAATACAAGGAAAGGTTTCTGCCATTTATGATTATGTTCAGAATAATATGGCTTGGGATGGAAGGAATCGGTATTTTATAAGTGATAATCTAAAAAAAATCCTGGATGAAGGCAAAGGATCCTCAGCAGACATCAATTTACTTTTTGCTAATATGGTTAATTTGGCTGGGGCAAAGGTAGAACCCGTGTTATTGAGCACCAGAGATAACGGGTATGTTAGGGAGCAATTTGCCATGTCCAGTCAATTCAATTACGTTATTTCCTTGGTTCAGTTTGATGAAGGCTCCTTACTAATAGATGCAACGGATAAATTGCTGCCCATTAATGTGTTACCACAAAGATGCTTAAATGGTCGTGGGTTTGTTGTTTCAGAAAATAATTACCGATGGGCTGATTTAAATCATGGGGCAGGCCGATCCAAAGTGGTGATTTATTCTGAAGGAGAATTAAACATTACTGGAAATTTGCACACCAAATTAACATTTACCAAAGATGGGTATGATGCAAGGAATTTCAGGGGAAAGTATTTGATAGAGGGCGAGGATAATTATTTAACGTCATTTTTTGCTGGTAAGGATTGGGATGTTAAATCCAAATTATTTGAATCGGTCACGGAAATTCAATCTCCAGTAAAGGAATCTTATGAATTCACGATAGATAAATTTTCTGATGAAATTCAAGGCAGATTTTATCTTGATCCTATCTTATTTAAAATAATTGATGATAATCCCTTTAAGTCGGATGAAAGGATTTACCCGGTAGATTTTTCTTACCCTCAGGAAGTTACTTATATAAGTAAAATAGTATTACCCGAAGGTTTTGAAGTAGAAGAAATGCCAGAACCCCTCGCTATTGCCTTACCTGAAAATGCTGGAAAATTTATGTACAATGCATCCAAAGTTGGGAATTTTATTAACGTTGTCAACCAATTCACGATTAATAAGAGCGTTTTTGTCCAGCAGGAATATCCTGCTTTAAAAGAATTTTACAACATCATAGTTGATAAGCAAAAGGAAATGATTGTGCTAAAAAAACAATAGTCTGTTTATGCAAAAAAGCTTCAAAAATTTTGCGGGATTAATTATTCTTGTGTTAGTGGGCACTTTAGTTTTTGCAAATACCTACCCTGTAAAATCCATCCCTGAAGATCTGAAAAAAAATGCTCATGTAGTAATCCGAAAAGATGTAAGGGCATTTGAAATTGTCAATCAAACAAAGGCTGTTTATAAAGTTCATAGAGTGGTGACCATATTTAACCAAAATGGCAAAAATTTTGGGTATAGCGTTGTGCCATATGATCAGTTTTCAAAAATCAAGAAATTTACAGGAGAAGTCTTCGATGCAAATGGCAATTCAATAAAAAAACTCAAAAAGAAAGATATTATCGATGTAAGCAACGTTTCAGGTTTTAGTATTTACGAAGACAATAGAATCCAAATTGGAGATTTGACTCAGTTGAGATATCCTTATACTGTTGAGTTTGAATTTGAAATTGAATTTAAGAGTTTATTTATAATTCCTGATCTAAACCTTATTCCTGATTTTAATATTGGCGTGGAGAAGGCATCCTATACTATAAGTTTTCCCGAGGAGCTATCCCCTAGATACCATACGGTGAATGTTAATTCAGAACCAGAGATCAGAGATGATGGGATTTACAAAACTATAACTTGGGAATTTAAAAATATCCAAGCCTTAAAAAAAGAAGCCATGAGTGCACCAACCTTGCGTAACACACCAAGGATTTTAAATGCACCTTCTCAATTTGAGTATGATGGCCATGCCGGTAGTATGGAATCCTGGAAAGATTTCGGCCTGTGGATTAAATCCCTTAATGAAAATAGACAAGACCTGTCGGCATCTACAATCGCTAAGATCAGGGAATTAACCGCTCTGGCAAATGATGATAAAGAAAAAGTGGAAATACTCTATAATTATCTTCAAAATAAAACCCGGTATGTAAGTATACAATTAGGAATTGGCGGCTTTCAACCATTTAAAGCATCTTTGGTGGATGAAAAGGGTTATGGTGATTGTAAGGCTTTGTCTAACTACATGGCTGCTATGCTAAAAGCAATCGATATCCCTTCAGTTTATGTGCTGGTGAAAGCAGGTCCGGGAGCCCCTGACGTTATTCCTGAATTTCCAGGCAACCAATTTAATCATGCAATCCTTGCCGTTCCGGTGAAATCAGATACTCTCTGGCTTGAATGTACCAGCCAAACCAACCCCTTTGGTTATTTAGGTAGTTTCACAAGTGACAGATGGGTATTACTAATAACAGATGATGGCGGCAAACTAGTGAGAACACCTAAATATTCGGAAGAAAAAAATAAACAAATCACGATTGCAAAAGTAGAATTGGATGAAGTTGGAAATGCATTGGCCTCTGTATCTATATCTTATGAAGGCATGCAATACGAAAATGGCGGCCTTTATGGAGTGTTGCATAAAGGTAATGAAGATCAGAAAAAATGGCTTCAGAATAATATAGACATCTCTAGCTTTGATATCCTGAATTTTGAATTTGTAAATTTTCCGGCACCTATTCCAAAAGCAAAGATTGAATTAGAATTGGGATTGAGAAGGTTTGCTAACACCAGTGGCAAAAGGTTATTTTTACAACCGAACCTCATGAATAAAGCAAGTACAAATCTCAACCATGAGTCAGATCGATTATCCAGCTTTAAATTTAGCATGCCCTATATTGATGTGGATAGCATAGAATATACCTTTAAAGAAAATTTTTATCCAGAATTCGTACCTGAGGATATCAGTATTGAATCGGAATTCGGCACTTATAATTCAAAGTTTATTTTTGACAGTGGTAAACTTATATATATCAGGGAATTCCGTAAGGAATCGGGAGAGTTCCCCCCTGAAAAATATAATGACTATGTAGATTTTACCAGGGAAGTGAATAAAGCTGATAATACCCGGATCATATTGATTAACACTACCTGATGCTAAAATTTTTAAAAATTTAGGGTTGTTGTTAATTGTCATAAGATTTATTAATTTTGCACCGTAGAAAAGATAATTCCTGAGGGGACCATTTAAGTCCCCTCTTTTTATTATCAGAGATATTTTATGGACCTGAAAGATCGGATTGCAAATCTGGTTCCTGATTTGTTGGAAAATCAGGAACACTTCCTGGTGGATGTGGTGGTAGGATCAGGTCCCCGTACCGGCAAAATATTGGTGCTCATAGATGGGGATCAAGGCATTACCATTGAAGATTGTGCCAGAATAAGCCGGAAATTAGGGGGCATTATTGAAGAGGAAAATCTAATTGAGGAAAAATTTCTTTTGGAAGTGTCATCCCCCGGATTAGATCATCCTTTGCAGCACCATCGGCAAATGGTAAAAAACCAGGGGCGTGACGTAAGGATTTTTCCCAAAGAAGGGGAGGAGATTGCTGGTCAATTGACCAAAGTGACGGAGGATTCCTTAACCATCCTTATAATAGGTAAGAAAAAAGAACCTTCATCAGAGAAGGTTATTGTCATAAAAGACATAGACAGAATATTTGTAACGGTAAAATTTAAATAAATCCTGAAATGGAGACGATTAACTTAATTGATTCTTTTGCAGATTTTGCAAGGCAAAAAAATGTGGACAGACCCACGATGATCCGCATTTTGGAGGATGTGTTTCGTACAATGATCCGCAAAAAATACGAAACCGATGATAATTTTGATATTATCATCAATGCTGATAAAGGAGACTTGGAGATCTGGAGATTTCGTGAAATCGTTGATGATGATTCCGAAGATATCTGGGATCATGATAAAATAAGCTTGACGGATGCCCGCGAAATTGAACCCGATTTTGAGATTGGCGAGGAGGTCGCAGAAGAGATCAAGCTCGAGCACTTTGGCAGAAGGGCTGTAATGACAGCAAGACAAACCCTGATTCAAAAAATTAAAGACCTTGAAAAGGATATTCTTTTTCAAAAGTATAAAGAGCTCGTAGGCGAGATCATCAATGGTGAAGTTTACCAGATCCTTAGTAGAGAGGTTTTATTGATTGATGCTGAGGGCAATGAAATATCCATTCCAAAAAGTGAGCAAATTCCAAAAGATCGCTTCAGGAAGGGTGATTCCGTCCGGGCGATCGTAGATCGGGTTGAAATGATCAATGGTAACCCAAAAATTATTTTATCCAGAACATCCGGTGTATTTCTGGAGCGCTTGTTTGAGAGTGAAGTACCAGAAGTGTATGACGGGCTGATCACGATCAAAAAGGTGGTAAGGGAGCCCGGAGAGCGGGCCAAAGTGGCTGTGGAATCTTATGACGATCGTATTGACCCTGTTGGCGCCTGTGTAGGTATGAAAGGATCACGGATACACAGCATTGTCAGGGAGCTTCAAAATGAAAATATTGATGTGATCAACTACACTGAAAATCTGGACTTATATATTTCCAGGGCCTTGAGTCCTGCCAAGATTAGCAGTATTAAGATTTTTGAGGAAGAAGGCCGAGTGGCAGTATACCTCAAACCAGATCAGGTGTCACTGGCCATTGGTAAGGGCGGTCAAAATATCAAATTGGCTAGCCGTCTGGTAGGCCTTGAGATTGACGTATTCAGGGAGTTAGGTGTCAATGAGGAAGAAGATGTTGATTTAACTGAATTCGGGGATGAAATAGAGGATTGGGTCATCGAGGAATTAAAGAAAACAGGTCTTGACACTGCTAAAAGTGTGCTGGGTGTCACCAAAGAAGATCTGGTGAGGAGAACAGACCTGGAAGAAGAAACCATTGACCATGTGTTTTCTATCCTGAGACAGGAATTTGAATAGAGCAATTTTTAATAATCAAGTAAAAAAGGGATATTTGGGCATGTCAGAAGAAAAAATGATGCGATTAAGCCAGGTGGCCAGAAAGCTAAACGTCGGTAGAAACACCATCGTGGAATTTCTGGCATCCAAAGGATTTAAGGTTGATAGCAGTCCTAACTCTAAGGTAGATTCTGAGCAATTTTTAATGCTTGCCAAAGAATTTGCTGCTTCTGCTTCTGAAAAGGAGGAGGCTTCCGGCCTTACAATTGGAGTAAAGCATGGCGATAATCTGGTTATTGACAGTGACTCAGAACAGGAGAGCCGAAAGCAAGATGATGAAGATAATGTACTCATCAAAAATGTATCCATAGGAAAAGAAAAACCCGAAGCTGAAGCTGAAGCGCCCAAGGAAGTAAAAAAGAAGGAGGATAAGGCAGAGGAGAAAGACCAGGAGTCTCAAAAAATTGAGGACGACAAACCTAAGCTCCAGGGAATTAAGATTTTAGGAAAAATTGACCTGGACAAAAAACCAGCGAAAAAAGAACCTGCAGAAGGTCCCAAAGTAGAAGAGAAGCCCAAAGAGGAAAAGCCTAAGGAGGTAGCCTCTCAGGAAAAAGAACCTGAATCTAAGCCTGAGGAAAGTATCAAAGGCAAGGCTGACAAGCTTCAGGGATTAAAAGTAGTTGGTAAAATTGATTTGCCTAAAGAACAAGATGAGCCGGTGGCTTCCTCTGATGACCAAAAAGATAAAAGGAAAAAGAGGCCTAGAAAAAGGATCACCAAGCTCAAGGATGATGCAAGGGGCGGGAAATCCAATAAAAAAAGAGATGAAAAAGAGGAAGTTTCTGATAAGGAGATTCAGGAAAAAATAAAGGCCACTTTAGCCAAATTATCTGGTACCTCCAGAAAGTCATCAGGTTCAAAATATAGAAGAGAAAAGCGTTCTGCAAAGGCTGATGCCATGGAAGAACAAATGATCCAGGAAGAACAGGATTCAAAAGTACTAAAGGTCACAGAATTTATTTCTGCCAATGACCTGGCTTCGTATATGGATGTATCGGTCAATGAGGTGATTAGCACCTGTATGAATCTGGGGATGTTTGTTTCTATAAACCAAAGACTTGATGCTGAGGCCATCACGGTGATCGCGGATGAATTTGGATTTGATGTTCAGTTTACCTCTTCTGAGGATGAAGTGGATGTGTTGGTAGAGGAGGATGATGCAAAAGACCTCAAAGAGCGGGCACCCATCGTTACCATCATGGGCCATGTGGATCATGGTAAAACCTCCCTGCTTGATTTTATCCGGACCACGGAAGTCACCGCCGGGGAAGCTGGTGGTATCACCCAGCATATCGGTGCCTATGACGTAAGGACTAAGAATGGCGACAAAATTGCCTTTCTTGACACCCCTGGTCATGAAGCTTTTACCGCTATGAGGGCACGCGGTGCCAAAGTTACTGATATTGTTATTATCGTGGTGGCTGCCGACGACAGTGTAATGCCACAAACTAAGGAAGCCATTAATCACGCCCAGGTGGCAGGGGTACCCATCGTTATTGCTATCAATAAAATTGATAAGCCCAATGCCAATCCTGATAAGGTAAAAGAAGGCCTTTCAAAAATTAATATTCTGGTAGAGGACTGGGGAGGAAAATATCAGTGTCAGGAAATTTCAGCGAAAACTGGTCAGGGCATCGAAGAGCTCCTTGAAAAAGTACTGCTTGAAGCGGAACTCCTCGAGCTTAAGGCCAACCATGGTAAAAAAGCTATGGGAACAGTCATAGAGGCTACCCTCGACAAGGGAAGGGGTTATCTTACAACCCTCCTGGTTCAGTCGGGTACTTTAAAAATAGGTGATATCGTGCTGGCCGGGTCCTATTTTGGCCGGGTCAAAGCGATGTTTGATCATACCGGTAAAAAGCAAAAAGAAGCAGGTCCATCAACACCAGTATTGATGCTGGGACTTGACGGAGCCCCACAGGCTGGAGAAAAATTTAACGTAATGGAATCTGAAAGGGAAGCCAGAGAGATTTCCAATAAGCGAGTCCAGATACAAAGAGAGCAAAGCCTGCGTACCAGAAAGCATATTACCCTTGATGAGATAGGTCGTAGGTTAGCAATCGGTAGCTTCAAGGAACTGAACATCATCGTGAAAGGTGATGTGGATGGATCGATAGAAGCTCTTGCTGACTCACTGCTTAAGTTATCAACAGGTGAAATTCAGGTGAACATCATCCACAAGGCTGTAGGACAAATCTCCGAATCAGATGTATTGCTTGCCTCAGCTTCTGATGCAGTAATTGTTGGTTTTCAGGTGAGGCCCTCAGCCAGTGCGCGCAAGCTTGCTGAAGCGGAAGAGATCGAAATTCGACTCTATTCAATCATCTACGATGCGATCAATGATGTAAAAGACGCCATGGAGGGAATGCTCGACCCTGAAATGGAAGAGGTAATTGTAGGTAATGTCGAGGTCCGTGACGTTTTTAGAATCTCAAAAGTTGGGACCGTTGCGGGCTGTATGGTTACTGATGGTTACATCAAAAAATCAAATCCTATACGATTGATCCGTGATGGTATCGTTTCCTACTCTGGTGAAGTAGGGGCCCTCAAAAGGTTCAAAGAGGATGTGCAGGAAGTAAAGAATGGATTTGAATGCGGTATCAGTTTCAAAAACTTCAATGACATCAAGGAAGGGGATGTGATTGAAAGCTACGAGCAGCGTGAAGTGAAGCGTAAGCTCTAGTCTATTATGGACTTAGTATCCAACCTGCTATTATCAACAGCATTTGCCTGCCTGGTGATTATCGTCATAGGCTTTTATAAACCATGGATTGTGCTTTGGTGGGAAGACACCCAGAACCGCCGAAAGATGCTCAAGGTTTATGGTACAGGCCTTTTGATTTTTTTGGCAGGGCACTTTGCAGTTAAAATGCTATTGTAGGGTAGGGAGCCGATCTAATTGCCCAATTGGGTAGGTAGTTCAGATTAAGGAAATTACTTTATTTTGCAGGAATACCATGTTAATAGGATTGACACAGGAGTCCAGCCTTTTTCCCATCAGCCAGGGTTGCTGCGATAAGGAATCGGTTCCCTATAGGGGTCAGACCTAGTTTTTTTGTTAGTTCCTCAGCCATCCGAGGGTAATTCCTAACTATCAAATGGGCCTTTCCATCAGGTATTTTTTCCTTAATGGCTTTCTTGTTGACAGGAATAATATCAAGGAGTTCAAAAGCCCTACCCGGAAATTCACTGACAAGGTTGTTACTGGTATATAAATGAGTATTGGGGTGCAGCTTACCCATATCAAACTCATGAGCCAAGCTTTTGAATCCACCAGACTTTAAAACCGCTGGATAAGGATCATAAATAAAATTTTGAGGGCTGGTAATTTTATAATCCTTGTTAGCTTCTTCCTCGGGGTAAAATTGGAAAGATATAACCTGATCCTGTTTGGGAATGGTGATCGCCCTGACCAATGGGTTAAGACTATTTTGGTTTGGCCCAATGATAAAAACCAATTCCTTGCACTCTTTGGGAGTGCCTAATACCACTACGGTTTCAGCGCCACCCAGGAGGTCCAGCCCTTCCTTAATATCAAGCATAGGAGAAGCTTTTATGGCTATTTTTTTTCCATACTTTTTTAATTGAACAATCAGGGCGATCACATTTGGGGTGGTATCCTGCAATAGAAATTTTTTGCCTTTGCCACCCGGTCTCCGGTCTGGATCAATATAGATCAGGTCAAAAGTTTTGGGGTTTTCATTTAAAAATTCTTCAGCCTTTTGATTGTGAAAATGGAAGTTCTTGGCCCCTAAGGTTTCCAGGTTGTGTTTGGTAATTTGAAATAGCGCATGGTCTGACTCCACATAATGTGCTTCCTTAAATTTTTTTCCTAACAAAAACGAATCCACGCCTGCACCTCCTGTAAGGTCCACCATTGTTCCGCCATCAAATAAGCTGGCTTTAAAAGATGCCATGGCCTGTGAAGAGCATTGCTCTAACCCTTTGCCAGGGGGATAAACCAGGCCTGCCGTTTCATACCATAAAGGAATTTTTTCCGCAGCTTTACGATGCCCCTTTATTTGGTCGGCAATGAGTGCGTTGGATAATCCCTCAAATTTTTCCGCGGATAAAATTAAATCAAATAAGTCCCTATTACTGTAGGCCCTTATGTAGGCCTGAACCTCCGGGCTTAGCAGAATTTTAAGTTGGGCAGTAGTCAATAAACCAGGTTGTTCTTTACCAGATGTTCGGCAATCTGGATCGCGTTGGTCGCAGCACCTTTGCGAAGGTTATCTGCCACAATCCAAAGATTCAGCGTTTTCGGCTGGGTTTCATCCCTGCGGATGCGGCCTACAAATACCTCATCTTTCTCGTGGGCACCCAGGGGCATGGGATAGAGATTTTTGGAAGGGTCATCAATAACAACCACCCCAGGTGTATTTTCTAGAATCTTTCGTACCTGATCAAGATCAAATTCCTTCTCGAATTCTACGTTCACTGATTCAGAATGCCCACCCATTACCGGAAGGCGTACACAAGTAGCGGTGACTTTTATTTCCTTATCACCAAATATTTTGACGGTTTCTTTGACCATTTTCATTTCTTCTTTGGTATAACCGTTTTCCTGAAACACATCAATATGGGGCAAGGCATTCATATCAATTGGATGGGGGTATACCATTCTGGGATTTTCCTTCCCTGAGCGCTCATCCATGAGCTGATCAACAGCCTCTTTACCAGTGCCTGTTACCGACTGGTAGGTGGAAACAACGATCCTTCTGGCCCTAAACTTTTGATGCAACCCGGAAAGTGCCAGTACCATTTGGATAGTGGAACAGTTAGGATTGGCGATGATTCTGTCATCAATTCGGAGTTGATCACCATTAATTTCAGGCACAATGAGTTTATGAGCTGGGTTCATTCTCCATGCTGAGGAGTTGTCAATTACGATCGTTCCGGCATCAGTAAATTTAGGTGCCCACTCCAGGGAGACATCACCTCCAGCAGAGAAAATTGCAATCTGTGGTTTTTCTGCAATTGCTGATTCCATCCCAATTACTTTCCAGGATTTTCCCTTGCAGGTCACCTCTTTACCTACTGACTTTGCAGAAGCCACAGGTAAAAGGGTTTCAAATGGAAAATCTCTTGATTCCAGAACTTTTAATATGGCTTGTCCTACCAGGCCTGTGGCTCCAACTATTACTAACTTCATCTCTATGTTTCTGATTAAAATTCGGAGTGCAAAACTAATACAATTATGGCTTTAGGCATTTTATATGAAGAATTATTTACGGTTGCCAAGCCGCTATTTAAACTTAACATCAAGGCCCATTATTTGAATTAATATTTTTTGATTTTAAAGTAGAAGAAAATAAAATGAATAGTTATATTTAAAGTGAATTTGTTTCTAAAATAGTTCTAATTCTGTTATGAGAATTTGGCTTCTCATTTTTTTGGGTTCTTTTTTTTGCCCTGTTTACGGGCAGTTTTTTGACAATTTTCTGGATGGTGATCTTACTCAGAATCCACCCTGGTCAGGAGATTTACAATTTTTTACTATTGAGTCCGGAAAGCTAAGAACCAACGGGCCATCCGAAACGGCCACCCTGACCCTTACTACTCCTAGTAATATGGTGGAGGATGTGGAGTGGTCATTTTGGATAAGACTTGGCTTTAATCCCAGCAATAACAATCAGTCCAGGATCTTTCTGATGGCCGACCGCACTGATTTGGATGATCCTAACCTTAACGGATATTATATCAGGATAGGGGAGACCGGAAATGACGATGGAGTGGATCTTTACCGAAGACATAATGGCCTGGATGTCCGGATACTTTCTGGCCCTATTGGGGATGTGGCTTTTAGTTTTGAGATGAGAATCAAGGTCATTAGAAAATCAGGAGGTATTTGGGCTTTGTGGTGTGATCTTAGTGGCGGGACAGAATATAATACTTACATCGGGGAGGTGGTTGACAATACAATTGACCAAGCATCATACTTTGGGTTGTGGTGCAGGCATACTTCTTCAAATAATCAAAACTTTTATTTTGATGAGATTTATGCGGGAACAATTATTCCGGATAATTCCGGACCGGAAATTACTGAGGTTCGGACTGAGTCCAACTCTATTTTGAAAGTGATCTTCGCTAGACCATTGGTAGGTGCCGTGGCTGAGGATCCCAATCAGTATTTTATTTCAGGAGGTGTAGGGGTGCCGCTCACGGCAACATTAGAGCCTATCAGGATGCGAGAGGTAACGCTTCATCTGGCCGCTCCCCTTCAAAATGGCCAGGAATATGTGCTCAATGTCCTTGAGGCAAGTGCCTTAAATGGTAATACCATCCTAAATCAGGAATTTTCCTTCTCTTATTTTGAGATTGCTGTGGGTAGTTATAAGGAGGTCCTGGTTCATGAAATAATGACCAATCCGACACCTGCGATTGGGCTGCCTGATACCGAATATATAGAGCTTTATAACCGGTCCAACCAACATTTTAATCTGGAGGGCTGGACTTTTAATGGGGTTGATCTGATCTATCATATTTTATCTCCTGGTGGATATGTTATTATTTGTCCGGCACCCAGGTCAGCAGAAATGCAAGCATTTGGCCCTGTAGTGGGGATCAATTCCTGGCCTGGGTTAACCAATAGTGGCGGCACCATCACTATAAGAAACCAGAATCAAACTTTGATTGATTTTGTAGCCTATACAGACCGCTGGTATCGCAATAATCAAAAGCAATCAGGCGGCTGGAGCCTTGAAATGATCAGCACTGGAAGGGCTTGTGATAGCAGTGAAAATTGGAAGGCTTCGGAAAGTGCATTTGGTGGCACACCAGGCAAGGTCAATTCTATTTCTCAGGAACAACCGGGGTTGGTGGGACCAAAATTGAAGGCTGCCATAGCAAAGGATATACAAACTATCAGACTTGATTTTAATAAATCACTTTGGCCGGATGCAGCACAGGATGCTCAAATCACGATAAGCCCACAGGTGGATATAGCAGGCAAAATACTTGAGGAGCCGGGACGAAACAAAATGGAACTGTTTCTAAATCAGCCTCTGGACCAGGGGCAAGTTTATGAACTGGAGGTGAAATTGGTAAGGGATTGTAATAAAAATTTAATTTCAGGGAATGACGGAATGGCACTCCTGGCCCTCCCTAAAAACCCAGATACATTAGATGTGGTGATCAATGAGTTGCTGTTCAATGCCCATACCGGAGGAGAAAAATTTGTAGAAATTTACAACCGTTCCAACGGATTTATAGATCTGAAGGACTGGAGATTGGCGAATGAAGTCGATGGTGTGCCAGCTAACTTTCGACAAATCCAAGATGACCATTTGATATTGCAACCGGGAAAAATTCTTGCCATTACCCCGGGCATTGATGCAGTAATTGGAGACTATCCCAGAGCCGCGCAGGACCGGCTGTTTGAAATAAGTACCCTGCCCAGCTACCCGATTAGTAGCGGTATAGTAATATTGGCAAGTCCTGATAGGATCATTGATCGTTTCGAATATGATGAAAGCATGCATCACCCTGCCATAAGGGAGCGTAGGGGCATTTCACTTGAGCGCATCAGCACAGAGGCGCCTACCAAGCAAAAATCTAACTGGCACTCGGCAGCATCGGAGGCAGGCTATGCGACTCCGGGATATCAAAACAGCCAATCCAGGAATTTTTCCGCCATCAGAGGCACGGTGGAATTGAATCCTGAAGTCATACTTCCCGATAATTCAGGGTTCCAGGATTTTACCACCATTAGCTACCAGATGCCCCAATCCGGATTTCTTGGGAGCATCAAAATTATTGATCGAACCGGAAGACCGATAAAATCTATTGCGGAAAATGCGGTGCTCTCAATAGAAGGATTTTTTGTCTGGGACGGCACTGATGATCAGGGAAGACGGGCTCCTCCCGGCAGGTATGTCCTTTGGATGGAGGTCCTTCACCTGGATGGTACGGTACAAACCTTCAGGAAAAGGGTAGCGGTAGGAACCCATTTTTGATTTGGATACTCACCTGGTATTGAACAGATTCCCTTTATTTGCGTTAAAATGGGATAAAGGAGTTGGCTATGGAATGCATTATTGATCAGACTATTAGATATTATACCAAAAAAGGCAAAAGAGTGGAGGCCATACGCAGATATCTGCGTATGAAATATCGAATTACCATGGATGTAGAGTCCCTTAAGAGGCGGGTGGAATCAGTTGAAAATGATTTGCGGGTTGTCTAATCTTTAAAAATTGCAGCAACTGGTTTACCTTTTTCTTTAATATACCCACGGTACATCCCAGAGGTATTAAATGGCATGATGATGTTTCCTTTTTGATCCAAAGCTATCAATCCCCCATCACCACCTAATACTTTTAAATCTTCGATTACCCCATGGCCTGCCTCTTCCAGTGACTGGCCCAAATATTTCATCCTTGCTGCTACATCATAAGCCGCTACAGTTCTGATAAAATATTCTCCGTGACCAGTAGAGGAAACCCCGCAGGTATTGTTTTCGGCAAAGGTTCCGGCACCAATGATTGGCGCATCACCGATCCTTCCAAATTTCTTACCCATCATCCCCCCAGTACTGGTGCCTGCTGCGATGTTTCCATTTTTATCCAGCGCTACTGCACCAACGGTCCCCATTTTGCTATCCTCATGCATCCTTAAAGCGCCCTGACGGTTTTTATATCGTTCCCGCATCCGGTCAGTAATGAAATAGTCTGGTGATACCATTTCAAGACGTTGGGATTCAGCAAATATTTCAGCACCCTTTCCCGCAAGCATTACGTGGGGGCTTTCACTCATTACTTTTTCTGCAGCATGGATGGGGCTTTTGATATGAGAAACCCCTGCTACTGCACCAGCCAAACCTGTAGCTCCATCCATAATGGAGGCATCTAATTCAGGGTGTCCTTCTTCTGTCAATACTGCCCCGATGCCTGCATTGAACCATGGAGATTGCTCTAAAATAAAAATAGTTTTAAGGATGGCTTCTGTAGCAGTGCTTCCTGACTCAAGAGCAGCATATCCCTCATTTAGGGCCTTTTCAAGGGCCTCAAGAATAGCCTGCTCCACATCAGGGGTCATGCGCTCCCGACTCATGGTACCTGCTCCGCCATGGATTACCAGGGCTATAGGCTGGGATTTTAGATTTTCTTCCTTAGTGCTGCTACTGGCAGTTTCGCAAGATTGCAATAAGAAAGAAGGCAATGCTAGAACTGCTGTAATCCAGAAAAACTTGATGAATAATCTCATAGTAGTAGGGTTCATTGCCTAATAATAATAAAATTTTATTTGTAATCTAAGTGCTTATATTTTACCTTTTGATTTTTTGTTTTGGTCGGTTAGGTTTAATTTTGGCAAAAATTTACAACAAAAATTAAGTACTTATGGGCACCGCTGAAGAAAAGACCCGATATTCAGACGCAGAATTAAAGGAGTTTGAATCTTTGATTCAACAAAAGCTGGAAAAGGCTAGAGAAGAACTAAAGGCCCTAAAGGAAACCTTAAAAAGAAGTAATGACTCCGGGACAGACAGCACTTCGGGCGGCAATGCCAAGGTGCTCGAAGATGGTGCTGATACTGCTGAGAAAGAAAATCTAAGCCAGTTGGCGGCAAGACAGCAGAAGTTTATCAATAGTCTGGACAATGCCCTGATTAGAATCAAAAATGGGACCTATGGTGTATGTGTGGATACCGGGAAGCTGATTCCGAAAGAGCGGCTGTATGCTGTGCCTCATACCACCCAATCGATTGAAGCCAAGCTTAATCGGAAGCCTTAGTTTTGGATTTTCTTCAAAATCATATTGAAGCACTGATTTTTTGTGCTCAGGATCCAATTTCCGAAAAAGAGCTACAATCCTGTCTCACTGAAATGTTTGAAGCCGAGGTCCGTGAAAAAGATATTTTAGTAGCTCTTGAAAATATCGTCAATAAATTTTCTGAAGACCAGTATTCTTTTGAGTTGGTAAAATCAGGGGGTGGGTATCAGTTTTTGACCAAACCTGCTTATCAGGCTTCCATTGGAATACTGCTTAAGCATCGCTCCAGAAAAAGACTCTCTATGTCTTCCCTCGAAACTTTATCAATTATAGCCTACAAACAACCAATTACCAAGGGAGCTATGGAGCAGATTCGCGGTGTAAATTGTGATTATGCCGTTCAAAAACTACTGGAAAAAGAACTGGTGGAAATCAAAGGGAAGGCGGACACCATCGGCAGGCCTTTATTATATGGTACCAGTGAAAAGTTTATGGAGTATTTCGGCATCAACAATCTTTCCGAACTACCCACACCAAAGGACTTTGCTGAAGAGGAGAATGCCATAGGCGCAAATCCTGAGCAGTAATATTCCGTTACATTTATTAATTATGAAAGAAAATAAAAAACCTTCCGAAAAGGGTTCCAGCAAGTTTATTCCTGAGGATAAAAGAGAAGAAAATCCTAAAAACGCTCCGGATAAAAAGGAAGCAAAAAAGAAGGATGGGGAATTTAGTATACCAGGTTTAGAAAGGGTAGGCAAGGGCGAAAAGTCTAATTTTAAGCCCACCGAAAAAAAGCCTGAAAGAAAACCCTATCCCCGGCCCCGAGAGGAAAAGAGAATATCTGATAAACGTGATGAAAAGAGATTTTCGGATAAACGTGAAGAAAAGAGATTTTCTGACAAAAAGGAGGAGCGGGAACCCAGGAAGAGGAGAGAAGGAGATTTTGACAGAAAAAGGGAGCCGGGTAGAAGTCCGTTTAATAAACGTGATGAAAGAAATCTAAGAGGTGTTAGGAGGGAGAAGCCGGTGGATCCCCGTTTTGAAAAATTTGCAAAAAAACCTTTTACCACCAAAAGGTATGAGGATGATAGTGAAAAAAAGAGGCGAGTACCAAAAGGAAATTATTTTAAAAAGGAAAACCTGGAGGATACCACTGATGGCCCTATCAGGCTGAACCGCTACATTGCCCATGCCGGGGTATGTTCCAGAAGGGAGGCCGATGTCCTGATTTCAGAAGGGCGCATCAAGGTAAACGGGAAATTGGTCAAGGAAATGGGCGTGATGGTAAAGCCGGGGGATGTGGTAACTTATGGTTCTAAGACCCTTTCCACTGAAAAATTTAATTATGTATTGCTTAATAAGCCAAAGGGATTTATCACCACTACTGATGATGAAAAGTCCCGCAAGACGGTAATGGACCTGGTTGCCAAGGCGGGTACCGAGCGGATTTATCCGGTTGGCAGGCTTGACAGAAATACCTCAGGATTGCTGCTGCTCACTAATGATGGAGAACTGGCATCCAGATTATCGCATCCTTCATTTGAGATAAAGAAAATTTATAAGGTAGATTTGGATAAGCCTTTAAGCCCGGAAGATCTTGAAAAAATATTGGCGGGGCTTACATTGGAGGATGGGCTTGCCCAGGTCAATGATATCGCCCTTAATCCGGAAGACCCCCGTCAGGTGGGCCTTGAGATTCATATAGGACGCAATAGAATCGTGCGAAGATTATTTGAATCCTTGGGATATGATGTGGTAAATCTGGATAGGACTGTATATGCCGGGCTTGATAAGAAGAACCTCCCCAGAGGTCATTGGCGCCATCTTACCGCCAAAGAAATAGGGATTCTGAAGAAGATGGGAATTCGAAAGAAAAGCCGACCTGCCAAGCCTTAAGGCATTTAATTCAAGCTGCTCCAACGGATTTATTGAATCACCAATAATTATAGCAATCAAGAATTGCTCTAAATTATTATGCTTGCATACTAATACTTTTTTAATTTTAGGATTAGTCCTAAATTTCAGCAATGAGGCATAAAAAAAGCCCTCCCTGAGATGGGAAGGCTTAGGGGGTGGTGATGAGTGGATTCGAACCACCGACTCACGGATTTTCAGTCCGATGCTCTACCAACTGAGCTACATCACCGCCTAAAAGTGGCACAAAAGTAGAGAATTTTTCGGGGTGGCAAAAGAAATAAGATTAAAATAAATCGAAGAAGAGACCTGATATGGCGTACATCGAGCAAATTGCATTTATACTGGTTCTTGCTTTAGCAGGTTGGCTCCTATTTAAGAGAATCAGTTTTATAAAAAGAAATATCCAACTAGGTAAAGACTATCAGCCCGATACCACCGGTAGTGAACGACTAAAAACCATGACTCTGGTGGCCTTTGGGCAAAAAAAAATGTTTAAGAATTTTATTCCGGCATTTTTTCATTTACTGATTTATGTAGGATTTTTAGTGATCAATTTGGAGGTTCTCGAATTTATTTTGGATGGGATTCTTGGGACCCATCGGTTGTTTGCTCCCGTATTAGGAGGTTTTTATACCGTCCTGATGAATGTGTTTGAAGTATTGGTCATTGCGGTGCTTCTGGCCTGTATAGTTTTTTTGGTTAGGAGAAATCTGATGAGAATACCACGGTTTCAAAGCAGCGAAATGACCTCCTGGCCTAGACTGGATGCCAACCTTATTCTGGTTATTGAAATCGTATTGATGGCAGCCATCCTTATCATGAATGCTACAGATCAGCTGCTTCAAGAACGGTCAGATTCATATTTACAAACGGGCACTATATTTTTCAGCAGCATGTTGATGCCGGCCTTTGAGGGGATGAGTACCTCTGCTCTGGTGATTACAGAGCGTGCTGCCTGGTGGTTTCATATTGTAGGGATATTGGCATTTGCCGTTTATATTACTTATTCCAAACACCTTCATATTTTTATGGCTTTCCCCAATACCTATTATTCCAACCTTAACCCTAAGGGAGAAATGAATAATATGGATTCGGTGACTAACGAGGTCAAAATGATGCTGGGGATGCCGGTAGAAGGTGAGGCTGCCAACCCTGATCAAATGGGTAAATTTGGTGCCAAAGACATCAATGACCTTACCTGGAAGAACCTTATGGATGCCTATGCCTGTACCGAATGCGGCAGATGTACCGCCCAATGTCCAGCCAACATTACTGGAAAGAAATTATCCCCTCGGAAAATTATGATGGACACCCGAGACCGGATGGAGGATGTGGGTAGAAGCTTGAATAAAAAGGGTCCGGGCCTGGAAGATGGCAAATCGCTTCTTGGGGATTACATAACCAAAGAAGAGATCAACGCCTGTACCAGTTGCAATGCCTGCGTAGAGGCTTGTCCCGTGAACATCAATCCCCTTGAGATTATTCTTGAGCTAAGACGGTATGTGGCGATGGAGGAGTCAGGTTCTCCTGCATCATGGAATAGCATGTTTCAAAATGTCGAAACCAATTTTGCGCCGTGGAAATTTGCCCCCACTGACCGTTTTAATTGGGCTGATGACTTGAATAAGAAAAATTAGAATTAATTATGAGTGAAGAAAAAAATTTGGTGCCTACCATGGCAGAAATGAAAGCCTCAGGAGCATGCCCGGAGATTTTGTTTTGGGTAGGGTGTGCAGGCTCTTTTGATGACCGGTACCGGAATGTGACCCGAGCCTTTGTTAAAATTTTGAATATGGTAGGGATAAAATTTGCCGTTCTTGGTACGGAAGAAGCCTGCACCGGTGATCCGGCACGTAGGGCTGGCAACGAATTTCTCTTCCAAATGCAAGCCATCAACAATATCCAGGTATTGAATGGCTATGAAATAAAAAAAATTGTCACCGCCTGTCCGCATTGCTTCAATACCATCAAAAATGAATACCCTGCTCTTGGAGGTAATTATGAAGTGATCCACCATTCGACTTTTTTGCAGCAGCTTATTGACGCGGGTAAAATAGGCCTCAAAGGTGGCGGCTCTTTCAAAGGAAAAAAAATTACCTATCATGACTCTTGCTTCCTGGGGAGGGCTAATAACATCTATGAAGCACCGCGAAAGGTCCTCGAAGCCCTTGATGCCGAATTGGTAGAAATGAAAAGATGCCGGACCAAAGGCTTATGCTGCGGTGCCGGTGGCGGGCAAATGTTCAAAGATGCAGAACCAGGCAATAAGGAGGTTAATATTGAGCGAACTGAGGAAGCTTTGGAAACTGGCGCATCGGTCATCGCTGCCGCCTGCCCCTTTTGCATGACTATGATGACAGATGGTGTCAAAAATAAAGAAAAAGAAGCCTCTGTCAAGGTGTTGGACCTGGCCGAACTAATTGCAGAATCCGAAGGTTTATAATTTAATTATGGTAGTTCCATTTGACTCATTAAGCGATAACGCCCGAATATGGGTGTATCAGGCCTCCAGAAAACTTGAAGTTCAGGAAGAGGGTATCGTTCATCAATTGGTTGAGGAGTTTTTAAGCCAGTGGCAGGCCCATGGCAGGGAGATGCTGTGCGGATATGAATTACGGTATGGCCATTTTTTAATTATTGGGGCTGAAGAGTCCCACCAGCAAGCTACCGGTTGTGCCACTGATGCGCAAGTGCATATGGTTCAGAATCTTGGCTCAATGCTCCATATTGATTTTCTGGATCGCAACAAGATCGCCTTCTTTATAAATGATCAGCCTACCCTGGTACCGGTTGCCAATTTAAAACACGAAATAGAAAATAGAAATATTAAGGAAAATACACTGATTTTTAATAACCTTGTGTACAATAAAATGGAACTTCGTGAGCGTTGGATGATAAAAACAGAAGACTCCTGGATGAAAAAATATTTCAAGAAATCGGGTCAACTCTCCTGACAGCTTTTTTCAAAATATGAAAAAATATTTTTGGGCCATATTCTTTGCTGTTGCTTTTATGGCTGTTTCATGCAGCATTGAAAAAAAAGCAAAAAAATCCTTTAGGAAAGGGGATTATCAAGTTACGATCGAAAAGTTTGGCGATGTTCTCAAGAAAAATCCCAGTGACCCTATTGCTAACTTTTACACCGGTGAGGCACTACGTAAGTCGAATCGCATTTGGCAGGCCGAGCCTTATTATGCTGCCGCTATTGGTAATGGCATCCGCAATGATTCTGTAAAACTCTTTTATGCTTATGCATTAAAGGCCAACAAGAAATATGATGAGGCCAGAAATGTACTAGATGATTACATTGCTAATGCGCGTACTGAAAACTGGATAAGCAGGGCCGAAGATGAGAAGGATAACCTGAATTATTTGGAGCGAATTCTGGAGAAGGAAAGTTATTTCAGGGTAAGAAGTCTTGATGCTTTAAATACCCCTGCTGCTGAGTATGCCCCGGTTTATCAGGACGGACAATTGTATTTCACTTCCTCCGGTATGGATAACAAAATCTATAAAGCGACCGGCACCCCATTCACCAATATCTTTTCAGTTACAACTAATGGAGCAAATGTTGAGAAGGAGACCCTTAAGGCCCTTAATGAAAATATCAATAATTATAATGCCAATGAGGGCACGGTAGCCTTTACCCCAGATGGTAGAATTATGGTGTTTGCAAGAGGTAATTCCGGCAAGCGCAAGGGAGGTGAAGACGTCAATCTTTTTGTATCCACTCTTAGAAATAATGATTGGTCTGAGCCCAGAATGCTGAGGATCAATGAGCCTGGTTTTTGGGACTCTACACCTGCTTTTAGCCGAGATGGCAAAACATTGTACTTCGCCTCCAACCGACCAGGAGGCTATGGGGGTACTGATTTATATTCGGCCCGGGTAGATGGTAGAGGTAATTTCAGCCGGGTGCGCAACCTTGGCCCTGATATCAATACTTCAGGCAATGAAATGTTTCCTCATGTAGGGGTTGATAACAGCCTCTTTTTTGCTTCTGATGGACATCCTGGCTATGGAGGTCTTGATCTTTTTGTTGCTACCAGAAGGTCAGGAAAAATTGAGGTTGAAAATCTGGGACAACCCATGAATTCTAATGCTGATGATTTTGGTTTGTTTCTGTTCAGGGCTGACAGAGGCTTTTTTTCTTCCAATCGAGAGGGTGGTGCCGGAGATGATGATATTTATACATTCGTTAATGAGGACCCTAATCTTAAAATCGTCAATTATTTCCTGCAAGGTGTCACGATGACTAATGAAAATGAGCGTCGGGTCATCCTTCCTAATGTCAGGGTTCAGCTCCTGGATAACGAGGCTCAACTCCTGGAGGAGGCTACCACAGGGCCTGACGGGCGATTTAATTTTAGAGTTTATGAAAATGAACGATATAATCTTTTTGCGGAAAAAGTAGGTGGTCCTGACCGGTACTTTAATACCAGGGTGGAATTCTCTACTGTCGGAAGGGGCGTACTGAAAGATACACTCAAGACATTGGTGACTAATGTGACTTATGATACCCTTCTTGTTTTAGAAAAGCTGGAAAAAGACAAAATTTTTGTTCTTGAAAATATTTATTACGATTTCAATAAATGGGATATAAGGCCTGACGCAGCGCTGGAATTGGATAAACTGGTGACGATATTGAAGGACAATCCCGCACTAAAAATTGAAATGGGTGCCCATACCGATAGTGTGGATACCGAAGAGTATAACCTCTGGCTATCTCAAAAACGTGCTGAGTCGGCTGTTGATTTTCTTGCCTCCAGGGGGATAGAAAGAAACAGATTGGTAGCTAAGGGATATGGCGAGGGTAAGCCGATAGCTCCTAACAGCATGCCTGATGGCTCCGATAATCCTGAAGGAAGGCAGAAGAACCGTAGAACTGAATTTAAAATACTGGAAGTTGGTACTTCCAGGCCTACCGAAACAGACGATGATTTTTTTGATGAAGACCGGTTTTTCCGGGATGACTTTTAGGTGATTTTCTGATATTACCAATCATAACATTTTTTTTATCTTAATTTTGTGCCTTATCCATTCTTTATTCCATGAGTGAAAAGTACGCTGGTCGTGGTGTTTCAGCTTCCAAAGAAGATGTACATAATGCCATACGAAATATTGACAAAGGCATTTTCCCTAAAGCCTTTTGTAAAATAGTCCCCGACCTGCTGGGTGGCGATGCAGAATGGTGTAACATCATGCATGCAGATGGTGCCGGAACCAAATCATCGCTGGCCTATATTTATTGGAAAGAAACTGGAGACCTATCAGTCTGGAAGGGCATTGCACAGGATGCCGTAATCATGAATATTGATGATCTGCTTTGTGTAGGTGCTACAGATAATATTCTGCTTTCCTCAACCATAGGCCGGCATAAGACCAATATTCCCGGTGAGGTGGTCAAGGCAGTCATAGAAGGTACTGAGGAAGTGATACAAATGCTGAGGGACCAGGGAATTGGCATATACAGCACCGGTGGAGAAACGGCCGATCTTGGCGACCTTGTTAGGACTATTGTGGTAGACAGCACTGTGGTTGCGCGTATGCCCAGATCCCAGGTGATTTCCAATCATAATATCGAGGCAGGTGATGTGATAATTGGACTGGCATCCTTTGGACAAGCCAAATATGAGGACATATACAATAGCGGAATGGGCAGCAATGGTCTTACATCTGCGAGGCATGATATTTTTCATCATATTTACAGGGACCAATATCCCGAGTCACTGGATCCGGGTATGCCGGATCATCTGGCCTACTGCGGTTCCTATAAATTGACTGACCCAGTGGAAGGGATACCCCTGGATGCCGGCAAAATGGTTCTTTCTCCTACCAGGACTTATGCACCAATTATAAGAGATATACTTCAGACTTTTAGAAATCATATCCATGGGCTCATCCATTGCAGTGGTGGTGCTCAGACCAAAGTGCTTCATTTTGTTGATGATCTTCATATCATCAAGGATAACCTCTTTCCCCTATCGCCCCTTTTCAGAATTATTCAATCCGAAAGTGGTACCGACTGGTCTGAAATGTATAAAGTATTTAATATGGGCCACAGAATGGAAATATACACCGCTCCGGAGTATGCGGATGAGATGATTGAGATTTCAGAAAGTTATGCGGTGGCAGCTAAAATCATTGGAAGGGTGGAGTCAGGGACCAATAAAAAACTCACTATTCAAAGTGAGTTTGGGGAGTTTGTGTATTAAGAAAAAGAACAACCTTCCCGTAAAAACTCCAACAGGATTTATAATTCGGGTAATTAATCTTCACGCTCTGGGGGCTTATCAGTATCTGCATCCAGATTCAAAAATTTTGCAGCATCAGAAAGCATGGTATCAATAATGCCGCTTTTCAGACTAAACCACCAATAGTTAAAAATGAATTTATCTTTGCGACGGTTAAACTCTATTTTCCCTTGCCTGTAATTCTTTCCATCATGGGTATTGGTTTTGCGTAAAGCTAGCTTGGCCCCTTGGGTGGAAAAGAATGATTTGATGGGCTTGTCTTCTTCTTTAAACAGTTCGAATTGTAAATCTTCATATTCAAAATCTACCGTGCCTTTAGCGATATCTTCATCTGCTTCAAAGTATATTTTCATTCCTTTTACACGCCCTTCGGTTACCTTTGCAGGAAGGACTCCCGTAATCATGGTATTGAGTACTTGCGCTTGAAAGGGTTGGATGTCAGCAGAAACAGTAAAATGATCCATTTCATTATTCAAGTCAAAAATAAATTGCGCATTGATTTTTGCCTCCCCCATTAGATCAGCCTGAGCGTCTAAAGTGAAAATGGAATTTTCGGCAAGTCGTTCCTTGTTGGTTGTGATGTTATAACCTGTAGCAAAAAGGTTATTAAAACTGATTCTGCCTGATTGATCAGAAAATTCTGATTTTTCGAAATACCGAATATCGCTGTTTTTGATAGAAAAGGTATCAATATTCAGATCAGCATCAATATTTTGCAGAAGTGATGCTATCAAAGGTTTGTGTTTGAAAGGTGGTTCCGGCATCGTTTTATCTCTGTAAACATCAATCTCAGCGCCTTCAATTATAAGTTGTGCCGCAGAAAAATGTTTTTCTTTTATCAGTCTTTCATAATCGAAATTGACTAGACGCACTTTTTTAAATTCGAAATTGAACCAATCAGATTCATATTCATTGATTTCTTTATACCGCTCCATTGGGTAGGGAGATGTAATTACCAGGCCGGTAATTACAAGCGTGGTGCCGCCATCAGTAATTGAATAATCCTCAAAATCAACATCCATATTGATCAATTCGGATAATTCATCCGAAGAAATCTTGACTATTTTTTCTTTAATTTTTTCCTTAAAAAAAATGTAATAGACCAAATAGCTTAGGATTCCGCCTATAACCAAAGCGGCTAAAATCTTGATTAAACTTGTACGTTTCAATGTGGTATTGGAGTGGGTTAACTAATTTTTTAACGAAGCCAAATTTTAATAGTTCTTATTAGCACTTGGATATTTATCGGTTAGTGGCCAGGAAAATTATTCCTTTCATCAAACTGCACAGGGTTGTGGGTCTGTACCAAAGCATCAAGGGGTATATTTTTTCATGAAATCATTAGCCTTGGTTTCCCATTCCTGATAAACTTTTTCCCGTCGACTGGATACCTTCCCTATCATATTGTTGTAGGCAACACCAGATTTGTTTTTAGTATCCACCGCCTGGTTGTACCGGTCTATTTCTTCCTTGGTCCTATCCGATTTATTTTTGGCATTGAGGGTACTTTCAATTTTGGAAAATTTCTCATCTTCCAATAGGTAATCTATCATTACTTCCACATCTTTTTGAGCGAAAAGGGTGAGATGTTCCAGGACCTTTTGGCATTTTATTTTTAAAGAGTGGTCTCCTTTATATGGTTTTACTTCTTTCAATCGGTCCATTCCCTCTGCGCAGACAGTCAGAAGATAGTTCCTGTTCTGCTCCAGGCCGTTAACATCTTTTTTATTAAAAGATTCATAGACATAGCCTTCCTGTTTAAAGCTTTTGAAAAAAATTAGGAATACCTTATTGTAATAACTCAAAACCTCTGAAGCCTGTTTAATCTTTTCTTCTTTCTTGGAAGCACCACCCTCCTGAATTTTTACGCCATGGGTGGTGGCGAAAGAATGGTAAACGGAATCTAACTTTGAGCTGCTTTCACTTAGTTTTTCATTCGCCTTTTCTTTTAAAAGAATGTAGGCTTCCATTTGATCAAATGATTGTTCAGCGATTTCTTCCATATCGACTAACTTTGCATAATCTTCATTCATTACCCTAAAATAGATCAATAAATGTTCTGATGCCATATTTTTCAGAGATGCATCACCTTCAAAAGGTTTCATTCTTTTGACTTCTCGTGAAGATTCCTGAAGACTTTTTGCCAAGTCCGTCCTTGTTTTCTCGACTTTTTTTAGGTTTTTCCCTCTGGAAACAGCTTTCAGATAATTCCAGGTATTGTTGGTTATGCCTTCATAGTATGAATTTATTTCTTCCATGTATTGGACAGCCGGACTTTTTTGGCTCATTCCATCCATTGCTATTACCGAAAATAATACGATCAGAATCAAAATTTGTCTCATAACTTCAAAGTTAGTTTTCAATTAAATCAACCATAATATTATAGGTTTCTTCAAGAAACCCATCATTTCTCAAGCTAAGGATCATAGCTTCATTTTGGGCTGACTTTTCTTTGTCAAGAGCTATAAGATCAGTTTCATACTTGTGGTTTAGTATTTTTATATCGTCCCTGATTTTATAATCTATGTTAAAAAGGGTGGTCAAATGATCATCAATTTCCTCTATTTTTTCATTAAAAAGATCCGGACTAAGTGGTATTGACAACCCATCTATCATCCATTTGTTAATGAAGTTTTCAGATGCCTTGACTCTTGAAAAGTATTCTCCAGAGAACACCCGCTTTTGGGATTCAGATTTCAAAAATGGTAGGTTTTCTATTTTTTCTCTCTTAACCGATGAATTTATATTGAGACCAGTGGTGGTGTAAGCCCTTCTTCTGGGAACAAATAAATGGGCCGGATCAGGAATATGAATGTCTGGAAAAATCCCTTTTCCTTCGTGCGATAATCCATCAAGATTAAAAAAGTGAAGTACTGTAACTTTTACCTGGTCACCTTGTTTTCCTATTTCAAATACATCCTGACCACTGCCCTTACCGTAAGTTGTGTCCCCAACAATAAGGCCCAGTCCATAGTATTGAATGACTCCGGATAATAGTTCTGAGGCGGAAGCTGAGGCTCTGTTAACCATTAAAATCAAAGGACCATTATAAGCAGTGCCCCGATTAAAATCTTTTATCAGTTCAGGCTCGGGCTCTTCCTTTGTTTTTATCCAGGTGACCGGACCCTGGTTAATAAAAATCCCAGCGGTATTGATGGCCTCCAGCATTGATCCACCACTGTTGTCTCTTAGGTCAATGATTAATCCTTCTATTCTATCACGTTTAAGCATCATGATCTCTTTAGCAAGGTCATTGGCTACTCCCAACATTGGGTGTTGTGTTTCATCGCTATAAAAGGTAGGCATTAAGATATATCCTACTCTATGCTTCCTTTCTATAATGTAGCTTTGTAATTGATTTTCATAAGATTCTGTTTGTTGCCGCATCACCTTAACCTCCTTAGTACCATCGGTTTCATGGAAGATCTGCAATTTTATTCCGGTAACTTCATCCTGATGAATAGCAAAGAATAGTTCTTCATCCTGCATACAAAAAAGGTTAATTTCTTCATCCGAAGGGATTAGATGGATTTTATTAATTAAATCTCCGGCATGGATTTGTTGCGTTTCCCAGGAGGGTCCGCCAAAAGTGATGTTTTCAACATAAATCTGTTGTAGATTGTTGAATTCCATATCCATCCCATAGGAGAATTGAAACTTTTCTAACATCCTTTGAAACTGCAGGTATTCCTCTCTGGGCAAAAAATTGGTATCCGGGTCAAATGATTGACAAAAAGCATTCAGGAATTTTGACAAAACAAGTTGCGAATTGTCTTTGGTGTCCAAAAGTTTTTTGATTCTGCAACTATATATTTCTATTGATCTTTTAATTGCCAGCCTTAAATCCTCTGCTTGGTCTTCTAAATTAGTGTTGAGCAAAAGGCTATTAAATAGTATTCTTTCTTTCCATTTTACTACCTTTTCAGATTCTGTTTTTGGCCAATGGTTGTAATTTGGTTGGTGTGAAGGCAATATAAAATTTTTATGCTCATGGATATTGAGATCTTCAGATTCGAGGTCCTTTAGTATTTTATCAGCCTGAATTATACTTTCATTATACATGGAAATTGCCTGCTCCAGAAAGGTTATTCTCCCTGTTTTGATTTCTTCCAATAAATCTCCGGCATAAAGATTAAGCGCATTGATTTGTTGTTGTGAAAAAAGAATCCCTTCCGGATCAAGGGAATAGAGAAATCCACTAATGATTTTTTTGGCTCTTGCTTCGTCTATGTCTGAATAATCAAAGTGATTTTCTTTGATAATATCAATTATAGAAATGATCTCAAAATTAGAAACAGGGGAGGGTTGTCCTCTTAATTCAGTAAGAGAAATAATGACAATTATCCCATACACAAGGATTTTTTGCATCAGATAAAAATAAGGGCAAATATTTATTTATACCAATGAATTTTAAGAAAATAAAAGTAATTGTTACCTGAAGCGGTAATCAAACAAGGCGCTTTTATAGAAAAAATTAAATGTTAAGGTAAGTTTATTCAGGGCTGATTGCATCACCCAGCTTTATTTCTCCAGATTCAATAATTCGTGCGGTAATGCCCCCATGTCCGACCATAGCATTATATCCCCCTTGGCCAAGCTGTTCTTCCATATTAGAGCAGGGGTGACAGAGACCTGTGTATTCCAGAATGGCCTCCCCTACTTGGAATCTTCGATCCTTAAGGGCCAGAAGATTGATCCCTTTTACAATGATATTTCTTCTGGTGATGCCCGGTTCAAGGTGGACTTTTCCCAGCATAGAGGCTACGGCATCCAGGTGTTCACACTGGATCAAGGTTACCTGCCTTTTGCCATTTTTGGAACCGTAATGGTCACCTTTGAGTCCCTGTCCTGCAATTGCTTCTACGGATTCGCAAGATTGAACGGGGGCCTTTCTTTCCGGACGGATGGAGATGTGGGTCACTTTACCTGCCTGGACCCAGGAGTTTTCAATCATATCCCGAATTGATTGCGACTTCATCTGAAGTTAGTGATTCAGCAGTATTTTATAGGTTTTCACATTTTCAAGTGTTTCAACTCTTAAGAGGTAAAGTCCGTTATTCAAACCCCTTAAGTTAAGTTGATGTTCTTTAGGAATTTCACTTTCAATTATAACAACTTGACCAGATGAATTAAATATTTTTAAAGAATTTATTTTTTCGAATGACTTTATATTAATAGTACCTGTGGTTGGATTTGGATAGATATCTATTCCATTTTTAAGATCTTTAATACCCGCTATTGGGGCTTCTGAAAGTGTGAAATCATCCAGCATCAACATCGTACCAGCATCAGAGGTATACCTAATGGAAAATCGAATCACATGACCTTCATAATCACTTAAATCAATATAGTATTCTTCCCAGTCGACAGAGGGTTCAAATACCACGGAGCCAGGAGCGGTGACAAAATCCTCCTGATTAAAATTAAAGGCCGGAGCATCATCAGTTGATATTCTAACCTCGAATTTTTCTTTGGGGGCCGCTTTATAGGACCTTGCTCTAAAGAATAAATAATTCTTATCACTGATTTTTAACTGAGGAGATATGAGCCATTTATCATCAGGCCCACTGATTGAGCCTGAAGCAATTAAATAGCGGGTTCCTTCTACAGCAGGAAAACTACTGGATACATTAGGGATGGTTGCCGCTGGATTGATTACTAAAAATCCAAATGGTGATCCTGCTCCTTCAAAATTAAAATCCGGAGGGGTAATAGTGGCACTTTGATTATTATCAATAATCGTCCAGGGAGAAATATCATTTGAAAAATCTGTGTAAGGCTCAAATCCATTAGAAAAGTTTTCAGGAAATTCTATTTCAGCACTTTCAATAAATCTAAGATGATCAAAATAAATTGAACCCTTTTGGTCTGCTCCTGATTGGTATCTTAGTTGGAATGAATCAATAAAAAAATCAGTCCCATCAAGGACTCCATTCCCGTTGATCCAGGGCACTACCTGATCCTTAGTAAGATCCCAGGTGATGAGCTTCCATCCAATCCAGTCAATGGTATACCACTGGCTACCCTCAAGCTGATTCATCCCATCCCTAATCATAAACCTGAATTGGTTGCCGGATCCGTCTCCAAATAGGAAGACCTGGACTTTGTGTGACTTATTAAATTTGTTGTTGTTTTGGGGAGCGGTTGGGGGTATATACTCTCTGATAAAAGGAGTCCCCACAAAATCTAAATCCCACCCATAGCTAAGGCGCATGCTGCCTGAACTCCCAAGTGAATTATTTACAATAGAAAATTCAAGCCCCATGGAGGTTTCTTCTGTAACGATGCCTTCCGTCTGTCCTGCTTGTTGTGGGCTCCACCATTGTGAAATATTGTTAAAATTATCAATA
>JBGTCD010000104.1:0-82122 GCA_041749015.1 Cyclobacteriaceae bacterium
TATTTCATCGACAGCAGCCTATCGATATTTCCCGGGTGGTGCAGTGTACTGCGCCACGAAGGCAGCGGTAAAAATGTTTTCCGAAGGCCTACGACAGGAATTAGCTCCAAAGTATGGTATATGTGTTACCTCTATTGAGCCTGGAGCTGTAGCAACAGACTTAATGGATACCATAACAGACGAAGATATTTTAGGTAAACTATCAGAAATGCAGAAGATGACGATGCTGGAACCAGAGGATATTGCGGAGGCAATTTATTACGCCCTCTCACAACCGAGTCGCGTCAACATAAATGATGTATATATCATGCCTACGGAACAGCAGTAAGCCTCAATTCATTAAATTTTATTCATTAAAAAAATTATCATGATCAATAAGAAAAAGGGAAAGCAATGCCAATCAAATCACAGAGGCAGTTAGGTACTTGAAAATCCTTTCGACCCACAATTAAGTAAAATCGAAAACCAGCTTATATAATTTAACTTAAATAGAAAAAGCATGAAAAATAAAAAGAAACAAGCAGACCATGATGCTAATATCACAAAAGACGATTTGCTAGCCATAGGGAATAAAGGGCAAAATCTGCGCTCGGATGATGGAGAGGATGCTGCACTTGTAGATCGGGATGAAAAAGTGGATTTCGAAGGTAAGGACTTGGATGTTCCAGGAAGAACTTTGCCGGAAGACAAAAAGACCAAGTCCTTAAAAGACGAAGAAAATCAAATATACAGCCAGGGAGGTGAGGATAACGAAAATCTGGAACAAGATTCGAGTCAGTTGCCCGCTTAACAAGTTACAACGACTACAGCCTGAAAGCTGATGAAGGATAAGACAGGAGTTGTCATTGCTATTGGAATGATAGGCTCAGGCTTAATTCATAAAAAAGCTGCCTACTAAATAGAGGCGAATTTAAAATAGGACAATGAAAGAGGATATACAAGAGCAAGTTGCGGAACCAGTACAAACGGTAGTCCAAAAGTTAGAAGGTTGGCTTGATACCTTCATCAACATGCTTCCTAATATGGCAGTGACCTTGTTGTTATTGATCATCTTTCTTGTGCTTGCCAAACTTGGAAGTAAACTGTTTAGAAAACTTTTTTCCAAAGCATTCAATAACGAAGCATTGGAACATTTATTTTCCACTATAATTTATGCTACAATCCTGAGCATTGGGATTTTTATTATGCTAGGAGTGCTTGGGCTGGATAAGGCTTTAACCTCATTGCTAGCAGGAATTGGTGTGATAGGTTTGGCATTGGGTTTTGCTTTTCAGGATATCGCTGCAAATTTTGTTTCGGGTATTATCCTGGCCTTTCGGAGACCTTTTAAAATAGGGAACATAATAGAAGTAAAGGATATTATGGGCAAAGTAACGAGAACTGACTTGCGGGTTACGATAATTGAGACTTTCCAGGGCCAGGAAGTTCACATTCCAAATAAAGACATATTACAGGGTGCCCTTTACAATTTTTCTGCTTTAGAAAAAAGGCGAATTGATATAGCTGTAGGCGTTTCTTACGGAGAAGATCTTGAGAAAGTTGAAGAGGTTGTATTGAGCGCAATTAAAAATATGGAGGGGGTGATAGATCATGATATGATCGTTTTTGATTATTCTGAATTCGACTCCAGTTCGATCAATTTTAATATTCGATTTTGGATCGATTACCCCGGCCAACTCGGCTACTTCACCATGAAAAGCAAAGCCATCAAAGCGATTAAAAGTGCATTTGATGAACAAGATATTACTATTCCTTTTCCAATTAGAACGTTGGACTTTGGAATTAAAGGTGGACAAAAACTCTCCCAAATGGAATTGAATATGAAGGGGGCAGCCAAAGAAAAAAGTACAGAATAGTTGCATAAATTCACAATGACTAAGTCTTTATTTTGTAAGATTTAGGACAAGAAAATGAATGGAAAAATCAGAGATTTAATTATGGAAGAGCGTATTTCAAAATTTATGGCTAATCCCTTTTAAACGAAGAAGCCTCCACATAAAAAGAATGAGATGGTAAAAAATATCAGATTATGGCTTAAGTACCATCAGAACAAAATTGTAAACAGTATTGCGTTTTATCCTGTAATAATGGTTATCGCCTTTCTGGCGCTTTCAATATTGAGCCTTACGTTTGATTTTTCTGAAATGGGCATGCAAATAAAATCTGATTTGCAAAGGATGAGTTTACGGGATGCTTCTACGGCACGCAACATTATATCTTCTATTACAGCAGGAATTTTTACGTTGACCGTGTTCAGCTTTTCCATGGTAATGATTGTACTGAATCAGACTGCTTCTCAATTAAGCAACCGGATTTTAGACAGGCTGATTGGTAGCCGTTTCCAGCAGTTAGTATTGGGTATTTATGTGGGCACAATAATATATTCTTTATTTCTTTTAAGTACAATCAGAGATATAGATCAAGGGATTCAGATTCCTGCATTAAGTACTTATTTGCTCATAGTACTTACTGTTTTCGATATATTTCTTTTCATCTATTTTTTGCATTTCATCACCCAATCTGTAAAGTATGAAGTAATCATACAGCGGGTCTTAGCAGACACAAAAACTTCATTGGAGCATACCTGTAAATTGGAGAAAGCACCTTCGGAAACTATATCAATTGAAAGTGAATACTTGATTACGGCCGCTAAATCTGGCATATATCAAGGTTTTGATACGCACGTTTTAATGCGCATTTGTGATGATAACAAGTGTGTTCTACAGCTGATTCAATCTCCCGGAACCTTTGTTTTAAAAGGGGTACCGGTTATGAAAGTAAACAAGAATTTGCCTGCCGAAATAATTACAGCAATACAAGCAGAGGTGTATTTACGATCCAGTGAAACTGTTAAAGAGAATTACTTTTTTGGCTTCCGCCAATTGACGGAAATGGCTGTTAAGGCGCTGAGCACCGGTATCAATGATCCGGGAACTGCCATAGAAAGTATTAGAGCATTATTCCAGTTATATTCCTATAGGGTGAGTTTTTTTCCTGAGAACACAATTAAGAATAAAGAATTGCAGGTAAAGATTATTGTGAAAGAATTGACTTTTGACCAAATATTTACAGATACAATTTACCCAATTTGGGATTATGGCAAAGAAGACCGGATGGTTCAAATTGAACTTCGTCATTTACTGGAAGATTTTCTAACAATTGCTCCTGATGAAAAAATTGCATTGACATTATTACATAAAGTAAAACTGAAATTGAACGATTCAGCACACTAAGAAAAATATGAAGATTATTTATTAATGAATGAATTTATATTAAGCAATCATCCGTTCTCCACGAAATAGACGAAGAAAATGAAGACAAAGCTGAAGTAGTAATTGTGACAGGAAGCAGTGGAATGATAGGCTCAGCTTTAATTCATAAACTGGCTGAAAAATACCATGTTATTGGATTTGACCATGATGATGGCTACCCTTTCCCACCAGCAGAGGCAGAATGTGTAAGTGTAGACCTCACCAGTGATGACCTAATAGCCTTCGCTTTCAAAAGGGTTCGCTACGCGTATGGCAACAAAATAGCATCGGTTATACATCTGGCTGCCTATTATGATTTTTTAGGAGAACCTTCTGATCTATATGATAAAGTTATCCACTCAGTCGCTTTCCTGTGCCGGGTGACTGACTTATATACTTCGAGCCTCCGGCTACAATATCCAATAACTTTTAAGGTGAATCCAAGAAAGCACTGCTATCATCTCGCTACGACTTAAAAAGTACCGCTAAACCTCTGGACCTTAATTTTTCTTTTCATTCAATCAATTATAAAATTGCGAATGAGGAATCTTTATCGGTTATGTGAAAAAAAGGTCTTAGCGGACCCGGTTAAACCAACTGCAAGATGACTCAATCATATTTGTCACTTGCTACACCTGCCTGTCGGCAGACAGGAGCGAGCGACTATAAATTGGGTGAGGCTACCCCTTATCACTTAATTCCAGCCAGGCCAGGGTTTTTGCATCTAGTTGGGCTACCAGCTTTTCACTTTCTGCAGCCAGGTCCAATAATTTTTGGTGGTCCTCCCCTGCTGCCTGCATGGCCTGGGCCAGGGCTTCTTTTTTTTGCTCCAGCACTGGTATTTCCTTTTCCAGTTGCTCCAGGGCGAGTTTTTCTTTATAAGTAGGCTTTGGTTTGGATAGCTCTTGCTTTGGAGCATCTTCAGGTTTAGAAGTACTGGTGCCTGATGTGGGCTTTGCGGTGGCTCTGGCATCCTGCTCCTCGCGGTAATCGGTATAGTTGCCATAATAGTCCCTAATCACCCCATTGCCTTCAAATACGAAGAGGTGGTCGACCAGGTGGTCCATAAAATACCGGTCGTGGGATACCAGGAGGAGACACCCTGAAAATTTCTCGAGGAAGTCTTCCAGAACGTTCAGGGTTTCGATGTCCAAGTCGTTGGTGGGCTCATCGAGAATGAGAAAATTAGGATTGGTCACCAGCACTTTGAGCAGTTGAAGGCGCTTTTTCTCCCCGCCACTGAGCTTATTGACCGGACTGTATTGCATGGCCACCGGAAACAAAAACAATTCCAGGAATCTGGAGGCAGAGATCTGGGCTCCGTCAGACAAAGTGATAAATTCGGCGATTTCCTTGACCTCGTCGATCACCCGGTTTTTTTCATTGAGGTTTTGGGCCTCCTGGGTAAAATACCCTATTTTGGTCGTTTGGCCGGGATAAATCCCACCAGAGTCGGGCTGGACCTTGCCCGTCAGGAGGCTCAGGAAGGTGGACTTCCCTACCCCGTTTTTGCCGACTACCCCGATCCGGTCTCCTTTCTTAAACACGTAGGAGAAATCCTTAATCAGGACAAGGTTTGGAAATGATTTATTCAGATGCTCGAGCTCCAGGATTTTGCCACCCTGTCTTGATTCATGGATGTCTAGCTCCATCTTATCCTTTTTCAGACTTTGAGAAGCTCTTTCTTTCAATTCCTCAAATGCTTCCACCCGGTACTTGGCCTTGGTGCCACGGGCTTTGGGCTGACGCCGCATCCATTCCAATTCTTTTTTGAGCAGGTTTTTTGCCTTGCTCACTTCGGCTTTTAAGATTTCCTCCCGTGCAGCCTTTTTTTCCAGAAAATAAGCATAGTTGCCATTATAGGTGTACAACTTGCCACGATCCAGTTCGATGATTTGGTTGGCCACATTATCCAGAAAATACCGGTCGTGGGTCACCATGATCAGGGTAATGAGCTGTGATGAAAGATAGGTCTCCAGCCACTCGATGGCTTCAATATCCAGATGGTTAGTAGGTTCATCCATTACGATGATGTCAGGCTCTCGTAGCAGGACCTGAGCCAGAAATATCCGCTTGCGCTGCCCTCCTGATAGTTGCCCGAAGGTTTTGTTGAGGTCGGGTACCCCGAGTTTGCCTATGACCTCTTTGACCTTGCTTTCGTAGTCCCAGGCCTTCATCAGTTCCATTTGCTCCAATGCCGCCTGCATGGTATCAGCGGAAGTATCAGGGTTTAGCAGGCATTCTTCATAGGCCCTTACCGCCGCTGCTTTTTCATTGCTGCTATCAAATAACACCTCCTTCACCGTAACCTTATCATCTACGGAAGGTTGCTGGGTTAGAAATCCCGGAATGATGTCCTTGCGCATGCTAACGGTTCCTTCATCAGGTGGGATCTCTCCAGTCAGGACCTTAAGAAGGGTGGATTTCCCGGCACCATTAGCCCCTACCATGGCTACTTTTTGGCCCTGGGCAATGCCTAAGCTTATATTTTTAAACAGCCATTTCTCGCTAAACGATTTGGAGATGGCTTCTGCAGATAAAAAATTCAATGCCTTTTTAATTTAAGGTGCAAAAGTACAGAATACTTGGGATGAACTTTGAGTTCCAGGGAAAATAAGATTAAGCCATCATGATTATTTATGGCCACCGATTAAATCCGGACCAAATCAGGCAACTCCAAGTTTCTTTAAATGCATGAGGTGTGACATGACGGCCTTGGCCATGGAAGAGTATTCATTGTACTGAACGCCAAACTCAGCACAGGTTTCCTTGACCAGCCGGGTGATCTGAGGATAATGGATATGGCTGATCCTTGGAAATAAATGGTGCTCAATTTGAAAGTTAAGCCCACCAAGCAGCCAGTGAAGGAGCTTGCTGGAAGTGGCAAAATTGGCCGTAGTAGCCATTTGATGCAAGGACCATTCTTCTTTGCTTTTTCCATCTGATCCCAAATGAAACTGAGTGGCCTCTACCACATGCGCCAATTGAAAAACAATACTGATGGCTAATCCGCATATAAAAGTTAGGATCAAAAATCCTATTAACCAGGGTAACCAGCCCACCATAATTATCGGTATGACCATATAAACCAGCACATACATGACTTTTGTGATCCAGAAAATAAAATGCTCCTTAAGTGGCAATCTCTTTGTATCGGAGGTGGCATAAATTTTACCACTGAAATACTTGACAAAATCTTCATAAAAGATCCAAGCCAGATATGAAATCCCGTAAAGAATGACCCAGTATACGTTTTGAAAACGATGGTAATTGTGCCTAGGCTGTCCTTCATGCAGCCTCATGAATGGCTTTACATCAATATCAGAATCGAGACCCTCTACATTGGTGAAGGTATGATGGTTGATGTTATGCTTGATCTTCCAGTAGTGCGTGCTCCCACCCAGTACGTTAAGAAAATATGCTGAAATCTTATTGATCCATTGATGCCGGGAATAACTTTGGTGCCCACCTTCATGCATAATATTAAAACCTATTACCGCGAAGTTGAGCCCCATCAAAGCACAGAGCAATATGGCCACCCAGGTGACTGGGGTAAAAAACACCAATATGACATAAAGAGTAATCAAGGATAATACCTGTAAGCCACTCTTAAGGTATAGCTTCCAATTGCCGTAGGGATGAATATTCTTTTGGGTGAAGTATTGATCAACCCGCTCCTTGAGGGTAGAAAAAAAGGAGCAGTCACTGGATTCAAATTTATATTTAAGCATTAAGTCTTTATTATACTTCTATAACGATAATAACCTCATTACGTTCAAACCGTTTAAAGGTGCAAATCTAATACAATTTCTTTCAAATTTCGAAATCTCATAAAAGGTTCTGATTTAATAATTATAAACATCTAAAGACCAATGATATAAGCAAAATTAAGTAAAAAACGCTTTAAAAAATCAGGCTTCAATTGCATTAGATTTAAAAATAATTACTTTACTGGATTAGCAGGCACCCCAATTACGGTAACCCTATTAGGCACATCCCTGGTGACTACTGCCCCGGACCCTACCCTGGCCCCTTTGCCAACAATGATCCCATTTAAAATATTGGCACCTGAACCTACCATTACTTCAGAACCGATCTTAACATCTCCTGCCAGGTTGGCTCCGGGCATAATGGAGGCGAAGTCACCGATGGATGAATTGTGACCAGCCGTAACGTTGAGATTGATCAGGACGTAATTTCCAATGGTAATACCGGTAGTGAGCACCACCCCTGCTCCTATCACAACACCTTTACCCATTACCACGGTTTGAGAGTCCTGAATAATGGCTGCCGGATGGATTAAGGCAGGAAAGTGAAGATGAGGATTGCTTAAAGTGGTGATGACCTTTGCTTTAATCGAAGGGCTTCCAATCCCTATGAAAACATTAATATCCTCAGATTTCTGATTCAGGTCAGTCCCGCTCCCTAATACCTCTAACTGATCTACCATGGTGCCTTTGGGGAGGCCATCGTCGATGAAGCCCATCAGCTCCAGGTCGGGATAAACTACTGGTAGCATAGACCGAATTTCTCTGCCCAGGCCTCCTGCGCCGTAAATGATTGATTTGCGTACCATTTGATTCAATAAGCAAGAATAAAGGTAATAATAAATTTAATTTTAACCATTAGGAGTATCAGCCGCCATTCCGGACTGTAATGGTGATTCTTTTTTAAGTCTGCTCCCTTTGAATCCGTAAAACGCCAGGTAAATATAGCAAACAATGGGAACCAGAAAGGACATTTTGATACCGATTAAATCTGCTACTTTTCCATGCAGCAATGGGATTAAGGCCCCTCCCAGGATGGCCATTATGAGCAGGGACGACCCCTGGCTGGTATATTTGCCCAGCTGGGCAATCGCAAGGGTAAATATATTAGACCACATGATGCTGTTGAACAGTCCAATGCCTACAACAGCCCACATAGCGGCCTTTCCACCAACAAAAATGGCGAAAAGGAGCAGAATCACATTCACCATGGCAAAGATGCCAAGGGTTCTGCCTGGCAGTGACCGACCAATCTGAAAGAATATGAAGTTCAACCCTATCAATCCCAGCCAGGGCTAAAGCTCTTTCATCGGGATTCCGGTCATCCAGTAGATCAGTCCAAATAGCACCAGCCCCACCCCTGCCATGCTCCAATATTTTTCGAACCTTGGGCGGGCCCCGAGCATGATGGAGCCCATAAACCGCCCGATCATAGCACCACCCCAATATAAGGCCAGGTAGTTTTTACCAACCACCTCAGGTAATCCAGCCACCTCTTCAAGTCCGATAAAACCGATGAATAAACTCCCTATGGCGACCTCCCCTCCTACATACATGAATATAGCGCCTATACCCAAAACCAGATGCGGATATCGAAGGGCCCCTGCACCTTCTATGATTTCTTCTTTATTAGTAAAAACCGGTAGTTTTGATATCCACGTGAATACCGCCAATATCAGGAATAGTCCTGCAAATATGAGATAGGGGGTTTTTACTGCGGAAGCGGAAACCACCTCCGGGTCAAAAAAGAATTCAAAAACCAGATAACCTCCTAAAATTGGGGCTATGGTAGTACCAAAGGAATTAAATCCTTGTGCGAGATTAAGTCGGCTGGAAGCAGAAACCTCTGAACCCAGGATGGATACGTATGGATTGGCGGTGATCTGAAGCAGAGTAAACCCCAGCCCTAAAATGAATAAAGCCCCCAGAAAAAATCCGAACAGGCTATAGGTGGCAGCAGGATAAAAAAGTAAGCAACCGAAGGCCGAAATCAGCAGTCCCAGGATGATGCCGTTTTTATACCCGATTTTATTAATGGGGTCCCCTATTATGGAGGAAATGATAAAGTATAAGGTGCCGCCCAGAAAATACGCGCCAAAAAAGGAGAACTGCACAAACATGGCCTGAAAGTAGGTCAGGCTGAATACGCCTTTAAGGTAGGGAATTAAGATGTCATTCATGCAGGTGATAAACCCCCACATGAAGAACATAATAGTGAGCACCGCAAGGGGTGCATATTGGTGCCTTGCCATCGGTATTATTCCCTAAAATTACTGCATGTTAGGGAAATTTAACTGATCAACAAAAATGAAACCTTAACTGGATTTGCCTAAGAATAAAAACTAACTGTAGAATATAAAAAAAAGGAAGTTTTTGGATAAGTTTTTTGAAAGGAATATTCAATCTAGAAAATGTCTTCATCCATTTCATCGCCATCGAGATCACCAACTCTACGGCCATTGCGGTCTCACTTCAGTCGCCCGACTATGGCGATTGACCATTATGTTTTATGCCCCTGGCAAAAATATCCTTTATCGTAATGATTGATATATCAAAATCCCAAATCATCCCTACCACCAAAATGACTTGATAGCTACCGGGCTTGCAGCTTTATTTTAGTTTCCAATAACAATTTCCATAATCCTCATTTCTTTACGTAATTTGTTTTCAGTTTCCAGGTCTTACAACACAGATGTCAAAAATACTTATCATAGAAGACGACCAGACATTCACCAGAATCCTTGAAGGGTATTTGAAAAAAAATAATTATGAGGTCTCTATAGCCCATGACGGCAAATCTGGGTTGGCTTCAATGATTAAAGAAAATTTTTCATTAGTCCTATTAGACTATCGACTCCCTGATTTTTTAGGAACGGAGCTTTTAGATTTAATTAAGAGTAGGAATAAGGAAATACCTGTGATCATCATGACAAGCTTCCATGATGTTAAAACCGCTGTAAAATCCATCAAAGCCGGGGCATTTGATTATATCACAAAGCCCATCAACCCAGATGAATTATTGTTAATAATTGAGGAGGTTCAAAAGAAAACAGCCTCTTTAAAATCTCATTTAAAAATACCCTCAGTAGATTTAATTTCAGATTACTTTATTGGTAAAAGCGCAGCAAGCCTCGAACTAACTGAATATATTAAATTGGTTGCCCCTACCGACCTAAGTGTGGTTTTGGAAGGAGAAAGTGGCTCAGGTAAGGAATATGTAGCCCGAAGAATTCATTACAATAGCAAAAGGCGTGCTAAACCCTTTGTGGCTATTGACTGTGGCACCATATCACAAGATCTTGCGGTTAGTGAGCTTTTTGGGCATACAAAGGGGGCCTTTACCGGAGCTACTGAAAACCGAAAGGGGTATTTTGAATCCGCTAATGGTGGTACCCTATTCCTTGACGAAATAGGAAACCTGGCTAAAGATGTCCAGGCAAAATTATTGAGAGCCATCCAGGAAAGAGCCTTTCAGCCCTTAGGGAGTACTCGGACGGTAACCTCAGATCTGCGGATAATTGTGGCCTCCAATGAAAATCTATGGGCTCTCTCAGAAAATGGGCTTTTTAGAGAAGACCTCTATTTTAGATTGAATGAATTCAGCATTAAGGTTCCACGACTAGCCCAAAGAAAAGAAGATTTGATGGACCTTGCCAACCACTTTCTAATATTAGCTTCCCGGGAATTAAATGTACCTGCATCAGCATTTGACTCTGAAGTAACGGAAGTCTTTCTCAATTATTCCTGGCCGGGCAACATTAGGGAACTAAAAAATCTGGTAAGACGAGCCCTATTACTCGCCAATGGGGCTAAATTAAATTTAATGCATTTACCACAGGATATGGTCAATGCACCCGCCCAAAATAATTCTACCGGCAAGGAACCCTTGAATCTCAAAATGGTCAATGAGGCCAGCGAAAAAGAATTAATCAGTTCCACTCTCAAAGAAACAAAATACAACAAATCTGAAACCGCCAGATTGTTGGATATTGATCGCAAAACCCTTTACTCAAAAATAAAGAAATACAATATTGATCACTAACTTCAACAAAAAGGCCACATTAATTAATAACTGAGGTTGAGTTTTTGTGGCTCGCTGCCAAATCATTAATTACCTCAGATATTTTATTTTTGATTGAGAGAAGCATATCAAAATCTGCAGCCTTAAGCTCCCCATTCTTTATCATTCTTCTCTCCAAATCCTTTAGTTGACTGGATAATTCGCTAAAACCTAATTGGCCAAGCCTCCCTCCTAATTTATGAATTAACTCATAAATGCTTTCATAGTGGTGATTTAAAATAGCAATTCCCAAGGCCTCCAAATCATTCGTGCTTTCATCAATAAAAGAATCTATTAAATCGACATCAAAAATTGCTAAGGGGTTGAAATTATTCGATATCGATTTAATTATGGAGGCAGCCTCCGCTTCACTATAGTCCATGTTTCTGAGTATCATCTTGATGAACCCATCCTCTTTAAATGGCTTTTCAAAAACCTCAATAAACCCCTCGTTTTTGAGGTGTTCTATTTGTTTCGGAAGTGAGTGTGCGGTAAGAGCAATGAATTTTGAATTAGGAAGCTTTGGCTTCAAAGCTTTAAGTAAGTCAATCCCATTAATTTTTGGCATCCTTATGTCAAGTAGAACGATTTCGTAATTTTTTAAATTATCAATGTCTAAATTTGATGGATCTAGAATGGCATCATGATCTATATGGTAATGGGTTAACATAGTTGATATCAAGTTGTGAGGATCATCCCATCATCATCAATCGCTAAAATCTTAGATTTGATGGGTTCATGATGATAAGGGATGTGGTCATGGTTGACTAGTGGCAAATCTTTTGGATTTCCAATTGGGAATCGTAAATCGATGGTAAACATGGTGCCAGTACCTGACACTGGCACGATTGAATTTTACCACTCATAGCTTCAATAATAGACTTGGAGATGCTTAATCCGAGACCTGTTCCCCCATACTTCCCATTTTGGTTGGATTTACCCTGTTCAAATTCATTAAAGATGTTGTCATATTCATCTTCCCCAATACCAATCCCGGTGTCTAAAATCTTGAATATACACCGTGTTGTATTTTCTTCAGTATTAATGCTTTTCTTCACTGAGAGTCTGACAAATCCTGTTTCGGTAAACTTTATTGCATTCCCTACCAAGTTAAAAATTACTTGTTTAAGCCTGAATGGGTCACCTATCAATGCCAGATGATTAAATTCAGGGAGATCAAGAATAAGATTCAATCCTTTAGCCTTTGCTTGAATTTCCATCGCAGATATCACCTCTTTAAGCTCTGATTCAAGCAAAAAAACCTTTTCCTCCAATTGAATTTTACCGGAACTGATCTTGCTATAATCCAGGATTTGGTTAACGATTTGGTGTAAATGATTGGATGCAATGAAAATAGTATCAAGGGCTTCCTTAACTGGCAATCGCCCTGCCATACCTTGTTCTGAATATCCCATTATAGATTGAAGCGGTGTCCTGATTTCATGGCTCATATTAGCCAAAAATCTTTCTTTAACCAGTGATAAATTTTCAGCTTCTTCCTTGGCCAATAGCAATTTTTTCCGCCAGAAATTTTCCTTAATAATATCCCAAATAATTAGGCCTGCCAAAAAAACTGCGCATCCAAAAAACAATAGTAAAATCCAATTGATTTTACTTACAGTTTCACCTACCAGTAACGCTGCCTTTTCGTTGTGGCTCCTTAGTTGAGCTACCTCTTTCTCCTCCACATGATGCAAAACCTGTAATAGCTGAGCAGTCAATAGATTACTATTGTTGATGAGATCAAGCTCCTTATCCATCATACTCCGGCTTTGAGATATCCGCTCCCTTTTTAGGGCTTCAAAAATTACCTTGACTTCCCTCAGGGCACTGTCCTTTCTGGCTATGACCAGAGTGTCTATTCGGGTATCAAGGATGTCATGCATTTCTGCTCTGGGCACAACGACATATCCTGAAGTTGCTTCTCTATTTTTACCTAATAAACGGTCAAAGAAGCTTCTTTCCTGACTATATCTGATGGTGTCAGCTAAAAGTGTGGTCACCACTTGTCTTTGCTGAGAAGTAATAATGCTGCTATCTCTTTTTTGTGTAGCCTCTTCAATAATGTCCGTTAGCCCATCAAGTTTTTTGGAAAAACCAGTACCCTTTATCAACTGAGATCGCATCCTGAGGTAATCTACCAGCATGAGGTCTCTCATGGTTAGTATTTTCTCCATAGAATCCAGCCTTTGTAACTGAGTTGGGTCGTCCCAGGGCATCACTCTTAGAGAGTCTATATAGGGCAGTAATCGTTGTGATAGTTTAATTAAATCGGCATTAGGCTGATATGGGTTTATTAAAATAGCAGCCCTTTGCTCCTTATCAAGCGTAGTGGCTTCCTGAAATAGGTTAGTCAAAACCTTAAATTTTCTGTTGGGAGCTGAAATTTCGTCAACGGTATAAAGGATTTCCTTAAAGGTAAAATGCGAGATCACTACTGATAGTAGTATAGCAATGCTTGATAGCAGAAAAACTGCTGCGAATTTCCCAAAGATGGATCGAAAGAAGTGCTTATTTCTACTCATAGCAATTTCTGATAATCAAATTTAACAAATTATGTACTAAAATGGGTTAACCGGCGGCCATTAAGTCATTACAAGGTCCTTTTTTATGTTCTTTAAAAAGGTCGGTTCGAAGAATAATATGGCTACACATTGTAGAAAATGTCCACAATTTGGTACCCCAAAAAATCACTTTACCCCTTGCTCCTTTCAAAATAGAGGCCATCACAATCTTGGAGTGGTATTTGACCAATTAGAATTAATACTCCTCAAACTCTAAACTTAATATTGAAAAATGCTTAAGATTTTTTCGTTAACTACTCTTCTGATTCTAGTTTCTTTTTTAAGCTTTAGTCAAGGTGTCACTACCGGAGCCATAAATGGAACGGTCACTGACCCTGAAACCAATCCATTGCCAGGCGCCACGGTAGTCGCAGTTCATGAGCCATCCGGCACACAATATGGTGCCGTTACCAGAGAGACCGGTATGTACAACCTGCCCGGGATGCGGATAGGTGGTCCTTATAAAGTAACCATTTCATTTGCAGGTTTTGAACCGAAGGTTTACGAAGGGATTTACCTTCAGTTGGGTCAGACTTTTAATCTTGATGTAAACATGGATGATGACGTTTTCGATTTTGATGAAGTCGAAATAAGAGGAAGAAAAAGTCATCTAATGAGTGATCAAAGGACTGGCGCGTCAACCAATATATCACCTGAAACCATACAGGCACTACCTACAATTAACAGAAGTGTTGAAGATTTTACAAGACTTACCCCTCAAAGCTCCAGAGGGTCATTTGCTGGTCAGGATATTAAATCAATTAATTTTTCCCTGGATGGGACCCAGTTTAATAATGCCTTTGGTAGTTCAGGAATTGTACCAGGAGCACCAACTAACTCCACCCCTATCTCCCTTGATGCTATCGAAGAGCTTCAGGTTGACATTGCACCATATGATGTGACCCAGGGTGGCTTTGTCGGGGCATCAATTAATGCTGTGACTCGATCTGGAGATAACGAAGTAAAGGGATCTGTTTTTTATAATACCAGGAACGATAATTGGGTAGGAACTAATGCCCGAGGAACCGAAGTGGTGACCGAAAATTTCAATGTAGATCAAATTGGATTCAGGGTTGGCGGACCAATTATCAAAAATAAATTATTTTTCTTCCTAAGTGGAGAGTCCGAAAGAAGGAGTGATCCCAACTCACCTTTTTTAGCAAATGCACCCGGACGAACTGGAAATAATGTGACCAGGGTTGAGCAGTCTGATTTGGAACAATTGAGAGGTTTTTTAATAGAGGAATATGGATACGACCCCGGCTTATATGAAGGTTACAACCTGGAAACAAAATCTGACAAAATCCTTGTAAAGCTAGATTACAATATCAATGAATCACACCACCTTAGTTTCAGGTATAACATTTTAAATTCTTCAATGCAAAGGCCCACTGCACGAACTTCATTTGGTTTCGGTGGAAGAAATCTGAATTTGTTCTCACTAAACTTCCAAAACTCAAATTATGACCTTGTTGGTGATATATATTCAGGGATTGTAGAGTTGAACTCTAGTTTTAGTAATAAATTTAATAATAGATTGATTTTTGGATATACTAAAAAGATTGACTCAAGAACCTGGGCAGGAGGTGATTTTCCTGCTGTAGATATTTTGGAGGACGGTAGAAATTACATCACCTTCGGTACAGATGTTCTATCCCCGAACAGAGCCCTTCAGACCGATATTTACCAGATTCAGAATAACTTCACAGCATATTTTGGGAGCCACACCATAACGGCAGGATTTAACTTCGAATTTTATGAATTCGATTACACTTTTACCCCGGCATATTTCGGGCAGTATACCTATAACTCCCTTGCTGATTTTTATGCCGATGCTGCCGGTGAGGAAGTTGAGTTGAGGAGATTCTTACAAAACTACTCCGGATTACCTGGTGGTGAGGTCCCAAATGCCATTACCCAGGCCTATATTGGGAGTATCTATCTCCAGGATCAGTTCAAACCATTACCAAATGTCACTTTAACTGGGGGTGTGAGACTTGATGTGCCATTTTATGGTAATACAGCCAGGAGAAATCCTGCAGTGGAGTCATTGGCATTTCGCCAACCTGACGGCTCCCCTATCAATATCAGAACGGACAGAATGCCACGGCCACAATATATGGTAAACCCTCGTTTCGGGTTTAACTGGGATGTTAAAAACGACAAATCCCTACAGGTGCGCGGCGGTTCGGGATTTTTTGCCGGGAGGCCTATTTATATCAATGTGTCAAACATGATCAATTCGAACGGCATCACAATAGGGCAGGTCAGAGAGGATAATACTACTAATTTCCCGTTTAGTCCTGAAATTGATGCGCATGTGCCGGAAAACCCTGAGACGGCTGATTCTTACGATCTTGCTTACATTGAAAGAAATTTTAGAAACCCTCAAGTGTGGAGAAGTAATCTGGCCATTGACAAAGATCTATTTGGCGGGGTGGTAGCCACCTTGGAAGCAGTTTACACCAGAACTCTTTCTGACCCCCTATTTTATGAATCCAATCTCAACCCATCTACAAGAAATTTATCCGGGCCTGACAATAGGCCCCTTTATGGATTCACTGATGACGCCAATAGGATTAACCAGGAAGTAACCAATGCTGTAGTGATGGGTACCACGAACAGGGGCTATTCTTATAGCTTGACAGCACAACTTCAAAAGTCATTTTCAAGTGGTATTTACGCCATGTTGGCTTATAATTATGGTGTTTCAAAAAATATGGCAGACGGTAATACACAACATTTTTTATCTTATGAAAACATCCATTCAGTAAGAGGAGGTAACTATCCGAGCCTCGGATTTTCCCTTGATGATACCAGGCATAGAATTATTGGGTCATTTAGTTATCGCAAGGAGTATTCCAAGAATATGGCTTCCCAAATATCGTTATTCTATGAAGCAAGTAACCAGGGCGTAGTGTCTTATGTCTACAATGGAGATGCCAACGGGGATCTAATTGCAGGAAATGACCTGATGTATGTTCCTACGAGTCAAGAAGTAGATAATATGTTATTTGAAGAATTTACAGTAGATGGCACCACCTACACAGCATCCCACCAACGTAGAATTTTTGAAGCATTTATTGATCAGGATGATTATTTAAGGAGAAGACGGGGCGATTATGCAGAAAGACATGGTGTGCAACTGCCGATTACAGGTAGGCTCGACTTATCCTTTATGCAGGAATTTTTTATCAATGTAGGTAAGAAGCGAAATACAATTCAGTTAAGAGCTGACATCATCAATTTCAGCAATATGATCAATAGTAATTGGGGCGCTGGATATACAATAGTGAATGATGCTCCTGTGGGTATCGCTTTAATTGATCCAGTCACCTCAGTACCAACCTACAGACTCAATACCACATCCAATGTAGTGAGGACCGATTCCTTTCGGAGAACAGGTAATATCGGGGATGTCTGGCAGTTGCAATTTGGAATTAGATATATATTCAATTAAATACGCCTATTATCGGCTCTCAATTTATTAAAACATATCATTATCCATATCATCGCCATCGTGATCACCATCTCTTTTGCCATTACGGTCTTTAAACCCACCCAGGCGGTAAGTAAAGCTCAGAGTAAAAATTTGAGTTTCGCGATTGAATAACCGATCCTGGATGAATCGATTATCTTCAGTTCGGATTTTAAATACCCTGGAGTTGAATACATCGGTGAGATTGGCACTGATGGTGGCCCTTTTGTCCATAATATCCTTTCTAATCCCAATATTCACACCATAGTAGGGCTCTAATTCTCCCTGGGGCAATACGATAGGGCCTCTGTAGTTGGCTTGCAATTGAACTGAAAACAACTTTGGGATGGCAAAATTGCTCAATAAATTCATGCTCCAACTGAGGTTTTCATTATTGAAGCCCTCCCCCAGATTGTCACCAAATAATTTGGTATAAAAAAGGTTAGTGGTAAGCGTGGCATCTGCCCAGCTGGCAAAAGAGTATTGGGTTATTAGCTCCAAACCGCTGGTCTGCCTGGTATTAATATTCTCCCAGCCCATAAGCCCAACATTGTTATCTAACAGAGAAAATACTCTGGTAATGACATCATTCGTCTGGCGAAAATAACCGCTACCGGTAAAAAACAGATTGCCGCCTTCATACTGGTAACTTACCTCATAACTATCAGTCAATTCCGGACGTAGGAATGGGTTCCCAACCCTAAGGTTTAATGGATCCTGAGCATTGATGAAAGGATTGAGACTCCAGACGCTGGGTCTCCTTATTCTACGGCTATAGTTTAATAAAATGTCCTGTTTTTCGGTTAGCTTATAACTTAAATAAATACTTGGAAATAAATTAAAGTAGTTATTGACAAAGGTTGAATCCAGATTCACCTGGTAAGATTCTGTGAAAGTAGCCTCTCCTCTTAAGCCTGCCTGAAACCCGATTCTATTGACGCTGTTTCGATACATCAGGTAGGCTGCATGTACCCCTTCATCAAAGAGGAACCGGTTGCTGATCGTGTCATTGATCACATACTCCTGGATTTCCTGATCAAGATCGCTGAATACTTGTTCCCGATCATTGATTGAGATGGTGCTCTTATACCCCGCCTCAAGTTTTCTATCCTCACCAAAAGGCTTTTCATAATCTACCTGAATGAGGTATTGCTCATTGAATCTTGGCTGATCAAATAGCTGATTGACCTGATTTTGAGGCACCAAATTATTACCGGCATCAAAAAAGTCCTGATCAAAAACCTCTAAAGTTTCCTGCTCATCTCTGGAAAAGGAAAATTGACTGAATAGTTTTTGACCTGTGGTGTCGATATTTAGGGAATAGTTTAGCCCGGCTTCAATATTGGTGCGGTTTTGCGTCTCATCTCTGTTTCTAACGTAAAGACTGTCCTGCGCTCTGTTGACATTCTGATGCCGTATATTATAAACACCGTCTCTTGTTCCGTTTCGTATATTTGAACTAAAGAAAACGCCCAGGGCACTATTTTCAGTCATATCTACATCAAATCCAAACCGGACCATGTTGGACTCATCATAATTTTCCATATAGTTATCCTGATCCAAAAATCTGGAACCATTACCAACCAGATTTTCCCGGAAGCTTTCGCTTTCCCTGAAAAGTTGTCTGAATTGATAATTATACGCCCCATAAAAATTCCACGCCCCTTTACGGTAATTCATATTAATGCCACCAGTATATTTATTTCTGGTACCAATCGATCCATTAATCTGGCCATTAAATCCATCAGCCTGATTCTTTTTCAGAACCAGATTGATAATCCCACCAGTACCCTGAGCATCATACCTTGAAGATGGGTTGGTGATCAGCTCAATTTTTTCAATACTATTGGCTGGGAATTGCTCCAAAACAGACTCAACACCATCTGCCATCATGTTAGTGGGCCTGCCATTGATGTAGATCAAAATGTCACCACTACCGCGCATGGATATATTTCCTTCCTCATCTATTTGCACAGAAGGCAGGGTTTCCAATAGGTCTATTGCTGTTCCTCCTTCTGCAACGATAGAATTTGCTACGTTGAAGACCCGCTTATCAATGTCTGATTCAAATAATGGGGCTACCGCATCAATATTGACCTCTGTCAGTATTTCTGTATCAGGGCTTACTTTTATTTTTTTCAGGTCCAGGCCTGATTCAGAAACGACTATTTTGCGCCACCGATCTTTGTAACCAACATAGCTAATTCTAATCAGGTAGTTTCCCGGCTTTACATTAATATTAAATTTTCCATCGAAATCGGTGATGATGCCAGTCACCACACTGCTATCGCCAGGACTTAAAATAGCGATGTTGGTGAATTCCATTGGATCTCCGGAGGCACCATCCAGGACCTGGCCTTTTATGAATGAATTCTGAGCAATTGAGAAATTTGAGAAAAGAAAAAAAGAAATGGTAATGAAAATGTACTTCAAATCGGATTAATTTTAGCTTTGTGTTGTACTTATTAGACCCTTTTTCGTACTAAATAGTTTGATAAGACCTTTTAATTTCTATTAGCGGTCATATATGGTTACAGGAAGTAAATGTTTAAACATCTTTAGCAATCCAGTTGCATTTAAATGAAAGTCTTTTTCTTTTTAGCTCCCATAAAATCCACCGTTGTTATTCAACAATTGAATAAAAGTTATACCATACTATGCTTGATATGCTGGTTGTTGATTCCTTTAAATTCATGGTATTTTAGGCCATGGATATATCAAAACCATATCAATGAATACGGAATTCTGGGTTCCATGCCCAGTCTTTTATTTGTGGTGGTAATAACCTTGTTTTTTTGGACTCTAATGCGCAATACATATTATCATAAAATGATTCTAATAACGAGTTTGGCGGTGGGAATTATCTATGAAATACTTCAGAAAGACTTCATACCCGGTCATACCTTTGATCCAGGTGATTTAGTCGCAACAGGTCTTGCTGGCCTGATTTTATTACCCTTGACAAAAAAATAAGCCTGGTATGTGTTTACCAGGCTTAAAAATCCTTGAATACTAAACCCTTATTGGGTCGAAGAATCCTTTGATTTACTCCATTTTTCTTTTTTGATAAGCTTTCCGTTAGCATCAAATTTATACTTCATTTTCTCATCTCCACTTTTAACCTTGAACTTGTAGATTTTGCCATCATCTTTTTTCACCTCATAGGCTTTCATGACATGGGCTTTTTCTATGCCATTTTCCTTCATAGCAGTCATCACTTTGGCAGGCACCTTGTCCATTGAGACTTCTACCGATTCATACTTCTTGTCTTTGGCCTCCATGGCCTTTTTAGCGGTCTGCGCAAATCCTATGCTGCATACCATTACGGCCATTAATGCGCTCAAAAATATCTTTTTCATAGCGTTTGGTTTTAAATGAAATAATATTGGTTATACCATAACTTACGAGTCAAAGTGGTTAAGGTTATAAGATCTATTTCGCCATTAACAATGGATAAAGGGTCATTTCACCCTTTTTGAGGCATATGGCACCGCATTATCCAGCAAAATAGCCTCCTGCAAAATATACTTTATAGCCTCCAAATCAATATCAGAAGGCTTGATAAAACTTATGCTTTTAACCTGTTTTCTACCTTTAGATTCTAATAAATTGGAGGTATCTGAAAGTTCATTGCCTCTTGTAAAAGCCCACTCTACCCCACCCTTTTTGAGGGGATTAAGATAGCATATCCAGGACTTCCCATAATAAAAGGGCAGTCCATAACTGGATTTAACATGTGTTCCAGGGTGATCCAGGATCCATTCATGCAAAGTAACCAGGATAATCTTTTGTTCTCCTTCATATTTATCAAACCATCCAGGGTCAAAGTTCATTAGGGTAAATAGTAGGTGATCATCAAATACATTTTTACAAAATTAATATTTCATATAAATCAAGGAGTATGGCAAAATATTTGTATGCATGCATACTAAAGTATTCACTAAAATTCTGTGTTATGAAAAAATTAATTCCTCTATTGTTGATTTTTGTAATGGTTTCAGGCTGTATGACCATCCGCCAGGGTGAAGTTGGGGTAAAACGAAAATTCGGAAAACTTGACCAAAGAGTGTTGGGTCCTGGTTTTTACGGATTTAACCCTATTTCCAGTACTATCCTGGTGGTACCAGTCCGGACCGTGAACCGTGAAATAGTACTGCGCCTACCGAGTAAGGAGGGATTAACCATCAATTCAGAGATTTCAATCCTATATAGCCTCCGAAAAGACGCAGCCCCTTTAGTATTGGAAGACCTTGGTCGCGGGTATGAGCGTACCGCAATTATCCCGGTGTTTCGCAGTGCTGCTGCTGATGTTACCTCTAATTTTATGGCTAAAGACATGCACTCCGGACAAAGGCGGGAAATTGAAGTCCGCATCATGGAGCGGATGCAGGAAGTGTTGGAGGAAAAAGGATTTATTATTGAAAATGTTCTGCTAAAAAGCATTGAACTTCCCAATGAATTGTCAAGAGCAATAGAGCGTAAACTGGAAGCTGAGCAGGAGTCTGAGCGCATGGAGTACGTACTTATGCGGGAGAAGAGAGAGGCCGAAAGAATCCGGATACAAGCCGAAGGTACCCGTGAGGCGCAAAAAATCCTTTCTGAGGGCTTAAGTCAGGAAATTATTCAACTGCGCAGTATTGAGGCTTTTAAAGAACTGGCCAACAGCCCTAATGCTAAAATCATCATCACCGATGGCAAAGCACCCTTCCTAATCCCGGGGTTAGAATAATTTATTCGAGATTAATAATGCAAGGCTGTTACATTGGTAGCAGCCTTTTTATTTGTTTGAGACTTGATCTATTTAGAAATACAACTCCTGGGCCAACCTGAAAGTATTGGCATGTGCTTCAATAATATGGCGGAGCGATTCGGAATACCCCCCTCCCATACTTACCGCAATTGGAATACCATTGTCTTTTGCTCTCATCAGTACTGCCTTATCTCTGGCTTTGCATCCGTCCAGTGTTAACGACAGCCTGCCCAGTTTATCAGAGGCTAATACATCAACCCCCGATTGAAAAAAGATAAAATCAGGCGCAATCTGGTCAATGAGTTGATCCAGATGATTATTGAGTAATTTGAGGTAGGTAGCATCACCTGTTTTGTCAGGCAATGGGATGTCAAGGTCAGATTCTTCTTTGTGAAGGGGATAGTTATTGGCCCCGTGCATGCTAAACGTAAATACCCTTGGTTCATTCTTGAATATCTCAGCGGTGCCATTGCCCTGATGGACGTCCAGATCAATGACCAAAATTTGTTTTGCCAGACCCTGGTCGAGTAAATGCCTGGCACCAATGGCAATATCATTGAGAAGGCAAAACCCTTCACCCCTATTAGTGAATGCATGATGTGTACCTCCGGCAATATTCATGGCCACCCCAAACTCCAAAGCAAATATGGCGCACTGAAGGGTGCCATTCATGATGGTAATTTCCCGATTCACCAGCTCTGCCGACAAAGGAAAACCCGTTTTTCTCTCTTCTATACGGCTCAATCTAAGTCCTTTGAGCTTTTCCCAGTATTCATGATCATGCACCGCCAGGATTTTGGAGGTTTTAAGGGGTTCCGGTCTGAAAAAATTGGTTTCGACGATGGTGCCTTCGTAGAGCAATTGCTCAGGCAAGAGGTCGTACTTCTCCATTGGAAACCGATGCTTTTCCGGTAAGGGGTGGTTATAAATTTCAGACCAGGCTATCTTGAGCATGCCATGTTAACATCCAATCCCTAGCATAGTTATGGCAGTAATTCTGCCTCGGTAAGGCGGTACATCAGGTCGTTTTCTCTGGACTCTATCAGTGTTAGCTTGCCCTTCAGGGTGATCTTTTTTTCTGTAAATGGCACAGGCTTTACAGAAAATACCTCTGCTACAGTCTCCGGACCTGCTCCACCGCAAAAAAAGCAGGTAGCAAGCGGCAAGGCCGACAATACAAAGTGTTGATGGGTCTTACCATTGGTAAGCGGATAAATATACCCATCCAGGGTGACCACTTTTCCATTTAAGGTACGGGCAGCATTGGGAAACTCAGGTTTCAGCTCCTTGCCTTTATCCTTATCTGGGCCAAAGGATGGCGCAATATTTATTTGTTTCAAGGCTGGCCAGTCCGTTTCAGCCGATTGTGTGTTACCAGTAAGGGCAATACAAAAGGCCAAAATTACGATATAAAACTCCCTACTAAAATTTATATTCATTTTCCAAATCAAAACTCAGGCCCTTTTGTTTTTCCTCTTAAATCCGCTTGTGGTTACAAGTATCCTCCTGAATACATCAAAATATAAGGTGCCAAAGAGGATCAGGGTCATCATCCAAATCACTAAAATATTAAAGTACACCGTATCAAAAACCTTACCTAAAAATGGCTTACCTGGTGCGTAAAATTTGGTGCGGAACTTTAGCGGGTGGCTTGGATTATGTTCATTAAAATATGCCGCAGAAACCTTTTGCACCAAACGGTCTTCGTCCTGAATAATCCTAACCGTTGACTGGGCCCCGGTTACAGCATTTTGGACCGCTTCATTCTGATACTTGAGTTTGAGCGCTACCACATCTATCCCTTCCGCTTCCAGCTCCTCGAGATAAGCTTCTTTGCGTTCTATTCGCTGGAGATATCTGATGGAATAAAAGTTTTTGAGGTCCCCAAGCCATTCACCGGCTTTCTGATAGATAAACAGGTCAAAATTTTCAGGCGTAAGCTCATTGACCAATTCAAAGGGCTTGTCAGGATGATATTTAGCTTCCTTAATAAATTCATTTTTCAGCAGCCTTAACTTAGGTCCCAGCACCTTATTCTTTTCATCAGCATTGCTATTGAGATTTTGAAAACAGAATGAAAGTTCCGATTCAAGCCTAGGAATAAGATATACCTTTTTATATTCTGCCATGGCAATGCTTTGATCATGCTCAAAAAATAAACGTTCGAAGCTATTATCCCTAAACTGGGTGACCATAGAGGCCTCGAATGCCCATCTTGAAGCCATAAACTCACCAATCAGCGGGACACCTTCAGGGTTGGTAACCTTTGGGTGAAACTTATCAAAATTGATTACCACACCCGACAGTATCAATTGGGGGATCAGTAATATTGGTATCAGAATATAAATGGTCACTGCCGAATTGAATGTAGCGGAAACGTTAAGGCCCAGAAGGTTGGCAAAACAAGCCGTGGAGAATAGAATGAGCCAATACCGAAAGCCCATTTCGTAAAGCTCCAATACATAATTGCCAATAAGCATGAACAAAAAGGTCTGAACCGCCGAAATCAAAAAGAGTATGGCAATTTTTGACAGCAAATAACTGCTGCGGCTAAGATGGAGAAACTGCTCTCGTTTTAGAATTTTTCGATCTCTAAAAATCTCCTCAGCACTTACCGTCAGACCCAGAAACAGCACCACAATAATGCTCATAAAAAAGTATACCGGAATATTGTCATTATGGTAAAAAGAATAAGTTACTCCCTCAGATCCTGCCACTGCATAATATTTGACCAAAAGGCTGATGAATAGTGCCAGCAGAGGCGCCTGAATGAGGTTAATGACCCAGTACTGCGTGTTGGATAGTTTGGAAAGCGCATCCCGTAAACTAAAAACCCGCCATTGTCTAAACCACCCCGGAATCTTTTGAATACCGTGCAAGGGGGTATCCACTGTATTAATTTTACGGGGGGTTATATGTTTATTATAAAACTCGTACCATTGGGCAGGAGATATTTTCCGGGTTTGAGTAAGGCGGCCATACTCATCCACTACACGGGTGTCAATAATATTAAAGATTTGCTCTGCACTGATATTTCCACATTCAGGGCATACCCCCTGCATGCGGTTGGCAGCATTGATGCGGTCCTTAAAGTATTCTAATGCCTCTACCGGATTGCCATAATAAATCTGCCATCCGCCGGTATCGAGGATGATGAGGTCGTCAAATAATTTGAAGATGTCTGATGAGGGCTGGTGAATGACTACAAAAATCATGGTGCCCCGCATGGAAAGCTCTTTCATAAGGTCCATGATATTTTCTGAGTCCCTTGAAGAAAGCCCGGAGGTTGGCTCATCCACGAATAACACGGTGGGCTCTCTTAGCAGTTCCAAACCAATATTGACCCGCTTTCTTTGACCACCACTAATGGTTTTATCCATGGGCGAACCCACTTTTAAGTCTCGTATCAGCCCTAATCCAAGGTTTCGTATTACGATGTCTACCAGTTCTGTGAGCTCCTCTTTGTTATAATCACTAAAGCACAGCCTGGCAGCAAAATACAGATTCTGGAATACGGTAAGTTCCTCAATCAGGAGATCATCCTGAGGGATATACCCAATCACCCCTTCCAGTTTCTCGGGGTCTTCATGAATGGATATCCCGTTGATTTTGACATATCCTGAAGAAGGCCTTTCGGAACCATTGAGTAAATTAAGTAAAGTGGTTTTTCCGGATCCACTGGACCCCATAATGCCGACCAGTTTGCCTCCCTCCTCAGCAATGTTGATATTCTGAAGCCCTAGCTTTCCATCCTGAAAATGATAAAACAGATTTTTAGCTTCAAATGAAATCGCCGTTTCCTGTTCCCTCCTTAAATAATTGGTAACGATCTGGCTATAATAGATGGTCTCAATCTTGTTGCCTTTGATGGTACTGCCATTGGGCAATACATATATTTTCCTGCTTTTGAGGTTAGTACCATTTAAATTTAAAGTACTGATTCCTAAGTATTTAATAAAATACGTTTCAATTGATGGTACACGCAATACGGCTATGAGTCCGGTTAGATTTTTTGAAACCATTCTTGGTCCCTCGATGTCATTTTCCCCTGATCCTTCATCGACAATCAGGATGGCATTGGAGGAGAGGTCTTCAGGGTCCAGACCCATTACAAACTGCCGGACATCCATGATGACATTTCTGTTTAACTTAAGGGATTCACCGATATAAAAAATAAGGTTGTCCTGCCTTTCAGAAATGTCTCCATCAGCATAGAGCAATTCTACTATTTTAATGACCAGAAATACTTTCTGCTGTTTGGTCAGGGCCTGATTCATCTTTTTTGTGATGTTGATCACCTGCCCCCATTCCTCCAAAAAGGCTTTGGTATTATCATCAACCGTTTCCTCTATACCGGCCCCTGCCACTACTTCTACAGGGATTTCGGTATTGTATTGGTCAAAAAGATTGAGGTAAAGAGGAATAGAAGCCTGGTCCACATGTACCATGAGAAAGTCTGAAATATTAGCCCTTTCAGCTTCAGTGACCCGCTCTCTCGCAACAATAGAGAATAATCTGATTATGGCTTTGAGTAATTCCTCGCTCATTTCCCTATTTCTGAATCGGTGATTTTAATCCCTTAAATTAGAAAATATTAAGATGTATAATACAAATCCCTTTATTTGTTTGAAGTATTTTTCATGCTCAATATCACGGCAGCCACCTTTTGCCTTGATAATTTTTAAAAATAATTACTGCAGGTCCCCATCTTTGGCATGAAGGCCCTCAACCCTGAACATTAAATCTGATGATTCCAGCAGAATTCTTTTAAGATGGGCAGGAAATCTTGGATTCCTGTATAGGAACTCCCTAACGGTGTCACCAGCTTCCGGATCACTATACTGCATTAAGGTCGTTTCAATCCATCTTTTCGGAAAGAAAATGTCATTGGTCCTTTGGATATCCGGTAGCCATTCAATGCTGGGACCAATGAATTCCCGCGAGGCATCCTGCCTCATGGGGTGATGGAGGTATCCCAGGGCTTCCAATACCCAGGCCTCCTGTTTGCGGTTTCTATGATCCTCTAAAGCATAAAAGAAACTCTTTCTTAATTCCGGGTCAGGGCTAAGGGCCATTTTCATGTATTCAAGTCTTTCTTTCTTGTGCTCATCCTTTAGCTCATCCTTGAGTTGATCAAGTAGCTGAAGGCCTTCTTCTCCCCGATGCAGGGCAATTATAAACCCAGCTTTCAGCCGGTCTTCCTCCGAAAATTCAAAGTCCCCAACCTCAATTTCATTTTTCAATACGCCCTCGAGCACCTTAATGCCATTATCTCCAATAGCTACCCTCCTAAGGGTCTTATAAAAAGAAGCCCTAATGCCAGGATCCTGTCGCTGTGTCAGATTATGAATCAACACCGACTCCAGCCCTGCTGACCGCGCCATTCTTTGCGAATCAGTCATGATTCTGTTGAAGATGGTTTCTATTCTGCCCAGGCAGTATTCCAATACCACTGGTTCAGTTTCTGCATTGGCCCCTTCCAGGAGCAGGTCAAAATAAGCAGTCAGGGAAAACCTTTTGTTGAGAACAGCCTCCCACAGGTGGGCCATTACCATACCCCTGTAAATAGGTTTGCCAAGGGTATAAAGGTTTTTTGAAAGGTAGTCCATTGAACCCTGGCCCATTTGAAAATAGCCATAACCCGCACCATTGGCATTTGAAACTAAATATAAAAAACCCTCAAGGCTGTCTAGTTTAAGGATATCGCTCCGGCGTGAACGAAGGTTTACAGGCACTTCAACAATGGTATCTTTGGTGCCTACCGCAACATTGAAGGTTTGTGGCCACCAATTAGAAGGATTGTCATTATTAAATTGAAACAATTCAAATTGCTTCCCACTTTCTCCGCTGATGTCTTTGATAAAAAATGAAGGCATACCGGCATTTTTTATCCACATATTACTCCAGAAAACTAAATTGATGTCCTCAGAATAGGTATCCAAGATGCTAACCAGATCGTCCCAGGTAGCATTGCCATGCGCATAGGTCTGGAGGTACTCGATCAGAGCCTCTTGAAATTTTTCTGCTCCAAGTGCAAGTTCCAACTGATTCATGGCTACGGGGGCTTTCTGATAAATGATGGGCCCATACAGGTTTCCTGCATCAATCAGGTTGGGTAGCTCTTGTCTTATGCTGTGAGTACCACGGGTCCTGTCGACCTCATAGGCACTGATATGGTGCGAAAGAAAAAATCTGAGGGCGTGGTCAGTATCAGGAAACATGGGATTTACTATTTTGGCCGCCAGGAAGTTTGCAAAAACCTCCTTCAGCCACACATCATCAAACCACTTCATGGTCACCAGGTCTCCAAACCACATATGGGCAGTTTCATGGGCGATTAGGTTGGCCCTGCCCTGTAGCTGAGTAAAGGATGGATTGGCCGGTAACATCAAGCGTTCTGCATTGTAGAAGATTGATCCAGGGTGCTCCATACCACCATATTGAAAGGACGGAATGAGGACCCAGTCGAACTTTTCAAAGGGATAATCAATGGTGGTATAGGTTTCCAGCCATTTTAGAGACGTAGTATGCAGGTCAAATATAGCATCGAGATTTTGTGCTACTGTAGCCTCGTCCTCCAAAATATAGAACATGGTGGCAGTTCTCAGAGAATCCAGTGGGCGTGTTTCTGTTTTGAAGGCGCCTGCAGCAAAAGCCATAAGGTAGGTACTTATCGGTTTGGTGGGTTCAAAACGGACCTTGCACGATTTATCCGTACACTCCCTGGATATTTCGGAACCATTTGAGACGGCTTTCCAGGATTTTGGAATGGTGAGGGTTAATTCAAAAGCAGCCTTCAGATCGGGCTGATCAAAGCAAGGCATAAGTCTGGAAGCCTTGTCGGGGACGAAAAGGGTATAAACAAGGCCTGTTTTGGAATGCAGGGCTTCAGGATCGGCAGTATAGTGTATTCGGTATTCCTGAGTCTCGGTGGCCTCATTTGGCGGGGTGATGATGATATGGCTATTTTTTATCCGCCATTTTACTGATTCATTTTTAAAATAGATGTTCTTGATATTTTCCGCATTGCCTCTGAAATCAAGAATTACATTTTCATCCGGAGATAGATGATCAAATTTCAGGGTCATTATGCCACTTACAGGTGCTTCTAAGGATTTGGTGAGGTCGAGATCCAGGTCATAATGAATGTTGGAATACAGTCCCTTACGGTATTCCGCCAATTCCAGGGAGACGCCTTCCTGAAGCAATTCCTTGTTTTGGCAACTTGTCAAAACGCCAATTATTATCACAAAACAAAAGGCCCGTATCATGGCCTCAATTTATAAAAAAAGTTCTTAACTATAATTACTATAAACTTCGGATTGATGACATACCCCCATCGGCATGGATAACCTGTCCGGTGATCCATCCGCTATCATCACCCAAAAGAAACACCACAAGACTGGCAATTTCTTCGGGGGTCCCTACCCTTTTTAACGGGTGCTTTTCACCTGAAGCTTTTATTTTTTCATCATTTGATAAAAGCCTGGAAGCCAATGATGTATTAGTAATTGATGGCGCAATAACATTAACCCGAATCTGTGGGGCCAACTCCGCAGCAAGAGATCTGCCAAGACCCTCAAGAGCAGCCTTAGCTGTCGCAGTAGTGGCATGAAATGGCATCCCCTGACTGACAGCCACCGTGCTGAATAAAATGATAGAGGCCCCTTCAGATTTCTTCAAAAGTGGCAGCACTTTTTGGATGACTTTCACTGCGCCGAGTACATTGATTCGAAAGTCTTCCAAGAAATCCTCTTCTGAAATGCGGTGAAAGGGCTTTAAATTGATAGTCCCCGGAGCATACACCAATCCATCCAACCGATCAGGCAGGTTGTCAATCTTTAACTCCCCGTCTTTGACATCATATTGAATAAAATCAATGTCTGTATTATAGTTTTCTGGCTTATTTCGAGCAGTAATTATTATGTCTGCGCCTTTTTCACTTAATAAATTGACGGTTGCCTGACCAATCCCCCTGGTGCCGCCTACCACTAAAAATTTTTTACCTTTCATAATGCTACTTTTGACTCTTAGAACCAGTGAATGAAAGGATTGTTAGGAGCCGGCAACAATTAATTGCTGGCAATCCTTGTTAATATGGTGAATACCGATTTTTTTCGTGAAAATTTTGATGCTGCTAATTATGAATTCAAGACTCTCCTTCCGTTTTATTGTGACAGGCCTCATTTTACTGTTGATCATCCAAATAAGTTGTGATCGAAGTTCGAAAAAAGGCTTTCTTGTTGAAGGTACCCTATTTGGTCTGGATTCTACCTGGATTTACCTTCAAAAGCCTGTGGAAAATGGCTGGGAGAGTCTTGATTCTCAAATGGTGGTTGACGGTAATTTTGTATTCCGCGGCAACGTTGAAAAGGAAGATCTGTACCATTTGCGTATTGGAAATACCACCAGGACCATAATGGTGTTTATCGACAACCAGCCCATCGTTGTAGAAGGTCAGGTGGATAGCCTTGAAAAAGTCCGCGTAGAAGGCACCAAGGTGCAGGAGACCTATAATAAATACCTCATCAGGCAGCGTGGCCTCCGCAAGCAGCAAGAACGGCTTCTTGCCCAATGGATTGAAGCCAATGAATCAGGGAATCAGGACACTTTGGAAGATGTCAACCAGGAATTCGCCCTGCTTGAACAGGAGACTGACCAATTCTTGTTGGCTGCAGTTACCAGTAATTTAGATAATCCTCTGGGGCCCTATTTTGCCACCATGCTGTATTTCAATGATGATGAAATAGATGCTTTAGACTCCCTCGTCAAGAAATTTGACCGCGGCCTTGAAGGCACTTATCACTATGATAACCTGACGGATGTATTGGAGCGATGGAAAATGCTCTCCATTGGCAGTAAGGCATTTTCCTTTGCACAGGAAGATCCTATTGGCAACTCTCTGGCATTGGATAGTATTGATGGCGCCTATATCCTTATTGATTTCTGGGCTTCATGGTGCGACCAATGCCGGGAGGGTAATGCCGAACTAAAAGAAATTTATGAGCAGTATCACGATTCAGGATTTGAAATTGTAGCCGTCTCGCTGGATACCGATCACAGGGCCTGGACCAATGCCATCAAGGAAGATCGCCTAAAATGGCTTCACGTCAGCGATCTCCAAGGCTGGGGCAACGAAGTGGGTGTGCTCTATGGCGTAAGAGCCATACCCTACACCGTATTGGTAGACCAATCTGGAACCATCATTGCCAAAAATATCCGTGGCGCTGGCCTGGAAAGAAAACTGGAAGAATTATTTGTGGCCTTGTAGAGTGTGTAATTTTCTACTCAACCTTTTCTATACTGCTATTAATTAGTTCAAATAGTTTGAAGGAGGTTAACTTCCGGTTATAATCAGTGAATATACCTTCCTTGTCAATGAGATCATTCTCAGTAAAACCCAGGTATTTGTACTTCTCTCGTAAGACTATTAATATGGAGTACTTTGGTTCGTGATTTACCAAATTGCTTTTTGCTCGAAGGCGGTCGCCATCTTTGTCCACACTGTGGATTGATTGTATGAAATGCTCATCCTTTATTTTAGCAAAATTCTCTATCGCGAAACGTAAAACTTCTCCATCCACAGGAGATTCTTTCAATTTACATTGTCCATTGACAATTTTCAAGTGATGTTTTCCGTGATGTTGCCACAAAAAATAAGAATTAATCATATACTTTGAAATGCACGTGTCCATCTCTGTTGATGCATACCCTGGATATCTGACTGAGAATACAATCAGAGTGTCAATTCCATTATTCAGTAGGTCATCTAAAACCATTCTTGTTTGTAACTGGACGTCCCACCTAAAAACAGAATCTATAGTTGGGGCTAATTGAGTTTTCTTCCATATCTCAATTATTTCTTCATCAGTCGCACTTTTCTGTCCATATGATTTAGCAAAAGGAAATAGCTGCATTAGAATCAGGAATGAAAGAATTACACACTTCATAATAGCATATTGTACATACGATGTTAGTAGCCGTTTTTATTTCTAAATTCTTCTTTCCAATTCTGAATATTAACACCAAGCTCCTGTTTTATTATAAGGAATTCTTTTTCAGTTAATGGACCTACAATACCTTTTTCTGCATCAGAATGATTCCCGGTTGCCACAATTTTTATAATATAAAACTCTGTATTCTCAGGTTCTCTTTTTATAATAATGAATTGGTTATCATAACTAATAGCTGTTATAGGAGCAGGTATTAATCCTATACCACCCCAATCTTTATCCTCATATCCTAAATGAACATTTTCGAACTTATGAGTTCCTGATACATAATAATGGCTAATTAGTTGTTTAGTTCCACCATCTGATCCAAAAAAGCAACTTTGCAAGAAGCAACAGCTTCCTATTAGGATCACAATTTTCAATTTCTGATATATCAGACTGGAAGGCTTTCTAAGAACCATAAATGGAATTTGATTAAAAAAACTCATGCATTCAAGACGGTTATTGCCTACTATTGGGTAGCTTCAGCATAAACCCATTGGACCAGTTTAGATTCTGCTCGCATCGTGTCAAGTTTAGGTTTATCACATTTGATTTTCCAGTTTGTTGGTTTGGAAAATTGACCATAACTGAAATCAAAGCAATTCTTTATGAAATTAACGGTTTTGATAAATGACTCCAGATCCCATTGGATACCGTAGTAGTCTGCACCGTAAATGTCAAAGTGTTCGGTTTCAAAATAAATAAGATCTTCTTTTAAATTCACTTCAGAAGGTGGTGGTGGCGGTGGAATAGTAATTGAGAATCCGTGAATGTAAATAGAATTTTCATGGATAGGCAGTTCGCCTTCATTTCCTCCACTCATACTCACCAATTCACCGTTCACTGTAGCGAGAAAAAGAAACAACTGCTGACCAACCTCATATTCCGTCCATCTTTCTGCGCATGCCCAATTATGAATTCTCTTAATTTTTAGGGTTCCAGAGTCGGAATTCAGGCTTCCTTCAATGTTCAATGTAAAGTAATTGGAATCAAGAGCGACAATAGTACCATAAACTATCTTTTCTGCTTTGATAATCATTTCATATAGCGCCAATGGCCGATAGTCGGCCCGACTTATATGGCAGTTCAGTAACAGGGTCGCTATGAATAGAATTCGCTTCAATTATTCAATGCAAAATGCAGAAAATCTTATGGCTCAAGCAGATTTAATCTTTACTATCTTAAAAGCCTAACGTCCCATCAACCTACATCACGCAACATATCTCTGAATATCGATAGAGACTCTCGAAGATACTGATCCTCAATTTTTTCAATTGATTTTGTAATTTGAGCCTCTTCATCGCTCCCCGTAACCTTGGCGGATTTATCACGGGTGATTTTTCGTTGCTCAGCAGCTTCCATTTCTTTTCTGCGGGTAGCTTCATTTAGCGAAACCACCGTATTGGAGAGGACCTTTTTAAGGTCTTCTACCTCAAGGGAAAAATTGATCAGTTCCGGGTCATGCTCCAGTCTGTAGGCATAGAGTTTAGATAGCCTTTCGATAAGTTGAGGGCTGATGCGGTTATCCACTCTGTATGGGGCTTTTTTGATTTTTTCCCATGGAAGGGCGGTAGTTCTGGCACTTTCTCCGTACTCTTCAGCGGAAAAAGGTGAAGGGAGAAAAATATCAGGCTCTACCCCTACCCGCTGCGTGCTGCTACCAGAAATGCGGTAAAACATGTTCAGGGTAAGTTTTAGCTGACCAGCTTCCACATCTGGCATCCGCATGTACCGGCTCAGGTCAATGATGCTCTGTACAGTGCCTTTTCCAAAAGTGGGTTCACCTATCACAAGGCCACGCTTGTAATCCTGTATGGCCCCTGCAAAAATTTCAGAAGCCGAAGCGCTAAACCGGTTGATCAAAACCTGTAGTGGCCCATCATACACCACTTCAATAGACTCATCCTTCAACACTTCTATTTTATTCCTGTGGTCCTTAACTTGTACCACCGGACCTTCTTCGATAAACAAGCCCGTGAGTTCTATGGCCTCCGGCAAGGAACCCCCACCATTGTTGCGCAAGTCTACAACCAGTCCATCAATCCCTTCGGCTTTTAATTCTTCAATGAGGCGTTTTACGTCCCTTGTGGTGGAGTTGTACTCAGGGTCACCGCTTTGATATGCCTCAAAATCCATGTAAAAAGAAGGTAAGGTGATGACACCAAGTTGGTAAACCTTGCCTCCATCTTCTACCGGAACAATCTTTTTTGAGGCGGCCTGGTCTTCAATTTTGATCTTTTCCCGGACCATGATTAATTCAATTGGAGGACCATGGATCCCTGTTTCAGCCGGAAGGACTTGAAGCCTGACTGTGGTGCCTTTTGGCCCTTTAATGAGCTCTACTACATCATCAATTCTCCAACCAATCACGTCCACCATTTCTTCATTTTCGCCTTGTGCTACCCCTATGATGCGATCATTTTCCTGTAATTCGCCGCCTTTGTCAGCAGGCCCTCCAGGGATCACTTGTACCACTTTGGTATAGTCCGTATCGGTTTGGAGCCTGGCTCCTATGCCTTCCAGGGAGAGACTAATGCTTTCCTGAAAAGTTTTGGACATTTTAGGAGAGAAATAGGAAGAGTGTGGATCATAGGTCTCCGTGATGGAATTCATGTAAACCTGAAAAATATCTTCGCTCTTATACTGTTCCATGGATTTAAGAAATCGCTGATATCTTTTTTGTAGCAGGTCTTCAATCTCCTCAGATTCTTTTTTATTGAGTTTCAGGCTTAATGCCTGGTTCTTTATCGACTTAAACCAAATTTCATCCAAGGCTTTTTCATCTGTGGCCCAGGGGGCTTCGGTACGATCGATTTGGTACTCTTCCTGAGTAGTAAAATCAAAATTATATCCTGCAAGGGAATCAATTACAAAGTCCATTCTGTTGGTAAACCTGTCTTTGAAAACCTCAAAAATTTTATAGGCAGGCATCAGGTTTCCGGTTTTGGTGAAATCATCCAGTAGATACCGATACTCCTCAAAAGCATCAATGTCTGCCTGGGTAAAGTAAGATCGGTTATTATCCAGAGCGCTGATGTACTCATCCAGCACCTGTGAGGAAACCGAATCATCAAATTTTAATTTCCGGTAGTGGTACATTTCCAGAAATTGCACTACCACCTGAGCCTCCTGCCCGTAGTGAACCGCAGGCACTAATAAGGCAGTGTCTGCCGCAAAATATTCATTAAAATACCCTTTAACCCGTGTGTCAGTAAAACCCAAAAATAGCAGGGAGACAAAAATGACAATCCAAAAACGCTTCATAAATTTTTTCATTGATTGTAATATTAGCATCCAAAAGGATGCCAGGATTTTATTTGTTATCAGGGAAAAGTCTTTTCCTTTAAATTATCAAGAAACTCCTGAGCAAGTTCCGGAGATTGGAAATCATATTCCTGCTTGGTGCCATTGATTTGGTATAAAATCACCCTGACCAATTCGATTTCCTCTCCTGAGGCAGTGGATTTTTTTAGCGCCCTTTGGATAAGTTGGTCCTGATGATCTATTTTAGTCAAAGGATACCGGGTGGTCTTTCTGGATTTACAATACCCGCACTCATAGTACTTGAGGATATAACCGTCCTCCTCAGAAGTTGGTTCTCGTTCTATTTCTTCCCGCACTACCCGCATGGTATAAAAACTACAATTACCACACTGAATAGCTTGTAGGTGGCCGGAATATTTTTCTATCTGAGTATCCCCGGATTCATCGTCTATCCACACATCATAATCCACCGAGAAAATTTCTTCTTCCGCTTGCATGCCTTCATCCAGGTATATGTCTTCCTCAGCCTCTGATAGCAGCCTCATAGCGTTGCCAGTCTTCGGATTTATCCTGGGCATGTACCGCCATTTCATCAGTTTTTTGTTGAGAATGGTAGGATAATAATAATTGAGAATCAGTACCGAGATATACCCTACCAGCGTACCTACAGCAATTCCCATGGCCAGCTTCACGCCAAACCAAACCGGATGAAACTCATCAACACCAGGCCCAAAAATATCGACAAAACACCCTGCTGCCACGGCAAAGCAGATAAAAACAATTTTTAGCCTATTTATCTCATGTTTATTGAGATAATTATATTTGCCTTTAAAAGATTTTATGGAAACCACAGAGAGCCTGTGATAGATAAGTATCGCTATAGCCAAGGTGACGGCCACTCCTGCAATAATTACTAATGCAGTATCCCATACATGCATAAAACCATTAGCTTCCGAATCCATATTTTATAAATTTGTGTAGTTAAATATAAGAGTAATCATTGGATAAGCCAACCAATGGCTTGAGATACCCAACCTATTTAACACGCTAAAATAAGTAAATTGTTATCAGGATGAGAAAATTTAAAAAAGGGATTTTTAAAATACTGGCTAAAATCAACAAAGTCATACTCCCCAGGTACAGCAACCGCGATCTAAACCAACTCAGCAAATGGGATAAGGCCTTGATAGGGCTCCGATACTGGGTCACCAAAAATTCCTTATAAAATCAGAATCCCTCAGTGGCTCGGCTGTGCCGAGTGACTTATATGCAGTGAGCCTCTGGCTCATATTGCCCCGCCTTGGTTCGTGTCCCCACGAACCAACCCCCAACTCCCCAACTAGTCGTAGCGTCACGCTACGACTCTAATTAAAACTGAATATTTCAAATTGTGGCACCTCAATCGGGTTGTTGAACTCATGCCCTCGTGTGCTTAAAACATTTGGTTCGTGCGGACACGAACTAGGGCAGAGTATTTTTTTTCAATTTTCCTTTTTGTCAGCGTCTAGGCTAAATACCCAAAACCTTCCTTTAAAAGCATTGTATGGATTTATTTACTGGCTTGGCTCATGACATTGCTTTTTATTTCCCTCAGTCGCTCGGCTGTGCCGAGTGACTTAATATGCTGTGAGCCTCCGGCTCATATTGCCCCGCCTTGGTTCGTGAAGACACGAACCAGGGCTGAGGAGAAATTTATTTTTACTTTTGTGTAAAATTGCACAAATAATTTTTACAAATAATTTGTATATATGATTTTATGATATATATTTGCATAGTAAACAGTGCAAAATTACACAACTATGAGTGAATTCGAGAAAAAACAACTGGAAAAGGAATTTGAGAAGTTTACCAGGATAAACTTCGAAAAACCGAAAAAATGCAGGGATTTGAGTCAAACTCGTTTTTATGTGCAGGAATTATGCAGAAAAATCGAGGAGTTCAAGTGGCGCTTTAATTATGTGCCGGGTACAGCTTATACCCTATTGGCACAGTATAATAGCCTGCAGGACAAAATGATTTTTCAGGATTTTAAGAACACCTACCTGTAAAATCCCTCTTTTAAGGCCATGAGGTATGTCCCCTCCCCCATTGATTTCAAATATGCCCGTGCGTATGCAGCTACTGCCAATACCTCCGGGCGTATGCAATATTACCGATATGAAAAAGGAGGTGACAGGGAACGCATCAGTCGTACCGAATTTATAGAAGCTTATAATACGCTGAATATTTTGGCTATTAAGCCTATCAAGGCCGGACGAAAGGACCCCTACTTCCAACTGGAATTTTATATATAATATCAAACCATCCTTCGGGATGGTTTTTTTATGCCTTCAGGATTGTATTAAGGTCGGCCGGTGAGTAATTGACTGATTTTAAAGTCTTACGATCTGACTTACGGTATACCAGCCACTTCCCTTCCTTTTCTTCTACCAGACAAGCTTCACCTCTTTCCTTTTCATAATATACCACCGTGGCTTTGGCTTCTTCAGGCGTATCGCAGGCTTTGCTCATATTGGATCGCTGCACCTCGTCAAACAATTCTTTAAACCGATTACCCAGACCAAACTCAAGGATGGCCCCGCTGAGTACATATTGAATATCACAGAGGGCATCAGCCACCTCTACAATATCATGATCTGCAACGGCAGCTTCCAGCTCTTTTAATTCCTCTTGCAACAAGGATATTCTGAGGCGACACCGGTCGGCAGAAGGAATGCCCGGCTCGGGTTTTATAGGATGTTGAAATGTCTTGTGAAATTCGGCTACTGCGTTGAGGGTATCTGGTTGTTTCATTTTTAAAAATGGTCTAAAATTAATTGGTGCTCAATTTGCCAAAAATTGGTGACCCTAAAAAATCTATCGAAGAGATTCGGTAAATAATCCGGTATCTTTATTTGCTTTTTCTAATTTTGTGGCCACCCTTAAAAAATCACCATGAAGAAAGACTTCATAAAGGAGCTCCAATGGCGGGGCATGATTCATGATATGATGCCAGGCATTGGGGCCGAACTATCCAAATCGGTCTCCTCTGCTTATATTGGTTTTGACCCTACGGCAGACTCCTTGCATATTGGCCATTTGGTTCAGATCATGACCCTGGTGCACTTTCAACAATCCGGCCATAAGCCCATCGCTCTGGTAGGTGGCGCCACAGGCATGGTGGGCGATCCTTCGGGTAAGTCAGAAGAGCGTAATCTTCTGTCAGAACCAGAGCTGAGGGCCAACCAGGAAAAGATTGCTGCCCAGCTCAGTAAATTTCTGGACTTTAACGCGAAGGATAATCCTGCAATTATAGTCAACAACTACGACTGGATGAAAGACTACTCTTTTTTGGAATTTATCCGCGATATTGGCAAACACATCACGATCAACTATATGCTTGCGAAGGACTCTGTGAGTAAGCGCCTTGAATCCGGCATGTCTTTTACTGAATTCAGCTATCAGATGGTACAGGGTTTTGACTTCTTGTGGTTGTACCAAAACAAGGATTGCAAAATTCAGTTAGGTGGTTCGGACCAGTGGGGCAATATCGTCACGGGCACTGAATTGATCAGGCGAAAGGTCCGCGGCACTGCGTTTGCCCTCACCACTCCATTAATTACTAAAGCTGACGGCACCAAGTTTGGTAAAACGACTGGCGGTAATGTATGGCTGGATCCGGAAAAAACCTCTCCATATCAGTTTTACCAATACTGGCTCAACACCGCCGATCAAGATGCCGGCAAATACATCCGTATTTTCACCTTGATGAAAGAAGAAGAAATCAAAGAACTGGAAGCACGGCATTCTGATGCACCTCATGAGCGGCTCTTGCAGAAAACGCTTGCGGAAGACATCACCATCCGGGTTCATTCCCGGGAGGCTCTGGACACGGCCCTTAAAGCTTCCAAAATTCTTTTTGGAAATGCTACCACAGAAGAACTGGAATCATTAGATGAAAAAACCTTGCTCTCTGTATTTGAAGGAGTCCCCCAGGTGAAGATTTCTGACACCAGTCTAAAGGCCACAGGTCAGGTTACTGATTTGCTCAGTGAAATGACCGGGGGCATAATTTTCAAATCCAAGGGAGAAGCCCGGAAAATGATCCAGGGTGGTGGGGTGAGCATCAATAAGGAAAAGGTTTCTGATCCTCAGGCCTTAGTCAATTACCGGCTGCTCCAGGGCAAGTATCTCCTGGCACAAAAAGGAAAAAAAAACTACTTTTTAATAGAAGTGACCTAATTCAGATTTTGGCCATAGGAGGCTACTAGGTAAGTTCACTCATTTTCCAGATACCACTGCGCGTACATGGGATAGTTTTTCGCAGTCCGCTCGATCACTGCCTTCATTTCAGGACCTGTTGCCTTAACCACCTTTGCAGGCACTCCAGCCACAACAGACCTAGGTGGTATTTTGGTGCCAGGTAGTACTATGGCCCCTGCGCCTATCACCGAACCAGTACCAATTACTGCATCGTCCATGACGATGGCACCCATACCGATCAACACTTCATCCTCAATGGTACAGCCATGCACCACTGCATTATGCGCTATGGACACCTTATTGCCGATATTGGTGGGTGCCCGCTCGTAGGTACCGTGTATGATGGCCCCATCCTGTATATTAGTGTAATTCCCAATTTTAATATAATGTACATCGCCCCGTACCACCGCATTGAACCAAACGGTACAATAGTCCCCCATTTGCACATCACCGATAATGGTAGAATTTTCAGCTATAAAACATCCTGCTCCCCATTCAGGAGTCTTACCTCTTACAGTTTTAATCAGTCCCATAAATTATTTATCTGTTTAAACACTTATTTGAACTTATTTTCATGTCCATTGTTCTTAATTTATTGCAAACTTAAACATTAACCTTTTTAAAAAATTGAAGCTATGAAAAAACTAAGATTGATCGGATCATTACTATTGGCAGGACTACTTGTAGGCGCCTGCACCAGTAATCCAAAAAGTGATGAGGCCGAAGTAACTGAGGAACAGGAAGTTTATGAATTTGAAGGGGCTACAGACCTCAATCTCAACCTGGACAATAGCCAGGTAACCTGGGTAGGAACCAAACCTACAGGCCGCCACAATGGAAGCTTTGGCATTACCTCTGGTAATATTAAAGTGACTGATGACCAAATCGTGGGTGGCAAGATCGTTATTGATCTTACTGACATCGACGTTTACGACCTTAAAGAAGACATGGAGTCTCATGGTAAATTAGTTAACCATTTGAAATCTGCTGATTTTTTTGATGTTGAAAACAATCCTACTGCCATATTTGAAATAACTAAGGTGGAAGATTTTGTAAAAGATGCTACGAAAACAGAAGAAAAAAGTGAATTCAAGCTGGAAAATCCTACTCATAGGATTTCAGGTAATCTCACGATGAGAGGAAATACTCTAGGTATATCCTTCCCTGCCAAAGTAAGCATGAAGGATGGTAAAATTAAGGCTGAGGCTAAATTCAACATCGACAGGACCAAATGGGGCGTTTCTTTCAGAGATGAAGCCGATGCAGTAGCTAAAGGTAAAGATGAATTTATTTATAATACTGTGAATGTTGGGCTGGATGTAGAAGCTGCTCAAGCTTCTATGTAATAGTTTAGGGTTTGTTGATTGAAGAAAAAAGAGCCTCATTCGGGCTCTTTTTTCTATTTTGCAGCAATGAAAAAAATCTCTGAGTATCTCAGGTGGGCTGATGACCAGCCGTATTTTGCCTTCTTCAATGGAAATGAAATGGATAATCCTATGGGGTGCTTTCCTACCATTCTTTTCGCTGGGGGCATGCATAGTATTGTATCCCCTGCTGAAAATTTCTTTAATCATCTGGATGCCTTAACCAAACGTAATCCTCAGTGGCTGGCAGGGTATTTAGGCTATGACCTTAAAAATCAACTGGAGGATTTAGAATCAAATAATCAGGACCTCCACGATAGCCCTGAGGCTTTTTTCTTTCAGCCTGAATCGGTATTACAATGGAGTGAAGAAGGGGTCACTACCTTAGTAGGCCCATCACCAGATATTTCTTCCCAAACCATCAAGGATAGTGCGCCTATTGTTTCAGGAACACTTAAACTGATGCCATCTTTGTCCAAAAAAGCCTATATCGAAAAAATCATAGCTTTAAAAGATCACATCCTGCATGGTGATATTTATGAAGTTAATTTTTGTATGGCCTTCAGTATTGAAAATATCGTCATAGACCCGGTCGCCATTTACCTGGCCTTGAATAAAAGGTCACCAGCACCATTTTCTTCTTTGATCAAAGCCCAGGGGCAGTACGTCATCTCTTCATCACCAGAGCGCTTTCTAAAAAAATCAGGACGCACCCTCATTTCACAACCCATAAAAGGTACAATGAGGCGTGGCAAAACAACTAAAGAAGATCAGGCCTTAGCCAATAAATTAAGAAACAGCGAAAAGGAACGTGCCGAGAACATGATGATTGTAGATTTGGTGCGCAATGACCTCTCCAGAGTATCAGATACGGGATCCGTGCGGGTAGATGAAATGTTTGGCATATATTCCTTTGCTACCGTTCATCAGATGATCTCAACAGTATCATCTACGCTTGGCTCAAATTATAGTGCTGTAGATGCCCTCAGATATGCCTTTCCTATGGGCAGCATGACTGGCGCTCCTAAAATCAAAGCCATGGGGCTAATAGATGCTTATGAAACCACAAAAAGAGGCATTTTTTCAGGTGCAGCTGGATTTATCAGTCCGGAGAATGATTTTGATTTTAGTGTGCTGATCCGCACCATGGTATACAGCCCGGATAAAAAATTACTGACCTTCCATGTGGGCAGTGCCATCACCTACGATTCCGAACCTGAATCAGAATATCAGGAATGCCTCTTAAAAGCAAAAGCACTATGCGAAGTTTTGGGTATTACCCCACTCACATAGTGCCTTGAATATATTCTTAAAAGTCGATTAAGCGGCTTTTTGTTTGGCGCCCTCAAGCTTTATTTCCTGTTGTCGGGACATATTGATTACCCTCATTTTAGCGAGTAATTTGATGACCTGATAAGTAGGATCGATTTCATGCCAGCGGATGCCACCAAAATTAGCTCTGCTACCATTTTTGTGATGATTGTTATGGTAGCTCTCCCCCATCATCAGAAAGTCGACAGGCAGAAAATTCCTGGAAGTATCTCCAACCTCAAAATTTCTATAGCCGTATTTATGCGCAAACCAGTTAATGATAGCCCCATGAATAGGACTCATTAAAAAGTGAAGCGGTAATAGTAACCACAACCACCAAACTGGAGCAAATTGCCAGTATATCATGACGTAGATAGCACCCCAAAATAACCTCGATGGCCATGAACGGGCCATTTTATCAAACCATGTCCATTCTGGAACCCCACGGGTAAATCGGTCTTCGACCTGCATTTTTTTGCTTGCAATCGCTGTGTAAATTGTTTTTGTCTTCCACATCATCTTAAAAATGCTTTCATCATAAGTTGGAGAATGTGGATCATCCGGTGTGTCAGCATAGGCATGGTGCATCCTGTGCATAACCCCGTATCCAAACGGACTTAGATAATTGGAGCCCTGAAAAATCCAGGTCAGTACAAAAAAGATTCTTTCCGTGACCTTATTCATGGTAAAAGCGCCGTGGGCTGCATACCGATGTAAAAAGAAGGTCTGGAAAAATAAGGACAGGTACCAGTGTCCAATAAAAAATAAAATAATGATTTCCATGGTAATAAATTAGTAATTTAAATCACGCCGATAAAACCGGCTTCCTAAAAGGAAGACAACTACATTCCAGTTTTGTGACAGATTTTAACGAAAATATTTTTTTAATGAGCAAAATCGAGGAGAAGCTTGCCATTATTGAGGTTACAGGCATTTTTAAAATTAGAAACAAAATCATTCCAATGTGGGGTTTCTAAGCTGATGGTAGTAGCATCAGACAATTTCTTACGGGCTCTGCAAAGCATTTGCCTGCAGTTATCCTTCTTTTTTTCGAGAATTTCCTGAAGATCATCATAATCAAAATTAAATACTTCCTTAAGTAAAAATACAGAGCGCTCCAAAGGTTCTAGCTTTTGCACTACAAATCTTAACGCCTTTTGAATTTCTTCATCAAAATCCAATCCCGTAACTCCAGGTTCATCAGCGGTAGCTATACCCATCTCAATATCATCAATAGCCATATAATCCCTGCTCTTAGTCCATTTGATGTGATTAAGACAGTTGTTTTTAACAGCCTTAAATAAATATGCTTTGGTATTAATAATGCTTTCAGGTCCTATAGTAAGCCAGTTTAAAAAAGTATCTTGAACGATATCTTCTGCATCTGCTTGATTACGAACCATTTTTCTCGCAATGGTTACCAAGTTAGATTCATACTGTATAAATATGTCGGATGAATTCAAATGTCTACTTTTTTAATAGCACAAAGATAACCATTATGAAACGATATACTTATTAAACACCTATATTCTTAATTAGTTTTTAGAATCCTGTTTACTTTTAGATAATTAGTCGTTTGAAAACAGCCTTTATAGTTAATAGTTAATGCATGTGCAGAAGACAATAAAAATGCCTTCATAATCATGGATCAAAAGAATTGAAATTGGCCCGAATTATTGGTCACTGTCGAAATTAAATATATATTAGAGTTTGAATCTAATCTACCACCCAATATGAGCCGTACTTATTTAAGACTCCTCATATTCACAATTTTTTCCCTATTTATGGGGAGCTGCCTGGAGGAGATCGGTGAGTTGGATATGGTAGGTACTACAACCCTAAGGCCCAAAGTACAGCTTCCTGTAGCATATGGGGATTTTAATTTTGAAGACCTAATTTCCAGTACAATGGCTCCAGTTTTTGTATTGGATGAGGGTGGATTTTATACCCTGGTGTATCAAAAACAATTGAGTACCTCAAGGGGAAGAACCTTGTACCCAATACCTGCTCAGAATACTTTTAGCCAAACATTTACCGGAGACGATTTTCCTGGTGCTGGAAGTATTGGCGATTCTGAAACTCAATCTAATGATGCCAGGACTGTATTTAATGCTCCGGGCAGTTCGTTACTCGATTCTATTTTAATTAGTGATGGTTACCTGAGAGTCAGTATCGATTCTGATTTTAGTGCTGCAATTACACTTACTGTCCGACTTCCTGAGGTGGTCGATGCTCAGGGAAATGAGGCCTCAGGCACCTGGGAATTTGATTTTGAGGATTCAGGCGGTACATGGATGGTCCGGGATAGCATCAATTTATCAGGGTTAATGGCCGACCTTTCTGATGATGGAAATAGCAGCAATTCCCTTTTATATGAAGTTCAAGCCACAGTCACCAACCAAGGGCAGCCAATTTTAAATACGAACACCATTGACGTTAACCTTCAACTTTCAAATATTCGGTTTGGTGTTCTATTTGGAGAGCTGGACGAAATACCTTTTGATTTCCCGGTGGATGATCTGCCAATCAATCTATTCTCCTTTGTAGAATCCGGTGTCCTCCAAATAGAAAATCCCAGCCTTGTGTTCGATCATGTTAGCACCTTGGGCATGCGCGTCAGGACTAACCTATCCCAGGTCTCTGGTAATGGCAACTCTGGCATTACCCCCCTAACAGGTGCCGTCACGGGTGATCATATCATCCCTGCGACACCTTTTGGAATACCGGGGCTATCAATCCAGGAGGTGATCACGGCCGATAAAGACAACTCCAATATTGAAGCAATAGTGGCAGATGCTCCGGAAGAAATCCTTTACCGGTTCAATGGCATGATCAACCCACAACCGGCACCAGCAGGTCAGAAGCAATTTGTCACGGACACATCAAGACTTGATGTCTCCTACAGGCTAGAGCTACCATTATCAGGGATTGCAACGGAATTATCCTATTCCAAATCCTTCGATTTTGATGGAATCGGAATCGATGAACTTGAAGACCTGGCCATCCGCACCGTAGCAAGGAATCGGTTTCCATTGGAAGTGACCATGCAGGTATATTTTGAAGATAATGGCACCGTACTGGATTCACTCTTTATCCTTGGTGAAAAGGTGATCGAGGAGGCACCGGCTGATGCCAATGGCTTTAGTACAGCCCAGGTTACTACAATATCAGAAACCCCCATTTCGGATGAAAAATTGGACAGAATCTCCCAGACAAATCAAATCAGGGTCAGGTTTACCCTCAATACCTTTAATAATCAGCAGCAATTTGTAAAGATAAAAAGTGAAGACCGGCTTGAATTGGAAATTGGCATTACCGGTAGAATCAGATTTGATCTATGAGTAAACTGATCCGTTATATTCTACCCCTGATGGTAATTCTGCTGGTCTTTTTACAGTCGCAGGATGCAATAGGACAATCGGCCCTCTCACTTTACCGGCTTGGGCCCTCCGTACCACAAACCCAATTTCTTAATCCAGGCTATATGCCTGATAGAAAGGTGATCATAGGATTGCCGGGCATGTCCGGGTCAGCATTTGGAGACCTGGATAGGATAGCCATGCGGGATGTTTTTTCCAGAGGGACTAATGACTCCCTGTACATTGATACCCTGGGACTTCCTGGAAAATTTAATCCCACGCAAACCACCCGGTTTTCCACCAACTTCCAATTATTATTGATAGGGATCCGGGCAGGCGACAACTTTTTTACCCTTGGTGCTAATCAGATCAATGAAGGCAGGATCTCCTTACCAGGTGATATGCTGGGCTGGGCCATCGCAGGTCCTGCAGATGACCGGTTCTCAGGACGAAATCTCGATCTCAACCGCATAAGGACCACGGGAGTTGCCTATAATCAGTTTTCTTTGGGATGGACCAGACAATTCTCAGAGCAGATGTCTATAGGTATAAAAGCCAAATACCTGGTAGGCATGGCTGCTGCCCAAAATGACGTAATTGATGGCACCCTGAGAATAGGAATCGATTCGCTTTCAATGAATCATGGCAGTATTAGGGCCAGGACGGCAGGGGTTGATTTTTTCAGAGACGACCCTACTGGTGGTGAAATCCTCAGCTATGCTTTAAACAGTGGTAATAGTGGATTTGGGATCGATCTGGGTGCTATTTACCGCCTTAGTGATAAAATCACAATCAGCGCTGCCCTGCTCGACCTGGGGGTAATTCGGTGGAAGCGCAGTACCAGAACTTATGAAATTGACCCTGTTAATTATTCATTCAGAGGTTTTAATGTACTTGACTTTATTAATGAAAGACCTACCAATACTCTTGGTAATGAATTGGATTCTATATCCAATCTTTACGATGCCAGGGAATTTACCGGAGATTCCTTTTCCACAGCCCTGATCCCAAAATTTTATGGTGCAGTGCATTACTACCCATCAGAGAAAAATGAATTCAGCGGGATCATATATGCTGAATATTTCAGAGGAAGAATCAACCCTGCTATCAGTTTAGGATATGCCCGGTCCATAGGAAAAACGCTTCGCTTGACACTAGGGGCCTCTGTTAGCAACAACACTTTATTTAATGTCAATGCTGGATTGGTCATCAATTTAGGGCCTGTACAGCTATATACCAGCACCGATCGCCTGAATGGTGCCTTCTACCCTTCCAGAACCTCCTGGGCCAATGCTCAATATGGGATTAATCTCAGATTTGGAAAGTTGGACGAAGATGGGGAAGAAGAAGAGGAACTTGAGGAGGAAGATGAACCTGAAGAAGAAGTGCCAGAAGAAGAAGAAAAAGAAGAAGAAGAAATTGAGGAAGAAATTGAGGAAGAACTTGAGGAGGAGGAAGAAAAGGATTCGCAACAAGAAGAGCGTGATAAACCAGAAACCAAAGCACCCACAGAACCCAGGGTCGTAATTCATGATTTTGCCGATGATGAGGACCTCAGGCCACCACTACAGGTGCGCAAGGGAGATCACCCTGAAGAATTGGATTATGGATTTTATGTAATAGCAGGTGTTTTCTCAGTAAGAGCTAATGCTGAGCAATACAGTCAGGACCTTGCAAAAGCCGGTTTCCCTAATAAATTTGGCTACCTCACCGAGAATAAAAACTATTACATCCAAATTTATTTTTCTGAAGATGATCTCGAAGGTGCCAGAGCCCGGAGAAATCAAATCCGGAATATTAATCAATTTGAACTCCCCAAAGCCTGGGTATTAGAAGTCATCCGCTAAACCGCTGATCACAATTTTTACCTTCCTAAATATTCCTATAGGGTTTTTGTACTATATTTGCAACTGAAACAATGTTGCATTTGTTTCAGTGGAGCCCGTGAAAGAAGTACTGATAATATTAGCATTTAAAACTCTATTAATTTTCCCGGCATTTGGCACCCAGATCAAGGGCACAGTGACGGATGAAAACGGCAATCCCCTACCAGGAGCCAATGTAGTGGTCCATGAATTGCAAAAGGGCACCCATTCAGATGCTGATGGCGGTTTCCTAATTAGTGGACTCAAACCAGGCACTTACCATATTCACATCACCCATGTAGGCTTTGAGGCTGTATCACAATTCGTGAGGGTGGATCAGGGTGTGCGTGAAATCAATATTCAAATGCATGCCACCATGCTGGACCTTCAAAGCCTGATGATTGAGGCCTATCCATTTAAATCAGGCCCTACCGAACAGTCACAGACCGTACTGATTGTAGACCGGGAATTTGTAGAGCGTTATAACGCAGGTACGTTTGCCAATACCCTGGAAAGACTACCGGGGATGGCGACCATCAATACCGGGGTAGGCATTTCCAAGCCGGTGATCAGAGGGATGAGTTTTAACAGGATCATGGTCAATGACCGGGGCATCAAGCAGGAAGGGCAACAATGGGGTGCAGACCATGGCCTGGAAATCGACCCCTTTGACGTGGACCGCGTGGAGATCATCAAAGGTCCTGCCTCATTAATTTACGGATCAGACGGCATGGCTGGAGTGATCAATATCAAGCCTGCACCACTCCCGGAGGCACCAGGTGTCAGAGGGGACTGGATCAATTCTTTCCGAACCAATAATAACCTCTTAGCCAGTAGCTTAAGATTGGAAGGCCGGCACAAAGATTTTGTTTTCAGAGCCAGAGTCACTGCACAGGAATTTGGAGACTACAAAGTCCCGGCAGACGAATTTATCTATGCCACCCGCAGATTGCCAATATTTGATAACCGCCTCAAAAACACGGCAGGCAAAGAAAGGCATTTTTCGTTGATGACAGGATTGAGAAAATCCTGGGGGCATACCACTATTACGGTGAGCCGGTTTGGTCAGGAGGCAGGGTTGTTCAGAGGGGCAGTGGGGATCCCTTCCAGAGGAGATTTGAGGCATGACGGAAGCCATAGAAATATTGACCTCCCCTACCAAAATAATGAACATTGGAAGGTTATTTCCAATACCAACATTTTACTCGGTAATAATTGGCTGGAAGTTGATCTTGGTTTTCAATCAAATAATCGTGAGGAGCATTCCTGGCCCCATATACACGGGATAGTCGGAGAAAGGCCGGAGGGTACCCTTGCAATGGGATGGCGACTCAATACCTATACCGGTAATATTCGATACCATATTTCAGATTCTGAAAGAAATCAGGGAATCCTTGGGGCACAACTTCAGGGAATGGAAAATTCACACAGGGGCTTTGAATTCCTCTTGCCTCAATTTGAAACCTATCAGGCAGGGATCTTTTACTTCCATGAATACAAACTTAACCATGACCTCGTAATCAATGCTGGTATAAGGGCTGATGGCGCACAGCATCGAATTTATGAGCACATCATGCCTGATTTTTATAATGAAAATCCTGGAAACGACTTCATGCAACGAAATCCTGATATCGAAAGGGATTATTTCAATTTTAGCGGGTCTTTAGGACTCTCATGGGTTTATAAGCATAGATTCAATGCTAAACTCAACCTGGGGTCAAGCTTCAGAATTCCAACAGCTATAGAACTGGCCTCCAATGGGGTACACCATGGTGCGTTCCGCCATGTAGTTGGTAATCCGGAACTGATCAGCGAAAGAGGATACCAGGCTGATCTCAATTTAAGCTACAAGTCCAAGTCATTTTTTGTCAGCCTCACTCCTTTTCTGGGCATATTTGATGGGTACATTTACCTGGCTCCAAGTCCCAGGTTTTCTCCAATGACCGGCTCCAGCACGATCTGGGAATACCGGCAGAATGATGCAGTGTTTACCGGTGGTGAAATAAGAACGGAGTGGAACCCATTTAAAGGATTTAAGTGGACTATGGGGGTAGAATATGTTTGGAATTATAATATTGACACCCGACTGCCGCTGCCATTGACTACTCCATTTTCTGTACTTAACAACCTTGAGTACCGCTTTCCAATGGTTAAAGGAACATTTGAAGACCTTTTCTTATTTGTACAATGGCGCAGTACAGGAGCTCAAAATCGGGTAGACCGCAATGAACTGGCCACCCCGGGGTATAACTTATTGGAAGCAGGGATAGGCAGTAAAATTGATGTCTTCAACCATCCCATACAAATCATGATCAGTGGTCAAAATCTTACTAATGAAATGTATTTCAATCACTTGAGCCGGTACAGACTGATCAACCTGCCTGAGCAAGGCAGAAACTTTAGTTTTAGTCTTAAAATTCCTTTCTGATCTAAATTTTTAAGGATTTGTTGCCATGCAATGATTTAAATTTTCTATATTTGCAACTATATTGCATTTACAACTTAATAACCTTTTTAAAAATGAAAAAAATTTTTGGATTACTACTGTTGGTAGGATTAGTGGGCTTTATGTCGTGCTCAGACGATGATGATGCCCCGGGCATTGTAGACCTTGAGGCCCCAGTAATTGGATTTGCTGAAGGCAGAGATAGTTACAGACCCATTGATGGCGAGGTACGGTTGGCCAATACTGACCATATGCACGTAAGATTTAGGGTAACTGATAATGCGGCCTTGGGACAGGTTTTAGTCGACATACACGCGGCTTTTGACGGTCATACTCATGGCAGACTTAATAACGGGGAGTTTGAATTACTCAATGTTAAAGACATCTACTCTCCTACTGCGGAAAATGTTATTTTCAGGTTTCCTGAAGGGGCCAATTCGCTTAACGTGGATGGTTCAGCCACTGATATTTATTGGGGAGGACCAACTTCAAGGGTAGAAACTAATGTGCTGGCAGGTCCATATGACTTTACAATTTCAGCAACAGACGAAGCCGGAAATAGCACAAACTTTTCTAATAATTCATCTTATATAGCGACATTTTATATTCAAAGACCTTACGCCCCAGTAGTGACAGTAACAAATCTTGAGGATGATGAATTGCATGGTGAAGAAGGCCAACCACTTGCAATTGAAGGCACCATTGCTATCACCGAGCATGCGCTTGCTTCAGAGCTCGCTTTCGTATGGGTAAGACTTATAGAAGAAGATGATCATAGCCATGGTCGCTTAAGTGATGAGGGCCATGGAGAGTGGATCTGGGGAACATCACAGTGGGGAGATGGTATGAGTGGGGATCCTATACCAAATGGAGAGTTGCTCAACCTTACAGAAGTCTTTAGTGGGGAGAATGCTATTACACTTCCTAATGAGCATGGCCACTTTGAACTGGTATTCTGGATTGAAGATGCCAATGGTAACGTAACAAGAGAAGTTTTTGAAGTTCATGTTGAATAGTTTTTGTTGAAAATCAAAGTGATAAAACCTCCTGCTTAGTGGGAGGTTTTTTTTATATTTAGGCTTTTAAAGCCCATTTAATTTGAAAGATTTTTTTTTTAGCATCAAAGATTGGCTGTACAAGCCCATTGTTTCCTTCGGAGACTTTAAGGTTGATCTGAGTCAGATTTTATTTCTGATCTTTTTTGTAGTCCTGCTTTTCCTGTTTTCCAGGTTAATTAAAATGATTCTGATCAGGAAAGTACTGTCCAGGTATGTTAAAGAGCCAGGTACTGCTAAGGCCACTGCGTCTATTGTCCAGTATTTTATTATCGTAATCGGACTTTTCATTATCATACAAACGGCAGGCATCAATCTCAGCACCTTGACCCTGCTGGGAGGTGCCCTGGGGGTGGGTATTGGATTTGGTCTTCAGAACGTGACCAACAATTTCATTTCCGGAGTCATCATTCTCTTTGAAAGACCTATTAAGGAGGGGGATTACATTGAGGTTGGCGATATTCGCGGGAATGTGGTGAAAATCTCACCCCGTTCTACTACGGTACTTACCAATGATAACATCAGTGTGATTGTTCCTAATTCAGACTTTATCTCATCCACTGTAATTAACTGGAGTCATACTGATCGGAATGTCCGCTTTAATTTTCCTGTAGGGGTTTCGTATAATGAGGATCCTAAAAAAATCCGTAAGATACTCCTTGAAATAGTCCATAATAACCCCCATGTGCTAAAAAGCCCACCTCCAGACTTGATTTTCGATGACTTTGGAGATAGCTCTCTCGACTTCCTGCTCCGCGTATGGACCAATGATCATATCACTAAACCCATAGTGCTAAAGAGTATGTTGTACTATGATATTTTTGAAGCTTTTCGCAAGCATAATATTGAAATCCCTTTTCCACAGAGAGATTTGCATCTTAGGTCTGGCTTTGAAGCAACTCCTAAAAATGAAGAAAACCAATCCCCTGAGGGCAAATAAGAGTCCTGTTATTTTGAAATTTTACAAAGTTTAGCATTGGTTTCCTATAATTTCCTGTAATTAAAAGCCAACTTTGGAAAAGCTATTGAGAGCTTTCTGCAATAACTAAACGACATAAACCGTCAAAAAGGGTTATTATTCCCCAAAATTTCATAGGCTTGGATATTAACCGTGGGCTATGATTCGGAAAGAATATGGTTCAATGGTTTTAACCATTTTCCACTATTTCTTCATTTTTCCACCTGGATTAAAACTTCCTAAACCCATAAAAGCCAGATCAAGACTCACTTGATTTCACTAAACCTGTAATTTATGGTATTTACCGATTGATTAGGAGTTTCGAAGATTAAAAGCAAAAAAATTCCTTACAAGTTTTACATATAATTTCAACCGTATGTATTACATTTCAGCTAAATTCGATAAGTCCTGCTTATGAAAGAGGCTATATTAAAGGTACTTGGAGCAGAGCCAAAAGAAGGCAGCAGGGTATTCCTATTGCTTGCTATGGGTTTTTCCATGGGTATTTTTCTGGCAACCTTTAGTGTAGGATCCTTCACCTTATTTATCGATTTCTTTGATGAAGAAAAAGACCTGCCCTACGCCATAGTAGCATCTGGATTTTTGGGGATTTTTGCCACTGCAGTCTACTCCTACCTCCAGGGCAAAATAAAATTTTCAAGCCTGGCCATAGGTACGCTGGTGTTGATGATTTTAATTACCGCAGGTGTACGGTTCAGTTTTTATTATTTTGAGGGTGACAACTTCCTTAATTTCATTCCATTTTTTAAAGACAATAACCCTGTTTACTTCATAAGTTTCATGTTTATTCTTCCTATTACCTTTATATCACTGCTGATATTTTGGGGTACTTTCGGTAGGGTTTTCACCATGCGTCAGTCCAAAAGAATCATAGGAGGTATTGACTCGGGCCAGTTGATCGCCTCAATTGTGGCTTTATTCTCCATTCCTCTAATGGTTCGCTTTTTAAGTGTAGAAAATCTGATCTTACTGAGCCTTGTTGCAGCGGTAATTTTCCTGACGCTCTTTATCGTTATTTCAAGTAATTTCCCTTTTCTGGAGGGTCAGGAAAGTGGCGGCAAAAGTGGGCCAAAAACCCTCCCCTACGGTGCACTTTTTAAAAGAAAATACCTGGTGCTGATGAGCATGTTTGTGATCGTTTCCATCATTGCGGTGGATTTCCTTGACTATTCTTTTGCCAACGTGGTGGCTGCCAAGTATGAAGGAGCTGCGCTGGCGGAGTTTATCGGGTTATTCGAAGGTACCGTCGTGGTGTTCAGCTTTTTGTTTCAAACTTTTGTTACTGATAGATTAATTGAGGTTTACGGGCTTCGATTCTCACTTTCGATCAATCCAATTCTGATCTCCATTCTTACGGTGGCCACCATTATTGTAGGATACACACTAGGTTACGAGAGCACTGAAGCTTATTTTATTTATTTCTTTTTAATGATTGCATTATGCAGGCTGTTCCTTGATTCACTCAAGGGCGCATTGGATGAGCCGGCATTCAAACTGTATTTTTTACCTCTTGGTGCGACCTTAAGATTTGATGCCCAAACCAAGATTGAGGGTGTGGTATCAGCGTTCGCCAGTGTTATAGCGGGTTCTTTGATTATTTTACTCAGCCAGATAGGGCAATTTTCACTTATTTATATTCCTATTGCCATGTTGCCTTTTCTGGCAATTTGGTACTTTCTTATCAACCGGATGCATGAAAAATACCGGGAGACCCTTCAGGATACCCTGGTGGATCAAAAGCAATCCGCAGGAAAGGATAATAAAAAGGAGTATGGCATTGACAAAATCCTGGAGAACGAAGTCAACAGTGATGCAGAGGAAAAGATCATATACGGCCTCAAAATCATGGAACGCATCGAACCGGCACTGTTTGAGTCCTCAGTGCTGAAGCTGAAGGATAGTCCTCATAAAGGGGTCAAAACCTTTGCAATTGAGAAAATAAAGCAATTGGATATGGTCGGCGGTAAGGGCAATGAGATCAGGCATCTAGCTGCCCGGGCCCTCGGCGAAAGCGAGGCCAATGAAGTGCTCTCCATTCCACATGAAAAATTGGCCAAAATCGCCAAATCCATTAAGAGGGACGATAAAATTTTGGCTGCACGACTGCTTCGTAAGCTCATGGACGACAATAATATTTTCATATTGCTGGAGTTGCTCAGAGATGCTGATTCAGAAGTAAAAATGGAGGCGGTGATTACCGCCAGAATCACTGGCCGAAGGGAAACCTGGCCCGTCTTGATTGAAATGCTCAATTCAGATTTTTATGGTCATGCTGCCTCCGCAGCTTTGAAGGCAGCCGGTGAAAAAGTACTCCCTACCCTGGAAAACGCCTTCCACAAGTCTGGTCAGTCCGAAAAGGTGATGCTGAAGATCATCCAGATCATGGGTAGGATTGGATCCAAAGAAGCCATTGAGCTGATGTGGAAGAAGGTCGATTACCCCAACCAAAGGATTGTCAACCAAATCTTACTCACTTTTAGGTATTTTAATATCCAGGTGACAGGCAATAAAATTCCTGTGATCAACAACCTACTGGAAGCTGAAATCAGTCAGGCCATCTGGAATATGGCAGCCATACTAGAATTACCCGAAAAGGACCATTTCCTGTATCTGAAGGAGGCGCTTAATGAGGAGGTCATCCAAAACCATGAAAACATCTTCATGCTCATGAGCATCCTGTATGACCCCCAATCCGTGCAGTTGGTCAGGGAAAACATCGAAATAGGATCCAGTGACAGCATTGCCTTTGCGATGGAGCTTCTGGATTTGTTTTTGACCAAAGAGTTAAAACCTAAACTTTTCCCTCTTCTCGATGATATGGCGGTGCCTGATAAGGTGAAAAAATTGCAGTTTCACTTTCCCAGAGAATCCCATACGCCTATGGAGGCATTGGACCATATATTGAACAGGGATTTTAATCAGAACAACCGATACACCAAAGCCTGCGCCATTCATGCCATGGCATTTATAGAGGATATAGAAATTACCCACAGCATCCTGGCCCACTTGTTTAATCCTGACCCCCTGCTAAAGGAGACCACCGCCTGGCTCATATACCACAGGCGTCCTGAATTATTTAATAAAGTAGCTGATCGAATAGCCTCCAGAGATAAAAAATGGATTGAGGAATCCATTAAGAGAAATAGGCTTGTCTCTGGATTAGAAGATGGCTTTTATCTTAAAATTGAGGTGGTTCTGATATTGAGAAAGATTAACATATTCAATTCATTATCAGGTCTTTTGCTTTGTGATATTGCAGATAGACTTCAAGTATTTCATCTGGATGCCGGAGAGGATTTATCAATTATGGAGGATGAAGATGGACAACAACCGATGGTAATATTGGCCGAAGGCCAGGCCGAGATCATCAGTAAGGATCAAAAAAACATTGAGATCAAGAATTTTGAAGTTTTCAGCGATTTTTTCCTTCAGGATGAAGTATTTAAAAGTGAAACTTTAAAAGCTAAAACGCGAACCGTTGTTTTTCAACTAAATATGATAGATTTTTATAATATCTTGGCCGATCATCATGATCTGGCTCAGGAGTTCATCAACAACATAACTGCTAAGGTAACTGAAACCCCGGAATTAAATTAATTCAAATGGCTGACAGCATCGACATACTTATTCTATTTTCAGAAGACGACAACCGCCCCGAAGGCAACATGCAGGATGGATGGGTTACCCAGTTTAAGAAATTCCTGGAAGTGCTTTTACAGCAGGTATTAGGAGAAAAGCCCAGCATTCTGCTCAAAGCTGACCATGACACCATTACAGGAGGCGATCTTTCCAAAGTATCTACCATGATTACCATAGTCTCCAAAAGTTTCATTAATTCTGGTCCCTGTCTTGACCTTGTGGAAAGTTATTACTCTAAAATTGGTTCTGGCGCCAAAAAGAGGGTGTTTAAGGTTTATAAATCAAGGGTAAAGTCAGAGGAATTGCCAACGAAATTACGATTGCTCCCAAGTTATGAGTTCTTCAAATCCGAAAAAGATTCAGGGGCTTTCAAGGATTACAATGAGTTTTTTGGCCCTGAGGCTGAGCGCTCCTATTGGATGAAGCTTGTAGACCTGGCATATGACCTCCATGAGGTACTGATTCCTCTCAAAGGCCGTAAAAAAGAACATGTCAAGGATATTGATGGCAGGAAGACGGTGTATTTGGCTGAAGTCAGCCATGACCTTACCGTTCACCGCAATATCATCCGAAGGGAACTGCAAAGACATGGGTATGAAGTGCTGCCAGATGAGCCCCTACCCCGTAAAGCAAGAGAATTGGAGGATCTCGTGAAGTCTCAGTTGCCGAAATGTACTCTTTCTATTCACTTGGTTGGACATTCTTATGGAGAAATCCCTGAGGGTTCAGAACTTAGTGTAGTTGATATCCAGCACCGGCTGGCTACCCTGCATAGTAAAGAGGTAGAGAAGGCCTCAAAAGGCAGAGAGCGGTTTTCAAGGTTAATCTGGATTCTGCCTAATATCAAAAACATCAGTGAGCGGCAAAAGTCTTTCATTGAGAACATCCAAAGAGATCTGATGGATATGGAGCATGCGGAAATCCTGCAAACCCCGCTCGAAGATTTTAAAAACATCATCAGAGAGGAGCTTATTGAAATCAGCACTCACAGAAGGCTTGGAAAAGCTTTGTGGGAATACTCTGATACCGACAAGACCTGGATTTATGTGATTGCAGACAAAACCGATGCAAAAGAAGCTGAATTTGTACATAAAATGGCCAAAAAAGGTGGATTTGAGGTATTAACCTCCGGGAAGGAAGATGACTTAATGAACCTTAGGCAAACCCATATAGAGAATCTGAGAAAGCTTGATGCTGCCATTATATTTTTTGGCAATGTGAATGAGCAATGGGTGCGGATGAAACTTTTGGACTTATTAAAAGCCCCGGGTTTTGGTCGCAATAAACCAATTTTGAATAAAGCACTGGTATGCCCTCCAGGTAAAGTAGTGGACCCCTCTATTTTTAATGGGATGGATATAAAAATTATTCAGGGTAAAGAAAATGACATCCAGGCTGAACTGGAATCTTTTATGGAAGAACTTAAAGAAGGTATCCATGGCTAAATCTGAAAGAGAAATATTGAAAGAGATGGCATCAAACAGGAATGCCGAAGGGAATCCCTTTCCCGGTTTACGGCCTTTCAGCATTGATGAAAGCCATTTGTTTTTTGGTAGAGAAGGCCAGAGCGATGAAGTGCTGCTGAAACTCTCAAAAAACCGCTTTGTTGGCATTATCGGTCCCTCTGGAAGTGGTAAGTCTTCTTTTATCTATTGTGGAGTATTGCCCATCCTCTATGGTGGTTTTCTGACAGAAACAGGCCCTAATTGGGAGGTCGTAGTTACGCGGCCGGGGGCAGGACCTATTGAGAATCTTGCTGAAGCTATTTTAGGAAAGGATGCGGAATATGCCGTCGCTGACACGGAGGATAAGCAGATCAAAAAAACCATCATTACCACTTTACTTAAAAGCAGCTCCCTTGGGTTGGTGGAGGCCTTAACGCAATTCAGAGGAACATCTGATAAAAACTACCTCATCCTGGTTGACCAGTTTGAAGAATTATTCAGGTTTAAAGAAAGCCAGTTGGAGGACTCCAGAAATGTCAATGAAACCCTTGGTTTCATTAATTTACTGGTTGAGGCAATCAATTATTCTGAACTACCTATCTACGTAGCCATTACCATGCGCTCCGATTTTATCGGGGAATGTGCCCAATTTCCTGAGCTTACCAAAAAGATCAACGATAGCCATTACCTCATCCCACAAATGACCCGGGAGCAAAAGCGAAGGGCTATTGTAGGTCCGGTAGCTGTTGGTGGTGCTAAGATATCACAAAGACTGGTACAAAAACTGCTCAATGACCTGGGCGATAGCACAGACCAGTTACCAATTTTACAGCATGCCCTCATGCGGACATGGGGGTATTGGTCAGAGTATGGCAGCCAGGATGAAGACCTGGACCTTAAGCACTATGAGGCTATTGGCCAAATGGCCGAAGCATTGTCCATGCATGCCAATGAGGCCTATGATGAACTTACCGAATCACAAAAAAGGATTTGTGAGATCCTCTTCAAAGCCACCACAGAAAAAAGAGGTGAAAACTTCGGCATCCGGCGGCCTACCCGTCTTGGAGAAATCGCAGCCATCGCAGATGTGCCTGAAGAAGAAGTTATTGAGGTCGTTGAGAAATTCAGGGAACCCGGCAGGTCTTTGTTGACCCCGCCATTTGGGGTGCCTCTCTCTTCCCGATCCATGGTCGATATTTCGCATGAAAGTTTGATGCGGATATGGGTACGACTCAAAAACTGGGTAGATGATGAGGCTGAAGCGGTTCAAATGTATTTGCGGCTTTCGGATGCCGCTGCCTTGCATCAGGTAGGTAAGGGTGGTTTATGGCGGCCACCAGATTTGCAACTAGCCCTTAACTGGCAGCAAAAACACAATCCTACCCTTGTTTGGGGGCAACGGTACCACCCGGCTTTCGAGCGTACCATGGTATTCCTTGATTATTCAAGGCGCGAGTTTGAAACCGAACAAAAGATCAAGGAGCTCCAGCAGAAAAGAGCCCTTCGCAGAGCCCGAATCACTGCACTTATTTTGGCCACTGCTACGGTAATTAGTATTGGATTCCTGTTGTTTGCCTTTGCTCAGCAAGCCGAAGCTGAGGCGCAAAGAGATTTGGCCAAGTTAAATGAACTAAAGGCAATTGAAAATGCGAAAGAAGCAGAAAAACAGACGGAAATAGCTAAAAATCAGACAGATATTGCCTTAGAAGAAAAGAGGCTGGCGGATATAGCCAGAGATCAAGCGACAGAGGCCAGGTTAATAGCTGAGGACGCAAAGAATGAAGCTGTCCGACAGGCTGGGATTGCTGCTCAGCAAAGGGACAGGGCTGAAGAATCTGAAAAAACTGCGCTGCAACGTGAAAGAGAAGCTAATGAAGCACGAAGAGCCGAAGAAGCACAGCGTTTAGAGGCAGAACGAAGAAGGTTGGAAGCTGAAAAACTCAGGATGCTGGCCATCGCTAAGTCTATGGCCATCAAATCAGTGCAGTTACGCTCGGAGCAGGCTACGCTTAAAGGACTCCTTGCACAGCAAGCCTATGAATTCAACGAGACCTATGATGGCCTGCCTTATGAATATGACATCTATGACGGGTTGTACAATGCCATCAAAGAACTTGGCGATCCCCTGGTCAATAGTTTGGATGGCCATCGAAAAGGTGTGAGAGCCATGACTGCCTCTACTACAGGCAATGTCATTTACTCAGCCGATACAGAAGGTAAAATTTTACGGTGGACACTTTCGGGTGAGGTTCGTAATGCCGATACCATAGCCTATAGCAGAGGTACTGCCCATGTAGTCAGGGCCATGGCCATCAGTCACGATAATAGGACCATGATCGCAGGTGGTGAATTTGCAAAAAGCCCGGAGGGTACCACTTTTGTTGAAATTTATAACCTGGCACAACCGGGTGCTGCCCCTACCCTTCTGAGTGGGTTTAAAGATGCGGTGTGGAAGGTGGTGGCAGACCGGTCCAACTCCAATAGATTTTTTGTACTTGATAATGGGGGTATGTCGATCAGGAAGGTTGAAGGCAACCAGGTAACTGAAGTAATCAGTGCTGCCTCCCGGATCAATACTTTTGATTTGAGCCATGACGGCAAATACCTGATTACAGGTACCAATAATGGGAAAGTCATGCTGTATGATGTCAATAAAAATTTCCAGGCCAGTGAGATTTATTCCACCAAAGGCGTGACTATTAATGCCATTGGGTTTGATGTTAGTTCCTATAAGCTGGCTCTGGGTGATGGTTCCGGACTGGTGAGAATTTTTACTTTATTCTCCAACCAGCCGGTGCGGCGATTGGTAGGGCACACTTCCCCTATCAATGAAATTCAGTTCAGTGCCAATGGTGAATTTTTAGGTTCTGCAAGCCGCGACCGAACGGTTAGGCTATGGATTACCAAAGATTTGAATGCGCAGCCTATTGTTTTGAGTGACCACCCGGACTGGGTATGGAATATCGTGTTTACGCCTGATAACCAGCAGATCCTGGCCGGTACCAATGAGAACATTATCCGAGCCTGGCCCACTGATATCAATACTATGGCCAATAAGATTTGTTCCAAAATCAGCCGTAACATGACCCCTGATGAGTGGGAAAGGTTTGTGGCGGAGGATATCGAATATCAAAATACTTGTAAGGGATTACCTGTAGGTGAAGCAGAGGAAGAAGATTAACGACTATGGTAAAAAATAGAAGTATAAGAATTTTAACGCTGGCAGGAGCTTTATTTTTGCTTGGTAGTGAATTAGCCCTGGCCCAGGCACCCTGTACGCAAAATCTGCGCCGGGGACGTACCCTGTATGATGAGGGTAAATTCCAGGAAATGGTAAACCTCCTTAGCCTGACTGAATGTTTGCGGTCAGTGTATACCCCTGAGGAAAAGCAGGAAGCTTTAAAACTCATTACCCTGGGGTATATTTTTATGGATGAACCCGCAAAGTCTGACGAGTTTATGTTAGAATTGCTTAGAGAGAATCCTGAATACCCTATCAATCCTGAGGTAGATCCTGCCGAGTTTATCAACCTGTACAACACCTTCCGGACCCTGCCAATATTCAATTTAGGCGGTAAATTTGCCGGGAATGTTGCATTCCCCAATGCCGGCAGCACCAACTTGCTGGCCCAAACTGTGGATGCCTTTGGCATGAATCCTAGTATTGAGGCTGGTATCATTATAGAAGTGCCATTTACCAAGAGGCTGCTTTTAACTGCTGAGATCGTATATGCCAGACGGTCTTTTGAGCAAACTAATAATGCCGTATTCCTGGATTTTGAAACCGGAGAGCCATTTTCTTTCAATCAGGCCACCGAAATTCAGGATTGGCTGGAGCTGCCTGTGGGTGTTCAATACAAGTTTTTTGAGGACCGTACTTATAAGCCTTATATCCATGGGGGCATGGCTATTACCATGTTATTAAAAGCTGAAAAAACTGCAGAGCGCATTGTACTTGAAAATCAGGACATCCGGCTCAATACCTTTGACGTCACCGCACAGAGAAGAGAATTTAATTTTTATGCCTTTGCAGGTGTTGGTGTGAAGCGAAAACTGGGCAGAGGGTTTCTTAGAGCCGAGCTTCGGTATGCTTATGGAATACTGCAAGCCAATATGCCGGAAGGGGCCTTTGAAAACAACGAATTGGTATGGGGCATCATGCAAGTTGATCAAAACTTCCACCTCAACCACATGAGTCTTTCATTGGGCTATGTAGCCCATATTTACAACCCTAAAAAGAAAAAAATTAAATGAGAAAATCAGGGTTTGCCATATGGATGCTGATGTTTTTAAGCCTCTCATGCGCTGATTTAGAGCAAGTGGATCCCGCTGAGCGGAATTCATTCATACGTTTTATTGGCGATTCCAGACAAAATCAGGCCGTCACCATGATTGAAAACGACAATGGAGAAGGGTACTTACTCCTGGCCAATGCCACCCATGGGGGTATTAATTACACCCGGGTGCTCAATATTGATCAGAAAGCCACTGTGCTGACTGAATTTGAAGTGGAAGGAATAAGAGGCCGGGACTTGCTCTCATTACCAGATGGTTACCTCATCATTGGTGATAGTATTAAATCAATAAGTGAAAACCAGCAGGTCACGCGACTGGCTTTAATCAGGACCGACCTTTCCGGGCAGGTGACAGGATCCTATTATGATGGGGACCCTGAAGACATCAGGGATTTTGAAGGGCATAGCATAGGATTGAGAGACAATGGCAACTACCTGGTATTAGGGACTGAGGAAAGGCCTAATGGCTTGCATAAGTTAGTTTTTATGGAAATCAATGCCGGAACTATGGCACCCGTTTGGATCCAGACTTACGAAATTGGCAGTAGATCACTGCACCCAAAACTACAATTACAGAAAAGCAGTAATGGACAATGGATTTGGGTAGTAACCTCTGAAATACCTGATGGTGATTTTGTGAATGCTTATGCGGCTGTTTATGCCGCTGGTATTGATAAACAAGCCGTAAACTACCAATTACTAGGCAATGACCTGCCCGGTACCTACAAAGCCGGCCACATGGCCCGGGGTTATTCAGGGTTTGTCATGACCGGCACTGTAGGGAATGCCAACTTTCAAAACCGTAATATCTTCTTTGCTCAGATTGGAGAAGGTGGCAGCATCGTAGAAAATTCCCTCACAATATATCAGGATGAGGCCGAACCGCTACGAAATGAGGATGGATTTGCTATCACACCGACCTCTGATGGTGGTTATCTGATTGCGGGAACTATGGCCTCTACCCTTACCAGGGGTAACGGCGGCCTGGATTACTTCCTGATCAAGGTAGATGGTGTAGGCACTTATCTTTGGGACAAAAACTATGGCGGTGCAGGCGATGAGCGTGCGGTATCGGTACTGGAGACCGAAGATGGAGGGTTCCTGATTTATGGTACCTCTACCCTTCAGGGGGTCAGCATGCTGAATTTTGTAAAGACGGATAAAAACGGGGAATTAAAAGATTAAATTATGAAAAGCATCAGACTCTGGCTCTTTACTTTCCTTTTGGGTATCGTATCATTTCCGATTTTGGCTCAGAATGATGGAGTCTCTATCTCTTTGGCCGTTGGGCAACCCACCCCTATTACCACTACCACGGTCATTATTGATGTTGCGTTTGAAGAGGCGGTTAATGATTTTGTTGCAAGTTCAGTTGTTTTTACAGGAAGTACCATGCCCGGAGATCTCAGTGCCACGATTACTGATGGGGTTGATGGTGACCAGAATTTTGAGGTTACCGTTACCATTGCCGCGGGTGTTGGTAATATTCAGATGCAAATTGCAGCCGGTGCAGCCACTCTCGATTCTGATCCAGGTATCTCCACCACCGCTAGTAATACTCTGAATATTGCTTATAATCTGGCCCCACAAGTTACGGTAACAGCAGCAGCCGGTCAGGACAATCCAACAAATGCCTCTCCTATAGATTTCACAGCGGTCTTCTCAAAGCCAGTGGAGGATTTTGATGATGCCACCGATATTGCTTTATCTGCTGTAGGAGGTCCTTTGTCAGCTACGGTAATGGAAATAGCCCCTATGGATGGTACTACCTATAACATTGCAGTAACGGGGATGAGTGGTCAGGGCAATGTCTCTATTCAAATCGAAGCCGGGGCAGGAAATTCCCTGGAGACCGGAACCCCCAGTGCCGTCAGTAATACTGAGATAGTGGTTTTCGATGAAGTGTCGCCTACCATTACAACCCTTACCCCAGCCAATGCAGCTACAAACCAGGAAAGGATCATCAATTTCTCAGCTACTTTTAATGAAGATATTGTAGCTGGAACCGGAGCCATTGAACTCCGGGAATACGTTGGTGACGCTCTGGTGGAATCATTCCCAGCGGGCATTATTACAATAACCGGTGGAAACATTATTGAATTCACTAATACTGTACAGTTGGATTATAATACCCAATACTATATCGTCATTCCTACCGGAGCCTTTGAAGATATAGCCGGTAATGCTTTTGGTGGTCTTACAGACATGGATGACTGGGAATTTACCGTAAAAGGAGATAATGACCCTCCTGTGATCGTCAGCCTTGATCCGCCAAACGGTGCTACTAATATTCAAGTAACAGTAGGGACAATCACCATCACCTTTGACGAGCCCGTAGCCCTTGCTACCGGCTCAACTGGTGGGCCGGATCTAAGGCAAATTAGGATAAGAAGGGGTGTTACAAATGAACAGACACTCGAAAGGGCTGATTTTGGTTCTTATGGCACCATTACAAATAATGTGGTTGAAATTAATATTGCCGCACTTCAACTAGGCGGTACGGTATACTCCGTGACCATAGGCGATAATTTTTTCACAGACCTGCCAGGCAATGATTTCATCGGCACCAACCGTGCCGTCGCACCAACTAATCCATGGCAGTTTACTACCGAGCTACCTCCTAACATAAGCGGTTTCTTCCCAGCAAATACCTGTGTCGGTGAGTTGGTAACCATAAATGGCACCAATTTTTCTGCTACTCCTACTGTGGATATACTGGAGACTGATGGTAGTACACTTGTTTTAAGTATTGTTGACTATATAACTCAGAATACCAACCAGGTCAGATTTAATGTGCCCGTTGGCCTTAGTGCAGGCACCTACAAGTTACGGGTCAATAAAAGCACGGGTTTGAGTGTCGTGTCCGGTACCAACCTGACCATATCTCCAAGACCATTGACTAACCTGACCATTAACCCAACCAGTACCACGGCTATTCTTGATTCAAATGAGGATATTACAGTAACCGGACCCGAAGCAAATACTACCTACCAATTGATTGATGTAACCACCGGCTCCACGATAGTAGATACTGAAAATGTTGGTGGAAGTCCTCCAGCCTCAATCATTCTTAATACAGGGATTTTGGATGTTGAGCAGCTTTATACATTCAGGATCAGAGCGACAAAAAATCTTATTGGTTGCCCAACCTTCCTGGATGATGATATCACAATAAATGTAGTGGCGGTGGAGATTGATGCGGGTGATGACCGGACGGTGTGTACGGGTGAGCCCACTACATTGGGAGGAAACCCTACAGTAACCGGAGGTAACTTTATCAGCCTTGCATGGTCGGTAGACCCCACTTCAGCAGTAGCAGGTGGTATACCCAATAACGTCACCAATCCAGTGGTCTCCTTTTCGGAATCCGCCACCGTCACGCTGACTTACGAGGACAGCGATGGTCTTATTCTCATGGATGAGGTGGTGGTGACGGTTAATGAGGCTTTGGATCCAGACCTGATAACAATTACTGCCAATCCAAATGAAAATGCCTTTAGCTATAATATTGATGAGGGGCCTATCCAATTAGGGTATACAGTAGGTGCACCGGGTTATACAGATAATAATTTTACGATTGCTGATTTTACAGGGCCAGGCGTAACGAATAATATTTTCTACCCTAATGCATCTGGTGGCCAAGGAAACAAAACAATTACCCTCAATTTGACTGACCTGAATGGATGTGAAATTCAACAATCTGAAAGCTTCCTCGTAAGAGATCCGGCCGGGTTAGTTACCACATTACCGGCCAATTTAAATTATTGTGAAGATGCAAACCCCGCTCTACTCAATCTGAATAAACCTGTCAACAATATTGATGGGACGCCATTTACGTTAAATCTAAGACAAAACACCAATATCATAGAAACAATAACAACGGATATTAATGATCAATTTAACTTTAATCCTGGTGCCTACAACACAGGACTTAATTATAATTTTCATTTGACTTATCGGGGGGAGGTAGCAACAATAGGCAATACTCCTCCTGCAGGTCTAAATTGTAATACCCCCCATATAAACTATTATGAATTACCATGGTTTTTTGGTGTATTGCAAGTCTTTGTCTGGAATTGTGAGCAAACTCAGAGTTCACCTGCTTTTAGTATTTCCCCTTTACCAATCATAACAATTGATAATGTTAGGCCGGAAGGTTATTGCGTTAATGGAGAAAACTTTATTGTAAATGTTGATCCTACCGGGGGCACATGGGAACCAAGGCCCTTTTTAACGCCAGGATTTGGCGGGGCATTGATCAACCCTTCTGAAGCCAATATTGGTAATAATACTATTACCTACGAATTTACAGACGTAAGGGGATGTTTCAATTCAGAATCAGCTAATATTCTTGTTAATAATATTCCTAATATTCAGATTGAGGATACGTTTGGATGTGTGGAAGATGATATTCTTTTTACGCCAAATATGCAAATTCCTCCAAATGTAACGGTTAACAAAATTACCTGGGATTTTGGAGACAATACGGTTGTAAGTCCGATGATCAATGAAGAAGGTCCGCAAATTTATAGTACCACCATCACAAATGACTATACAAATATTTCACCTGGTATCGGTTATCCGGTTACCCTTACGGCATGGACAACCAATGGGTGTATGGAAGTTTCCCCTACCAGAAATGTTCTAATTGGAAATTTTCCTGACATTGATTTTTCATGGCAAAATGTATGTGAAGGTGATCAGCTAACCATGTTTCCGACATCCGACATTCCTGCTGGAACTGATATTCAACAAATTCAAGAGGTACACTGGGATTTTGGAAATGGAACAGAGTCTGAACCAGATAATTTTGATCCTCAAACTCCTGTATATGATCCGGACGCAACTTATTTAGTAACACTTTCAATGACTTCTGGACTTGGTTGCCAAAAGATCATTCAGAAGGAAGTTTATAAAGTACCTCAAATAACTGTAACCGGAACCAACCCTTACTTCGAAACTTTTGATTCAGGTACCGGCAATTGGATCACCTCTTCAGCAAGTATTAATAATTCATGGGACCACGGCACCCCTGCTGGTATTAACCTTTTTGGGGATGCCTCTGATGAAGGTACTGGGCAGGCATGGGTTACCAATCTTACAGGGCAATACGAACCGGAAGAAAAATCTTTCATTCACAGTCCGTGCTTTGATTTATCTAATCTCCCAAGACCTGTTCTAGGTTTTGATTACTGGCTCCTTACCCAACCGTTATTCGATGGGGCCGTAATCCAGATTGCTTCAGGTGACTCAGAGGATAACCCTGATGAGGAGGCTGCCAACTGGATCAATGTTGGTGCAATTGGGGAAGGGATTAACTGGTTTAATTCCAGCGGAATACTGGGAAAACCCGGTGGACAGGAAATCGGCCAGATTGGCTGGTCAGGGAATGGCGGAGAGGAATGGAAAAGAGCGCTAATTGCCCTGGATGACCATCTTGCAGGCATCAATCTCCAAAAAGTAAGATTTAGAATTGCTTTTGGTAGTCAAGTTTCTATACCGGATGTTGAATCATTTGACGGCTTTGCTGTAGATAATTTTGAGATCAACCAAAGAGAAAGGATCGTACTGCTGGAGCATTTTAACAACGCCACCACCACCACTGGATTAGCTGGAATGAATGCCGCAAATACCTTCATCTCTGCCCCTAAGACGGTGGAAGAGGTGATCAAGATACAATACCATATTGGAATCCCGGAGAAGGATCAGATCTTCAGAGATAATCCTGTAGATCCCGGGGCCAGAAGCAGCTATTATGGCATATCTCAAATACCAGAATCGTTTCTGGATGGGGTCGGGCGGCCTACTGATCAGACCTTTGCCCCTTGGGCTGATGCCACTTTCAGTGCTCAGACCCTTAGACCTGTTCCGGTAAGGATAGATGCATTGAATTCCTTTCCCCCAAATAATCCAGGCACCAATCAAATGCGGGTTGAGGTTGAGTTTACCCCTGTTTCGGACCTTCCGCCCAACACCATTCTGCACATTGCATTGGTAGAAAAAGGAATTGACTCAGACTTCATCCCTGGTGGTAACCTGGGCACTTATTCCTTTATTTTAAAGAAAATGCTGCCCAATGCTGCTGGAACTAAATTTACCGAAACATTGCCGGCCGGTGTCACACAAACTGTATCCTTTACCTGGACACCGGATGTGCGGTTTTATGACAGTGATTCGCTAGCATTGGTGGCCTTTCTTCAGGATGAATCAACACGGGAAGTGCTCCAATCCAGAGCCAACTTAAACCCTACATACATTCCTAATCTTGAGGATGTCACTACAGGGACAGACTATCTCAGAGAAGAAAATATCAGTCTGTACCCCAACCCTGCGACTAGCTTTACCCGGGTACAGTTTGACCAAACCCTCAAAAAGAATCATAATGTGGTGGTTTATGATACATTTGGCAAGCAGGTGTGGACAGGGGTCATGAGGTCAGGCACTAACTCACTTGATATTGAGACCGGGCATCTCTCTCCGGGTGTATATGTTATTACCATTGATAATCAACAGGACCAGTCGGTGAAGAAGAAGTTGATGGTACTTCGGAAATAAATGATTCAATTTGAAAATGAATCAATTTGAAAATTACTCGATGATCTGATTTGAAGATGGGCTGATTTGAAAATTATTAGGTTACTGCCTACTTCTAATTATCGTCATTTCGACTCCGCCTTTTATTGAGGTCGCTTGAAAGCATAAATGCCCCCGGAGGAGAAATCTCCTGATTTGGAAACGAGATAGCGCTCAGGTAAAAAGAACTGTTTGGCTCCGCTATAAGGGGATTTCTCGGCCACTCTTTTTTCGCTCATTTTGCTCAATATAACACGGCCATCGAAATGACGATAGGGTGGTTTATTTCATTTGGAGCAAGACACTGCGGTGTGTGGCTCCTTGAATCAGAATCGGCACATTATCAAAAGATTCCTGACCTCCGCTTGCTCCCCTGGAGCTGCGCTTCGTCAGGAATGACGTGTAAAATGGCCCGCCAACTACTACTCAATACTAACTTCTAACCTCTAGCAACTACCGAAAGAATCATTTTCAGGAAATCTTCCATTTCATGGAGTGGGATCATGTTGGGGCCATCGCTGAGGGCTTTGGAGGGATCGGGGTGGGTCTCGATGAAGAAGCCGTCAACTCCTACTGCTGCAGCGGCTCTTGCGAGATAAGGCGCGAATTCTCTTTGTCCGCCTGAGGTGCCTCCTGCCCCACCAGGCTGTTGTACCGAGTGGGTCACATCAAATACCACCGGGCTGTACTGCCGCATCACAGGAAGTGATCGCATATCCACCACCAGGTTATGGTAACCGAAGCTGGTGCCACGTTCGGTCAGGAATACTTTATCGTTCCCTGTTTCCCGTACCTTGGTTAAGGCATATTGCATGTCTTCAGGCGCCATAAACTGGCCCTTTTTTATCTTAACGGCCTTACCAGTATTGCCTGCTGCTTTGAGTAGGTCGGTTTGTCTGCAAAGAAATGCAGGTATCTGAAGTACATCAGCTACCTCAGCAACAGGAGCAGCATGGTGGCTTTCGTGGATATCGGTAACCACTGGTACTCCAAGGCTGTTTTTAACCCTTTCAAGTAGCTTAAGGCCTGCCTCAAGGTCTGGCCCGCGATAAGAGCCCAGGGAGGTGCGGTTGGCCTTATCATAAGAAGCCTTAAAAATGTATTGAATACCAAGTTTTTCGCATAATTCCTGTACATGGGTACCTGTTTCCATGCATATATCATAGGATTCGGCAGCACAGGGTCCTGCAAAAAGTACGAGATCACCGCCACCAAGGGTGATCGAAGGTGTGATTGAAACAGGATTTTTAAACAGGTTCATCAAGTGGTTTTGTATTGTTCGATAATTTTTTCAAGGAGCCCTCTGGAATACAGAATCAGATCTGACAGGTATCTGAAAGCTCCCTCTCCCCCTTTTACCGGTGTCACCCAGTTGACCGTACCCGAGAGGTAATCCGGTGCATTGGCCGGCATAACGGCAAGTCCGCAGTGATCCAGGCATGGGATATCCGGCAGGTCATCGCCAATATAAGCACAGGTGCTGAGCTGGAGGCCATATTTTTTGGCGATCCCCTGAAGGCAGGCTAATTTGTCTTTTATCCCGAAATGGGCCTCCGAAATACCCAACTCCTCGCACCGCTTACGAAGGGCAGCACTGTCACGGCCACTGATGACAACAATGTTGATACCACTTTGAATGAGATTTTTAACCCCTTGCCCATCAGCTACATGAAAAGCCTTGGTTTCGCCTCCATTGGCGTCATAATACAGTTTACCATCCGTCCAGACGCCATCGATATCGGTTCCCACCCAGGTCACTTTAGCAGCAGCCTGAACCACCTCACGAGGCACATGATTAATCCATTGTTCCATAGGTGGCAAAGATAAGGAAATATGTTTTGAGAAAGAGACCCGGGTTAGGATTTACCATTTATTGAAACAAGAATTTTGCCATTAAACCGTAAGCATTATCAGGTCTTAAAGCCTTCAAACAAAAAAAAGCCGGCTCATGTGCCGGCTCTCTTGTAAATTTTATAACAGATTATCTACTGCCCAGACCAAAAAGCCTTTTGGCAACATAAAACTGAAAAACGCGATGATTGATATCATTGGCATTTGCATCTTTATAGACATCCGATAAACCATAAAGATATCTGGCACCTACATTCAAACCAATTGGAAGGTTTACATCAAGACCAAAAGCAAGACTCAGATCAAAAGATTCTGAATCATCCTCAAGTACGGCCCCAACACCAGGAAAATTATCAACTAGTGAACCTTTTGCTTCGGAACCAGTAAGAAAATTGAACTGAGGTCCAACATGCGCATAAAGTGGTCCTACAACTTTAAATCTGGCCAAAACAGGCAAGCTAAAGTAATCATACCTTAATGATAGCTCTCCGGTTTCAGCCTCTCCGCCAACTCGCGAAAAAAGTGCTTCCGGCTGGATACCAAAATTATCATTAATCATAAATCTGGCATAAGCACCGCCATGGAAACTAGTAGCATTTTCAAATGAGTCGTCACCAAAATCTCCACTTAGGTTAGCAAGGTTGAGGCCCGCTTTCAAACCGATTTCAGCGCCTTGCGCAAAAGCAGTTTGAGAAAAAACTGTTAGACATATTGCAGTTAGAAATATAAAGGTCTTTTTCATAATTATATTTTAGTTGATTGGTTGCGCTAATGTACGCAAAATACGGGCCAAATTTGAGATATTGATGGTAAAACAGCATCTGGGACCGAAAAAACGACGCTAGATGATCTTTGAAAGTAAAAAATCAGGAACTAGCGACAACATACCTAGGTACTATAACCAACATCACTTAGAAATAGCCGTTAGTATTTTATACCTTTGCAAAAGCAATACCTCAACAGCAAAAAAATAAAAAGCTGTTCATTAAAAATCAATATCATGAAAAAACTACAATTTACTTTTATTTTATTCTTATCAATAGCATTTTCCGCCTCTGCCCAGGGTTTACTGGAGAATGGTCAGAAGCAATTAAACGCCGGTTTCGGTTTTTCTAACTTTGGGCTCCCTGTATATGTAGGATTGGATTTTGGGGTTGGTCAAAATATCACCGTAGGTCCGCGAGTTTCATATAGGAATTATAGTCAGCGATTTGGTGGCACTAACTTCAACCAAAGCCTATTAGTTATTGCCTTTAATGGTAACTACCATTTTAACGAGCTATTTGAATTACCAAGTGAATGGAATGTTTACGCCGGATTAACTGTAGCCTATTATAACTGGTCTTCTTCTGACTTTACCAACTCCCGTAGCTCAGGGGTGCGTCTTGAAGGTCAGATCGGTGCCCGGTATTTCTTTACTGAAAGAACTGCCATCAACTTCGAATTTGGCGGAGGCGGCGCCACAGGAGGTATTATTGGTATTACCTATAAATTATAAGGATTCAGGCTTGCAAGTGCTTTTGCAAGTCTGAGTTTTACTTTACGCCCAGTTCAGGGTATTTCCCCGATTTGTTTCTGTAGAAGGCCTGGATGGACTCAATATCTTTCTCCACATCTCCGGTAGGATATATGGTGGGGCCTATCCCAGCTATTTTCTTCTTATAATCTAAGAAACCCAAAACAATGGGCACTCCTGCACCCAGGGCCACATAATAAAAGCCTGTTTTCCACTTTTCCACATACTTACGGGTGCCCTCCGGGGTCACTAGTACTACCAACTCGTCCCTATTATTAAAGAGATCGATCATGGCCTCTGTCATGCTTTGCTTTGGCTCTCCTGGAAGGTGCTTTCTTTTAATGCCTATCCCCCCAAATGCTCTTACAAATGGCCCAAATGGAAACTTCATCCAGTCGCTTTTAATGGTAAATTTCATAGGTACCCTTAAAAGGTAAAAGGCACATCTGGCATACAGGAAATCCCAATTGCTGGTATGCGGGGCCGCAGCCATCACCGCTTTTTTGATATCTTTTGGGAATTCACCGGATAATTTCCATCCGCCAATCCAAAAAATCAATCTTGAAAATAGCCTTTGAATCATAAAAATAGATTTTTGAGGATGTTAACATCTACGCGATTAGCCGCCGTCACTTTTAGCCGATTCTCTTTTTGCATTGCCTGGTTGATGGCAAAATTGGCACCAGGATTGCCTGCCCAACTCCTGCGGGCTATCCCATTGTTGACATCAAAGAACAACATGCTTCGCAAATTCTCCTCAGCCTGATCGCTGCCATCAAGCAGCATCCCAAATCCTCCGTTGATCACCTCTCCCCAGCCTACCCCACCCCCATTGTGGATTGATACCCAGGTGGCACCCCTGAAACTGTCGCCAATGACATTATGCACGGCCATATCAGCGGTAAATCTGGAACCATCATATATATTGGAGGTTTCACGAAATGGGGAGTCGGTGCCGCTGACATCATGGTGGTCTCTGCCAAGTATTACCGGTCCTATGGTGCCATTCCTAATCGCATCATTAAAAGCCGATGCGATGGCCATCCTGCCCTCTGCATCTGCATACAGGATGCGTGCCTGAGAGCCTACTACCATGTTATTCTGCCCTGCTTCTTTTATCCATTTAAGGTTATCCTGCATCTGCTGACTGATCTCTATAGGAGCCTTAAGGCTCAAATTTTCCAGCACCTCCGCAGCGATTTTGTCTGTAGTCTCCAGGTCTTTTGGCTTACCACTGGCACAGACCCAGCGAAAGGGCCCAAACCCATAATCAAAACACATGGGTCCCATGATGTCCTGCACATAGGAGGGGTATTTGAAGGATTTTCCATCCTTGTGCATGATATCAGCACCTGCTCTTGAAGCTTCGAGCAGGAAGGCATTACCATAATCAAAGAAGTAGGTGCCACGGTCGGCATGGTGATTTATGGCTTTTACCTGACAGATAAGGCTTTTCTTTACCAATTCTTTAAATTTTTCAGGATCTTTGCCCATCAGTGCATAAGATTCTTCAAGAGAAAGTCCAACAGGATAGTAACCACCTGACCAGGGATTGTGCAGGGAGGTTTGGTCTGAACCGATGTCGACAAAAATATCCTGCTCCAGAAATGCTTCCCATACATCCACTATATTTCCATGAAAGCCTATAGAAAGAGCCTCTTGGTTCTTTTTGGCTGATTTAACCCTTTGACAAAGGCTGTTGAGATCACTTTCTATTTCATCAACCCAGCCCTGCTGATGCCTTAATTTTAAAGGCTTCTCATTGACCTCAGCGACTACTGAAACACATCCGGCAATGTTACCGGCTTTGGGTTGTGCACCACTCATGCCGCCAAGCCCGGATGAAAGGAAAAGTTTCCCAGCGAGGCCCTCCCCTGATTTTGATATTTTCCTTCCGGCATTAAGCAAAGTGATGGTGGTACCATGCACGATCCCCTGCGGTCCGATGTACATATAGGAGCCGGCAGTCATTTGCCCGTATTGCGTCACTCCCAAGGCGTTGAAGCGCTCCCAGTCATCCTGGGAGGAGTAATTGGGGACCATCATGCCGTTGGTTATCACCACCCTGGGAGCACCGGGAGACGAGGGGAATAAGCCCATAGGGTGCCCACTGTACATGTGGAGGGTTTGCGCTGAAGTCATTTGAGCAAGATACTGCATGGTAAGCAGGTACTGGGCCCAGTTTTGAAATACTGCCCCGTTTCCACCGTAAGTGATGAGTTCATGGGGGTGCTGGGCTACCCGCGGATCCAGATTGTTCTGAATCATGAGCATGATACAGGCGGCAGCCTCTATTTTACAGGGGTAGGCTTCAATGGGCCTGGCATACATCTCGTAATCCGGCCTGAACCGGTACATGTAAATTCTGCCATAAGTTTTCAGCTCATGAGCAAATTCCGGCGCAAGTATTTTATGGTGTTTTTCAGGAAAATACCGCAGGGCATTGGCCACCGCCTGTTGTTTTTCCTCAGTGGAAAGTAATAATTTTCTGACAGGGGCATGATTCAATTGCTCATCATAGGGCTTAGGGTCCGGTAGTATATCCGGTATTCCCTCCAGGATGACATTTTGAAATTGATCAGACATTTAGTTTTAACTTGGGCAACACCGTCTCTTTAGTATACCTGTATCCAATTTCAAAAATTTCCTCGGCTTTACCAAGGTCAGTTGCACTATACACTGCCAGTTCGGGGGGCTCAATTACCAGGTCACACCTTTTTTTATTTTTTTTGATCCCATTATTGATTGCCATTAGCATCATGCGCTCAAATACTCCACGAGCATTGGAGGGCAATTGGGAAAGGAGTAAGGGATTACAATGAATGCCAATGATATAATCACACTTATTCTTCAGTGGCTTTACAGGGAGGTTGTCCAGGATGCCGCCATCTACAAAAGTTCTTTTCTTAAATTTATATGGATTAAACACCACGGGCACGCATGAGGAGGCCAAAACCGGGCCAATGAGTTCGCCTTTTTTAAAGTACACCGTCTTTCCTTTTTCTAAATCAGTGGCCGCCACTACCAGGGGAATTTCTAAGGATTCAAAAGAATCATTAGGCAGATGTTTTGCTAAAATATCCCCAATAGAATCCATTTTAAGGAGGCCAGTCCAGGCTAATGCTGGTCTCACAGACCAAAATAAATTAGTCTTTTTTATAATCGCCAAGGCCTGGTCAGGAGAATATCCGCTGCAATAAAGTGCCCCGCAAATAGCTCCGGCGCTAGTCCCTGAAATGATAGAAGGCTTAAAGCTGCCTTCCTCCAAAGCCTTTATGACTCCCAGGTGCACAATCCCCCTGGCACCACCACCAGAAAGCGATAAGCCTATTTTCATCGAATTAATTATTGAGTTATACTATTTAACCGCAATCCAGGTAAAAGGATATCTGAAATGGTATTAAAGGATGTCATTAAGCGAAAGTGTATGCTCTAACCTAACCCCACGATCGGTCTTCTTAACCGTGCAAATCTCATTGACAGGGTCGTGCTCTAAAAACAGGAAATAGTTTTCTTCGGCCGCAGTATTGAGAAATGCCTCTTTTTCTTTCAGCGTGACCAAAGGCCGCACATCATAACCCATCACATAAGGTAAGGGAATGTGCCCTGTAGATGGCAAGAGATCCGCCATATAAACAATCTTCTTGCCTTTGTAGGTGATTACCGGAATCATCTGTTTCTCGGTATGACCATCTACTGTGATGATTTCGAACCCATCCAGGGGACTGCTGCCATTGCTAACCATGTTCAATTGGCCACTTTCCTTGATCGGTAGTATGTTTTCGGTTAAAAAGCTTGCCATCTCTCTGGGATTTGGGTTGGTGGCCCAATCCCAATGGTCCTTATTGGACCAGTATCTTGCATTTGGAAATGCAGGCTTTAAGGTATTACCCGTTCTTACCACTGCCCCACCACAATGATCAAAATGCAGGTGGGTCAGGAAAACATCTGTAATATCATTTTGGCTAAATCCTGCTTTATGAATGGATTGGATCAGGGTATCATCCCCGTGGAGATAAAAGTATCCGAAAAATTTATCATCCTGTTTATCGCCTATCCCTGTGTCGATTAGAATGAGCTGGTCACCGTCTTCTATCAACAGGCATCGCATGGCCCAGGTGCACATGTTATTTTCATCAGCAGGGTTGGTTCGTTGCCAAATACTCTTCGGCACTACGCCAAACATGGCACCCCCATCTAATTTGAAGAATCCTGTATTGATTACATGCAGCTTCATGCTAGGCCTTCTTTGTGGATGGTTTGGGTTCATTGACCATCCCCATAGAAACAAATTTATCAATCCTTTTACTGATCCTATGTTCAGGGCTTAATTTTTCAAGCTCTTTAACTGATTTAACGATTTCGGCTTTTACGGTCTTGTAGATGGTTTCGAGGTCATTATGGGCACCTCCAAGGGGTTCTTTTATGATGCCGTCTATTAGTTTAAACTTGACCATGTCGGTACCTGTGAGTTTGAGGGCTTCAGCAGCTTGCTCTTTATAATCCCAGCTCCTCCAAAGAATCGAAGAGCAGGATTCGGGGCTTATTACCGAATACCAGGTATTTTCCAACATCAGTACCCTGTCACCAATACCTATCCCCAGAGCACCACCAGATGCCCCTTCACCAATGATGATGCAAATAATGGGCACCTTAAGCTTAAACATATCCCTCAAATTACGGGCAATGGCCTCTCCCTGTCCTCTTTCTTCTGCTTCCAGACCTGGATAAGCCCCGGGGGTATCGATAAAGGTAATGATAGGCTTTTTGAACTTCTCTGCAATTTTCATCAACCTCAAGGCTTTTCGGTATCCTTCAGGATTGGCCATTCCAAAATTTCGTACCTGTCTTTGCTTGGTGTTTCTTCCCTTCTGCTGTCCGATAAGCATATAGGTTTTACCACTGATGGTGCCTAAGCCACCTATCATAGCTTTATCATCTTTTATGGATCGATCGCCAAACAATTCTATAAAGTCATCAGTAATGGCATAAATATAATCCAGGGTGTAGGGTCGGTCAGGATGTCTAGATAATTGCACGCGTTGCCACCTGGTCAGGGTGCTGAAAGTCTCTTCTTTCAGACTTTTAATTTTCCTTTCAAGGGCCTGTACCGCCTGCCTAATATCATCATCGCTGTCCTCAGCGATTTTTTTCATACCTTCTAATTTTTCTTCAAGCTCAGCGATGGGCTTTTCAAAATCTAACATCTTGCTTTAGCTTTTTTTTGTTTTACAAAAATACAATTTATTTCATCCATACCGTACAATTGTTAGGTAGATTTCAAAGACCCTAATATTTTTAATCATTAAGTTGGAAAAGAATCCCAGCCAACCTACTTTTGCAAAACTTTACTGGTTTCCAGTAAGCAGAAAACAAGCCATAAGGGTTTGTTTTTATTTTGGTCTCCCGACAACCAAGTCGGGATTCAGCTGGCCCTGATTCCGCGAAGCGGATCAGGATGCTGACTGAAACGTCAGCATTAGAATGCCTGTCCCGACCAGAAAGGTCGGGAAGGTCGCGGGTTCGAATTAAATGATTGAAATAAGTAAAAAGAAATAAAATAATGGTCCGGTAGTTCAGTTGGTTAGAATGCCTGCCTGTCACGCAGGAGGTCGCGGGTTCGAGTCCCGTCCGGACCGCTAAAGCACCTCAAGGGGTGCTTTTTTTATTGCCTCAATTTATGGGCTGGATAGATACCTGTCCCGACCAAAGGTCGGGAAGGTCGCGGGGACTCAGAATCTATACCAACCATAAATAATTCAACAATTTTAATATTCACTACGAATTAAATATTTAGAAAATTCTGATTAGAGATTTTTTTCCATCATCTCTATGTAACCCGGAAATTCATTAGGATTTAAGATAACCTTACCTTTATCATTCGTCATATTTAAAACCTTAAATTCAGGGGCAGGGTCAGTTTGTAAAATGTATTCATTTAATACTTTTGCTCCAAAAGAATTAGTCCCGCGAAAGCTGAAAATGTAAGTGTAGGATGCTACTTCATCCTTCCTTTCACCTAATTGAGTTGCTATTGAGTCAATTTTTGTAAGAATTCTTTCATTTTTCTCAATCTCGGCTTTGCGGTCTTCAATTTCCATTTCTAATTTCTTCACATAATCAATATTTCCAAACTCTCGAATAAAATCACTTTTCGATCTTTCTTTTCTTTCAATAGATTCTAATTCAAATTTGATTCTTCCACTGAACATTTCTTTTCGATGTGCGATATTGTCACTAATTAAAACTGAATCAATTAGTTTTAATCCCACAAATTCAAAGCTTTCAGGATCATTCATTTTTGATTTAACGTACTCTTCTGCATTGGTTTGCACAATTTCTTCTTGAGTCGGGGGATTTTCAACACATGAAGTTAGACCTAGTAACAAAATTGCAAAAAGTCCAGAAGGGATAATTTTTGTTTTATCCATGGTTATCAGATTTTCAGGAATTACTACATTTAAATCGATATTGATTAAAAAAATGTCGTAAGTAAATTTATTTTTTGTAACTAAGATACTAAATTATTTGTGGATTAAAACAAATAAAAATCAATACATACCTGAAATCCTTTCGTCTAAATAATCAAACCTTAAACCTCAAAAACTTTATTTTATGGCCCTGAGAGCCGAATTTAATCTCATAGTGGGTTTTAATGCCATGGCATTCTTCCTGAAGGGGGTTGTCATATAGGTCGTAGGTGTACTCCAAATCCCTGACGTGTTTTCTCTCTCGTAAGACTTCCAGGGTAAAGTCAAAGAAATCAGTATTATCGGTCTTTACCCTGACGATACCACCCGGTTTGAGGATTTTCTGATAAAGGTCAAGAAATCTGGGGTAGGTTAATCTGCGAACCCGGTCTCTGTTTTTAGGCCTTGGATCAGGAAAAACAATCCAAATTTCAGACACTTCATCTTCATCAAAAATTTCGTCAATGTTCTGAATCTGGGTGCGAACGAAAGCTACATGCTCCAATCCTTCTGCCATCGCTGTGGTACTGCCCATAAATATCCTGTCGCCCTTGATATCAATGCCGATAAAATTTTTATCGGGAAACAATCTGGCCAAACCTACACTGTACTCTCCCCTGCCACAGGCCAATTCCAGGACGATTGGGTGATCATTGCCAAACCATTCAGACCACCGGCCTTTGATGTTTTTATAGGGGTCAGTGTCTCTTTCAATAACATTTGACCTTTCGGCTACCACGCCAAACCTGTATTTCTTTTGTCGCATTATAAATTTTCTACTTCAGCAATTATGAAGATGCTTCCGGTGATGAAGATGATATCGCCAGGTGCCGCATTGCTGGTGGCAGCCATTATTGCAGCATTGACCTCCGGAATTGCTTCACCCTTTATGCCATGCCCTTCAAAATAATCTTTTACCGTCTGGGACGGCATGGCCCTGGGGATATTGGCTTCACAAAAGTAATATTTGGCATTGGCCACCGGGAAAATTGGGATTATATCACCCAGCTTCTTTTCTCTGGTAAAGCCCATCACGAAATGTATCGTGCCATTATCAATTTTTTTGAGCTGGTTCATGGCCAAACTAAGTCCTGCCAGGTTATGTGCTGTGTCGGCAATGGTGAGGGGGTGTTCTGAAAGAATCTGCCACCTGCCCTTCAAGCCGGTGAGGGTATGAGTCGCTTCAATCCCCTTTTTCAGTGATTGCTTACTTATCATAAAACCTGCACCCGCCAATACGGATGCCAAGGCCACTACTGCCGGTATATTTTTTAATTGATAATCCCCCCCCGAAAATGGCACCACCCCGGTAAGGATGCAATCCTGCCCCTCAAACACGTCCATACCCTGCTCCCCTTGGATGGCACACCATTGCTCAAAGGCCGGTATTAATTCAGCATTGCAGGCTTCAGATTTCCTTTTAAAAACCGGAAAGGTCTCCTCATGCCACTCACTGATCACCACAGGTACTCTTTGTTTGATGATTCCCGCCTTCTCACCTGCTATGGCTTCGAGGGTATCGCCGAGGAATTCCTGATGTTCCAGGCTGATATTGGTGATGCAGCAGGCCACCGGCCGCACCACATTCGTGGAATCCAGGCACCCGCCCATTCCTACTTCTACTACGGCAATATCTACTGCCTCCCGGTCAAAATACCATAAAGCCATGGCCACGGTAATTTCAAAAAATGAAGGTTTGATTTCCGTGATTACGGGAGCAATTAAATTCATAAAATCAACCACCGATCCCTGAGACATTTCGGCCCCATTGATGCGGATCCTTTCGGTAAATGAGTTCAGGTGGGGGCTGGTATACAATCCGGTTTTATAGCCTGCTGATTGCAGGGCTGCGGCCGTCATGTGGGAGACACTCCCCTTACCATTGGTGCCTGCGATATGCACCGCCTTGATCTTATTTTGGGGATTTTCCAGAAATTGGCAGAGCCTGATGGTATTGGTAAGGTCTTTTTTAAAAGCAGGTGCTCCCACCCGCTGAAACATGGGCAGATGCTGATATAAATAAGCTAATACCTGCTCATAGTCCCGAAATGGCACTGAAGCATTGATGGCAGGAATATCTGTCATAAATTTTAAGCAATCAAATGGCTCTACTGGGATTTAAGCACAAAGGCAATAGTGCCGGTACTGGATGGTGCAACCCGCGTATTGTCGGAGGTTTTAGTAAAGGTAAGTTTTGAAACCTCATCACGATAGATGCGCTCCACGGCTGCACTAACCCCACGCTCTACTGTTACAATCCGCGTAATTTCCCCGTATTCATTGATGGTAATCTGAAATACCAGCCTGCCACTCTCACCTGAGGTATCCTTTGGCTTGGGCTCAAAATCGGGCCTCCAGCCAGTCATATTGAATGAAAATCCACCGCCACCCCCTGCCTGTCCATAGAGGGCTCTTTCATCCACCTTACCATCCGGGCTGCCTTTATCCCCTTCTTTATTGGTGTTATCACCATGAGATTTGGCATCGGTGTCCTTATCGCTTTCAGGACCGGTTTTTACTTCAGGCTTTGGGTCTTCTACGGGCTTTTTCTCCTCGGGTTTCTTCTCCACAGGCTTGGGTTTTTCCTCTACCTTGGTGTCTTTTTTCACCACTGGCTTTGGCTCTTCCTTTACCGTATGAGGGCTTTCTGCAGGTTGTACGACCTCAGGGGTAGACTCCGCCGCTTCGTCAACCGACTCTGAAGGGTCGTCAGGAGCATCTACAGGTTCTTCAGCGGCCTCAGATTCCTGTGATTCTGCCGGGGTGGTAGTTTGGGGCTGTATATCCCCGGATCCGACTTCATCCAGGCCAAAATTCAATTCTATTCCGTATTCCGGAATCGGTGGATCGGGCTCTTTCCATGCAAAAATGAAAATCAGCAACGCCAAAAGCACCCCATGAATCATTGCTGAAATGATGATGGTCTTTTTCTTTTTCTTTTTTTCCTCCCTACTCATATCAGTTGGGTTTGGTGGCAATAGATACCTTTGCTTCAAGTGCAGTGGCAATTCCGGCTACATGCACCAGGTGCTCTGTAGGTACTGATTTGTCAATATGAAGTATCACTACCCCTTCAGTACCCGAAAGTCGGCTTCTTAGTTCCCCTTCCAGCGTTGCTTTGGTAACTTTTTTATCATTAACGTAATATTCCAGGCTTTCGGTTATGGTTACAGCCACTCTTTGCAACTCTACAGTTGAAGCCTTACTGGTGGGCAGGTTTACCGGCAACCCACTGGGGGTAATAAATGAAGAAGTCAGCATGAAGAAAACCAGAAGCAAAAAAATGATGTCCGTCATGGAGGACATGCTAAATGCAGGGTCTACCTTATGTTTGGATTTAAATGACATGATTAATTGGGCTCTTGTAAAAGATCTATAAAGTCGATGGAAGTATACTCCATTTTATGAATCAGTTTCTGTACTCTGGTCACCAGATAATTATAGGCCAGATATGCAAGAATCCCGACAAATAAACCGGCTGCAGTGGTCAACATGGCCGTGTATATCCCCTCAGAAAGCAACTTAGGGCTTACTGACCCCTCTTCCTGAGCAATGGCTATAAAAGCCTGTATCATACCGATTACAGTGCCTAAAAATCCAAGCATCGGTGCCGCACCTGAGATTACCGCCATCAATGAGAGATTTTTCTCAAGTTTAAAAACCTCTATTTTACCGACGTTCTCAATAGAGACCTCAATGTTCTTCAATGGGCTTCCGATCCTGCCGATACCTTTTTCGATCATATTGGCAATGGGCGTGTCAGTTTGGGAACAAATTAGCCTGGCTGATTGAATATCCCCTTTTTGCACCAATTCCCTGATCCTGCCCATGAATTCGGGTGGGGTTTGGGAGGCTTTTTTAAGGGTGAGGTATCTTTCTATAAAAATATACACTGCCACAATCCACAGCAGTGTAATAGGAATCATCATAAAACCACCCTGCAAAAGTAGCTCCAATACACTTACAGGATCCTGCCCTTCCACCGCCGGAATGGTGTCTTCGAGCGTGGTGGTAATTTGCATGATTATCATATTAATATTTCAAAACCCAAAGGCTTTGTCCATATTCTGGTTTTAGTTGATCAGCTACTTTTTGAGCATCGGCAAAGGTATCATAGTTCCCCATGGCTATTCTGTGAAACTTTTTACCTCCAAATGGAGGTATGATACTAATGCTCACGCCTTTTTTAGCCATTTTTTTTGCGTAATCCATCGCCAGGTCACCATCAATACTGCTGCCTACGATGACATGGTAACGACCAGTTCTTGCCGAAAGTGTCTTGATAGTACCAACTTCTGGTTTAGCTTCGGCCTCGGCTCGTTTAGCCGCTTCTTCAGCCGCTAATCGGTCGGCTTCTTCTTTCTTCTTTTTTGCCTCTGCTTCAGCTCTTGCGATTGCCTCTTTGGCGCCTGCAATAAGTCTGCCGGCTTCATCATCTTTCGGCTTGATTTTCTGAGCTTTTTCCCAGGCACCAATGGCGGCCTGGTGGTTATTCTCTGACATCCTGGTCTTACCTTCCTTGATGAGCTCAGTATATTTAACCTGATTCTCCTGATAAGGACGGTACAAAAACCAGTACCCTC
>JBGTCD010000105.1:0-17496 GCA_041749015.1 Cyclobacteriaceae bacterium
TGGTCGCATCAACCGCCTTTGGTGCATGCGATAGTTAAGTATGGGTACCTCCTCACCTCCCTCAGGGCCAAATTGCCGTCTTTGATCACTATATCGGATGGTGATGGTCAGGCCTGACCTGGCAGCAGCAAGCCCGGAGCGCGGGATGCCTATGCGACCCCCCACCAAAGTCCCAAGCATGGTAAAAAACCGGCGGTTATCACTGGAAATAGGGCTTTCAAACTCCCCCTCTTCATTTACTGATGCAAACCGATCCAGCATGGCCTCCTTGGGAACCACTACATTCTCGAAATAAATGATACCATTATCTACCCCATTAAGGCCCATCTTTTTGCCGCAGTCATCTATAGAAACTCCAGGTAGTAAATTGCCCTTTTTGTCCCGCAGTGGCACCACAAAAGCATTCACCCCATAATCAACACCTTCAATAACCAGCTTGGCAAAAACGGTAGCCTTTTGACCATGAAGGGCCGCATTTCCAATGTATTCTTTGCGGGCTCCCGGTACCGGGGTATGGATGGTGAAGGTCTGCGCTTTATGGTCATAGGTAGCAGTAGTGCGCAGTCCTTTCACATTGGAGCCGTGCCCGGTCTCAGTCATTGCAAAGCAACCCGGCAAGTCTAAGGTGCCAATATCTTTAAGGTATTTCTTATGGTGCTTTTCAGTACCCAGGAAATAAACGCTCATGCCCCAAAGGCCAAACTGCACCCCAAATTTAATAACCATACTCAGATCATGGTAGCTCAGGGTTTCCATAATCGTAAAGTATCCCTTCATATCCCCTTTTCCACCGTGCTCTTTGGGGTAGGCCCAGTTGCCAAATCCCTGTCGGGCTAGGTCCTGACACCATTTCAGTACCAGCTCCCTATACTCATGACGGGATTCCCCGGCATAATATTTAAAGACAGGATCGCCTATTACAAGCTTCACCTGCCTGATTAGTTGTGCCTGATCGCCCTCTAAAATGCGCGTCATCTCATCGACCTTAAACGAAGCTTTAGATTCATGCCGGGTAGTGATGGTCTGGTGGTCTTTGCGAAGGATGTCATTGATCTCTTTTCCTAAAATCCCTAATCTCAATTCGGCGTCTCTAAACTCAGAAAGCGTTTTTTCGCTTATAGTTTTTGCCTGTCCGTTACCCTTGATCTTTACCAGATGCAATGCGAGGTCCGTAAGACTTTTATGGCCGGCATCATTGGCTTGCAAAATAATTTCCCGCCATGATTTTAGCGCTTTGGGCTTCGGTGGATGTATAGGATCAAGATGCTTCAGCAGAAATTCCTGTTCATCTGTTGTTAACCAGGCCTGAGACTTGAGTAAGGCCTCCATGGTGGTGACTTCAGTAGGGGTCAGCACTGAATCAGCCCATAGGGTATAGTACAAGGGTAAAAACAGATATAGCTTGGGATTTTTCTCCAGGTAGGCAGATTCTATCATGGGAATTGGTTTAAGACCGGCTATAATTTCATGTCAATTTAAAGATTTTTAAGAAGGCTTTCATCCTCTTTAAATAAATCTTTGATGGTTTTTATAAATATGGTCTCAGAATTATCCGCCTTTGCTTAATGCATCTAATTGCTAACTTTGCTCACAGTAATTCCAAAATAAAACTACTCGTTGGGCAGACTACCGAAATTAATTGGATTTGTAAACAGGGCAAAACAAGAGGTAGCACATAAGCCTATGTTTTCCAGGCTTGATAAAGACATACCCGCTGGAATAGTGGTATTTCTTGTGGCATTACCTTTATGCCTGGGGATAGCATTGGCAAGTGGTGCCCCCCTCATTTCAGGTTTAATCTCTGGAGTAATTGGTGGACTGGTTATTGGATTTATCAGTAAATCAGGTACAAGTGTCAGTGGCCCTGCAGCCAGTGTTTCAGCAGTAGTTTTGATTGCAATACAGGAATTAGGAAGTTTTGAGGTATTTTTGGTGGCCCTCTTTATAGCTGGTATATTTCAAATAATCATCGGCACCTTAAAGGCAGGAATAATTGCAGATTACATGCCTCAAAGTATCATTAAGGGCCTGCTGGCTGCGATAGGCATCATTCTTATTTTTTCTCAGCTGCCCTATGCTTTTGGTTTTGAACAGGATAAAAGTCAAATGCTTCAGTTTGATGATAACTTCTTTGAGTACATCCATTCAGTCCTTCTCTCATTATATAATTCAGTTACTGCAGGAGCAGTTTTTCTCACCCTCCTATCCTTGTTCATTCTAATTTTCTGGGAAAAAACCATCCTAAAAAAAATTAAGCTATTACCTCCTGCCCTGGTAGTGGTAATACTTGGAGTAGTCATCAATTTAGTATTTAAATTCCTATTACCCGGGCTTCACCTTGATGGCATCCATTTGGTCAATATACCAAGGGTTGATAATCTATTGACCCTATTTACTTTTCCGGATTTTACGGCCATTTGGAATAAAAATTTATGGATCGCAGCCCTGACCATCGGCGTAATTGCCTCCATTTCAACTTTACTCAATATCGAAGCCACCGATAATATTGATTCGCATAAAAGGCGTACCCCACCTAACAGGGAGCTTATCGCCCAGGGGATCGGAAATAGCCTTGCGGGATTGTTAGGGGGTATTGCCATCACCTCGGTAATAGTAAGGAGTTCGGTAAATATTGAAGCTGGCGGTGAAACCAAATTATCCACCATCCTTCATGGCCTCTTATTATTACTAAGTGTTACATTTTTAAGCACTTTGCTTAACCTGATACCACTTGCTTCACTGGCTGCTATTTTGATCGTGGTAGGGTATAAACTCGCTTCCCTAGAGGTGGTTAAAAGTATTTTTAAAAAAGGTTTGGACCAGTTTTTACCATTTATTGTAACGATCATCGCCATTTTAATGACGGATGTGCTTATTGGGGTTTTAATCGGCTCTGCTTTAAGTATTTTCTTTTTACTCCGAAGTAATTATTATAACCCGTTTTTTATAGAAAATTCCAGGTTGATCCAAGGCGAATTCATTAAACTGGAATTGTCCAATGAGGTGTCATTTCTTAATAAGCCCTCTATCAAAAATACGCTTTGGAGTGTTCCTGATAACAGTAAGGTGATTATTGATGCAACCTTTTCCAGTTATATTGATCAGGACATTATCGAAGTGCTTCAAGATTTTAAAAATACTTTCGCCAAGGACCATGGCATTGAAGTCAGCATCATCGGACTTAAGGAAGCCTATAATCTGGGTGAAGAAATCGATTTTATGGAAAAATCTCTTGAAAAGGTAAAGGAAAAGACCAATCCCCAGGAAATATTAGATTATTTAAAAGAAGGCAATCTAAAATATATCACTGGAAACCTGGTATCCAAAAGGTTGAGAAATAAGGAACTTTCTGAATTTTTAAAAGGTGCTCCATTGGCAACCGTGGTCAATTGTATTGATATGCGGGAACCTTTAAATATGCTCCTCAATACTGGAATTGGCGATTTGATTCCTTTAAAAGCCGCAGGAAATGTTATCAGTCAGTCATTGGTACAATCAATTGAAGTTACTTGCAGAGAACAGGGAGCCAAACTGATTCTATTTATGGGGAATTCAGATAATACTTTTATAAAAAAAGCATTGAAGGATTATTTAAGTGGAAATAGTTCAGAATTGGAGTACATGATCCGAGATGCCCTCCAGTCAGGGAAATTTAGCAAGTCCTATCTTCAAAGGAAGGATATTGAGATTTTGGCAGATGAAATCAGTCAATTCAATATAAAGATTTGCATGCACAAAACGGTAGCGCAAAGTCCCCATATCATGGAAATGATGAAGGCTGACAAGGTGGGGTTAGCCACCGGGTATTTCGATCGTAAAACTGCCAAAGTTACATTTTCAAATCTTTTTACAGAACCTGAAAAAGGTAGTATCTCTTAAATACTAGCACAAGAAATTATTCAGGGGGACCACAGGAAATAATTATCCTGTAAAGGAACAATTAAAGCAGCTTATTTACTTAACCAGCTTTACCTTAATGGCATTCAAACCCTTCATGCCCATTTCTGTTTCAAAGGTTACCTTATCATTTTCCTTTACATCATCCAGCAGGCCATTAATGTGCACGAATACACTATCCTGATTTTCAAGGTCCTTGATAAATCCATACCCTTTTGAAGTATTAAAATAGGTGATTTTTCCTGTACGAATCAGGTCTGCAGGGTCTGGGGCTTCCTGCTTTTCAATTTTTATTTGAATGTCTTCCTGGTTGATTTTCTTCTTCTTGGTGGGATCCGGAGGGGTCTCCGTGATGTTACCATCAGCATCTACATAGGCAATCATTTCATCCATGCCTTTTCCCTTAGCAGAGTTGCTTTTCCGTTCTTCCTTTTTCTCTTCTTTTTCCTTTTTCTTACGTTGTCTCTTCTTTTCTTTTTCCTTTTTATTGAAAGTTTCTTGCGATTTACCCATAAATATGTTTTGTGAATTTAAATTGAGCAGTAAAGATACAACAATTATTGACCATTCTATAACATTTAGCTAAGTCAAAGCAGTATAGGCTGGTTTATTGAAAAATTTAACTGCATCAAAATTTACAAATGCAGTGACTTCAAACAATTTTTCTAAATGGAAACAGGTCAATTTTTTTCATCTTTGTAATTATGCTGACCGAGGAAGAACTACTGCGATACCAAAGGCATCTTACGCTGCCGGGGTTTGGAATTGAGAGTCAGGAAAAGCTAAAGAATGGAAAAGTGCTGGTGGTCGGGGCAGGTGGGCTGGGTACGCCACTGCTGCTATATCTGGCTGCCGCAGGAGTAGGGACCATCGGAATCATTGATCCGGACCAGGTGGATGTATCCAATCTCCAGCGACAGGTTATCTTTACCACTAATGATATTGATGCTTATAAAGTTGATGCGGCCGCTAAAAGGATTCTGGCTTTAAATCCTTTTATAAAAGTAGAAAAATACCACGAGTCTTTAACCAGTGAAAATGCCCTGGCAATCATGAAAAAGTATGACCTAGTGGCAGATGGCTCCGACAATTTTCCTACCCGGTACCTGGTCAATGATGCAGCAGTAATCTCAGGCATACCCAATGTATATGGGTCGGTCTATCTATTTGAAGGCCAGGTTTCGGTTTTCAACTACGACACAGTGCAGAATGAAAGACCGGTCCAATATCGTGACCTGTACCCTGAACCTCCCGATCCGGGATCAGTGCCTGATTGTGCCTCTGGCGGTATCCTTGGGGTAATGCCCGGCATTATTGGTACCATACAGGCTCAGGAAGTAATCAAAATCCTGACCGGCATTGGAACACCACTTGCCGCCACCCTCCTCCTCTATGACGGGCTGACGGGGGCCTCCAAAATGATAAAATTGAAAGTCAATAAATCGTTAAAACCGTTAAACCGATTAATCAATTATAATCAGTTTTGTGGCATAGAAATCATTCCGGAGATACTGCCTGAGACTTACCTCCAATGGAAAGAGGGGGGCGTAAGGCACCTATTGGTGGACGTACGAACCAAAGAGGAGTTTCAAGCCGCCAATCTTGGGGGCCATCACATTGCCCTGGACCGCCTTGAGCAGGAAGATAAACTATTATCCACATCTGAAACCATAGTGGTGCATTGCCAATCCGGGGCAAGGAGTGCCAGAGCCGTACAATATCTAATTAAAAAATTTCCTGAAAAAAAGATTCTCAACCTCAAAGGGGGGATTCAGGCTTTAAAGGTAAAATGATAAAAGGAAAATGATCGTGGAAATGAAAATACCTGTAGCCAAAACAGAAAGAACGAAGATAAAAAAGGCCCTTTTTTGTTGTCGCTTGCGTTCAGTTTTTATCCGATCTCTAATTATCAATATTTGTGCTTCTGATAAAGGTACACTTTGCAATTCCTCGGTTTCAAGAGCATTAAGATAGGTCTTCCGCATTTGGCGGAAATTAACTCTGCCGCGAATCATCTCATTGTTTCGTAATCTGGTGATCATTTCCAATATATGCCCTCCAGTCATGTATCCAATTTAATGAATTTACTGAATGGATAAAAGTGCAGCAAGAAATCAAGGGGTATCAACTCACCCCCAGATACCTATTCACCCTCGCAAAAAACAAGTACATCACCGGCACAATGATGAGGGTAAGGAATGTTGCAAAGGTCAAACCAAATATAATGGTCCAGCATATCGGGCCCCAAAACATCACATTATCGCCCCCAATATAAAAATCGGCATCAAAGGAAGTAAACAAGCCTATAAAATCAATGTTGATCCCAATGGCGAGGGGTATTAACCCTAATATGGTGGTAATCGCAGTCAGGAGTACCGGCCTCAGCCTTACTGTACCGGCCTCTGCGATAGCATCTTTGATCTCATGGAAATCCAACCGGGTCTTATTCAATTGCAGAGATTTTCGTCTTCTGATCAATTCAATGAAGTCGATGAGTACGATGGCATTATTCACTACAATTCCTGCCAGGGATATAATCCCGATCATGGTCATGATAACTACAAAATCCATTTTGAAGATAATGAGCCCGAGCAGCACGCCGATGGTACTGAAAAGGACCGTAGTCATGATGATAAATGGCGCTGTGAGCTTATTGAACTGTGAGACAATAATAAAAAAGATCAGGAATACGGCCAGCATCAATGCAGTACTCAGAAAGGCAAATTCCTCGGCTTGTTTTTCCTGCTCGCCACCAAACTTATAAGCATATCCTGCCGGCATAGGAAAATTTGCCAGCACCTCCTTGATCTGATCATTGACCACAGTAGCATTATAGCCTCCAAGCACGTTGGAGCTAAGGGTAATGATTCTGTTTAAATCTTTACGCCTTACAGAGCCATAGGTGGTACTCAACTCGGCTGTGGCTACCGAAGAAATGGGCACATAATGTAATTTGCCATCTATTTGATTTCTGAATACAATACTTTTATTCATGATTGCATCCAGGTCATACCGGTATTGGTCTTCAAGCCTGAGCTGGATCTCATAATCATCCTCCCCAAGCTTGAATTTAGAAATTTCCTTTCCATAAAGTGAAGTTCTCACTTCGTTGGCAATGCTATTGGTAGACAAGCCAAATCGCCTGGCCTTCTCCCGATCGATGTTTACGATAAGCTCAGGTTTACCAATTTCCAGGTTGCTGTTAAGCTTTTCGATGCCTTCGATGCCTGACTCATTAATAAGAGAGCGCATCTGCTCGGTGATGTCGATCAAGGTAGCAAACTCCTCCCCGGTCACTTCGATGCTGATAGGTTTACCAACAGGAGGGCCCTGAGCATCTTTATCTGCAGTAATGGACACACCGGGAAATTTGGTCAAATTATCCCGTAATTCATTAAGGGCAACACCGGTACTGGCTCCCTCTCTGTATTTAAAATCTCTAAAATTTACCGTGATCCTTGCTTTATGTGGTGTGTTGCTTTGACCAATCGCGGAAGGGTCATTGGGGTCTGAAGTCCCCTCCCCTACATTGCTGATGATCGATTCGATCATAAATTGATACGGATCCATAAGCTTAAATACCTCCTTTTCAATCTCGACGGTCTTCGCATAGGTGGTCTCGATATCGGTACCTATAGGATATTCTACAAAAACGTTAATGTACTTAGGTTCATTTTCAGGAAAGTAAATCACCTCCGGAGCAAATTTTGTCAAAAGTCCGATCGAACCAAACAGCAAAAGAACCGTGCCCCAGAAAAAGAACCATGGCTTCCAGCCTGCCAGAGCAAATTGGACCGACCTGCTGTACCACCGCTCCAGTCCGGGCAAAACCTTTTTCTGAAAACTGATGGATAAAGGGGTAAGTACAAAAATATTGAGAAATGTGATCAAAGCCACCAATAGGCTAAGATTACCTAAAACGAAAAATGCTGTAGAAATATGGAATTGACCCTCAAGGCCTTCAGGCTTTTGCGAATAAAGATAATACCCAAGACCTAAAACGATGGCCCCGCAAATAGCAAAAAATATTGCCACCATTACCGGACGCCTCTTTTTGGCTTTGTTTTCACCGGTCACCTTCATAAATGTGGCAATCAACACCGGGTTAATGATGAGGGCTACGAATAGAGATGAGCCAAGGGTAATAATCAGAGTAATGGGCAAATATTTCATGAAATCACCCATAATACCCGGCCAGAAGGCCAATGGTAAAAAAGCCGCCAGTGTGGTAGCTGTTGAGGCGATCACGGGCATGGCCACCTCACCAACTCCTTTACGAGTAGCATTCCAGGCGTTCTCCCCTTCCTCCATAAGCCGGTAAACGTTTTCAACAATTACAATCCCGTTATCTACCAACATACCCAGAGCCATGATCAATGAAAACAGCACCATCATATTAATGGTGATCCCAAATGCACCTAGGATCATAAATGCGGTAAACATGGATAATGGTATGGCCACACCCACAAAAAGGGCATTGCGGGAACCTAAAAAGAATAACAGGACCAATACCACCAGAATTACCCCAGATATAATATTGTTTTCCAGGCTGGAGACCATATCCCGGGTATACTGTGACTGGTCATTGCTTATGATGACATTGAGGTCCTTGGGAAATACATCTGATTTGGCTTTTTCGATGACCTCGTAAATCTTTTCGGTAAGAAGAATCAGGTTTTCTCCCTGCCGCTTAATGACATCCACCATGACAACAGGATTACCATCCAGTCTGGCAAAGCTCTCTTTTTCCTTATAAGTAAAGGCCACCGAAGCCACATCCTTGAGATACACAATATTGCCTTCATCATTTTTGATGACCACCTCTTCAAGATCTGTGTAATCAGAAAATTCCCCAACAATCCTAATGTCGCGTCTGATACCATTGGTCTTCATGCTGCCACCGGATTGGGTGATGTTTTCAGCCCTGACTGCATTTTCGATGTCAGAAAAATTTACGCTTCTGGCCTCCATTTTAAAAGGATCAGCCATAATCCTAACCTCTTTTTCATCTACCCCCCTGATTTCTACCTTAGAAATCTCCCGAAATTTTTCAATCTCTTCCTCAAGATATTCCGCATAGTCATTAAGCTGGTCTATCGTATAATTCCCGGTAAGATTAATATTCATAATCGGAAATTCAGACAAATTAAGCTCGAAGACATTAGGATCGTTGCTGAGGTCTGTAGGCAACTCATTTTTGGATTTATCTACGGCATCCTTCACCTTGGTGAGCGCATCCTGTACATCGACACTTGTGGTAAATTCGACAATAATTGTGGAGTGATCCTGAACCGAGGTAGACCGAATATTGTCCACATCAGAAATGGTGTTTACTTCCTTTTCGATTGGCCTGGTAATGAGATTTTCAATATCCACAGGGGAGTTACCCGGATAGGAGGTCCCTATGTAAATAGTAGGTTGCTCTACCTCCGGGAAATTCTCCTTTGGCAATGTCAGATAAGCTGATATGCCCATCACAATGATCAGGAAAGTCAGGAAAAATACCGTGGTCCTGTTACGAAGGGAAAAGGTGGTGAGCTTAAACTCTTTTTCCCCTTTGCTCTGGTCCAGATTATCTAAATTATCAAAATCCTCCATAAATATTGTTTAATTTATTCGGCCAATGCGATAGCTGCTCCTTCAGACAAGTCTCTATATCCTTTGTGAACGACCTGCTCACCACCTTTAAGACACTCTTTTTCCTCTGTCCATTCCCCATTGCTAAGTCCAATTTTAATGTGGGTTTTTCTGGCTATACTTTTGCCGTCATCCTCCTCTGCCAGATAAATAAAATGCCCCTGATCATCTCTTTGAATGATATTGGTAGGGATGGTATAGGCCGCTTGATTAGAATAGTCTGTGATTTTGAGCACTACTACCTGATTGGGTTTTACCATAAAATCTATGGAGGGAAGTTGGGCCTCAAGTCCAAAAGTCCGGTTTTGTGGATGAATCACATTACTGATGGAGGTAATTACAGATCGTAATTCCTTATCCTGATTAGGGAAATATACACCAATAGAGTCTCCTGTGTTAAACTTCCCAATAAAAGCTTCGGACACTTCAGCCGTTACATACATATCGGCTGAATTAACCAAACGGATAAGAGTGCCCCCTTGTATGGCCATAGCACCTAATCTGGCCGGAATCTCATCCACAACCCCACCAAATGGTGCTTTAAGAATAGTTTGGTTCAGTTGAGACCGGGTGGTGGCCAGTCTGCGCTGTAGCGATTCTTTATTATTTTTGGCCTCAAGATATTGTACCTCGGTACCGATGTTCTTTTCCCACAACCGTTCTTGCCTTTCAAATAGGGTATTGGCCAGCTCAAGGGAGGTTTGCAACTCAGCAACATTATTTCTAAGTACAGCAGCGTCCAATTCAATCAGGACCTTACCAGCCTCAACCTTTTGGCCTTCTTTGACATGAATTTTATCAATTCTCCCTGGCACCTCCGCCGTGAGGTTGACATTCTTTCTGGATTCAACCGAACCCCTGACTGAAGTACGGTGCTCAAAAAACCCGGGTTTTACCTCCATGACATCTACCAAAGAGATGTTCCTGTCTACTTTTTTGAATTCAGGATCCATTTCCTGGATTTCTTTTTCAAGAGCAGTCAGTTTTGCATTCAGATCATGCATCTCATTTTTGAGCTGATTGTACTCTTCTTTTTTGGCCTCAAGGTCACTTGTTTCGCATGCAGCAGCTACCCCAATCAGGATACCTGCCGTTATGAATTGCTTGATATAAAATCTCATCATTTATCAGGTTATTTTTTAAGTCTTCCGTAAGCTTTGTCAATGTCTACCCTGGTGATCAGTACATCAAAAAGGGCATTATAATAGTTATTCTGTGCCGTCTTGTAAGCAGAATCGGCATCCACCACTTCCAGGTTGGATCCAACACCTTCCTGGTACTTTATTTTGGTGATATTATACACCTCAGCGGCCAGTTCCATATTCTCTTTTTGAAGCTCCAGGCTCATTAAATTGCTTTCAAGGTCAGCTTTTGATTGGATGATCTCCATTTCAATGCGATTACGCATTTCGTCGAAAGCATTTTCGATCTGCTCTACCTGGATCTTCCGCTGCTGGATTTGCCTGCTCTTCCTCAACCCATCAAAAATGGGCACATTTAGCCTGACACCTACCCCGCCCAATCCAAACCACCGGTCTCCAAAATTGAATAGATCAGCAAATTCGATAGCACCCGTATTGGCACCAATATTCCCAAAAACGCTGAGCTTGGGGATGTACATTACTTCAAAATTTTTCACATCCAGCTTAGCCAAATCATAATTGGTCATGAGCTGACTGTATTCAATTCTTTGATCATAGGAAAAAGTCTCCTTCTCATAATCCAGGAGTTCCAATTCAATATCACGCAATTGATCCGTAAGTACCACTACTTCCTGCACCGGCATACCCATCTGATATTTTAGCAGCACGTAACTAACAGCATAACCTTGTTCCACTCTCTTCTTATCGACCATGATGTTATTGAATTCTACCTTGATCCGGTTAACATCAATTTTCTCTGCAAAGCCATTTTCATACATGGCCTGGGTTTCGATAAGCAGGGAATCCAGCCTCCTGTAATTGGTTTCAACCAATTCCTTACGCTCCATATTGATCAGCACTGAATAGTAAGCCTTGGTCACATTTTCGATGACATCGATTTCAGTTTTGATCTGATCCTTTCTGGCCAGATCGGTATAGGTCCTTGCGGCTTTAAGGCCTACAAAATAAGAACCGTCAAATACCATCTGCTCTAAAGTGACAGAGGCGTTGGCGAGATAATCCACCGAAAATCTAAGGGGTATCACATCGGCACCAGGAGGCACATCACCAAAAGGAAAATTTTCATCAACAGGGATGAATTGTGTCGGAATTAGGTAATTGTACATGATTTCAGCCGAGCCATTAATCTGAGGAAGCCCATCAGCCAAAATCTCTCCTACCCGAGCCTTGGAAATCCGGTTTTCCAGGGCCGCATTTTTTGCCATAGTATTATTTTTTAAGGCATAATCGATGCACTCCTGCAGGGACATTGGCAGGACATTGGGAGCCTCCTGAGAAAAGGCCGAAATTGTAAAAAACAACAAAATAAAAACCGATAGAAATCTAAATTTACTCATGACCAGTTATTGTATCGTTTCGGCCGAAGCCATAATTTTTTCAAATTCTTTCTTACCCTTATCCGTAAGAATCCCATAAGCATAAAGCGTAAAAAGGTGCTCCTGGACTACCCTGAAATCAAATTTATCCCTTGGGAAGATTTGCGGATCAAACGGCATCTGTACCTGCTCCATCCGATAAACGGCTAAAATATCCGCATCAATATTATCTCTGAAATACCCTTCCGTTACGCCTTGCTCCAAATTTCTTCTTATTGAATCACCAATGAATTGCGTCTTAAATTTTATGAATAATTCCCAGGCTTGGGGATAGTATTTCTTGAGATCAAAAAGTAAGGATGGATTGATGTCCCCAAGGTTTTTACGCATCGTAATGCAGACAAGACAAAGTTCTTCAACTGAATTCCTACTCGACTTCATTATATAAGTGTACAATTTCTTATCTTCTTCTATATGGGCTTGAGTAACCAACGAAACCAACTCGTCTTTGTCTTTGAAATACTGATAAATGGTCTTTTTTGAGATCGAAAGGTTCACAGCAATATCGTCCATGCTCACACTCCTGAAGCCGCACTTCCAAAATAGTGCAGCAGCCCCTTCGATTATCCTATCTTTTTGCTCCAATTTTAATTTATTTTGTATCTTTGAAACCGAGGAAACTTTAATTTGTTTAAAAGTTTCGCAAGTTTACGTAATCCGTAACAAACTAAAAAACAAAAGGTTGAAAAATTTTATGAAAATTTTATGAAGGCCAATACCATAAAATACGAGGGTGCAACCCTGGAGTATTACCAATCAGGAAAAGGCAGGAAAGTCTTGTTAGTATTTCATGGTATCGGGCAGGATCATACTTTTTTCAAAGGTTTTGCTGAGGCTTTAGGCAAAGAATATACTTTGTTTGTTTTCAACCTGTTTTTCCATGGGGAAAGTTATTGGCACAAAAAGGAAAATCCCCTGGCAAAGACTTATTGGAAGAAAATCATGGACCAATTTTTTCAAAAAGAAAAAATAGGCAGGTTTTCCATGGCGGGGTTCAGCATGGGCGGAAAATTTGTTTGGGCCACAATGGAATGTTTTCCAACCAGAGTCGCAAAATTAATGATGATGGCCCCTGATGGGATCGACACCCAGATCTGGTATGATATGGCCACCTACCCCGGGCTGCTTCGGAAGTACTTTAGAAGCATGGTGGTAAGGCCCAAGCGATTCATGAAGTTGGTTAAGTCCATGCGCACCCTCGGTATTGTAGATAAAAGTGTTGAAAAGTTTACCGTGAGGCAGATGGACTCCAGAAGGAAACGCAGACAGGTTTATTTTTCCTGGATTGTATTCCGTGCATTGAAATTTGATGTAGAGGCACTAGCAGAAATCATCCGAAAACATAACATCCAACTGGTCCTGTACATTGGCAAGTATGACCGCATCATCACCAAAAAATCAGTTTCAAAATTATTGAAATACCTGCCCGATTATGAGCTCCACATGATGGAATCGGGCCACCATGATTTGGTGCCAACGATAGTCAGAGAATTGCAGAAAAATCAACAAGCACCATAAGTCACTACAATTTTGTTGGAATAAATATTAGCTTTGTGCCTTGAAAAGTTTGCCCTCAATCTGCCTTCTATGATCCACTTTTTTCAATCCGCAAAAGGAGCGGTCCTTGCCCTTGAGTCGAGTCAAAAACTCACCACCAACGACCTGCGCAAACTATCCTGGCTTTTAGACGGACTTGAACCTACAGAAAAAAAATCCCTCAAAGGCCCGTATGTAGGACCACGAAAAGAGATGATCACCCCATGGAGCACCAATGCAGTAGAAATCACCAGGAATATGGGGATCGAGGGCATCATAAGAATGGAGGAGTTCATTCCTGAATCCGAATTAGAAGGCGATTTTGACCCCATGCTTCAAATGCATTATCCTGATCTTGATCAGGAAGTATTCAATATCCAAAAAACGCCTGAACCCATCTTAGAGATCCATGAAATCAGCGCGTATAATGACCGCGAAGGACTGGCGCTTAGCGATGAGGAAATCTATTATCTTGAAAGCGTCAGCAAAGCCATCAACAGACCCCTTACTGATAGTGAGATTTTTGGGTTCTCGCAGATTAATTCGGAACATTGCCGGCATAAAATCTTCAATGGCACCTTTATCATCGATGGAAAAGAAATGCCTTCCTCGCTTTTTGCCTTAATCAAAAAGACCTCCAGTACCAATTACAACGAACTGGTATCGGCCTATAGCGACAATGTGGCCTTTATAAAAGGACCGCTGGCACTTCAGTTTGCGCCTAAAACCCAGGATACCCCAGATTTTTTCAGGATTAAAGAAATAGAAACCATCCTGTCTCTAAAGGCTGAAACGCATAACTTCCCTACCACGGTAGAGCCATTTAATGGGGCTGCTACCGGGTCAGGAGGAGAGATCAGAGACCGCATGGCGGGTGGAACCGGAAGCATTCCCCTGGCCGGTACGGCAGTGTACATGACTTCATACCCCAGGCTTAACGGCGGCAGATCATGGGAAAAAGGCCTAAAGCCCAGAAAATGGCTATACCAAAACCCGCTTCAAATCCTCATCAAAGCATCCGATGGGGCCAGTGATTACGGAAACAAATTTGGGCAGCCCCTCATCTGTGGCAGCCTGCTCACTTTTGAGCATGAGGATGGTGAAAAGTCCTATGGATTTGACAAGGTTATCATGCTTGCAGGTGGCATTGGTTATGCCAAAAAAATTGACAGCCACAAGAAAAAGCCCAATAAGGGAGACAGGCTGGTAGTCATGGGCGGTGACAATTACCGCATAGGCATGGGGGGCGGTGCGGTTTCTTCTGTGGCCACTGGGGAATTTAAAAAAGCTATAGAGCTCAATGCGATCCAGCGCTCAAATCCTGAAATGCAAAAAAGAGTGATGAATGCCATCAGAGCCCTGGCCGAAGACGATAATAATCCCATTGTTTCCATTCATGACCATGGGGCTGGCGGCCATCTCAACTGTCTTTCTGAACTGGTGGAGGAAACCGGAGGCGTGGTATACACAGACAAGTTACCAATCGGAGACCCTACCCTTTCGGAAAAGGAAATAGCAGGGAATGAGTCACAGGAGCGCATGGGCCTGGTAGTGGCAGAAAAAGACCTAAAAAAACTTCAAGACATATCCAAGAGGGAGCGTGCTCCGATGTATGATGTTGGGGTCATCACCGGGGATCAAAAATTTAAATTTTTAAATTCTGAGACCCAAAAGGCATCCATAGATTTGGAGCTAAGCCATTTGTTCGGGTCTTCTCCTAAGACCATCCTAAAGGATGATTCTGTCGTAATTGAAGAAACTGGCCTTTCCTATGATATTAAAAAATTTGAATGGTACCTGGAGCAAGTGTTGCAACTGGAATCAGTAGCCTGTAAGGATTGGCTCACCAATAAGGTGGACCGCTCGGTGACGGGCAGGGTGGCGACTCAACAAACCTGCGGGGCCCTGCAATTACCCCTAAATAATCTGGGGGTTATGGCTCTGGACTATGAATCATTAGTTGGCACTGCGACTTCCATTGGTCATGCTCCGGTCCTGGCACTCCTGGATCCTATGGCAGGTAGCAGAGTGGCGGTTGCAGAAGCCCTGACGAATTTGGTATGGGCACCATTGACCCATGGATTAAAAGGCGTTTCTCTGAGCGCCAACTGGATGTGGCCGGCCAAAAATACTGGAGAGAATTTTAGATTGTATAAAGCGGTGGAGGCCATCAGTGATTTTGTCTGTGAATTGGGAATCAATATTCCAACCGGTAAAGACTCCCTATCCATGACCCAGAAATACCCGGATGGGAAAACGGTATTTTCTCCCGGTACAGTAATCGTATCTACCGTTGCAGCGGTCTCAGATATTACCAAAACCATAACACCTGAACTTCAGCCCTTACCAGAGACCCATTTGATATACGTAGATTTTTCTGGTGTCAGAAAAGGGCTTGGTGGTAGTGCTTTTTCACAGGTTAATAATGTGCTGGGAGGTAATGTCCCGGATATCAAAAGCGCCAAATATCTTGCAGACTGTTTTGAGGGAATACAGCAATTGATTAAAGAGAATTTGATCCTGGCAGGCCATGATATTGGATCAGGTGGATTGGTCACCACCCTACTTGAAATGTGCTTTCCTTCCACGAATGTGGGTATGAAATTAGACCTCTCAGGTATGGCTGATGAGGACCTGGTCGAAACCTGCTTCGCAGAAAATCCTGGATTGGTAATACAAGTCAGTGACCTGGATGCCACCAAGGCAGTGTTGAATAAGAATGGCATCAACTTTCAGAAATTTGGGCATCCAATTGATGTTTCACATTTGGAAATCCATCATCATGCCGGTAATCTGGAATTGGAAATCCCCGCTTTGCGCAAACTTTGGTTTAAGACATCCTACCTCCTTGACCAGGAGCAAAGATCTGAAAGGCTGGCCAGGCAGCGCTGGGAACTCCTGGGGCATCAGCCGCTCAAATACAGGTTTCCGAAGGATTTTACCGGCACTTACCAGGCCTTGGAGATCAAAAAGGGGCGTACCAATCCTACCGGAATAAAAGGTGCAATAATTCGGGAAAAAGGGGTCAATGGAGACCGTGAAATGGCTTATGCCATGCATCTTGCAGGCTTTGATGTAAAAGACATCCACATGACCGATTTGATTGCCGGAAGGGCCGACCTCAGTGATCTTAATTTCATTGCTTTTGTTGGGGGATTTTCCAATTCAGATGTATTAGGCTCGGCAAAAGGTTGGGCCGGGGCTTTCCTTTACAATGATAAAGCTCGTGAGTCCTTGAATGACTTTTATGCGAGGGAAGACACACTAAGCCTGGGTGTTTGCAATGGCTGTCAACTTATGATGCACATGGGGCTGGTTTACCCTGAATTAGGAGAAAATCATCCCAGGATGCACCATAACGAGTCGGGGAAATTCGAGTCAGTATTTATTAATCTTGATATTCAGGACAGCCCCTCAGTGATGTTAAAATCTCTCTCAGGATCCCGTCTGGGTGTATGGCTGGCCCATGGTGAGGGTAAGTTTGTTTTGCCTGGCGCTGCAGATCAATACCATATTCCGGCTGTTTTCTCATATCCTGAATATCCCGGCAACCCTAATGGCTCTGATTTCAATGCGGCTGCCTTATGCTCCAATGATGGTAGACACCTGGCCATCATGCCCCATCTGGAGCGGAGTCTTTTTACCTGGAACTGGCCCTATCTCCCGGATTCAACAAAGACGGAAGTACTCAGCCCCTGGATTGAAGCATTCATCAATGCCAGAAAGTGGGTTGAAAGCCGGTAACGAACTTTTAATTAAATAAATTTTTTTACCTAATTAAAAAATAATTGTACCTTTGCTCTCCCAAATCAGGGGGGTTACTTATTGTCCGATGGTGTAACTGGCAACACGTCTGGTTTTGGTCCAGAAGAGTCTAGGTTCGAGCC
>JBGTCD010000106.1:0-16334 GCA_041749015.1 Cyclobacteriaceae bacterium
ATCAGGCACTCAGATAAAATCACCGATGATCGGGACATTTTATCGCTCTGCCAATCCAGACTCTCCGCCTTTAATTTCCGTAGGTGATAAAGTCACCAAAGGTCAGACCGTTTGCATTATTGAAGCCATGAAGCTTTTCAATGAAATTGAATCAGAAGTTTCTGGTACTATTACACAGGTTATGGTGGAAAATGCCTCCCCGGTCGAATTCGATCAGCCGCTTTTCGTGGTAGATCCTGACTGATTTATTTAATTATTTTTTATCACCGATAGCAGTTACCTATGTTTAAGAAAATACTAATAGCCAACCGAGGGGAAATAGCATTGAGGATTATCCGCACCTGTAGAGAAATGGGGATAAAAACCGTTGCAGTATACTCTACTGCTGACCGGGAAAGCCTCCATGTCAGATTTGCCGACGAGGCGGTATGTATCGGACGCCCTCCAAGCAAAGACTCTTACCTGAATATACCAAATATTATTGCTGCTGCAGAAATCACTAATGCTGACGCCATCCACCCCGGTTATGGCTTTCTTTCCGAAAACGCTGAGTTCTCGGCGGTTTGTGAGGAGTATAACATCAAATTCATTGGTGCCACCCCAGACATGATCAATAAAATGGGTGACAAGGCCACCGCCATAGCTACAATGATAAAGGCGGGGGTACCCACGATCCCTGGTTCAAATGGCCTGATTAAGTCTGTTGAGGAGGGTATGAAAATTGCCAAGTCCGTCAAATACCCTGTAATCCTTAAAGCTACCGCTGGTGGAGGGGGTAAAGGTATGCGGATTGTAAATGATGATGCAGGATTTAAAAAAGCCTGGGATGATGCCCGCCAGGAAGCTGGTGCAGCTTTTGGGAATGATGGCTTGTATCTGGAGAAATATGTATTAGAGCCACGGCATGTGGAAATTCAGATAGTAGGAGACCAATACGGTAATGTATCCCACCTCTCAGAGCGTGACTGCTCCATCCAGCGCAGGCATCAAAAGCTGATTGAAGAGACCCCATCTCCTTTTCTTGATAAAAAATTACGTGATAAAATGGGTGCGGCAGCTGTAAAGGGAGCCAAAGCCATAAAATACGAAGGAGCCGGTACGGTAGAATTCCTGGTTGATAAAAATAAGGATTTCTATTTCATGGAAATGAATACCAGGATTCAGGTGGAGCATCCTATTACCGAAGAGGTTACAGATTTTGACCTGATAAAAGAGCAGATTAAAGTAGCCGCAGGTGTGAAGGTGTCAGGCAAGCATTACTATCCCAACTTATTTGCGATGGAATGCCGGATCAATGCCGAAGACCCTGCCAATAATTTTAGGCCCAGCCCCGGTAAAATAACCAACCTCCACCTACCGGGTGGTCATGGGGTGAGAATCGATAGCCATGTATATGCCGGCTATACCATACCCCCCAATTATGACTCTATGATCGCAAAGCTGATTGTAAGTGGTCAGTCTCGTGAAGAGGTCATCACCAGAATGAAAAGGGCCCTTCAGGAATTTGTAATTGAAGGCATAAAGACAACCATTCCTTTTCATATCAAATTGATGGATGACCCCCAATTTAGAAAGGGTGAATTCACGACTAAATTTCTGGAGACCTTTGACTTTTCTGACCTATAGCAGATTATGGGCATTTTTTGCCTTGCTTTATTTTTCTTCTGATACTCTGGTAGCACAAGAAAAGTCCGGGAAAGAATACCTCTCCTTAGGCCTGAATATGAACACCTACTCCGGTGACCTGGGCCGCTATGAAAAATGGACCTCATCAGCACAAGGTGGCATAATCCTACAGCATAGTACCAAGTGGAGTAGCTTGTTTGCTGCCGGAGTTGGGTACATTATAGGTGATGATATGGATTTTGTTCCAATAAGCCCCGGAATCCAAACCAATAGATTTTTCAGAACTACCTTTCTTAGCTTTCATTATGAAGCAAGGTATAATGTGCTGGTAAAGCGTTCATGGGAATTTTTTCTTAGCCAGGGCATTGGTGTAATGCGCTACACCCCCCGTGACGGTCAGGGTTCGATCCTTCAAAACCAGGAAAACACCAGGCCACAAGGTGAAACTTACGGGAATCTAACCCTGATGCTCCCTACCGGTGCCGGAGCTGTTTATACCCTTCCAAACCAGTGGCAAGGGATGGTGCAGATTTACTTTTTTAATACCCAAACACCATTTTTAGATAATATAGACACTGCCGGTACGAGAGATCGCAACGACAATATTCTAGCGGTTAAAATAGGATTTCAAATACCCCTCAAGAATTAACTTTTGAAATAAAACGACTGTTATAAACCCTGCTTTTCCTCAGGCTTTTCTTCACAAAGTTGCTCCAACTCCTCATACCACACTTTTCCGTATTTACGGATCAATGCTTCTTTTAGGAATTTATATACCGGCACCTTCAGTGCGGTACCAAGATCACAGGCAGGGCTGCAGATATGCCAGCGATCATAATTCAAAGCTTCAAATTCGTCATGACGGGTAATCCTTATAGGATAGAGATGACATGAAATCGGTTTCCTGAAATTTGATTTGCCATCCTTCCAGGCTTGTTCAATCCCACACTTCAAAATGCCATGATTGTCATATATCGAAAAGGCACACTCCTTACCCCCAATGGTAGCAGTAGAAAAATCCCCTTCCTCGTCTAATACATAAGGCCCTTGTGCTTCTATGGCTTTGATGCCTGCTTCGGAAAGATAGGGCTTAACACTGGGATAGGCGGCTTCAACCTCATCCAACTCATCAAGTTCAAGCGGGGCACCCAAATCCCCTTCCACACAACAAGCCCCTTTGCATTTAATCAGGTCGCAGACAAATGCCTGATCCCTGACATCGTCAGAAATAATGGTCTTACCATGTACAATCATAAGTCAGGAAAACATTTGAAGCTGGATATGCGTTCGCCCCTCTACTTTATTTGATAATTTCTTTACAGCACCGGTTTTGGAGTAAAACCCACAGAAGCATACCGGCACCTCCATCAGGGTGCTATGCCATGGAAAAAAGTGCCCTGACACTTTGTACCCCAATTGATCTAGATTATTATTCAGTTCCTTCACCAAAAACCTATAAAAAATTTCATTGGAGGCACAGTGTTTTGATATTTCATTTTCATCAATTGAGCGCCCCAGAAAATTTTCCAGCAAGCCCGGGTTTTCATGGCAGTAGTAATTAGGGGTATTGACATCATCGAGTGTGAGCCTTAGGGAAACCAGTAGGTTCATATTGAGGCCGGATAGTTTACTGATCTGCTCAAATGAAATATTAAGATTATCTAAGTTAAGCACACCCAGAGCAGCTGCTCGGAAATCATTACCAGAAACTGGTAAGTACGGCTTGAGTCTGTCAATATTATCATCCAGGGATCCTTCCATGATCAAAATATTTTTACCAGGATAGTCCCGATTGATCCTGATCTTTAGCTTATGCGCACGTTCGAGGTCTTCTTCCATAAAAATATATTTAGAAAAAAGATCCTCATCAATTGATTGAAGATAATACTTCGGCTGAAGTGTACCGCTCTCAAGGGTGAAGGTGTCTTCCCCTGCAAAAAGATCTACTAAAATCAAGGCATCAAACCTGGGATAGAATATGGTATAAAAACTATGGATGTACCTGAGTAGTCGCTGATTCTGCTGGATGAGGTCTGGAGGGAGTGCCGCATTTACCTGAATTTCAGGCGATTTATTAGCCGGCTTCTTTTTTTTGAATATGAGCATCCCAGTCAGCGGGTTTTTCAAAATTAGGCCATAATTTGATCATACGCAAAGCCTCTTTAAAATTTTTAATGGAAATCATTTTTTACAAGTAATTAAATGAAGCCGGGGCTGACTTTTACCGTATCAAATTGTAAATTGCAGAGAATAATTTTTTTGCATGGATTTTCTGGAGCATCTCAACGAAAGACAACATGAAGGCGTAGTAAATTGTGATGGACCCACCCTGGTAATAGCGGGTGCAGGGTCAGGAAAAACAAGGGTGCTCACCTACCGGATTGCCTACCTTATCCAAAAACAAAATGTTGACCCGTTTAATATTCTTGCCCTTACCTTCACCAATAAGGCCTCAAAGGAAATGCGGGAAAGAATCGAGAAAATTGTGGGCACAGAAGCCCGAAATCTCTGGATGGGTACCTTCCATGCGGTGTTTGCCAGGATTTTAAGAGCCGAGGCGCACCTTCTGGGTTACCCTTCAAACTTTACCATTTACGACACTGATGATTCGAAATCACTGCTGAGGGCCATTGTCAAAGAGATGAATCTGGATGATAAGGTGTATAAGCCTAATGTACTGCTCAACCGGATATCAGCCTCCAAAAGCCAACTCATCTCCTGGAGAGAATACCTCAATAATCCCGCCTTCACAGCAGATGATGAGGCAAGCCTTAAGCCCAAAATGGGCGCCATATACCAAAACTACTGCGAGCGGTGCTTCAGATCTGGGGCCATGGATTTTGATGACCTTTTGTTTAACACCAATATCCTGTTCAAAGAACACCTGGATGTGCTCAACAAATACCAGCATCGGTTTCAGTATGTGTTGATTGATGAGTTTCAGGATACCAATTACTCTCAATATCTGATTACCAAAAAACTCGCCTCTGTACACCAAAATATCTGTGCCGTAGGTGATGATGCCCAAAGCATCTATGCATTTCGTGGGGCGGACATCAAAAATATTCTGGATTTTGAAAGGGACTACCCGGATCTTAAAGTGGTAAAACTGGAGCAAAATTACCGGTCAACCAAAACCATTGTAAAGGCGGCCAATTCTGTGATTACGAAAAATAAAGCGCAGCTGCCTAAAGAGGTGTGGACCGATAATGAGGATGGCTCTCTGATAGAACTGATCCGCAGTACCTCTGATCATGAGGAAGGCCGACTCGTTGCGACAGGCATTTTCGAAGAAAAAATGCAGCACCATTTTAAAAACAGTGACTTCGCAATCCTTTACCGCACCAATAGCCAATCCCGCTCTATTGAAGAGGCCTTAAGAAGGATGAATATCAAATATAAAATCGTGGGCGGGCTCTCATTTTACCAAAGAAAAGAAATCAAAGACTTGTTGGCCTATTTGCGGTACACCATTAATACCGGCGAGGAGCAGTCTTTCAAAAGAATAATTAACCTCCCAAAAAGAGGGATTGGCCCTACCACCATTGATAAGATTCTGGTGGCCGTGGCCGAAAGGAACAGCAGCATCTGGGAAGTTTTGCAAAATATTCACCAACTAATTGGTGGGAAGGCTGCGTTTGCGATTGAAAATTTTGTGACCCAAATCAAGAGATTCCAACTGGAGGTAGCACATAAGGATGCCTATGAGGCCGCACTGGAAATTGCCAAAGGTTCAGGGTTGCTCAAAGAACTGTATGATGACAAAACGATAGAAGGCCTTGCCCGATATGAAAACGTACAGGAATTGCTCAATGCCATAAAAGAATTTACTGACAATCCGGAGGTGGAAGATAAATCCCTGCAGTCCTTTCTCCAGGAGATAACCTTAATGACAGGGGTAGACGAGGCTGATGATGACGATGAAGAGGAAAAAGTAACCCTGATGACCATACACATGGCAAAGGGACTGGAATTCCCGATCGTGTTTGTGGTAGGAATGGAAGAAGACCTGTTTCCTTCTCAAATGATGCTCAGCAGTCGGGCGGACCTGGAGGAAGAGCGCCGGTTGTTTTATGTAGCCATCACCAGAGCGCAAAAAAAATTATTTCTTACTTATGCCCTTTCCCGGTATAGGTTTGGAAGACTCAAAAACTGCGAACCTAGCCGTTTTTTGGAAGACATAGAACCCTCCTGCATCAAGGTCAATAATAAATACTCCAGCTCCCCACAGGGTAAATCGTTCCACTTTGGCGGGAGCTCCGGCAATAGTAATTATGCTAAAACTTTGGTAAGTGGAATTAAAAAGGCTCCAAACCCTGTTATGACTGTAAAATCCACTTACAAACCAGATCCTGATTTCGCGCCTAGCGATACAAGCAATCTACTGGAAGGTATGAAAGTAGAACACTCCCGATTTGGGTTTGGAAAAGTGACCGAAATAGATGAATCTGGCGCTAATAGAAAGGCTAAGGTTGACTTTAAAGATTTTGGTGAAAAAACATTATTACTTAGCTTTGCAAAGCTTAAAATTCACGAATAAATAAATTCATGCTCGAATACAACACCGCTCGAAAAAATCTGATCCTCAAGGAGTACGGTAGAAATATCCAAAACCTTGTAGAATATATCAAAACCATCGAAGACAAAGACCAGAGGAGCCAGTCGGCTGAAACCCTCGTAGACCTGATGAAGCAGGTCACCCCCTCTTTGAGGGACACACCTGAAACCACTCAAAAAATTTGGGATGATTTATTCATACTCGCCGGATTTGAGCTCGATATCGACTGCCCCTACCCCATGCCTGAAAAAAGCTTGTTAGGTAAAAAGCCGAAAAGGTTAGGCTACCAAAGCAATGAAATAAAGTACAAGCATTATGGCAGGAATATAGAACTCCTGATTCAGGAAGCTATCAAAAAGGAGGACCCGGAAGAAAGAGAAGCTGCCGTCATTTACATTGGTAAATTAATGAAAAGCTTTTATGGTAGCTGGAATAAAGATGGCATTGATGATGGGGTAATCCTTGAAAACATCAAAACCATTTCTAAAGGAGAGCTTGATATCAACCTGGAAAAGGTAAAAGAAGACAACCTGTTTGAAAGACTATACAGAGAAAAGAAGAAGACTAGCGCGCCAACAAGAACCGGAGGCCAACGCAAAGGTGGTCGCCAGGGAGGGCGTAGTAATGACAATAGAAGACGGCGCAATTAATGGCATCATTTAGAATTCAGGGAGGTCAACCACTGGGCGGCACCATCATCGCTCAGGGAGCTAAAAATGAAGCCTTACAGATCATCAGCGCAGTGCTGCTCACCCCTGAAAAGGTTACCATCCACAAAGTACCCCAGATCAGGGATGTCATCAAGCTCATAGAGCTGCTTGCCGCGATGGGAGTAACAGTGGAAAAAATTGGCCCTGAATCATACGAATTTACGGCGGCTAACGTTGATATGGATTTTTTGGGATCAGCAGAATTTAGCCAACAAGCTGGTGCCCTGCGCGGATCTATTATGATTCTTGGCCCATTATTAGCCCGATATGGCAAAGCAAAAATGCCCCGACCGGGAGGAGACAAAATCGGTAGGAGAAGGCTTGATACCCATTTCCTGGGTTTTCAGGACCTCGGAGCTAAATTTACTTTCGATGGTAAATCTCAATCTTATGAAGTAAGTGCTCCCCAGCTCAAAGGAGCATACATGTTACTTGATGAAGCCTCCGTAACAGGCACTGCCAATATCATCATGGCCGCAGTCATGGCTTCAGGCACTACTATCATTTATAATGCAGCCTGCGAGCCTTACATCCAGCAATTATGTAAAATGCTGGTCTCGATGGGAGCGAATATAGAGGGAATAGGATCTAATCTACTCCATATCCATGGAGTGAAGGCCTTAACCGGAACTACTCATACCCTACTGCCGGATATGATTGAAATCGGTAGTTTTATAGGATTGGCAGCCATGACCCAGTCAGAGATCAGAATACAGGGCGCAGGAGTAGAACACCTCGGTATGATTCCAAAAGTGTTCAGTAAGCTGGGTATTAAGCTTAAATTTGAAAATGATGATATCATCGTTCCAGCGCAAAAATCCTATCAAATTGATACTTTCATTGATGGCTCTATCCTTACGGTAGCAGATGCTCCATGGCCTGGATTTACCCCGGATTTGCTCAGCATTATCCTTGTGGTGGCCACCCAGGCTCGGGGCACGGTGTTGATCCACCAAAAAATGTTTGAGAGCAGACTGTTTTTCGTCGATAAGCTCATCGATATGGGTGCCCAAATTATTCTCTGTGACCCCCATAGAGCCACTGTAATCGGGCTCGATCGCAAGCAACCTCTTCGTGGTATTAAAATGTCTTCACCTGATATCAGGGCAGGAGTTTCTCTGCTTATAGCTGCGTTATCCGCAGAAGGTGAAAGTATCATTTCCAATGTGGAGCAAATTGACAGAGGGTATCAATATATCGACCAAAGGCTCATGAATCTGGGTGCCAAGATTCAAAGAATTGATTAACTTTTACTAAATCTAAAAGCTATGTTTGATGACGTTAATGTCAATTGGGAAAAAGTATTCCAGGTTGGACTGGAATACGGATGGCTGGTAGTCCAGGCCATCATAATTTATCTTATCGGTATCCGGGTAATAGGATGGGTTACACGCTTAATGGTCAAAGGGATGGAAAAAAAGGAAATGGAACTTTCCTTAAGAACCTTCCTTAAAAGCCTGGTACGCAATATTTTAATGATATTGTTGGTTGTGACAATACTCTCTACCGTGGGTGTGGAGGCCACCTCATTTATCGCAATTATCGGTGCCGCAGGTTTGGCCATAGGCTTATCCCTTCAGGGCACCTTGCAAAATTTTGCCGGTGGGGTAGTGATCTTAATGCTTAAACCATTTAAAGTTGGTGATTTTATCGAAGCTTCAGGCACGATAGGTACGGTTAAATCCATTCAAATATTTAATACCATTTTAACCTCGCCCGATAATAAAAGAATCATAGTGCCTAATGGACAATTATCCAACTCACAGATTACCAATTTTAGTTCTGAAGATAACAGACGGGTAGACATGGTATTTGGTATCGGTTATTCAGACGACATTCCTAAGGCAAAGGGAATCCTTGAGAAAATTCTTAAAGACGATGCCCGTGTTTTAGAAGAACCGGCACCTGTAGTTGCTGTAAGCAAGCTTGGCGACAGCAGTGTGGATTTCAATGTGAGGCCTTGGGTAAAAAAGGAAGATTACTGGGCAGTATTCTTTGATACCACTGAGAAGGTGAAATTAACATTTGATAAAGAGGGGGTCTCTATTCCATTTCCACAAAGGGATGTACACCTCTATCAGAAAAAATAAAAGGTTACCATCATTCAAAATCAAAGCCACTTCGTAAAAAGAAGTGGCTTTTTTTATTAAAGTTTATTAGTCTTAGACACTTATAAGAATTAGAGTTGCCAAAGACCTTAGGTTTTTTTATTTTATGCAATCAAATATTAGTTATTAAAACCTTCAATAATGATCATAGACGTTCATACACATTTAAACAACTACCATGAAGAAAGAGTGGTTTCCATAAAGGATTGTCTTGACAAACTTCAGGATTCAATGGATGCCAATGGCATTGACAGTGCCCTTGTACTGACCTCCTACAAAGTGACAGAGCACAGACCCAGTACCGGCTCCGTGATTGAAGCTACAAGGGATCTGAAAAATATTTTTGTGGTGGCAGGTATCAGCTACCTCCATTACAAGGAAAAAGATCTGAGAGAAATCAGTGATTATCTTAAAGAAGGGTTGGTAAAGGGACTCAAATTATATCCCGGATATGAGCCGTTCTATCCCTATGACAACAGGCTGCAGGTTGTCTATGACCTTGCAATAGAATACGATGTCCCCGTCATGTTCCATTCAGGCGATACTTACTCTCCCAAAGGCAGGGTTAGATATTCTCACCCGCTGCACATCGATGATGTGGCAGTGGATAATCCGGAATTAAAAATAGTCATATGCCATGTGGGTAACCCCTGGATTATCGATTGCATGGAGGTAGTCTACAAAAATGAAAATGTCTATGCGGATTTTTCCGGTCTGGTATTAGGAGACTTCACTGACCGGTTTGAAAAATACATGAAAGACCAGTTGGAAAAAATGATACTATATGCAGGGGAGCCAAAATACCTTCTTTTCGGTACGGATTGGCCTATTTCTACCATGAAATCCTATATCAACTTCATGAAACAACTCGATCTGGACGATGATACAAAAGTACTAATCATGTGGAAAAATGCTGCCGAGCTTTTTAAAATTGACGTAACTGCTCTGAAATAAGTAAACCAGAAGTATGCTTTCCCTATGCGTAATTGCTCAGCATCACAGGCATCACCAACATCAGGATATCTTCCTTTTCATCATTGTCGCCTGGAATCAAAAGTCCAGCTTTATTGGGTGCTGAAAGTTTGAGTGAAACCTCCTTGGTATCCAGGTTCGTGAGGATTTCAATCAGGAATTTAGCGTTGAAACCAATTTCTATATCCTCCCCTGAGTGCTCACAGCTTAGTCTTTCATTAGCCTCATTAGAGAAATCCAGATCCTCTGCAGATATTTGAAGCTCACTGCCAGTAATTTTTAATCTGACCTGGTGAGTGGTCTTATTGGCATAAATGGCGATCCTTTTTAAGGTACTCAAAAAGGTGCCCTTATCGATGGTCATGATATTATCATTGCCATCAGGTATCACGTTTTCATAATCCGGAAAACGCTCATCAATTAGTCTGCATATCATCCGGGTACCACCAAATTCAAAAAATGCATTGGCAAGGTTGTACCGGATTGCAACTGGGATGGATTCGGCGGGAAGGGTGGTTTTGAGCAGGTTTAACGCCTTTCTTGGGATGATTACCGGGTTGCCCATATCGGATGCAACATCAACCCTGCGGTATCTTACTAACCGGTGGCCGTCAGTAGCTACAAAGGTGGTATTGGTATCGGATATATTCATGTAAACCCCGGTCATTGCCGGCCTCAATTCATCATTGCTGGTAGCAAAAATGGTGTTGGCAATGGCTGAAGCAAGTACATCAGAACTCATTTCTACAGTAAAATCATCAGAAACATCAGGCACATTGGGGAAATCCGTAGCATTCTCTCCTGAAATTTTATACCGCCCGTTATCGGAGCTGATCTCAATACTGTAGGTTTCCTCATCTATAGAAAAAGTGACCGGCTGCTCTGGTAAGTTGCGAAGCGTTTCAATCAAAATTCTGGCTGGTATCGCAATGCTTCCAGACTCTTTCGACTCCACCTCCAATTCAGTAATCATCGAAGTTTGAAGGTCAGATCCGGTAACGGTAAGCTTTCCATCTTCAATATTAAGGAGAAAATTTTCGAGAATGGGCACTACCGGGTTGGTGGTAATCACCCCGTTGATGGCAGATAATTGTTTCAATAAGGCTGCTGAGGAAACAATGAATTTCATACAATTCGTAATTTATAGCGGTTGATTGGTAATAAACACATCAATAAAACAAAAAAACCTTTACCCTCTAAGGGTATTTTACTCTGAGTTACCCTCAGGATGATTTCAATTGAAATCCAGTCTTTTCGGGATCGGTGGGTAAAGATAAAAATAAAATTATAAAATTTACCGCATAGGATTTTTACCGGGGTAAAAATCTGTTCTGCTCTTTACAATTTTCCTGGCTCTGGGTTTCGACATGGTCACAATCAGGTCATCATTGAGAATACCCACCGCATAATTATTGTCATTAGATATACTTAGTTTCAGCACATGCTGCCGTTGCCCAATATCCCTAACGGTAATTTCAACATCAAAAACTTCTGGTACAATCCGCTGTCCCTCTGGGTTGGTTGAAAGAAAAAACTGGTCTGCATAAATAAGGGAAAGCTCATCCAGAAAATCACTCATAGCAGTAGTGTCAGTAGCCTCCAGCTCTTTTAGTCCAAAAAAGTCATCTTTAGGGATTATCGAAAAACCATCGGTATCATCCGCATGGGTAACCTGTACTGCTGCTAAATTGCGCCAATTGATTGGAAATAAAATGGGGTTCTTCCACTCAAGCCAGTTGAGTTGAAAAATACCAGCCAGGTAGGTTTGGTACCCCGGGATGTGCACTACATAAGTTTTGCCATCAGGACTTTTCCGGAAAAAAGTCATCACCTCACCGGATAAGCCTGCAACATAAAATTCAAAAGCCTCTCCTTTATCTGAATAACCGCTCACCTTGACTCCGGAGGCCTCAAATAATGAGTCAATCATTGATTTCTGACTAATTGAAACTTCCCGGCGGACCTTCACCTGATTGAGCACAGCAAAAAGAATCGATATCCTGTTTGGATCTGCTTCGACCGTATCCTGCACCTTCCACCGGTTACCTGAATATTCCAAATGGAGCGCCTTACCACCCTTTGATTCCAGTGACACTTTATTTATTTCTGACACATCCTCGATCATGAATAAGTCCCTATTGCCTACTCCTGAATCCCTCTGACCTTGAAAAACCCCAATCAAAACAATCACCAGGCATAGCGATGCTAAAATCAATAGTAGTCTGATATTCTTTTTTCTTTGATTCATAATCTACCGGGCATATTTTCTTTTTCGTAACCAATACCAGAGCAAAGCAAAAACCAGGATAAAAACCAGAGGTGTTACTAAATTGAAAGCTTGCCACCATATCCGATCCTTATCCACCCGTGCCTTGTCCAAAGGCCTGATCTTGACTTCTCTGGTTCTGGCGAGGATCAAGCCGGCATCGTCAGCCAAATAATTGAGAGCATTCATTATTAAATCCTCATTGGCAAGGGTGGTATTGGTAAATGGATCAAAACCTAAAGGCAGTGGCATTCCATTCCTTGGGTTCACCTCATTGACAGCCACATCCCCATCTGAAATAACAATCAGGCTGGTGGGTAATCCGTCTTCTTTGAAGGTTTCTGTATCGACACCTTCAGGGGCAAATCTGTTTTTATAAAGAGACTGAAAATTACCTTCCAGTAGCCATCCTACAATTTGAGGTCCCTGGTTGAAAGACTCCGGTGTCATATTACGTAAATCATTTACAGTGACTTTGACCGGAGCACTAATCACCCTGGTATATGGCGAAGTCATCATGAGAGGCGTTTTCTCAATACCGGTGGCTTTTACCGTATCAATAGTGCTGATAAACCTGGTGTTTACCGCATTCAAATTGCGAACCACCGGGTGTTTGGAATAATTGCTGATGACCGGAAAAAACGGCCAGGGCATGTTTCTGATTTGGGGCTGGTCACCCATAAAGCCCACAACCACGGGATATTGGCCGGATTGCCGGTCCTGAATCAAGTTATTATTAATTCTCAAACCGTATCGAAACAGCAAATCCTGAAGGTTCAACTCATAGGGAAATGCAAGGTTATCATCTTCTGAAGCTAAGGACATTTTGGCATCAAGGACATCCATAAGCAGCAAGGCCTTACCGCCGGAAATTATGAACTGATCCAAGTGATATTTTTCAACCTCAGTGAAGCTTAGAGTAGGTTTCACCAGCACCAGAATGTCAATTTCCGCTTTAGAGATCGGATTTTGGAGGTTGACTTGGCGGACTAAAAATGATTCGGACATGGCATCCATAAGGCCGGAAACTCTTAAAGAATCCGGCTCCCCCTTCCCCCTGACAAATCCTATCTTCTTACGCTCAATGCTTGTCAGGTTCCTGATGGCAGCAGCAAACTCATATTCCAATCCTTCAATAGATTGATTAAGGCGCTCATCCGGGCCGGCACCCTGACTACCTTTAAGGAGCATTAGGCCTGTCTCTACCCCGCCATAAGAGATGATCGCACCGGGAAAAACAATCTTCTCAGACCGTTGACCCTCTTGCTCCTCGATGATATTGGTTGGCTGAATCCCCTTATTAGCAAGTGCCTGCATGAATTCATTTCGGGCCTTGGCTCCGGAAGCCATGGCAGGATCGTAAAAGCTATATTGCACCCTGCCTCCGGAGTGATGCTCAAACTCTTTGAGTAATTCATGAATGGCTTTTTGAAACCTCTTAAATCGAGGGTTGAGGTCCCCAGCTAAATACACTTCTACATAAACAACATCATCCAGATCAGCAAGTAGGTTTTTGGTGGGTTTCTTAATGGTATATCGCTTTTCTTCTGTAAGGTCTAATCTGAAATAGAATGAGGCGGCCAGAATGTTGATGATCACGATAATCGCCATTGCAATTCCCAACTTAAAAAAGACTTCGGTGCTCTTTTTCTCCAGTATCACCATTTTTTGGAAGATAAAGTCAAATGCGTCAAAACCAGAAATAAGGCTGTTACAGAAACAAAATATACCACATTTCTGGAATCAATAAGACCCCTGCTTAAAGCATCATAATGATAAATAAGGCCCAGTTCCTCAACAGGATTGGCGAAATTTCCCAGACCACTCAATTGGGCTATAGAGCCAAATCCAGTATGCCATAAAAAGCACAAAAACACCGCGATTATGAATGATACAATTTGATTTTGAGTTAGAGATGAACTAAAAACTCCAATCCCTGAGAAGACTCCGCCTAGCAAAATGAGACCTACATAGGATCCGGATATGCCAGCAGTATCTACGGGTCCGAGCCAGCTTAATGAAAAATAATAAATCAAGGTCGGCAGGATGGAAAAGACCACCAGAAAGAATGTCGAGAAGTATTTGCCCAAAATAATGGACCAGAGGCTTACCGGCTTGGTCAGGAGCATTTCCAGGGTGCCCCCGCGGGACTCCTCAGCAAAGGACCGCATCGTGATGCCAGGTACCAAAAACATGAAAATATAGGGGGTAAGGTTGAAAAAGGTATCCATTTCTGCATACCCATAGTTCAAAACGCTCGTTTCAGGAAAAACCCAAAAAATCAGTCCTGCAGCAGTGAGAAATACACTGATCACCACATAAGCAATCAATGAACTCAATAAGCTGCGTACCTCCTTTAAAAAAATTGGGATCATGAGGTGGTAAGGTTTTGAAAAATCTCTTCAAGGCCGGTTTCCTCCTGACGGAGTTCCAACAAGTTCCATTCTTTTTCTTTGGCAAGTTGATAGAGCGCTCCTCTGAGTTCCTTACCTGATGTCGTAACCAGGGTAAACCGCGTATAATTGCTATCGGCAGCCTCACAACTAATTACTCCAGGTAAATTTTCGATAAGGTGATGGTCTACTGGTTCTTCAAAAGCTACAATTATTTTTTGGGAGGCCGAATATTTCTTAATATCCTCCATGGTTTGGTTGGCGACAATTTTGCCCTTATTGATGACAATTACTCTATGACAAAGTGCCTGAACCTCCTGCATGATATGGGTGCTAAAAAGTACCGTTTTTTTTGCGCTGATGGTTTTGATCAAATGTCTTATTTCAATGATCTGGTTTGGATCAAAACCAGAAGTTGGTTCGTCCAGGATCAAAACCTCAGGATCATGAATCAGTGCCTGGGCCAGCCCCACCCGCTGCCTGTACCCTTTGGAAAGCGCCCCAATAACCTTGTGCTGCTCAGCGCGCAAACCACAAATATCCAGCATTTTTTCTACCCGTTCCCTTAAATGACTGCCTTTCAATCCATGAAGACTCCCGATGAAATTAAGATATTCCTTCACATACATATCGGTGTAAAGGGGATTTTGCTCAGGAAGATATCCGATATGCCGTTTTACCGCCGCAGCATTATTTCTGACATCATGGCCACACACGGTGATATTGCCATCAGATGGAGGCAGGTAGGTAGTGATCATTTTCATGGTTGTGGATTTACCGGCACCATTGGGCCCAAGAAAACCAACAATCTCACCAGCCCCCACTTCGAAGGATATATCATCTACGGCACGTTGTTTGCCAAAAGCTTTGGTGAGCTGTTCAACCTTTATCGACATAGCATGCAAAAGTATAAAGATGTTATCATCCGTCCCAATAAATAATCGGAGAAAGGTTGGAACAGAGGATGGCGCAACTTCGTTGAATCGGGAATGGATTGGTGGGTGTTTTTTGTAAATTTGCAGAAATTGATTTTTAGAAACTGATATGAAGTTTATTTATTTATTTCTTTTGCTCTCGACAGCCTTGGGTATCCATGCACAGGAAGGGTACCGGCTTGATTTCAATATAGAAGGCCTAAAAGACACTACGGTATATCTGGGCCATTATTATGGAGAAAGCACCTTTGTAAAAGATACGGCCCGGGTAGATCAGCAGGGTAATTTTAGATTTAGTAAATCCAGGAAGCTGGAACCGGGTTTTTATTTTCTGGTGCTCAACCGTAACAGGCTCTTTGATTTTCTAATCGGTGAAAACCAGTCTATTTCCTTCAAAACCAAAAAAGATGATTACATCCCAAGTCTGGAAATAAAAGGCGACCTAAACAATACCCTATATCTACGGAATCTGCTTTTTAATGCTGAAATGAATAAGGCTGCACAGCCCTGGATTGTGGCAATAAATGATTCTACCTCCAGTGAAGTGGCAAGAACCAATGCCCGGGAAGAGCTTAATAAAATAAATGAAAAAGTGATGGCTTTTCAAAATGAGATCATCAGTCAGCACCCTGATCTCATGATTTCCAAAGTGCTTAAAGCCAACCAAACCTTAAAGGTACCGGATCCGCCCATTCTCGAAAATGGCCGCCCTGACTCCACTTTTGCATACCACTACTACCGGGAGCATTTCTGGGATCACCTGGAC
>JBGTCD010000107.1:0-10784 GCA_041749015.1 Cyclobacteriaceae bacterium
GTCGCATTAAAAGCGGAATTATAAACCACTTCTCTAATCTGTAGAACAACAACACAACAATTGCCCAGGGACCATTTTCCTTTGAAGCGGTTGATTATATTAAAAAAGGCTACCTCCGTTGTGTCCTTGGTGTTGACAGCACCTATTCTCATGGTAATATGCCCTAATTTTGGTAAATTTGTTAAAATGTTAAGAGAATGATTATTGAGAGAACTGATAAAGAAATTATTTTTAGAGTACCTGCATCAACCGATATTGATGAATTACAAGATTTAGCAGACTTTCTTGAATTTAAGGAAATAGCCAAAAAGTCAAAAGCATCCCAAAAAGATGTAGATGGGTTGGTGAAACAAATAAAGAAAGGAAGATGGTCAGGGCATAAAAATAAATTGGGTTTATGAGAATAGTCGTTGATACTAATATTGTCTTCAGCGCACTCCTCAATACCGACTCCAATATTGCACAAATAATCTTTCAGCCAAAAACTCACTTAAATTTTTATTCTACAGATAAACTTTTAGATGAGCTCAATGAGCATCGAGATAAAATAATCAATTTGTCAGGTTACACAACCATAGAATTGGATCGATTGATTACCTTAATAGCACGTAAGATAAAATTTATAAACATTCAATTAATCTCAAGGGAAACATATTTGAAAGCAGAGCAATTGACTTCTGATATTGATATTGATGATTGTGAATTCGTGGCCTTAGCCGAGCATATCAAAGGAAAGCTATGGAGTGGCGACAAAAAACTAATCAGGGGCTTGACAATAAAAAAATGGAATAGGTTTATTGGGACTACAGAATTGTATAAACAGGCTTTAAAAAGATAATTACACCTACCATACTTGAATGCCATAGCCACGAGGGTGTCCTGGCAGGACCAATCCCAGCAACTGCTCGCAGCCACCACAAACTCCCACCGGTCACTTTAAATGCTTCCGCCCGACCTGCCATTTATTAGGTGGAGGTACGATGCGCTTTCCTGCGACCCGTCAGAGTTAGGATATATGACTTATCTCTTATATATTTATTTTGTTTTAATGAAAGGACAAGAGTGGTTATATATGAAATAAAGGTAATAGCCTAGGCGATTGGGAATATTCGGGTACTGGCTCCCCTTTAGGCAAGGAGATTAAAATGAGAAACTTATATTTACTATTTTTTATTTCAATCCTAGGTTCTTGTAAGGATTCTGTAGAGAATTATCGTGAAGCTACTAATCTCTATAATCAGGAGCAATATTGGGCTGCAATTGATGTCTTAAAAAAACTCGGTCAAAATAATTCGACCAATCCAATATATCAAAATGATATTGGAGCTTGTTTAATCCAAATGGATAGTTTTAGATTAGCTGTTACTCACTTAACTGAAGCTATCAGAATTGATCCAAATTTCTATAAATCCTACCTCAATCGTGGATTAGCTTATTTTGAATTAAAAGAATATCAAAAGGCAATTTCAGATTATTCCAAGGGGATGGAATTAGATACAGCATCATATGACAGGCTAAATTATAGAGGAACCAGTTATTCAAAAATAGGACAAGATAGTTTGGCTATTATTGATTTTACTGAAGCTATAAAACTTAATCCCAGCAAAGGTCAGGCATACCGAAATAGAAGCACATCATATGATTTAACTAATCAATTCGATAAGGCCATTCAGGATTTAGAAATTGCAATTGAACTAGAACCTAATAATCCAAAAGGTTACAGCAACAGAGGTAGAATTTATCGATTGAACCATAAGAAAAAAGAAGCTATTAATGATCTTAAAGTTGCGCTCCAACTCGACTCATTGAATTATGAAAACTATCTATACCTTGGAAATGCGTTTTATGATTCTGGTCTATACAATTTAGCTCTTGAACAATATGAGTTAGCACTTCAGCGCACCCAAAACGACAAAGGCATTATTTACTATTGGAAAGGAAACACATATAAAAAATTAGGAGATTATAGCAAAGCATTAAAGTTTTACAAAAAATCACGTAAACTAAATCCGGAACACCCCGAAACACTTCAAGAGTTGCAGAAATTATACCATGAATTTGAGTTTGCGCAAATGAAAATGAGTGCTGAAAATGACTATTCCTACAGGCAGGGAGGGGCATAAGTCGGTAAGTTTTTTTGCTTAGTTCAATGTTTGGTCAGGTGGGACAATGAAGCGTTTCAAAATCCAATGGGGCTCCAGACAATTTAGCCAGGGCAAAAAAATCGTTAAATAAATGAAACTGACTTCTAGTAATGATAATTAAGCAAATCTTTTTAACGGCACTATTAACAGTTTCTCCACTAATCTCATTTGCAGAGCAATATTATACCACCACCACAGAATTAAATGTAAGGACCGGACCAGGTATAGACCATCCTGTTTCTTTTACTCTACAGAAAGGAGCCGAGGTTGAGTTTGTAGCTAGTATAAATCAATGGTATAAAATCAAGTATATTGGAAAAACTGGTTATGTCAATTCAAAGTATTTAAACCACAGCAGAAACATAACTGTTAAAAGATCATCAGAAGCCCCGCAAACAGTACCATACCTAATCATAGGTGCTTTCATTATTTTAGCATTCTATGGTTTTTTTATTATCTACAGAAAGATATATGACATAATACAATTAAGAAGTGTCACAGATAGAAAAAGAGGCACCCAGTCCGAAAGAGATTTAATTTTACAACTTTTGAAATTTGGAATACCTAAACACAAGATTTTTCATGACCTGTTTTTAGAAAACCGTCAAGGAAGGTCTTCCCAAATCGACTTGGTCGTTATCACGAAGGTGGGCATCATTGTTTTTGAGGTAAAGGATTATAGTGGGTGGATTTATGGCAGTGGAAATCAAACAAAATGGACTAAGGTATTGGCCTATGGTAAACAGAAATATCGTTTCTATAATCCCATAATGCAAAACAATAAGCATATAGATGTTTTAAGAAAAAAACTCTATCAGTTTAAAGAATTACCGTATTTTTCGATGGTGGTTTTCTACGGTGACTGTGAATTAAAAGATATCGACTATGTTCCTAATGGCTTATTTGTTGTTAAATCGAAAAGGGTTAAGGAGGTTTTGAGAAAAATATTGCGAGAAAATGGTCCGGTTCCGTATTCCGACGAAAATGAGGTAATTCGGTTCTTAAGACAAGCTGCTGAAAATGGGGGCATTTTAGAAAATCAAATTCAGCATAGTGAAAACATTAAAGATATGTTGGGTACCCTTAGAGTATTTGATTAGAGTACTTCACCACATGATGACTGCTGACGAATTAATAGAAGAATATAAGAACCTACCAAGGAATTGCTATCATGTCGATTACAGTGACAAGAAAGCAGTTAAGAGAAACAATGCCTCAGTGGAAAGGATGTATCAAATAATTGAGACTATCAATAATGATTTTGGTAAAGAGGGGATCCTAAAACTAAAAGCGTTACTTGACATCACTGACTTCCAGACCAACTTGTGGATTGCGATTCACTTGATGGAGAAAGTTGCCTTAGACAAGGAGACAGAGAAGAAAGCATTAAGCATAATTGAAAAAGCCGCTGCGGGTGACGGTGGTTTAGGCTTTCGATACTGGCTAAGGGACTGGAAATTAAAACAAGAGAGAAACTGAAGAATAAAAAATAACTGTGGCCAATAGCGCACCAGTTTACGGAAATGGAAGGACTAATCAATCAGAAATAGCCTCAACATTAAAAGTTAAGCCATACAATCAAACTGATCAAAAAAAGTTAAATTAGCATAAAGAAATTAAGACATGGTGACAGTTATAAAAAAAGGATCTGACAAAAAGAAGATTGAGAAAGCACTTTCTAAAATTAAGGGCAAGAAGAAATTTGATGCCTATAAATATTGCGGGACAGTAAAATTAAAAGAAGAGCCTTTGGAGATTCAAAAAAAAATGAGACATCAGTGGGAATAGTATCTTTCTTGGTACAGCCCTAACCATCCCAACCAATGCCCTCTAAATTTCTATTCATATTTTTCTTTCTAATGATGACGTCAGGTAATTTATTAGCTCAGAAAGCGCCTGTTAAAATCGGTGTGGTGGGGCTTACGCATACCCATGTGCATTGGATCCTGGGTCTGGAAGACCGTGGTGATATTCGGGTGGTTGGGATAGTAGAGTCCAATAGAGAATTGGCAGAACGGTACTCCGGGCAGCACGGCTTTCCGATGACCATGGTTTACAATACCATTGAAGAAATGATTGCTGCCACCCATCCGGAGGCGGTCACCGCCTTTGGGACTATCTATGAGCATCTGGAAGTGGTAGCAATATGCGCGCCTCTGGGCATCCATGTCATGGTGGAGAAGCCCCTGGCAGTAAACCTGGACCATGCCAAAAAGATGGAGCAGCTCGCCAAAAAACATGACATCCATCTGCTCACCAATTACGAGACTACCTGGTACCCCTCCAATCACAAGGCCTATGACTTGTTAAAATCCGGCGCTGTTGGGGACTTGCGCAAGGTCATCATCCGTGATGGGCATAAAGGCCCCAAAAATATAGGGGTGAATAATGAATTTTTGGAATGGCTCATCGACCCTGTCCAAAACGGTGGGGGCGCCCTGATGGATTTTGGCTGTTACGGTGCCAACCTGATGACCTGGCTCCTGGATGGCCAAAAGCCCATTTCAGTGACTGCCGTAACCCAACAGCTACAGGAAGAGCACAATCCGGAGGTGGATGACGATGCGATCATCATTCTGACCTACGATCATTCCAACGCGATCATCCAGGCCTCGTGGAACTGGCCCATCGGCAGGAAAGATATGGCCATCTATGGCCTGAAGGGTGCCTTGTACGCAGACAACCGGCACCAGCTTCGCATCCGCATCGCTGAGGGCTACGATGGTTATCAGGAGGAGTCTTACAATTTAGAAGAACGTCCGGCACCCCTGGATGATCCCTTTGCTTTGTTTGCTGCCGTCATCAATGGCGAAATTACTCTGGCGCCTTACGACCTCTCCTCCCTGGAAAACAATATGATCGTCATGGAAATCCTGGAGGCTGCAAGAATCAGTGCTGAATCGAAAAGCACTGTGGTGCTCGGGGAGTAGGTGGCGGCTGCTTTTAATACGCTGGTCAATGATGCCCTTTTAAAACTCAGCTGTTTCAACTCCCTGATTATCCTATAGATCCAAGGTGGTTTAGGAATTAGGAAATATCAATTGCCTCAAATATATTTAGCTTGTTTTAAGAAGATAAATTGGATAATAGAGTGAAATTCAATTAAATAGTAAACCAGATAAAAGTGGTTAATATGTATAAAAGTTCTCCATTTACATTTATTTTTAAATTCTTCTTTCCATTTTTTATGCTAGCAGGATTGATTTTTGGTATTTATATAGCATGGATTGAAGGTTCGCCTGAATCTCAAGGATTTGCGAAAGCCATGATTACCGTAACGATATGGCTATCAATTTTTTTAGTTCAAATGCCCTTTCGACTAAAAAATATTGAAACAACGGATAATGGAATTATAATTAAAGATTTCGGTAAAGAAACTATCATCGATTATAAAGATATCCAGTGGATCACAAAATTTGATTTTAGTAGCCCATGGTTTGTGTCAATTAAATATTATATAAAGGAGACAGGTGAGTATAAAAAAATCTCATTTATGCCGAATCAAAGTGACCAGCGATTTTTTGCAAATGACGCAATGACAGAATTTATTAAGAATAAGATTATTACAGAAAACTTAAATTATTCAAAAGATACTCAGCCTTCCCAGATTAAGAATTTTGCCTTACTAATGATTTTGGGAACACCATTTGCAATATTAGGATTTTACTTTATGATTGAAGCGATGAAGATATTTTGATAAACCGCTATAATGTAAAATATCCAAGACAAGTCAGAGAAATTTTCCTAAATTTGATATATGAAACAATCAGTTGATATAGAGACCAAGTTACAAGAGCTAAAACCTGTTTTATTCAACAAATTTCATGTTAGCAAAATTGGATACTTCGGTTCATTTGCGACTGGTGGGCAGACGGACAAAAGTGACCTTGACTTATTAGTTGAATTTTCACAACCAATCGGATGGGAGTTCTTTACGCTTGAGAAGTTTCTTGAACAAGAGTTCGGACTATCTATTGACCTGGTGACCAAAGATGCCTTAAAAGAAAGAATCAAAAGACCAATTTTAAACCAAGTTAAATTCGTTTGAAGCCAAGCCGCCGGGATAATATTCTATATCTTGAAGACATCGTAATTGCGATGGACCGAATCCATGAATATATTTCAGGATTGGACCTTATTAAATTTAAAAGAGACTACAAGACCGTAGATGCTGTAATCCGTAACTTTGAGGTTATAGGAGAAGCAAGTAAAAACCTATCAAAAGACATTAAGGACAACTACCCAAATGTTCCCTGGGAAGAAATGTACAGACTTAGAAATAGAATATCACATGAATATTTCGGTATTGACTATGAAATAATCTGGGACATTATTTCCAGACATTTGCCAAACAATCACAAGGACATCAAAGCAATTCTTGATATCGAACGACAAAAGGAATAAGGCTCATGATGCTAAAAATATTTAAAATTAGTTATTATGGAATTAAGACCGATTAAAACCGAGACGGATTACAGGAAAGCATTGAAAAGATTGGAAGAAATTTTTGATGCAAAACTTGATACACCAGAGAGTGATGAGCTTGAAATACTTGGATTAATGGTTGACGATTATGAAAACAAACATTATCCGATTGAAGCACCTGACCCGATTGAAGCGATTAAGATACGAATGGAAGAAATGAATCTTAAACAAGTGGATTTGATTCCAGAGATTGGTGGAAAAAGTAGAGTTTCTGAGATTCTGAATCGTAAACGTAGATTGACTGTTGGTATGATTCGCAAATTGGCAACCCGTTTGAATTTATCTTCAAATTTACTGATTAAGGATTATCAACTCATACAATAGGCACATGTTGCCAACACACAATATAAAACAGTGATTTGATCCCCATGGATTGCTGGCCTCGATTAGGAAATATCCATTTTCTCAAATATATTTAATTTGTTTTAAGAAGGATCCGGAGCCTGGTAAAAGGGCAGTAGTGGATATTTAAGAAATATACGTAATTGTATAGGCGATTACAGTTATTTTGATGTTATCGCCAAGCTATACAAAGCACCGTAGGCCATAAAATGAAAAGATAAAAATATCATTTTCAATGTCCCCCAATTCCAAGCTTATCCTCATTAAGATCATTCACACGCTTATCTGGGTATTTTTCAATGTGGTTATATTTTATTTATTGTACGCAGTGATTATTGATAAAATCGATTTTCTGGTGTGGATTTGTATTGGTTTACTGGTTTTAGAAGGACTTGTATTGTTAGTCTTTAAGTCGGTATGCCCAATCACTTTAGCGGCCAGGAAATATTCCCATTCCCAAAAGCACAATTTTGATATTTTTCTACCTAACTGGCTGGCGAAATACAATAAGCCTATTTATACCACCATTGTGATGGTTGCAATAATCATTTTGATTTATCGGCTATTGTGAAACCTCTCACCAACCCCGCTCTGTGTAAAAGTAAAAATCTGAGTCACCGTTATACAACAGGGTTGGTTGGAGAACTCCATCCCGATTTGAGATAATTAACTCTTAATCTGTAAAGGATGTAACTTATACTAAAAGATGTGTAAAGCATTTCCACCTATCAATGCAGAAATTGCCACTTAACATTTAATGATAAAGCGATGAATGCAAGAATAATATGGATTAGAAAAAGCACCCTACTATTGATGATGCTGTCTATTATTTTCGCAGGGTGTGCTACAAAAGTCACCTTTCAAAATTCTTCTGTAGTGCCCTCTGCTGAAGGTACAGTGAAAATCAAGCAGGATAACAATAAGAATTATGATATTGATTTAGAGGTTGATAGATTGGTGGACCCTAGCCGCCTCTCACCACCTCGAATTGTATATGTGGTATGGATGGAAACCACCAACAGTGGGGTACAGAATATTGGTCAGCTGCGTACTTCCACAAAAGGTTTGTCAAATATGCTGTCCAGTTCATTAAAAACTGTTTCATCACATAAGCCAATGGGGTTTTTCATTACTGCTGAAGACGATGGTGATGGCAACTACCCAGGTAATACCGTGGTACTTCAAACGGGAAATATCACTTATTAATAATTTAGGGCAGTCTTATGCCTGTGTAATTCAATATTAAAGAAACAACGGTTCTCCCGATTAGTCGCGACCAGATCAGATTATATTTCAGGGATTGAGTTGGAAATGGTCACCAATTGGAATGGACTGTTAGGTTGATAAGGAGTCTGTTAACGAACAGACTCCTTTTTTTAAATGCGGTTGATGGTTAAAAGTCCAATACCCTGAAAAATTAGCCGGGACTAGTAGTCAACCAACCCCTTTGGGTTTGTAAGACAACCTGCTGCAGATTTTAAATCATGTTAATGCGGATACTCACCCTAATTTTATGCACTATTGTTCTAATTGCCACTGGATTGCCATTGATCAACTCGGCGGAGTGGTGGATAAGAATTTTTGATTTCCCCAGATTGCAGATTGCCGTTTTAACCTTAGTGGCCTTAATTCTGGCTTACTTTTTTTTAAATTTCAAATGGGCATACAAGTTACCCTTGATATTACTTCTGGCAGTGGCCCTGGTATATCAGTTACAATTTGTAGTGGTTTATACCCCCCTTTACAAATCCCAGGCAAAGGATAGCAGTAAGCAGGGTTCAGAAAACAGATTTACTCTGCTGGTGTCAAATGTCCGGATGGATAATGAAGATAAAGAGCCTTTTCATGCCCTTGTAAAAAAGCATAATCCTGATGTCCTGCTGATTACCGAACCGGATCTGATTTGGGCTGCTTCTATCAGCAAGCTGGATGGGGATTTTCCGCATTTCATCAAATATCCGCTAAATAATACATACGGTATGATGCTGCTGTCAAAACTACCGCTTTCTGAAAGCGTGGTGAATTTTTTGGTAAAGGATAGCATCCCATCGATTTATACCAGAATCACATTACCATCGGGAAGCGTCATTGATTTTTACGGTGTGCACCCGGAGCCACCAATGCCGGGTACCGATACCTATGAGAGAGATACAGAACTGCTTATTATCGGCAAAAAAATCAAAGAAGCCAATAATCCAACCATCGTAGCAGGAGATCTTAATGATGTGGGTTGGTCGGTTACCTCAAAGCTTTTCAGGAAGTACAGTGAGCTGGTCGACCCGCGTGAAGGGAGGGGATTATTCAATACCTACAATGTTTCAGTGCCCTTGCTCCGGTATCCGCTGGATCATGTCTTTTACTCCAGAGAATTCGGGCTTATAACACTTGAGAAGCTTGAAGATATTGGATCTGACCATTATCCACTGCTGATTAGTTTAAATTATGACCCTAATGGTGATAATACGGAGGACGTAGAAAAAACTGATGCTAAAGAAGATCAGAAAGCTGAAGAGAAAATAGAGGAGGGAAAAAAGGGAGGTGATGGGAAGTGAAGTAAAAGGATAGATACCCTGGCTCTAGTGGTGGTAGCAAAAAAGGCCTCTGCATAATCAAATGAGAAATTTTAAGAATGGCTTTTCATAAACCTTTATTGATCTCCCTTAATTGCTGAATATCCAGGAGGTCTTTGGGTCGGGATGCCTTTATTTTACTGGTAATGAGATCTTCTAAATTCAATACATTCCATTTGAGGACTTTTTCTTTTTTTATGCTTACCTCAATACTTTCAGCTATGGCTTGGTCAAAATTCTTACCAATATCAAATCGAGTGATTAACTCTACATCAAGGTCTTCTGGAGAAAATTTTAAAGAGATATTCTGATTTTGTTCTTTTACGCTTGCAGGAAATTTATCTACAGAAAAGCCCATTTCTGTAAATACTTTTTTTAGATTATTAAGATTAGCTTCGGAAGTGTCAATCCAGAAATCTACATCCGCAGAGTGCCGTTGATACCCGTGAAAATTAACTGCACCACCGCCTACCATGATCATTCTCACGCCATGTTGGTTTGATAGAAAAATAAATTGATCAACTTTCGATTGCCAATGGCCGGTCATTTTCCTTTTTGAATTATAAAATTGCCTTTAGATTGGACTGATTTATTTACGGGGAAACTATTAACCTTCCGGCTGAGATCCATAAAAGCCATAAAGCGTTGGGCAGGGGATAGCTTTAAGAATTCTTCTCTTTGATTTTTTTTGCTTTCTTCCTTGGTCTGAAATAAGATTTTCACAATGCCAAATTTATAAAAATTAAACGTTTTTTTATTGACAAATATTTTTTCTTAATTTAAATGGTTTTTCGATTTAAGCCATTTTTACACGCGTCTTTTAATGACTTAACAGCATTTAAATGAAAAAACTATCACTTATTTTCATTGCAGCCTTGATAAGTGCTTGCAATTCATCAACTGAAAAATCTAATACAATGGAAAGTACCAACCAACCAGAAAAGCAAAGTCCAAAAACAGACCTAACCCCTAAGGTGACTGGAATCGGGGGTATTTTCTTTTTCTCAGACGACCCCCAAAAAACAAAGGACTGGTATTCAACGCATTTAGGGCTGGAAGTAAACCAATGGGGCTCGAGTTTTGAATTTAGAAATGCCAACAGACCAGATGAGATCAACTATCTTCAATGGAGTCCCTTTAACCAGGGAAGTGAATACTTCGCTCCTTCAAAAAAAGAGTTCATGATAAATTACCGGGTTCAAAACATAGAAGGACTGGTAAAGAAACTAACAGAAAGTGGTGT